>NZ_JBHUIO010000005.1:957561-975009 GCF_042682745.1 Tumebacillus lipolyticus | reverse complement strand
TTGTCGATGATCGAGGAATCATGATTTTGAATTAGTATACACCGACGCCGCTCCACGCGCTTTGCAGGGCGGAGTAGTAGGACGACCCGGAGCCATAAAGAGCGGAGCATGCTTGTAGGGTCGCTGCCCGAGCGCCGGAGAAGTTGGTGTTCGAAACCATGTAGTCGCGGGACGCGATGTACCAGACTTTGGCGGCGATGTCGCGCGAGCCGATCGCGGTGGCAAAGCTGTAGAACGCTTTGTTCGGAATGCCCGAGTTGGTGTGAACGCCTCCGTTGTCAGCAGAGGTGTTCACATATTGATTCATGTGCGCAGGATCGCCATAGGCGGTCGGATCGGACATCGAGCGGAAGGCGGTGTAGGCGCCGCTCGGAATGCAGATGTCTTCGCCGATCAGCCAATCATCTCCGGTGATCGCAGCCGCCATCGCATCCGACCAGGATTCGTTGAGCGCGCCCGATTGATTTCTGTAGACGAGGCCGGAGGTGCGCTCGGTCACACCGTGTGTCAGCTCATGTGCGACCACGTCGAGCGAGCCGGAGAAGGGACGGAAGTTCACGCCATCGCCGTCTCCATAGGTCATCGACGATCCATTCCAAAAGGCGTTGTTGTATTTGTTCGAGTAGTTGACATAGGACAGCATGGTGTGGCCGGCGTTGTCATAGGAATTGCGGCCGAGGTTGTTGAGGTAGTAATCGTAGACGACGCCCGTGTAGTAGTGCGCGTCCACGCCGGCCCGCTGTTTTGGCGCATCCCACACGTTGTCCGCATCGGTCATATTGGAAGAGAAGATTCCGTTGTTGTACGTCTTGGTCTGAATCATGCCGCTCATCGGCTTGCTGCGATCTTCGAGGTAGTAGGTGCCGGAGCGATAGGTCGTCTCGATCGTCTTGGTGTCGCCGAGCACGCCGATCCCGGTGCCCTGAACGTGCTCGATCATGTTGTACGCGTCGAGCACGGCGCCGGTGGTGGCGTCGACGAACACGGTCCAACGCCCAGGGGAGTCGCCCAGATAGTTGACGCCGACCTTGTAGCTGAGCACCGCGCGGTCCGCTTGCGGGAGGTAGATCAGCTCCGCCTGTGCCGCTTCGGACAGCTCGCCTTGGTACCCGGTGTGCGCGATCGCCGCGGTGATCGCCTCTTTTGCTTTCAGCGTCGCTTTGCTCGCCGTCGGGGTCAGCTCGCTGTAAATGCCGGTGATGCCCTGCACGTCGCCGTCCGCCTCGTGCACGATCATTTCGCTGGCGAAGACGGGGATGCCGCCGATCGTGCGGTCGAGCTTGGTGTGGGTGGTGCCGTTCTCATCGCGGTGCGTTTTTTTCACTTTGAATTTGTCTGTTGCCTTCGCGAAACCGTACACGTCTTTTGCTTTGTCGAGCGCTTTGAGCGCGCGATCCTCCGGCGTGGTGCCACTCACTTTGCCGAGGTTGCCAACGACGTTGTGAACGGCGCCCTCCCCGTCTTTCAGCACTTGCTTGTCGGCAGATGCACCTGCGGACGACATCGCCAGCGCAGACGCGATCAACGATGTCATCACCAATGCAGCAGTCAGCTTTTTGTTCATTTTGAATAACCTCCCTCTCTTTTTGTTATAATTATAAAAACTTTATAAATGTTCTTATTTTTAATTGTACCCATTTATGGTTATAGGTCAATATTCTTTTTGAAGTTTCGGTTAATACTATTCGACATTCGGTAATAATCAGGCGATTCTGTCGGCGGTTGCGAGTTGTGGATGCCCAGCCTGCCGTCCCTCCCTCTTTTTCGTTTCGAGCGGAAGCGATTTTTTTCGACAGTGAGTGTTTTTTCTCGGAGCGGTCTGTTTCTGCGCATTTTCGGCAAAGCTAGAGCGGTGTCTGCAATCGTACGGTCAATTCAAAATCGTGTCGGTCCGAACGGGCCGTTCGATCAAACTGGCGCTACAGAGATGCGGGATATCAATTTTAAAGAAAAAATTCAAAAATAAATGATTGGATCTGCTGAATTTGGCAGGATGGGAGATGAATGCGGTGAATAAAAAGAGAGCATGGGATATAAATGATCCGGAGGTCAGGCTGATGGTCGAGCGGATGAAGCATGAGCTTGCCGATGAGCTCGGCATCAGGGTTCCCTTAGATGGATACTGGGGAAATCACGCCTCAAAGGAGCTCGGCCAGATCGGTTCACAGCTTAAACGGCGCGTTCCTGTGTTGTTGAAGAAGACAACAGATGAGCAGAAAAAGAGGAATTGACGGGGTCTAGTGCGTAGATAAGCAGAGTAGGATTGGAGGGGACACCATGCTTCATTTGGTCGAAAGAAATCATGAGGCGTATCTACCGCTCTTGTTGCTGGCCGATCCGTCTGAAGAGATGGTGCGCAACTATCTGCCCCGCGGCGAGCTGTACGCGTGGAGATCGGTAGAGGAAGAGACGATCGGCGTGCTGGTCTTGCTGCAGAGCGAAGAGGGCAAAGTAGAGATCAAAAACATCGCAGTGCGAGAAGCGTATCAAGGGCAAGGTC
This sequence comes from Tumebacillus lipolyticus, assembly GCF_042682745.1. Taxonomy (NCBI): domain Bacteria; kingdom Bacillati; phylum Bacillota; class Bacilli; order Caryophanales; family Alicyclobacillaceae; genus Tumebacillus; species Tumebacillus lipolyticus. The sequence goes on along the minus strand of NZ_JBHUIO010000005.1, from coordinate 972,509 downwards.
ACGGCAAACAACTGTTGTTGACCGTGCTCAAAAACTTGAAAGAGCGCGAGTTTCGCGAGGTGATCGTCAGCACCGGAAACTCAAGCATCGGGAATCTGGCTTTCTATCAAAAACTTGGGTTTCGCATGATCGGGATCGATTTCGATTATTTTCTCAGAGAGTACGGCGAGCCGATCGTTGAGAACGGCATCCCGTGCAGAGATCGCATTCTACTATCGCGTCCGCTGTAATGGCGGAACTTTTTTTGAGACGGGTTGCCGAATTTTCGGCATCCAAAACGCCGGGAATTCGGCAGCTCTGACAGAGGTGAGGAGGGGATGGGCGATGGACCGTGAGGCGCAAGAGATGGTCGAGATGTTGCGGGCGATTTTGGCCTCGATCGATGAGGGCATTCATGCGGTCGACCGGGATGGCATCACGATCTACTACAACGATTCTGCCGCCAAGCTCGATGGCCTCGATCCGCAGGAGGTGATCGGACGGCACCTGCTGGAAGTGTTTCCGTCGCTTCAGACGAGCACTTCGACATTGCTCAAGGTGATCGACACCGGCGAGCGCATCCCGGACATGCCGCAGATGTACACCAACTACCGAGGCACGAAGGTGCACACGGTGAACACGACGTTGCCGATCATGTCGTCAGGACGGCTGATCGGGGCGCTTGAAGTGGCGAAAGATTTGACCCGACTCAAAGAGCTGAACGAGAAGCTGGTCGATCTGCAGGCGCAGATCGTCAGCATGGAACGAGGGACGGGCAAGAAGAAGAGCCCGATCGAAGCGCGCTGGACCTTTGCCCAGATCTTGACGCAGGAGCGGTCGATGCTGTTGCTCAAAGAGCTGGCAGCCAGGGCGGCGACCACCTCTTCGCCCGTGCTGGTGTTTGGCGAGACGGGCACAGGCAAGGAGCTGTTCGTCCAGTCGATCCACAACGCCTCGCCTAGGCGCAACCGACCGTTCATCGCCCAAAACTGCGCCGCCCTGCCCGCCTCGCTGCTGGAAGGGCTGTTGTTCGGCACAGTGAAGGGCTCGTTTACAGGGGCGGAAAATCGGCCCGGGCTGTTTGAGCTGGCCGATGGTGGGACGCTCTTTCTCGATGAGATCAACTCGATGCCGCTGGAGCTTCAAGCCAAGCTGTTGCGGGTGTTGCAGGAGGGCATCGTCCGCCGCGTCGGCGATGCGAAGGTGATCGAAGTGGACGTGCGGGTGCTCGCGGCGACCAACCAAAACCCGATCGTCGCCATCGAGCGCGGCAATCTGCGAGCCGACCTCTACTATCGCTTAAACGTCGTCTCGCTGCATCTGCCGCGGTTGTCTGAGCGTCCAGACGACATCCGGCTGCTGACGAAACACTTTATCGAGAAGTTCAACCGAAAGTTCGGTCGGGCGGTGGTCGATGTGACGCCGGAGGTGTTCGATCGATTTGTGCGCTATGAGTGGCCGGGCAACGTGCGCGAGCTGGAGCATGCGATCGAAGGGGCGATGAACATCGCAGACGGCCCGTATCTGCAGATGGAACATCTGCCCTGGCACATCCGCGAAGGTCATTTTTCTGCCAAGCAGGAGGGGGACTTTTCGCTGCCCCACGCCGTGCGCCCTTTGCGTGAAGCGCTTGATCAGGTGGAGACCGCGCTGATCGAGCAGGCGATGCGCGAGACGAACGGCAACATCCAACAGGCGGCAAAACTGCTCCAAGTCCCGCGGCAGACCTTGCAATACAGGTTGAACAAAGCGCAGGACAAAGAGGGGCGCGAACAGCTCACCAAGCGCAGCGCCTCGCGAGGGAAAGCGGACATGTGAGCGAAAAAATGAATCGTGCAGAGGATCGAAAGCGCCGAATTTTCGGCGCTTTCTTTTTTGTAAGCGGTTGCGCCAAATTGCCAGAATCCTTTGGTAACGAAGGGTTTCCCTTGAATTTAGCGATGTTGGCATGAATTTTGCATTGAGATATCGGGCAACAACAAGGCAAGGTGTTTGAGGGAGGGAATCACCATGAGACCAGGCCATCGCTACGGTCTGCATCGCGTCGTGGAGCCAGAGGGCACGATGCCGCAACCCGCATGGAAGCTGGATAACAGCATGGAGTTATACGACAACGAGATCTTGATCGATGTGGAGACGCTGAACATCGACTCCGCCTCATTCGTGCAGATTCGCGAAGCGGAGGGTGGAGATCCGGTCAAGGTCGGCGAGCATATGCAAAACATCGTGGCGAGCCGCGGCAAGCACCACAACCCGGTGACAGGCTCTGGCGGCATGCTGATCGGCACGGTGCGGCAGATCGGGCAGCAGCTGGCGGGGAAGATCGACCTGCAGGTGGGCGATCGGATCGCGACGCTCGTCTCGCTGTCGCTGACGCCGCTGACGATCGAGGAGATCGTCAAGATGGATGTGAAGACCGGGCAGGTTGACATCAAAGGTCAGGCGATCCTGTTCGAATCGGGACTCTACGCCAAGCTGCCCGACGATGTGCCCGACCGCATTTCGCTCGCGGTGCTCGATGTGTGCGGAGCGCCTGCGCAGACGGCGAAGCTGGTGCAGGAAGGCGACACGGTCGTCATCTTGGGCGCTGGCGGCAAGAGCGGCACGATGGTGCTCTATCAGGCGCGAAAGTCGGCCGGTCCGACCGGAAAGATCATCGCGATCGAGTATGGCGAGCAAGGCTGTGCGGCGATCGAGAAGCTCGGCTGGGCGGATGTGGTGCTCAACCTCGACTGCACGCGACCTGTCGATGTGCTGGAAGCGGTGGAGCGGGAGACAGAGGGGCGCTTCGCCGATCTGACGGTCAACTGCGTCAACATCCCGGGCACGGAGATGGCATCGATCCTCGCCACCCGCGACGAGGGGACGGTCTACTTCTTCTCGATGGCCACCTCGTTCACGGCGGCTGCGCTCGGCGCGGAAGGCGTCGGCAAAGATGTGAACATGATCATCGGCAACGGCTATACGAAAGGGCATGCTGATCTTTCGCTGGAGCTGGTGCGGGAATCGGCAGCGCTTCGTCAGCTGTTTGAAACAAAATACGGGCTGTAGGCCCGATTCGCTGGAAGAGAGAAAAGGGGGACGTACGTCATGGAACAACAAGAGCGTTTGACTGTGCATCACTATGGGAAGCAAAAGCGTCATTTCCGCGATGTGGAGATTTGGAAAGATGTCACCAACGAGCAGTGGGATGACTGGATGTGGCAGCTGACCCACACGATCAACGATCTGGAGACGCTGGAAAAGGTGATCAACCTGACCGATGAGGAGCGCGTGGGCATCCTGAACGTCAAGATGTCGATTCCGCTGCGCATCACGCCATACTATGCGATGATGATGGATCAGGACGATCCGACCTGTCCGGTGCGCCTGCAAGCTGTGCCGATGTCCGATGAGATGCAGCGCTCGCCGTGGGATATGGCCGACCCGCTGCACGAGGATGAAGATGCTCCGGCGCCGGGCCTGACCCACCGTTATCCGGACCGCGTGCTGTTCTTGATCACCAACCAATGTTCGATGTACTGCCGCCACTGCACCCGTCGCCGCTTCTCCGGCCAAGTCGGTCAATCGGTGCCGAAGCAACAGCTCGACGCGGCGATCGACTATATCAGACGCACCCCGCAGGTGCGCGACGTCCTGCTCTCCGGCGGCGACGGCCTGCTGGTCAACGACAAGATCTTGGAATACATCATCTCCAGCCTGCGCAAAATCCCGCATGTGGAGATCATCCGCATCGGCACGCGCGCCCCGGTCGTCTTCCCGCAGCGGATCACCGACAACCTGGTCAACATGTTGAAAAAATACCATCCGGTCTGGATCAACACGCACTTCAACCATCCGGATGAGCTGACCGAGGAAGCGAAAGCAGCTTGTCACAAGATCGCAGATGCGGGCATTCCGCTCGGCAACCAATCGGTTTTGATGCGCGGGGTCAACGACTGCGTGCACGTGATGAAAGACCTGATGCACCAGCTGGTCTACAACCGCGTGCGCCCGTACTACATCTACCAATGCGACCTGTCGGAAGGCATTCAGCATTTCCGCACCACCGTCTCCAAAGGCTTGGAGATCATGGAGCAGCTGCGCGGTCACACCTCCGGCTATGCGGTGCCGACGTTCGTCGTCGACGCGCCGGGCGGCGGCGGCAAGATTCCGGTCATGCCGCAATATGTGATCTCGCAAGGTCATGGCAAGGTGATCCTGCGCAACTTCGAGGGCGTGATCTCGGTGTATCATGAGCCGACCTACGAGGACAAAGGGTGTCCGCCGACCTGCACGCATGATCACAGCACGGGCGATGAGATCGGTCTGGCCAAACTGCTCAATGACAAACAGGTGTCGCTTGAGCCGAAAGGGATGGTGCGCCGCCGCCCGAAAGAGATGCAGGAAGAACAGGCGAGCGCGAAGATCGACCTGCCGATGGCAGACTGATGTTGCTTGAGCAAGTAGAGCTTTGTGGTGCCCGCCGCGTATCGCTGGTGGGCATCGCCAAGCACGCAGGGAAGACCACGGCGATGAATGAGTTGATCGATCAAGCGACCGCCAAGGGGCGAGCGCTGGGGATCGTCTCGATCGGCGTGGACGGAGAGCGTCATGATGCGATCATGGGGGTGCCCAAGCCAGAAGTCGAAGTTCCGGCGGGCGCCCTTGTGGCGTCTGCGGGCGATGTGCTGGAAGCTGGCACCGCCCTGCTTCGCATCATCGAGCGAACGGGCATCTCCTCGACGCTCGGCGACGTCTATCTGGCGGAGGTGCAAGAGCCGGGAACGGTGGTGCTGGCAGGCATTCGCTATCGAGAGCAGGTCGCACAGGTGCTGCAGATGATGGAAGCGCAGGGCGCAGACCTCTGCCTGGTCGACGGTGCGTTCGATCGGATGATGGCTGCAAGCCCGCTGGTCACAGACGGCGTCGTATTGGCGACCGGGGCTGTGGTGGCGCGAACGGTGCAAGAGGTGGCGCAGAAGAGCGCTTTTTTTCTGCAGCGCTTTCTGTTGCCGCAAGCGGATGACGAGCTGGCCCGCCTGTACGATGCGGCGGCGGAGAGCGGAACGCTTGCGGTCGGCGTGCTGCGCGAAGACCGGCTGGAGCACGTTCTGCTCACCCAGACCTCCTCGTTTACCCAAAACCCGCAGAGCGATCCGAGCTGGCCTGGTCAGGAGGCGGTGCGGGCGCTGGCGGTGACCGGTGCGGTGACCGACCGATTGATCCAGATGTTAGAAGGGATTCCGCGCGGCTTTGCGCTCGTGTTGTCTGACGCCACGCATTTTTTTGTGTCGCAGAGCGCTTGGCGCAAGTTTTTGCGGCGCGGTCATCAGATCGTGGTGCGCCGCTCGATACGAGTGTATGGCATGACGGTCAATCCCTATTCGGTAGAAGGGCATCAGCTGCCGAGCGGTGAGCTGGTGGAAGCGGTGCAAGCGGTGGCAGGTGATGTTGCCGTCTGGAATGTAAAGGAGTGACTGGCGATGACCTCAGGGTCGTTTTGGGATGAGACGACAAAAGAGCTCTTAGGATGGCCGGAGGTCATGGCGTCGCTCTCGCCCGTCTCGCCTGCGGGCCTGCGCGCCAAGCGGCAGATCAGACCTTACCTGTCGAGCGAGCGCTCGCTCTGGGAGGAGCGGATGGACGATCTGCTCATGCTGCGCTCAGCGCTCGGCGATGAGGAGTGGGCCAAAGAGCTGCGCGATGCGCTCAGGCAGCTTCCCGATGTCGAGGGGTTGTTGAGCTTGATCGAGCAGGGAGCGACGCTGCGACCTGTCGATTTTTTTGAACTGAAACGGTTCTGCTGGCAGGGATTTGCGGTCGAGCGTCTGCTGCAGGCGAAGGGGCTTTGCTTCCGCTTTTGGGAGCAGGTGGCGTGGGAGGAACACTTGCGCCGCCTGAACCCGCCGGGGGAGTTGGTGCCATCCTTTTCGCTCGCCGAGCTGTCGAGCGATGCGGAGCTGGTGCGGCTGCATCGCGAGCACAGCGCGCTGAACGAAGCGATCTTCGCCGAAAAAAAGGCGCAGGGAGATCGCCTGCGCGCGCGCTATGGAAGAAAGCCGGGGAAAGACGGACAGCTGGTGTTCGACCGGTCAGATCCGAATGCGACCGCTGCCAAGCAGGATCAAGATTTGCAGCTGATGCAGGAGACGGTGTTCGAAGCGATCTTTCAGCAGGTGGAGCCTGAGCGGGTACAAGAGCTTTTGCAACAGCGCGAAGACAAGCTGGTGGAGATCGAGGATCGAGAGACGGAGGCGCTGCAGGATCTCGTGAGCGAGTTTCGCCCGCACGCGGCGATGCTGCTGCGTGCGCTGTCGGCGCTCGGTCGGCTGGACTTGACCCTGGCGAAAGCGCATCTTGCCAACAGGTGGCAGATGGGGGCGGTCTGCTGGGAAAGCGCAGGCGGAGCGGCAGCGCAGGAGGTCGGTCGAGCGGTGGAAGGCGCTGCTGATGCGGGCCGGGAAGCGATCGCCCGCGATCGAAGCGTCACCTCCGGCTGGACGGTCGAGGCTGCTTTCCATCCTCTCGCCCGCGAAGCGGTCGAGAAGCGGGGGGGTGCCTACACCGCGCTCGATCTGGAACTCGATCCTGGCGTCGGGCTGATCACCGGGCCGAACATGGGCGGCAAGACGGTGGTCTTGAAGACGCTCGGGTTGTTGCAAGCGCTCGCCCAACACGCGCTGCCCGTGCCGGCGAGACTGTTCCGCTTCCGCCCGGTCGAGCGCATCGGCATCTCCGGAGGAGACGAGCAGAGCCTCGCGAGCGGCCTCTCCTCGTTTGGTGCGGAGATGCAGCGTCTGTCCGCGCTGCTCGGCGACAGCAGGCCCGCTTTGCTCCTGCTGGACGAGGTGGCGCGCACCACCAACCCGGAGGAGGGGGAGGCGCTGGCGATCGGCTTGGCCAGCTACCTGCTGACCACCGGGCACAGCGCCCTGTTCGCCAGCCATTTTCCTGGCGTGACCGAAGTGAACGGCATTCAGGGATTTCGCGTCGCCGGTCTGAAGCGCGATCTGCTCGATCGATTGGAAGAAAGCGCGCCGCAAGAGCTGTTACAGCGCCTCTACAGCGCGATGGATTATCGGTTGCTCAAAAGCTGCGCCGGAGATGTCCCCAAGGACGCCGTGCGGCTGGCAAAATGCTTCGGTCTGCCTCAGGCGGTGCTTGAGCAGGCGCAGGCAGTATTACAGCGAAAGGAGGGCCCCACATCATGAGCAAGCTGTATCTGGATCAGCAGAAGGTGGCACGGGCGCGCCAAGCGGCGTCCGATGTGGCCGATTCTCTGCAGGAGTTTATCTTAGAGCGCACCACCGTCGCCGTCGAGCGCACCGTGTTGCGCCTGTACGGGTTGGATGGGATCGATGCCGACTATGTGCCGCTTCCCAACGTGGTGGTCGATCACATCAAGGAAGGCGGACAACTGGAGCGCGGCGCCGCCCGCTTCGTCATCAACGCCGTGTTGCAAAAAGGGCTCACCGTTCAGGAGGTGGGCGAAGAGGTGGCCGCAGGCTCCCTCGACCTGCTGGAGCTCCCTCTGCTCGGGGAAGAGCAGATCAGGGAGAAGGCGAATGAGCTCGCCAAGCTCTCGATCGAAAAGATTCGCGCCAACCGCGCCAAGCGGGATCAATACCTCGCCACGCTCGGCGAAGGACCGCGACCCTATATCTATGTGATCGTGGCGACCGGAAATATATACGAAGATGTGGTGCAGGCGAAGGCGGCAGCTCGACAGGGCGCAGACATCATCGCCGTCATCCGCTCGACCGGTCAGTCGCTGATCGACTATGTGCCATACGGGGCGACGACCGAAGGGTTTGGCGGTACCTATGCGACACAGGAAAACTTCCGCGTCATGCGCGAAGCTCTCGACGAGGTGGGCGAGGAGATCGGGCGGTATATCCGACTCTGCAACTACTGCTCCGGCCTGTGCATGCCGGAGATCGCGGCGATGGGGGCGCTGGAGCGGCTCGACGTGATGCTGAACGACGCCCTGTACGGCATCCTGTTCCGCGACATCAACATGCAGCGCACGCTGGTGGATCAGAACTTCTCGCGGATGATCAACTCCTTTGCCGGCGTGATCATAAACACCGGAGAGGACAACTACCTGACCACAGCCGATGCGGTGGAAGCGGCTCCCTCTGTGCTCGCCTCGCAGTTTATCAACGAGCAGTTGGCGCTTCGCTCCGGCCTGCCGGAAGAGCAGATGGGACTGGGCCATGCGTTCGAGATGAGCCCCGACCTCGAAGACGGGTTCCTGCTGGAGCTGGCGCAAGCGCAGCTGGCGCGGGAGATCTTCCCGAAGGCGCCGCTCAAATACATGCCGCCGACCAAGCACATGACGGGCAACATCTTTAAAGGGCATGTGCAGGACACGCTGTTCAACGTCGTCGGCGCGATGACCAACCAGGGCATCCAGCTGCTCGGCATGATGACCGAAGCGATTCACACCCCGCTGATCCACGACCGCCACATCGCGATCGAAGGGGCGAGATATGTGTTCAGCAACCTGCGCACACTCGGCGACGAGATCGAGTTCAAGCAGGATGGGAAGATCGTCAAGCGCGCACAAGACGTGCTGCAGGATGCGACGGTGATGCTCGAAGAGCTCCGCGAGATCGGACTGCTCGAAGCGATCTCCCGCGGCCTGTTCGCCGATGTCAAGCGGACGATGACGGGCGGCAAGGGGCTGCACGGGGTGATGATGCGCGCCGACGATTATTTCAACCCGTTTGAGACGCTCCTGCGGGAGGAAGTCGGTTTGGAGGCGATTGGACGATGAGCGTGCCAGGAGAGAAACGCCCGTGGGAGAACCGTGATTTCACACAGGTTCGCCCCTATGGCGACACGTTCGATGACGGGATGATCCAACTGTCCTTCTCGCTTCCGGTACCTCCGGGCGAAGAGGCGGCAGAAGCGGCTCGACAGCTGGTGATCAAGATGGGGCTGCACGATCCGTCGGTGGTGCACCAGCACGATCTCGGGGAAGATTTCACCTTTGTCGTCCTCTACGCGAAGACGAAAGAGGCGGTCGACTTCACCAAGATCAAAGTGGCGAAGGTGGATTCACCGCGCATGTCGTTCTACGAGGTCAACGACTACATCAAGGAGAACATCGGGCGCAAGATCACCATCATCGGCGCTTGCACAGGCACCGATGCGCACACGGTCGGGATCGACGCGATCATGAACATGAAAGGGTACAACGGCGAGTACGGCCTTGAGCGCTATCCGCAGATCGATGCGTACAACCTCGGTTCGCAGGTGGAGAACGAAGAGATGGTCGCCAAAGCGATCGAGCTGAAAGCGGACGCGATCCTCGTCTCGCAGGTGGTGACCCAGAAGGATGTTCACATTCCCAACCTCGCCCAACTGGTCGAGCTGCTGGAAGCGGAAGGGTTGCGCCAGAAGATGGTGCTGATCTGCGGCGGCCCGCGCATCTCGCACGAGCTCGCCCTCGAACTTGGATACGATGCGGGATTCGGCCCGGGAACGCTCGCGCCAGATGTTGCCTCCTACGTCGTGTTGGAGATGACCAAGCGCGGGTTGAAGTGATCGCTTTGAAAGGATCGATTTGAAGTGATCTGCCGCTGAAAGCGGAACTGAAGATGATGCAAAAAGCCCTCTCGGTCTGACGAGGGCTTTTTGCTATGCTCTGCTCGATCTGCCGCTCGATCGATCAGGTGTGAATTCGCTTTTGATTGGCGCATCCTAGGAGTGTGGCGCAGACGAGGAAGGGGGGAGCAAGATGGGCGCTTGGCAGGAGCGATGGCTGACCTTTTGGAAACGGTGGCGAGCCCGAGCGGAGGGGACGGTCGAGGTGCAAGCGGAGCGGGAGATCGCTCATCTGCTGCGCGAGCAGCTGCGCAGTGAGCGGTTGCGACAGGAGCGAGGGGAGCGACTCGATCCGCCTCCGCTGAGCGAGGAGGACGAGCGGCTGGTTCGGCAGATCAGGCGGGAGACAGACGTGCGAAACCGCAACAACATCACCCGCACGCAGGCTTACTGGGAGGTGTATGACAGGTCACGCGAGCTGCATTGGGCGTTGCTCGCCCACATGGTGTCGCGAAACGGCGGCTATCAGATGACCGATCTGAAGGGCGACCTGATCGCCCGAGCGATGGAGGCGGGGGAGCACGAGCGATTTTTTCAATTCTTAGAGCGGGCCAATCGCTCGATCTTCGGCGATGCGTATCCGCAATTGTTGCTGTATGAAGCGAGCAGAAAGCAGGGGCGACCGCTGTTTCACCTGCTGCCCTGCTTCGCCATATCCCGCTTTATGCGCATCATCTGGGAGCGATATTGGGCGCAAGGCGATGAGGAGCTCCTGACGATCGCGCTCGTCATCAACGAGCAAAATATGGTCGAGCAGCACGTGGTGCAACAGGAGCGCTTCAAGCCGGTGATCGAATCGTTCGAATTTCAAGCGCAGACCTATCTCAACCTGACGCAGGTGATCTTTCCCTATCTGACGGAGGAAAACAGAACGGAGCTCGCAGGCTGTGTCGTCGATACGTTTCTGTCGCTCACCGAGCGCATCGACACCGGGCGTCGCCTGTACGCCATCCTCTTCGGGATAGCAGAGGTGCATGCTGGCGTGGTGCGGTTTGCCAAACGGACGCCGCATACCGCCTCAAGAGCTGACTACTTTCGCCATCTGTACACGGCGGAGCGATCGCAGCCTTGCTTGCTGTCGGAGCGCTATGACCCGCGCGTGGAAGGCGATGCGCTGCGACCTGGGGCAAAGCCGATCTACAGCCCATCGCTCTGGGCGAGTTGGCCCGATGTGCCAGATCGAACAGGTGGGAGCGAAGCGGACTGGTGTCGCTCCACAGCGGCGGTTGTTCAGCTGTTTGCAGCAAGGCCGAGCGAGGCGTACAACATCAGCGAGCTGTACATGGACAACTTGAAGCTGGTCGAGCGAGCGGTCGCGGCCGAAAGCTGGATCAAAGCGGACGAGTGAAAACCGCAGGGAGCGTTTCAGGCGCCTCCTGCGGTTTTGATCGTGGGGCATATTATTTCCGGTCAGTGTTGAGGTGGGAGCGAAGGTTCGGTCTGTTCGTGCCCGATCGACGCTTGAAGCGAAGGTAGAACTCCGGCCGAAGTGAAAATCAGGGAGAGGAGCAAGACGATAGAGACTGGCATTTTTTTCATAAAAGATCCCTCCAACTCGTATCAGATCGAATACAACCACTGCTTGATAACCTAATGTTAACCTTAATTTACCATATTTTCAAATCTCTAAAAATGCGATCTCCTCGCTTGGTGGGCATTTACCGACTTCATATTTCTGTTAAAATGTAGTAAGATAGAATTATATTCATTTATGAATATTTTGTTAGAGGTGACTGTTATGGATTATTATCGGATTGGCAGGGTGATCAAAGAATTGCGCATGCAACGAAGTATGACCCAAAAAGAGCTGTCCGAGCTCATCTGTACGCAAGGTCAGCTCAGCAAGATCGAAAAGGGGGAGGTCATCCCTAACTCAAGCACGCTGTACGAGTTGGCAGGACGCCTCGGCGTGGAGATCAGCTATATCTATGAACAGGCGTCCTCGGAGCGCTCCGACTATGTGACGGAGACGTTTAAGATCATCCGTCAGGCGATCCGCGATCGCGATTATGAAAAGGTCTCGGAGATCATCAGGGCGGAGAAGAACAACCAACTGTTTCAAGCGCCCGCCTCGCGTCAATTTTTGACCTGGCATGAGGGCATCATCGCCTATTACACCGAGCGCAATGTGGAGCGATCCTTGCAGCTGTTGCAGGAAGCGACGGAGATCACGCATCAGAGCAGCGTTTACACAGAGCGTCACTGCGAAATTTTAAACAGCATCGGCATCATCCACTTTGAGGAAGAGCAGTACGACAAAGCGATCATCCACTTTCAAAAGGCGCTCGATCTGCTCTCCCAAACCCCGCATGAGATCGACATCACGATCAAGATTCGCATTCTTTACAACCTATCAAAAGCTTGCCATCTGCTCAAGCGGTACGAAAAAGCGATCAAGTATGCGCGCCAAGGCATTCGCGCATGCAAGCGGTCGGAGATGATGTACCTGCTTGGCGAGCTGTACTTCCAATGCGCCTCGTCGATGCTCGCCGCAGGGAAGGAGCCGAGCAAAGTGAGCCAGCTGCTCGAACAGTCGCTCGCGCTGTTCAGCCTGCAGGAGAAGCACCATTTCTCAGAGGTGGTGCAACAGCAACTGAAAATGGTGAACGAATCGACATACATGCAGGTTGTGCCTGCACAACGTAAAAAGGAGAGCTGACGAGGCTCTCCTTTTCTATCTCAACCACCAGTTTCCTATGCTTTTCTCTACTTTTTCTGCTCTCGATTACTTCTTTTCCGGCGGGGTGACCACATCGCCGACGACGCGGTTCCAGTCGATCGTGATCGGCCAGATCTCCTGCTCTCCGTTCGGGCCTTGCATCTTCAATTCGAGGTCGAAGAGCTGCAGCTCGAAGTCACCAACCTTTACCTCTCGCTCCGAACGGCTGATCCCACCGAACTCGACAAACTTATACCCTTGTTTAAACTTCTGCAACCAACCGTCAAACGGTGAGATCGGCTCTTTGAAGTTCACCGAGAAGGATGACTTTTTGCCCGGATCGACGAACAGGTAGACCTGTGCATACTGCCACTTGTCTTCCTGCAGGTATTTGAGGAAGCTGGTGGCAGTCTCCTTCATCCGTTGCTCCGAGCGTTTGATCTCCTCTTCCAGCGCCGCCTTTTGCGGGTCGAACTTCTCCTCTTCGACCACGGCGGTCGCGGTGACGATCGTAGGCGACTTGTTCGGCAGGAAGGCGACGATCAGGATGCAGGCGGTGACGAGCGCACCGCTGAGCGCCAGCACCGGCTTGTTTTGCAGGAGCGGCTTGGTTCGATAGAGATATGGGCGAGCCAGGCGCTTCTGCAACTGCTTGGAGAAAAACGACAGGATCAGGATCGACAGGGTCAGGAAGACGCCTGACGCGAAGATCAGCCACGGATATTCGCGCAGGTAACGCGAGCCGTAGGAGATCATGCCACTCCATTCGCCTGTCATCGTCAGCGTCATGACCGTAGCGGGCGGTCCATCATCGATGACGAACAGTTCACCGCCGCCGAGGAAGATGTTCAGGACGGCGAGCTGACCGATCAGGAACAGCACGCTGATAAAGTCGGTCAGCAAGGCAAACCAGAGGTCGGGGCGCAAGTGCGGCAACAGGTGACGAAACACGATCCGAGTAGTTGAAGCGCCCATCGTTCTGGAGGCGGACACATACTCTTTCGCCGTGAAGAAGCGAGCGCGCTCCCCCATCTGATGGGCGAACGGAAACACGCCGATCAGCACGAGCAGGGTGAAGAGCAGAAACGCGAACATCAGGATCTTCGGATCGTTCGGGTTCATCCCCTCGTTCATCCCCAGCAGCCTGGACAGGCCGTACAGCGTGGGGAAGATCAGCAGGAGGGCAGGCACTCCCGAGGTGATCAATTGCAAGATGTGGATCACCTTCCGTCCGCGCCCGGTAGACCCGGAGTACAGGCCGAGCGGGAGCGCGATCGCAATCCGCACCAGGGTGACGAGAAAGGCGAACCCGAGCGTGTACTTCGCCCCGTTTAAGAGCAGGGAGAGCACATCGTATCCGCGATGGTCGGTGCCGAGCGGGTGGTCGAGGCTCGGCCCGAACGGCGGTGCAATCGATTTGCTCACCCCGTCTACCACCTCGTGAACGATTCCGATCTTGTGCTCTTTGGTGATCTCATAGGGCATGATGTAGGAGCCGAACACGGCGACAAACACGAGGAGCAGCAGCAGTGCCCCGGCCAGCCGGTAGAGCAGGCGATCTTTCTTCGCTTCGTTCATCTTACGCGCCCTCCTTCGTGTTGACGATCACTCGGCTGCGCAGGTAGGCGAACAGACCTTGGACGATCAGGGCAAACCCTGCCAAGATCGCACAGGTGGTCGCAAGCGAGGTGACGTAGGCGATCGATTTGTTGACCGCATAACCGCCAAGCCCGAAGATGCCAGCCATGACCTCGACGACGACGAGCGATGTCAGCGCGACGGAGACGGCGCGCGGGATGATCGTCAGGAAGTCTTCCATCGTGTTGCGCATGATGTGCGCAAAGATCACCCGGGGGCGGGAAAGACCTTTCGAATAGGCGGTCTTGATGTAGCCTTCGTCCCATTCGCGTTCAAACGCGATGCGCAGCGTTCCGTAGACCAGCGCGGCCGGCAGGATCGCGATGGCGAGCATCGGGATCAGGAAAGGCGTCTGTTTGACGAACTGCATGATGATGATCACCGGTGACCCGGCCATCTTGTTGATCGCGATGGCGAGAAACTGCAAGAGCACGACCACAAAAAAGTCGGGCAGCGACATCAGAAATCCATGGCCGACATCGAGAACTTTGCCGACCTTCGGCTTCGCAACGGCGATCAAGGCGGCAGCGAAGCCGAAAATGATCCCGAGGAACAGGCCGGGAACCAGATAGGACAGCGATCGCTTGATCATATCGTCCAGCGAGCTGCTGATCGGCACCGGCTGCGGGCGCGAAAAGTAGCCAATCGCGCCGAAATCTCCGTCCAGATAGGAGTTTGCCTGATTTTTAAGTGCTTCAGCATAATTTTTAAAATCGAATGAGGGTGTTGTGACCACCGGAAGAACCGCTTGCACCTGTTTGTGACGGTTCAACTGGCTTGACATGGCTTTGAGCGTCTCCGGTGGGAACTTCAGAATGCCAGCCGACTCATCGACGATGACCGCACCGGGAAACGACTCGACCACGCTTTGGAGCTTACCGCCAGGAAGCAGAACCACTTGAACTTCCTCTTTCGAGATCACGTCGATCCCTTTCTCCACATTGCTGATCAGCACAATGCCGAGAAGAATGCAGACGGTGATCAGAATTCCTTGTAGTATCCGAATCATCCCAAATCCCCTTCTCAACTCTGGTGTGTAGATCCCCACAGACTACGTATATAGTCTGATATTTTATCT
>NZ_JBHUIO010000005.1:889103-957470 GCF_042682745.1 Tumebacillus lipolyticus | reverse complement strand
TGGGTCAATGCACTGCGCAACTCGGTGCTTTCGATCGTCGCAACGGTGCTCAAGATCTCTGCGCGGAGAGTCGCATACGCCTCCTCGTGCGCCGTAAGATCGGCGAGGCGATAGCGCTCTGCACAGCGGACTGCGAACTGATACAGCCGTTCGAGGACGAGCTGCTCGTGCCCGCCCGCCTGCTCGGTCAAGAAGCCGCGCATTTCCGCCAAGCGGTAGAGCAGCTCCTTCCAGGCGAGGAGCTGTTTGTTCTTCGAGCGGATCGCTTGGTCCGGCTCGGGCAAGACGGTGGAGGAGAGCATGTCCACACCGCTTTGCCAAGCGTCTGGCGCCAGCGATTCCTGCAGCTTTACCGCGCAGAACGGATCGTGTGGCAGAAGTTCGATCACCTCGCGAAAGGCGGGGATGCGATTGCGATAGACCGCCTGTTTGGCCCAGCGGACGTGCAGGTTTTGGTTTTTGATATAGGGGGCAAACTCCGGATGGATCGAATCGTATTCGGAAGGTGTGACCGCGTGCGACTGGAGGATCTGCTCTTTGATCGGGTTGTCTGGCGCTTCCAGCTCCCCTTCGCCGAGCAGGGTGAAGCGCTTGCGATACATCGCTAAGGCGCGCGGGCCGATCCCGTCGACCTTGCCCTGCAGCACTTGATAGCGGTACTTGCCGTACTCGGGGAAGGTGCTGACCGCCGCATAGCCATCATCGATCAGGTTGAGATCATCGCGCATCTCCATCATCTCGCGCATGATCACCTCTTCCATCACCGAGACCGATCCCTCGATGTGTGCAAAATAGGTGATATCCGCTTCGGGCGTCGAGAGCACCCGCGTATATAGATCATGAAACAGCAAAATGTGCATCATCTCATGACTGTAGTTTTGAAACGGGTAGCGAACGACCCGACCGCCGACGAAAGAGCTGCTCCGTTGGTAGATCCGCCCGTGCTCAGGTCGAAAAGCTGCCGGAGCATCGCTCTCCATGTCGATGTACAGCTCGTAGCCCGCATTGTAGGCGTATGCCCACACCGCCTGATAGGTCGGAGAGATGAGGAGCGCCGTCGAATGGTTGATGATCCGCGCCGGGATGTTGAACATCTGCTCGTTGATCTCAGGTCGTGAGGACAGGTAGGCCATGCCGACCGAAAGCGCCTGGTAGAGCGGAAACTCTCCTTCTGCCGCCATATCTTTACAGAAGCGATGCAGGACGGTCAACCAGGAGGAGAGCTGTCCGTCAGCAACTTCATATTCGCGGAAAAAGCGATCGATCGCCTCCGCAAAATCGTCAGGCTCTACACTCAAGAAGACGTTGAGCCCATCCACCCACAGGTCGGAGCCGATCTCCGTCTCAACCCACTCTTCGGGGCGTTCAGACATCGCGCGCAGACGATTATATTGTGCAAGCAGATCTGCTCGATTCATCGGTGCTCATCCCTTTCGAAAAAAGTAAATGCCCTTTCCCCCGAGAGGAAAGGGCACGACCCGAAGGACTCTTAAAACTCAGCCGGAATGCCGATCGGGTTGAACGTTTTTGCTTTATCGAAGTCGGTGGTGATGCCGATCGGGCGAAGATCTTTCGTTTGCTCCAGAATGCTGGTGGAAACTTGGATTTTGGTCACTTTTTTCATGGTGGACACGCCTCCTTGGATTTGGGTAACTGCCAGTCTTGCGCGTGAAACACGCGGGTGACATCTACTTTTCTGACTGAACCGGGATGCCGATCCATTCGATGCTTTTTGCTTGATGAATCAGGGCGTTTACCGTTTGGAATTTTACTGATTTCTTCACCGTAAACATCTCCAATTCATTTATACTTCAATAATAATATTAGAGTAGAGAGTGGTCAAGAGGGTTTAGATAAAATATTTTGAAAATTGCATTGAATCGTAATTTCAATCTGTTGCCGCTCGGTCGTCGCGGGAGGCGAGCGGGAGCCGTGACAGAAAAACTGCCCTTTTCGACGGGGAAAAGGGCAGCGCAGAAGGCGTCAAACGCATTCTAGCGATCCAGTTCGGACGGAGTCCTTTTGCTTAGATCGGTGAACTAGTCGTTCACTCTTCCGATCCAGGGCAGTTTTTTTGCCGATTCGACGAGAGAAGCGTTCGCTGTAACTTTTACAACTTTTTTCATCTGAAAAACACCTCCACGTAATTTATAATTCAATGATAAATGGAGGGAGATTGCAAGTCAATATACTATTGTTAAGAATTTTCCGTAAATACAATTATTTTTGACAAAAGGTGGAGGAGTGGGAGCTGACCGATTAACTGATCCACGTCCCATATGCTTTCGTTATTTGCCATTTCCCGTCTTTGTGCTGAGCGATGACCTTCATTCCGATCGCTCCGTTGCCAGATCGATACTTCGCACCGTCGATCACCGCTTGCTGATCGGAAATGGCAACCTTTTCAACCTGGAGCAACACACCATGCAGCACCGTTGTCTGCGGGTTGTATAACCCCTTGTCGATCAGCTGCTGATAAGTCGCTTCCAGCACCTCAACGTCATATTTTTCGAAGTGTTTTAAAATCTGTTCCTTGTCCTCCGCCTCAAGATCGGGAACGTTGCTCATGTCGATCGCGATGTAGTTCATGCCGCCATTCAGACCTTCATCGATCGGCATGAACTCATCGAATGCCAAACTGTACAGTTCGCCCAGATCTTTTATTTGATTGGTGTCCGCTGTTGGATGGGTGTCCGAGCAGGCGCTTGTTAACATCGCGGATAGGAGAACAAGTCCCAAAACCAGTTTCCTTACTTTCATTTTAATCCCTCCCTTACTTCATCAGACGGGAAAGATGCGGTTCAAGATTCATGTCAGTTTGAAACTAACCGATCAGATTGAATTAAAACTAACCGAACAGCAACATCGCGAGCCCGACCGCGCACAAGGCGGGAAACAGCCACGGTTGCTTTTGCTGCAGGCGGAACAGCGAGGGATAGAGCAAGATCACCAAGAGCAGCCCGAGGAGAAGCGGCACCCATGTCCAGACCGATTCTTGCAAGGATGCGAAGTTCGTAAACTTCCCGCTGATCTGTTCGAGCAAGATGGTGAACAGCAGGATCGGCCAGAGCGCTCCTGACCTCCGGGCATGTTGTGGAAGCAGTGCGCGGCTGTTCGTCGCAGGCCGCGTGGGAAAGGAGAAGCCGTCCGCAGCGAAAACGGCGCCGCTCCTGCTGATCAGTTCGGCGAGCAGGCGATCTTCCTCTGCGGCGAGCGGCGTGATCCCGAGCAACCCCTCCGTCGTATCGAGCAGCACCAGCCGATCGAACCGTGTCGCGTACAGCGTGATCTCATATCCATCCAGTCGAAACAGCCCGTACGCATAGCCGAGGTAGTGCTCGCCGATCAGCGCGGCCGGCCGCTGCCAAAACGATTGGACGGTCACCCCTTTGATCGAGTCGAACGGCACTTGCAGCTCTCTTCTGTCAGAGTGGATGATCAGCTCGCGGTTGCTCAGCTCATAGCGAATATACGGTCTGCGCGGCCGGATAAAACCGAGATAGAGCGACACCCCTGCCCCGATCAGCAGGAGGATAGTCGTCATCCACGAAGACTCGACGAAGAGGGCGATCGAAAGAAATGTGAGCGCCAGCGTGATATTGAAATAGATCGGCAGCAGGTGCTTACCCTGCACCGGGTGTGAAAAAAAGGTTAAGTTCGTTCGGTCCATTCACATCACCTCCGAATCATCATTAATATGAACGGATCACACTTGGTTCGGTTGCATTTCTCTTGTCTGGATGCCTGAAATTCACTCTCGAATTTTTGGTGAAAATCGTGTATAAGTATAGATGAGGTCTTTTCTTGTGTAAAACCGACCGAACGGTCGAAATTTGAATGACGATTCATTCATGAACATACTAGACTAGCAAAGGGGTTGAACGGAGATGGAGTGGGTCAAAGTGTTGCTGTTCCTGGTACTCGCCGGAGTGGCTGGTTACTATAGCGTGTCTGCGATCTATCGCCGTTATCAGTATCTGATGCTCGGCGCAGAAGAAAATCGATTTGACAACAGCGACGATCGCATCAAAGGATTCTTTAAATATGTGCTCGGCCAGGGCAAAGTGTTGGCGGAGCCGGCCGGGATCGGTCACTTTGTCATCTTTTATGGCTTTATCATCATCTCGATCGGTGCGCTCGACTTTTTTGCACATCATCTGACCGGCTCGCACATTCCGGGCCTCGGATCGAAGTTTTTTGTCGCGATGCACGAGACGGCGAACATCCTCGTGCTGGTCGCGATCGCGATCGCCGCGGTGCGCCGCTACATCTTGAAGCCGATGCGCCTCGACGTGACGGCAGAAGCAGGTTATATCATCGGCGCGATCGCGCTTTTGATCCTCTCCGACTTCGTCTACTGGGGATCGGCCGATGCGCTCGAAGGGCACAACCCGGGCTTCACCGCTCCGATCGCCGGCTGGTTTGCAACCGTTTTCGCCGGCAGCTCAGAAGGCATGCTGACCGCTGTGAAAGAGATCATGTTCTGGTTCCACACGGCCGTGCTGCTCGGATTTGCTGTCTACATCCCGCGCTCGAAGCATCTGCACATGATCGGCGCGATGTTCAACGTCTATTTCCGCAAGACGGAAGATCGTCCGGCTGGCAAGCTGAAAAAGCTCGACCTGGAAGACGAGTCGATCGAAGAGTTTGGCGTCGGTCGCATCGAGCAGTTCTCCTGGCGTCAACTGCTTGACGGCTATGCGTGCACCGAGTGCGGACGATGCCATGTCAACTGTCCGGCAACGCTGTCCGGCACGCCGCTCTCGCCGAAATATCTGATCCTGAAGATGAAAGACCATCTGATCGCGTCGGGCGACAGCTTGTTGCAGCAAAAGGTGCAAGGGGCTGACGGCACGGGCGTCGAGGTGGCTGCCACCGCCGAACTGCCAGTTCTGATCGGCGAAGGCGGGGTCTACTCGGAAGATGAGATCTGGGCTTGCACCACCTGCCGCGCCTGTGAGGAAGCCTGTCCGGTGTTCAACGAGCACGTGGACAAGATCATCGACATGCGCCGCTATCTCGTCCTGACAGAAGGCAAAGCGGAGCCGGAAGTCAACCGCGCCTTCCAAAACTTGGAGCGCCAATCGAACGAGTGGGGGCAAAACCGCTCCACCCGCGGCGATTGGGCGAAAGGCTTGGACATCCCGACGATGGCAGAGGTGGAAGGCGAGGTCGAATGGCTGTTCTACGTCGGCTCGTCCGCATCGTTCGATGTGCGCAACCAGAAGATCGCTCAAGCGTTTGCTCGCCTGATGAAGCAGGCTGGCGTGTCCTTTGCGATCCTCGGCGCGGAGGAAGAGTCGGATGGCGATTCTGCCCGCCGACTGGGCAATGAGTTCCTCTATCAATCGCTGGCAGAAGCTAACGTTGAGATTTTCCGCGAGTACGGTGTGAAGAAGATCGTCACTACCTGCCCGCATGCATATAACACGTTCCTAAATGAATATCCTGACTTCGGCTTTGAAGCAGAAGAGGTGTTGCATCATACGGAGATGCTGGCGAAGCTGATCGATGCAGGCAAGCTGTCCCCGCTGCATGAGGTGGAGCATCTGCTGACCTATCACGACTCCTGCTACCTCGGTCGCTACAACGGCATCTATACGGCGCCGCGCTATATCCTCTCGAAGATCCCGGGCGTTCGCTTGGTCGAGATGGAGCGCAACAAAGGCAAGAGCATGTGTTGCGGCGCAGGCGGCGGCGGTCTTTTCAAAGAAGACACCGGCACCGAGCGCATCAACGTGATGCGCACTGAGCAAGCGATGGAGACTGGCGCGACGGCGATCGGCACCGCCTGCCCGTACTGCATGACGATGATCACCGACGGCACCAAGGCGAAAGATGTGGAGGAAAACCTCCCCGTCTTCGATGTTGTCGAACTGCTCGAAATGTCAGTCATGGGCCCGAATCATTAATCTCGCCCTTTCCATTTTGAAAGACACCGGAACTTCTCTGGTGTCTTTCTTCCAGTCATACATGCTGCGTCGATCCTGTCAGATTGCGCATAATTTAAGTTAAAGGAGTGGTTTCGATGCCAAAAACGGTGATTGTAAGCTCTGCTCGTACTCCGTTCGGTAAGTTTGGCGGTGCGCTCGCTCCGCTCAACGCGACCGACCTCGGCAGTTTGGTGATCAAGGAGGCGCTCAACCGCGCTGGGGTTGCGGGTGAAAAGGTGGATGAGTTGATCATGGGCATGGTGCTGCAAGGCGGCGCCGGTCAGGTTCCCTCTCGCCAAGCGGCGATCAAAGCAGGTCTCGGTTGGGAAGTGCCGTCGCAAACGATCAACAAAGTGTGCGCGTCGGGGATGCGCGCCGTCACCCTCGGCGATCAGATCATTCGCTCAGGCGATGCGGAAGTGATCGTGGCAGGCGGCATGGAGTCGATGTCAAACGCGCCTTACATCCTGCCGGGTGCCCGGCAAGGACTGCGCATGGGCGATGGCAAGGTGGTCGACCTGATGCAATATGACGGTCTGCGCTGCGCGTTCCACGATGTGCCGATGGCCGTCCACGGTTCGGTGGTGGCGGCCGAGTATGAGATCTCCCGCGAGGCGCAGGATCAATGGGCGCTGCGCTCGCAACAGCGCGCGGTGGCGGCGATCGAGGAAGGCAAGTTTGACATCGAGATCGTGCCGGTCGAAGTGCCGGGGAAAAAGGGAGCGGTCACGCTGGTCAGCCGCGACGAAGCGCCGCGTCCCGACACGACGCTGGAAAAGTTGGGCGCATTGAAGCCGGTGTTCAAAAAGGATGGCACGATCACCGCGGGGAACGCGCCGGGCATCAACGATGGCGCCTGTGCGCTGGTTCTGATGTCTGACGAGCGAGCGGAGCGCGAAGGTGTGAAGCCGCTCGCGACCATCCTCGGCCATGCGCAGGTCGGGGCGGATGCACCTTACATCGCCACCACACCCGGTCTGGCGATTCAAAAGCTGCTCGAAAAGACAGGATATAAGGTAGAGGATATCGATCTGTTCGAAGTGAACGAGGCGTTCGCTGCGGTGACGCTCACCTCGGGCAAGATCGTCGGCTGGGATGAAGAGAAGGTCAACGTCAACGGAGGAGCGGTTGCGCTCGGCCATCCGATCGGCGCTTCCGGCGCGCGGATCATCGGCGCGCTGATCCACGAATTGCGTCGTCGCGGCGGCGGGATCGGCATTGCGGCGATCTGCTCCGGCGCTGCGCAAGGCGATGCGATCCTGTTGCAAGTGCACGGCGAATAGGCAGCACCGTTTTTCCGACAAAATATTGCCCGGGGAATGAGCGAACGCTCCTCCTCGGGTGACTCTATACAAGTGGAGGTTTTACATAATGGAAATTCGCAAAGTTCTTGTCATCGGAGCTGGCCAGATGGGAGCGGGCATCGCACAGGTTGCCGCACAAGCGGGCCTTGATGTCGTGTTGAACGACCTGAAGCCAGAGTTTTTAGAGCGCGGCATGGCGACGATCACGAAAAATCTGTCCCGCGATGTCGAAAAAGGGCGCAAGACAGAGGCGGAAAAAGCGGCGATCTTGGCGCACCTGCACCCGACGACCAACATGGGCGATGCGCACGATGCGCAGCTGGCGATCGAAGCGGCGACAGAAAACATGGAGATCAAGAAAAGCATCTTCCGCCAGATGGATGAGGTGCTTCCGCAAGGCGCGATTCTCGCGACCAACACTTCCTCCCTGCCGATCACCGAGATCGCAGCTGTCACCTCCCGCCCGGAGCTGGTGATCGGGATGCACTTTATGAACCCGGTGCCGGTGATGAAGCTGGTGGAGATCATCCGCGGTTTGGCGACGACAGATGAAGTGTACAAGTCGATCGAAGAGCTGTCCAAAAAGATGGGCAAAGTGCCGGTCGAAGTGAACGATTTCCCAGGCTTCGTCTCCAATCGCGTGCTGATGCCGATGATCAACGAAGCGATCTGCTGCGTGTACGAAGGCGTCGCAACTCCAGAAGCTGTCGATGAAGTGATGAAGCTCGGGATGAACCACCCGATGGGCCCGCTGACGCTGGCAGACTTTATCGGTCTCGACACCTGCTTGGCGATCATGGAAGTGCTCTACGAAGGGTTTGGCGATTCGAAATACCGCCCGTGCCCGCTGCTCCGCAAATATGTGAAGGCTGGCTGGCTTGGCAAGAAGACGGGCCGCGGTTTCTACACCTATTCCTAATCTTTTGGCACGGGGGGAAAAACGATCATGGAATTTCAAAACCTGCTGTTCGAAGTACAAGACGGTGTCGGCATCATCTCGCTCAACCGTCCGAAAGCGCTGAACGCGCTAAACTCCACACTGCTCAACGAGATGGGCGCGCTGCTCGACGACATCGCCAAGGATGAGCAGATCAAAGTGGTCGTCATCACCGGCGCGGGCGAAAAGGCGTTTGCAGCCGGTGCTGACATCGCGGAGATGCAATCGCTCAACGCGATGGATGGTCGCGCTTTTTCTGCGAACGGCATGAAGCACATCTCCAAGCTGGAAACGATCCCGCAACCGACGATCGCTGCGGTCAACGGCTTTGCGCTCGGTGGCGGATGCGAAGTGGTGATGGCGTGCGACATTCGCATCGCCTCGACCAAGGCGAAGTTCGGCCAGCCGGAAGTCAACCTCGGCGTCACGCCAGGCTTTGGCGGCACGCAGCGCCTGCCGCGTTTGGTCGGGCCTGCGATCGCCAAAGAGCTGCTCTTCACCGGCGATGTGATCGGTGCGGAGCGCGCCTATCAGATCGGGCTGGTCAACCAGGTGGTCGAGCCGGAAGAGCTGATGAACAAAGCGCTGGAGATGGCGAAAAAAATCGCAGCCAAAGGCCAGCTTGCGGTCAAGATGTGCAAGCAGGGTGTCAACGAAGGAATGAACATGGACCTGTCGCGCGGACTGCAATATGAGACGGAGCTGTTCGGTCTGTCCTTCTCCACAGAGGATCAAAAAGAGGGCATGGCCGCTTTCTTAGAAAAACGCCAAGCAGAATTTAAAGGCAGATAGGAGTAAGGCGCTATGGATTTTATTCTGACCAAAGACCAGCGCGATCTTCAGCAGATGGTGCGCGATTTTGCCCAAAACGAGATCGCACCGCTCGCCGCTCAGATCGATCAAAGCGATGAATTTCCCCGTGAGCTGCTCGCGAAGATGGGGGAGCTCGGACTGCTCGGCATTCCGATTCCGGAGGAGTACGATGGCGTGGGAGCCGACTTCCTCTCCTACATGTTGGCGATCGAAGAGATCTCCTACGCGTCCGCCTCGGTGGGCGTGATCTTGGCGGTGCACACGTCTGTCGGCACGATGCCGATCTTAAACTTCGGCTCGGAGGAGCAGAAGCAAAAGTACGTGCCGCGCTTGGCGGCAGGTGAGCTGATCGGCGCGTTCGGCCTGACCGAGCCCGGCGCTGGTTCGGACGCGTCTGGCATCCGCACCCGGGCGGTGAAGCAGGGCGATGCGTATGTGCTGAACGGCTCGAAGATCTTCATCACCAACGGTGAAGTGGCAGACATCTTCATCGTCTTTGCGGTCACCGATCCGGAAAAGGGCGCGAAGGGCGTTTCGGCGTTTATCGTCGAGCGCAACACGCCAGGCTTTTCGATCGGGAAAAAAGAGCATAAGATGGGGATGAACGGCTCAGGCACGGTCGAACTGATCTTCGACAACGCGCAAGTTCCCGCTTCGCAGCTGATCGGCGAAGAGGGAGAAGGATTTAAAGTTGCGATGAGCAACCTCGACGGCGGGCGGATCGGCATCGGTGCGCAGGCGCTGGGGATCGCGCGTGCCGCTTTTGACGCGGCGCGCGACTATGTGAAGCAGCGCGAGCAGTTTGGCCGTCCGATCGCCGACTTCCAAGCGGTGCAGTTCATGCTGGCCGACATGGCGACCAAGATCGAGGCGTCTCGCCTGCTGATCTACAATGCGGCGACGCTGCGCCAAGCGAAGCTGCCCTGCTCGAAGCAAGCTTCGATGGCAAAATACTATGCGACCGATACGGCGATGTCGGTGACCACCGATGCGGTACAGCTGTTCGGCGGCTATGGCTACTCGAAAGAGTATCCGGTCGAGCGCTTCATGCGCGATGCGAAAGTGACGCAAATCTATGAGGGCACCAACCAGATTCAACGTCTCGTCGTGGCGAAGAACCTGTTAAAGGGCTTGTAGAAAGAGAGGAAGATGAGAATGAACTTTCAACTGACGCAAGATCAACAGGATATCCGCAAGCTGGTGCGCGATTTCGCGCTGAACGAAGTGGCGCCAGGGGCGATGGAGCGCGATGAGAAGGAAGAGTTCTCCCGCGAGATTTTTGACAAGATGGCAGAGATCGGCCTGTGCGGGATTCCGTGGCCGGAAGAGTACGGCGGCGCGGGCATGGACTTCGTGTCCTACGTGATCGCTGTCGAAGAGCTGTCCCGCATCGATGCGTCTGTCGGCGTCACGCTGTCTGTGCAGACCTCGCTCGCAGGCTGGCCGATCTACAAGTTCGGCAACGAAGAGCAGAAGCAAAAATATTTGCGCCGTCTGGCAGAAGGCACGTCGATCGGCGCATACGGTCTGACCGAGCCGGGCTCCGGCACAGACGCGGGCGGCATGCGCACCACAGCGGTCGACAAGGGCGATCACTGGGTGCTGAACGGCTCGAAGATCTTCATCACCAACGGCGGCGTGGCAGAGATCTACGTGGTCTTCGCGGTGACCGACATGGAAAAGCGCACCCGCGGCGGCATCACCGCCTTTATCGTCGAAGCGGACTTCCCGGGCTTCTCGGTCGGCAAGCATGAGAAAAAGCTCGGCATTCGCTCCTCGACGACGACGGAGATCATCTTCGACAACTGCATCGTGCCGAAAGAAAACATGCTCGGTCAGCTGGGCGAAGGCTTTAAGATCGCGATGATGACGCTCGATGGCGGCCGCAACGGGATCGCAGCTCAAGCGCTCGGCATCGCGCAAGGCGCGCTCGATCTGGCGACCGATTATTCGAAACAGCGGGAGCAGTTCGGACAGTCGATCTCCAACTTCCAAGCGATCCAGTTCAAGCTGGCCGACATGGCGACCGAAGTGGAAGCGGCACGCCTGCTGACCTATCAGGCGGCATGGCTGGAGTCGGAAGGGCTGCCGTACGGCAAGCAGTCGGCGATGTCGAAAGTGTTCGCATCGGACGTGGCGATGAAAGTGGCGGTTGAAGCGGTGCAAATCTTCGGCGGCTATGGCTTCACCCGCGAGTATCCGGTGGAGCGCTTCCTGCGCGACGCGAAGATCACGCAGATTTACGAAGGCACTAACGAAGTGCAGCGCATGGTCATCGCGCGCCAACTCCTGAAGGAGAAATAGGATGCACGAGCTGGTTCGGCGGATCGTAGAGGGGGACAAGCGCGCAGCAGCCCGTGCGATCACGCACATCGAGAACGACGCCCCGCAAAAGCATGAGATTTTGCGCGATCTGCATTCGCATACGGGCCATGCGTACCTGGTCGGCCTCACCGGATCGCCTGGGGCTGGCAAAAGCTCGCTGACCGATCGCGTGATCACCTATCTGCGCAAAGAGCTCGGCAAAAAGGTCGGCGTGATCGCCGTCGACCCGACTTCGCCTTTCACGGGCGGAGCGATCTTGGGCGACCGCGTGCGGATGGGCTCGCATGCGCTCGATCCTGACGTTTTCATCCGCTCGATGGGCACGCGCGGCTCGCTCGGCGGATTGGCGCGGACGACGCAGGAGGCGATCCGCGTGCTCGACGCGTGGGGCTGTGACGTGATCCTGATCGAGACGGTCGGCGTTGGGCAGAGCGAGCTGGACATCATGAATGTGGCCGACTCGACGGTGGTCGTGCTCAACCCGTCGGCGGGCGACCACATCCAGACGATGAAGGCGGGGATCATGGAGATCGCCGATCTGTTTGTGATCAACAAGGCGGACCTGCCCGGCGCTGACAAGACCGATCGAGAGGTGAGCAACATGCTCGATCTGATGGGTCATGTCCCGTGGCGTCCGCCGGTCACGCGCACCATCTCGCGGGACAACAAGGGCATTCCTGAGTTTTGGGCCAAGGTGCAAGACCATTTCGCCTATCTGCAAGACTCGGGCGAATGGGACAAGCGCCGGCTGAAGCGTCGGCAGGATGAGGTGCTGGCGATCGTCGAGGGTCAGTTGACCCGGCGGGTGAAAGAGCTGACACAACAGGACAGCTCGTGGGGTGGCAAGATCGCCCAAGTCGAGCAGGGCAAGCTCGACCCGTATTCGATCGCCGAGGAACTTGTCGGCAAGCTATTGAGATGACCGATCGGCAGGTCGCACGACTCTTCTGGCTGGAGAACGTGGGACTGATGATCGCTCAGCAACGGAAAAAGCACTTCGCGTGAAAGCGCGAGGTGCTTTTTTTGATCGGTTCGTCGCCAGCTCGATCATTCTGCCTCGGTGACGACCGACTCGATATTTTGCTGAAGCGTCTTGCGATATTTATAAAAGACGCGGTTGAGCATCACGATCGATCGCTTATCTTGGTTGCGATACGCTCTGAACAGCTGGTTGCGCAGCCAACTTGGCATCCTGCCCTCCCCCTTGTCGAACAGTTTGCTCCTAGGCTATGCGAGCAGGAGGGGAAATGGTGCTTAGATGTCGGGGCTGCAGTCAGGTTCTCCGCGTTTGACCAACGGAGATCGCCCGCTCAGCGAGCAAAAGAGAAGACGCTAGCTCTTGTGCGGGCGTCTTTTGTCGTTTGATCAGATCTCCGACTCCACCTGGATCAACTCTTCAGCAGAAGCGATCTGCACCACCTCGACGTTCGCCTGCTTCAGCAGCTCGGCGGCGTAGGGGTCGATGCGGTAGCCTTCCGCATAGTAGATCTGCTTGATCCCCGCTTGGATGATCTGCTTGGAGCAGAGCAGGCAGGGGTAGTGCGTGACATAGATGGACGCTCCATCGGTGGAGACGCCAAATTTTGCACACTGCAAGATGGCGTTCGACTCCGCATGGATGGTGCGGATGCAGTGGCCGTTCACCACGTAGCAGCCGACATCCTGACAGTGCAGGTCGCCAGCTACGCTGCCGTTGTACCCGGTCGAGATGATCCGCTTGTCGCGCACGATCACGGCGCCAACATGCAGGCGGTCACAGGTGGCGCGCGTGGCGACCATCTTCGCTTGATCCATAAAATATTCGTTCCACGGTTTGCGCATCGGGAGACCTCCCTAAAGTCATCGTTCTCACTCTATTCTACCCTGCTTGAAAATAGGTGTCGAACAGAAAGAGAGTTTCCGACAATTGGATGGGCGCTTCGACGATTGAAGCGATTTTGGACGGGGAATGCGCGTTCCCCTCCCGAACGGCGCATGACTTGCGGGCGGGGGATGAGCGCCGTTTTGCGGACGTACGTTCGCCGAAAGATCTCCCGATAGTTGTCGGAATTTTCTTCCGATCGTGCGCTTCGTTTTGACAAACATCTCTTTGCATCCATGCTATCCTGAGACCATTCAAATCGAGAGACGGGATGGTGGAAGAGCATGTGGAAACGGTTTTGGGAGGGGCGCGTCGCCTACGGTGCGGGCAGTCAGGTGAACGAGGGGGCGCTCGGCGGCGCCAATGCTCTGTGGCAACGGTTCCAACTGTGGTCACAGGGGCTGGCGGGCAGAGGGACGTTCGTGCTGATGATCATGGCCTTTTTTCTCGGGCGCGCGCTGATCTTGGGCGAGCTGGCCCCCTTTTCGATCGCCTTTTATGCGGTGATCTTGCGCTTGAAGCGGTCGGCAGCCAGAGCGGTGCTGATCGGGTTGATCGCCGGCTCGCTGACCGTCCACGGCATCTTCTCGATCTGGCCGATGCTGGTCGGAGCGCTGCTGCTCTACCGCCTGACCTACGGGATGCTGACCAAGAAGAAAGCGCTGACACTGAACATGGTGCCGTTTGTCGTCTTCCTGGTCGACAGCGGGGTGCGGATGGCGGGCAACATGGCGGTCGGCGACATGACCGCCTACTCGCTGATCATGTCGCTGGTCGATGGCTTTCTCGCGATGGTGCTGACGCTGATCTTCATCCAGTCGCTACCGCTGTTCACCTTTCAGCGGGGAGTCAAAGAGCTGCGCAGCGAAGAGATCGTCTGTCTGGTCATCCTGCTCGCCTCGGTGCTGACCGGATTTCAGCAGATGGTGATCGCCGGCGTCTCCTTGGAAAATGTGTTCGCTCGCTATCTGATCATGCTGTTTGCGCTGATCGGCGGGGCGGGGGTGGCCGCCGGTGTCGGCGTGGTGACGGGGATCATCCTGACGATGGCCAGCCTGCTCGCCGCCACACAGATCGGGCTGTTAGCATTCTCCGGCCTGCTGGCGGGGCTGCTGCGCGACATGCGGAAGGTCGGGGTGGGGATCGGTTTTGTGCTCGGGACGGCGATCTTGACCGTGTATGTGAGCGAGGCAACCTCGGTGATGATCGCCTTGCAGGAGTCGCTGGTAGCGTTTTTCCTCCTGCTGATCACGCCGAAGAGCTTTGTCGATCAGGTGTCGCGCTATGTGCCCGGAACGCATCAGCACTCGCTGTCGCAACAGGATTACGCCAGGCGGGTCCGCGATCTGATGGCGGTGCGGATTCGCGAGGTGTCGAGCGTGTTCGATGAGTTGTCACACACGTTTTCGCAGATTTCTGGGACGGGGAGCAAGTCGCAAGAAGAGGTGATGAGCAAGGCGTTCGACATGGTCGCCCAAGAGGTCTGCGCCAGCTGTTTCAAGCGCGCGCAGTGCTGGGAGAAAAATTTTTACAACACCTATCGCGCCCTCTACGACGCGGCGGAGCTGGCAGACGAAGCGAAACAGGGCAAAAAGTCGAGCCAGCCTCAGGCGCTAAAAAAGTTTTGCGTGCGCACCGAGCAGATGGTGCAGGCGTTGCATCGGGCGGTGGAGATGTCCAAGCGGGACATGCAGTGGCAGAGCCAGCTGGCAGACAGCCGGAACATGGTGGCGGCACAGCTGTCGGGCATCTCGCGGATCATGGGCGATCTGGCGCAGGAGATACGCAAGGAGAACCATGCGTCTGTCGATCATGAGGAGCACATCGTGGCGGCGCTTGAACACCTGGGCCTGTCGGTGAGGTCGGTCGATCTGATCTCGCTCGACGAAGGCAAGGTGGAGATCGAGGTGACGTCGGCAGGTGCGACGACAGCAGACGAAGGCGAGAAGCTGATCGCCCCGCTGTTGACCGAAATCCTCGGCGAAAACATCGTCGTGTCCCGCAAACGGCACTGGGAGGATGAGAACAGCTTGACGATGACCTTGTCGTCAGCGAAGATCTTCACCATTTCGACCGGTGTGGCAAGCGCTGCCAAAGCGGGTCGCCTGCACTGCGGAGACTCGTTTACCGCCCTCGATGTGGGGAATGGGAAGTTTGCGGTGGCGGTCAGCGACGGAATGGGCAACGGGGAGCGGGCGATGCAGGAGTCGAGCGCGGCGATTCGGCTGTTGCAACAGCTGCTGAAAGCTGGGTTTGAGGAGCAGATGGCGATCAAGACGGTCAATTCGGTGCTGCTCTTGCGCTCGAAAGACGAGATCTTCACGACGATGGATCTGGCGCTGATCGACATGTTCACCGCCAAAACTGAGTTTTTAAAGATCGGGTCCGCCCCATCGTTCATCAAGCGCGGGCGGCAGGTGCTGTCGGTCGAAGGGGAGAACGTGCCGATCGGCATCTTGCAGGACATCGACATCCAAGCGGTCGAGGAGGAGCTGAAAGAGGGCGATCTGCTGATCCTGATGTCTGACGGGATCTTCGATGCGCCCAAGCATACGGACGACAAGGCGGGCTGGTTGAAGAAGCGCATCGAGGAGTTTCAATCGGAGGAGCCGCAGGAGATCGCCGACCTGTTGGTCGAGCTTGCGGTCAGGATCAACCACGGGAAGATCATCGACGACATGACGGTGCTGGTCGCCAAGGTGGAGCGGTTCAAGCCGGAGTGGGCGACGATCCGCCTACCGGGGGTGAAGAAGATTCAGCGCAAAAAATCGGCACAGCCGCCAGACGGTGGGGAGAAGCTGGTGCCGCTGAACTGAAGCGACTCGCATACGACCGGAAAGGGCTCTCAGAAGAGAAGCCCTTTTTTCGCGCGTGCGAGCGGGCTGAAATGTTGATTAGGACGTATCAAATCGGGCAAGGATGGAAAGTAACATGCAGAGGTGAGGGGTTGAGATCATGTGGAAGTCGATGAAGATGAAGCAGATTCTGTTGATCACAGACGGTTGCTCCAACAAGGGGAGCGATCCGGTTCAGGTGGCGCGGATGGCGCGCACGGCGGGCGTCGCGATCAATGTGATCGGCATTGTGGACGGCGGAGACCTCGGGTCGGCCGGGCGGCGAGAAGCGGAGGCGATCGCCGAAGCGGGCGGTGGGCTGTCGCGAATCGTGGAGGCGAAGCAGCTGGCGATGACGATGCATATGATGACAAAGCACACGATGCAGATGACGATTCAACAGGTGGTGAGCCAAGAGCTGAAGCAGCTGATCGGCACCGACGCGGAAGGTCTGCCGCCCGAGCGGCGCACCGAGGTGGCGGAGATGGTCGATCGCCTGAGCGATGAGGCGATGCTCAAGCTCGTCCTGCTGATCGACACATCGGCGTCGATGCACGAAAAGCTGCCGGCGGTGCGGGAGGCGATTCGCGATTTGCAGATCGGGCTCGATGTGCGCAAAGGGTCGCATCAGGTGGCGATCTTCACCTTTCCCGGCTCTGCGACAGAGGATGTCCGCCTGGTCACCAGCTTTAGCGGAACGCCCGAGCTGAGCCGGCTGTCTGACGCTTTGCGCGCGCAGGGCGGCACCCCGACAGGACCTGCCATCGAGCGGGCGCTGGAGCTGTTCGCCGGCGACAGGCTGGCGACGAACAACCAACGTGGCGAGGATGAGCGCGATGGCGACATGGCAGCCTATGTCGTCTGAACCGCTCTTTCGCGCTGGCGTGCCGATCTGCGGAAAGTGGAACGGGCAGCGCTATGTTGTGGAAGGTCTGCTCGGGCGCGGCGCCAACGGAGAGGTCTACGCGGTGAAGGCGGGAAGCGGCGATCGACTCGCGCTGAAAGTATCTTCCGCGTCGAGCGACATCGCGCTGGAACACAAGATATTGCAAAACTTGCAGGGGGTGGCTCGGGGCTTCGATCTCGGGCCGCTCGTCTTTGACTTGGACGATGTGGACACGAAGCGCGGCAAGGCGTTTTTTTATGTGATGGAGCAGGTGCGCGGCAGCTCGCTCGCCCCTTTTTTGCAACGGCGTGGCCGGCACTGGGCGGCGGTGCTGATGCTGCAGGTGTGCACGTTTTTGGAGCGGCTGCATCAGCTCGGCTACTGCTTTGGCGATCTGAAGGTGGAAAACTGCCTCGTCGATGAGCAGAGCGGTCGCGTGCGGCTGGTCGACTTTGGCGGTGTGACCCCGTTTGGGCGGGGTGTCAAGGAGTACACCGAGTGGTATGACCGGGCGTGGTGGGGGCAGGGCAGCCGCCGAGCGGAAGCGTCGTACGATCTGTTCGCCCTGACGATGATGGTGGTCGCCCTGCTCGCGCCCGACCTGTGCCAAAAGCTGTCGGCGATGTCGACGCCCAACTTCTCCTTGCTCCTGCAGAGCGCGATGTCCGACCCGCGCCTCGCCCCGTGGCAGGAGTTGCTGCGGGCGGTGTGGAGCGGACGCGTGACGACGGTGGGACGCTTTCGGGAGCGGCTGATGCTGCTGGTGGAGGCGAGCCTGAACAAGGAGCGACAGGAAAAGGCAGCCGATGCGCCGCGCGATTTTAGCGACTGGCTGCTCATCTGCTCGGCCGCCACGCTGGTCGGGGTCTTCTGTTTGATCTTTTTGTAGGCGGCGGAAGGAAACCAGACGCTGAGCGCGAACTCTGTGAAAACGATTTTTTAAGAGACAGGATGAGCGTCGATGAGCAAAAGTTTGGAAGAAGCGCTAGATCTGTGCCTGCGAGCGGGCATGATCATGCAGAGGTGCGGAGCGGAGACTTCGCGAGTTGAGGATACGATCACGCGGCTTGGAGTCGCTTACGGTGTCGATCAGGTGCAGAGCTTTGTGACGCCGACGGGGATTTTCATCTCGGTCGAGCGCGAGGGGGAGGCGACCCGGACGGGGATGAGCCGCGTCACCGGATCGTCGGGGATCAACCTGTCGAAAGTGCACATGGTAAACGATCTCTCCCGCCGCTATGCGCGGGGGCAGGTGAGTGTTGAGGAAGTGTTTTCGGCGCTGGACAAGATCGAGCAGACGAAGCAGACCTATCGCCTGCGCTATCAGCACTTGGCGTCTGCGTTCGCCTCGGGCGCGTTTGCCGTGCTGTTCAACGGGGGCTGGGCGGAGTTTGTCGTCGGGGCGTTCTGCGGCTGGATCTCCCACTTTGTGCTCGGGATCCTGGCGGAGCGGGTGCCCTATTTTCTCGGGATCTTCTTCGCCGCGTTTGTCGGCGTCTCGGTCGCCGTCCTCGGGGTGGTCGTGTCGGTCGCGACCAATTTTGAAGCGGCGATCATCGGTGCGGTGATTCCGCTCGTGCCCGGGGTGGCGGTGACCAACGCGGTGCGCGACCTGATGGCGGGGGAACTGCTCGCCGGTCTCGCCCGAGCGGCGGAGGCGTTTCTGATCGCCTTTGCGATCGCAGCGGCGGTCGCCGTCGTGCTGGCCATTCGCGTGCATGGGGTGGTGAGCTGAGATGAGCATCGACTGGATGTTGTTGATCAAGCTGGGATTTGCCTTTTCGGCGACCGTCTGCTATGCGATCCTCTACCATGTGCCGAAAAAGGCGCTGCTGCTCGTCGGTCTGGTCGGGCTCGGGGCGTGGCTGACGCAATATTTGGCGCTGCAGCTGTGGAGCTCGCCCGTCTATGCGGCCTTTTTTGGCGGTGTGCTCGTCGGCGCGCTCAGCGAGAAGCTGGCCCGCAAGGTGCTGATGCCGGTCACCGTGTTTGTCGTCGGCGGCATCGTGCCGCTCGTGCCCGGGTCGTCGGCGATGGCGACGATGCGGGAGTTTGTGATGGGCGATTATCTGGAAGGCCTGTCCCGCGGGACGCAGACGATGCTGATCGCCTCGGCGATCTCGGCGGGGCTGGTGCTCGCAGGCTCGGTGCTTCGGACGGACTGGAGGGGTATCCTTGCTCGCAAAAATCGGTGAGGGGATCAGGCGCAACTCGCTGTTCGCAAGCGGAGATCGACTGCTGGTCGCCGTCTCCGGCGGCTTGGACTCCTGCGCCCTGCTCGACGCGCTGATCAGGCTGCGCGCAGAGTGGGGCTACGAGCTGGGCGTCGCCCATGTCGATCATCGATTGCGCGGCGAGGCGTCGCAGGCGGACGCCCGCTTCGTCGAAGCGCTCGCGAGGCGACATCGGCTGCCCTTTCATCTCGGCGAGGTCGATGTGCGGGCGCTGGCAGAGGCGCAGAAGCTCTCGATCCAAGCGGCGGCGAGGGAGGCGCGCTACGCATTCCTGCGGGAGACGGCTGAGCGAGGCGGATACGGCAAGATCGTCACCGCGCACCATGCGGACGATCAGGCGGAGACGGTGATGATGCGCATCCTGCGCGGCACCTCCACGCGGGGCTTGGGGGGCATCGCGGTCAAGCGCAGCCAGCAGGGCGTCGAGTATGTGCGCCCGCTGCTCAAAATCTGGCGGGAAGAGATCGAAACATACGCCGGAGCGCATCAGATCGACCACCGAGAGGATGCGTCCAATTCAACAGTGAAATACTTGCGCAATAAGATACGATTGCGGCTGTTTCCCGAACTGATGCGCGAATACAACGGGGGCGTGAAGGCAGCGCTGCTTCAGCTGTCCGATCTGGCGCGCGAAGATGAGCAGTTTTTGGAGCGTTTGGCGGCGGAGCGATTTGCGGAGTGTGTGACGACGCGCGGAAGCAGATCTGTTCAAGTCAATTGTGAACATTTTGTCGGGAGCGCGCTTCCTTTACAACGACGAGTAATTACACTAATATTATATTATCTGTGCGGACATACCATACAGTGGGAGCAAGTACATATCGAAAACATCCGTGCGCTGTTGACTGGCAGCTCGCCAAGTGCTAGGTTGTACCTGCCCGGCGGCGTGCAGTTGAGGCGAGAATATGCGATCGCCTCGGTGAGCGTCATCGAACCGAGCTCAGCGGTTGAAGCGAGCATCCCGCCTGCGCGTTTTGTGTTTGACAAGGAATTATTGGAAGGCACGTTGAACCTACAGGTGGAACCTTCTGGTTTTGATCTTCGGGTGCAGGTCGAAGTGACACGCGGTGTGCCGCCTCGTCCGACCGATGCATGGGAAGCCCAATTCGACGCTGATCAATTGTCCGGCTCTTGCATATACATACGCACATGGGAAAAGGGTGATCGAATTCAACCGCTCGGTCTGCAAGGTAGCAAGCTGATCAGCGATGTATTTGTTGACGCCAAAGTGCCCAAAATGAAGCGCAGCGCTTGGCCGCTTCTTTGCATTGATGACAAGGTCGAATGGGTGATCGGGGTTCGGCGGGGACAGCAGGCGCAAGTCACCAACAAGACGCAAAAGACGCTCATCCTCCGGGCGGAGCGACTCTCTTAAACTTTCTTTGGGGGTACGTGAACCAATGCATACAGACGTGCAAGAGATCCTCTTCACCGAAGACGAGGTTTCCGCCAAGGTGCGCGAGCTCGGAGAGCAGATCACCCGCGATACTGAGGGACAGGATTTGCTCGTCATCGGCATCCTCAAGGGTGCTGCGATGTTCATGAGCGATCTGGTCAAGCGAATCGACAGGGTGGTGGAGTTCGATTTCATGGCCGTTTCAAGCTATGGGAAGTCCTCCGAGTCCACCGGGGTCGTTCGGATCATCAAAGACCTAGACAAGAGCATCGAAGGGCGGCACGTGTTGATCGTGGAAGACATCATCGACTCGGGTCTGACCTTGCATTATTTGAAAAACCTGTTGTTGCAGCGCAACGCCGCTTCGGTCAAAGTCGCAGCCTTGCTCGACAAGCCGGAGCGCCGCAAAGTTGAGATTCTTCCCGACTATCTCGGATTCTCCGTGCCTGATCACTTCATCGTAGGTTACGGGCTTGATTTTGCGGAACGATATCGCAACCTTCCCTATGTTGGGGTTTTGAAACCTGAAGTGTATCAATCCTAAACGCGAATCGGGCGAATGTGGTACCAGGGGTGCCGAGAGGAGGTAAGGAATGAACAGATTTTTCCGCAATGCCGGTTTTTATTTGCTGATCTTCCTGATCACCGTGGGGATTGTCAACTTCATCACAGGTGAGAAGCAAGAGCGGCTGGAGATCACGTATGACAAGTTCATTCAAAAGGTAGAGAAGGGCGAGATCAAGGATCTGAGCGTGACGAGCGAAGGTCTCACCTTGAAGCTCACAGGCAAGATGACGGGCGACAGCGGCCAGGCGGAGGATTTCATCACCCGCGCGCTGTTCAGCGAGGAGTTCTCCAAGCAGTTGAACGATGAGCTGAAGGCTGCCAACGTCAAGATCAACGAGCCGCAGAAAGAGTCGATCTGGTTCTCCTTCCTCACCACGATCGTCCCGTTCATCGTCATCTTCGTTCTGTTCTTCTTTATGATGAACCAAGCGCAGGGCGGCGGCTCCAAAGTGATGAACTTTGGCAAGAGCCGCGCGAAGCTCTACAACGAGGAGAAGAAAAAGGTCACCTTCGAAGATGTCGCAGGTGCGGACGAGGAGAAAAACGAGCTGGTCGAAGTTGTCGACTTCCTGAAGGACCCGCGCAAGTTCGCAGCCCTCGGCGCTCGCATCCCGAAAGGCGTCCTGCTCAACGGGCCGCCCGGAACGGGGAAAACGCTTCTCGCGCGCGCCGTCGCAGGCGAGGCGGGCGTTCCGTTCTTCTCGATCTCAGGCTCCGACTTTGTGGAGATGTTTGTCGGCGTCGGGGCTTCCCGCGTGCGCGATCTGTTCGAGACGGCGAAGAAAAACGCGCCGTGCATCATCTTCATCGACGAGATCGACGCGGTGGGTCGTCACCGCGGCGCAGGGCTCGGCGGCGGACATGATGAGCGCGAGCAGACGCTCAACCAATTGCTCGTCGAGATGGACGGCTTCGGTGCGAACGAAGGCATCATCATCATCGCGGCGACCAACCGACCTGACATCCTCGACCCGGCACTGCTCCGCCCAGGCCGCTTCGACCGTCAGATCACGGTCAACCGCCCGGACGTGAAGGGCCGGGAAGCGATCCTGAAAGTGCACGCTCGCAACAAGCCGATCTCCGACGACATCCCGCTCGGGGCGATCGCGAAACGCACCCCTGGCTTCACCGGTGCCGATCTGGAGAACGTGCTGAACGAAGCGGCGCTGCTCGCAGCCCGCAAAGACAAGAAGCTGATCGATACGCAAGAGGTGGACGAAGCGATCGACCGCGTCATCGCGGGGCCGGAGAAGAAGAGCCGCGTGATGTCCGAGCATGAGCGCAAGCTGGTCGCCTACCACGAGGCGGGCCATGCTGTCGTCGGCTACCACCTTGAGCATGCGGATGAAGTGCACAAGGTCACCATCGTACCGCGCGGTATGGCGGGTGGCTACACGGTGATGATCCCGCGCGAAGACCGCTTCTTCATGACTCGCTCGGAGATGTACGACAAGATCTCCGGACTGCTCGGCGGCCGTGTCGCTGAGGAGATCGTGTTGAACGAGATTTCCACCGGCGCTCACAACGACTTGGAGCGCGTCACCGATATTGCCCGCCGCATGATCACCGAGTATGGGATGAGCGACCAGCTCGGCAATCTGCAGTACGGTCACCGTCAGGGCGGCAACGTGTTCCTCGGTCGCGACATCGCGTCCGATCAGAACTACTCTGACGCCGTAGCGCTGGAGATCGACAAGGAGATGCGCCGCATCGTCGACCAGTGCTACAACAAGACCAAAGAAGTGTTGACCATCCACCGCGACCAACTGGAGCTTTTGGCCAACGTTCTTCTCGAAAAGGAGACGATCGACAAAGAGACGATCGATTCCCTGATGGAGAAGGGCGTGCTGCCGGACGGCTCGGTGCCGGGCATGACGGTCAACATCACCTCCGAGTCCACGCCGAACCTTGAAAAAGATGGGGAAGCAGAGCAAAAGGACGACGAGAATAACGGGCAGTAAAACTGGAGACGTTAGAAAACACCTGTCGCTTGTTCGACAGGTGTTTTTTTGAAGGGTGGACTTCAACATGAGACTCGCATCATTGCAAACCATCACACCGGAAACGAGACTGGCACAGCCACTCTTCGATGAAAAAGGACTTGTGCTGTTGGCCAAAGGAGTGCCGCTGTCAGACGCGCTGATCAAGCGGTTGCTAGGCTTAGGGATCACCTCCGTCTTCATCGAGGACAGGCGGACCGAAGATGTGGTCGTCGAAGATGTGATCTCCCCGCAGACGCGCCAAGAAGCGTTGCAGCTGGTCTACACAACCTTGCAAAGCGTGATGAGCGCGGGCAAGCACCCGCGCCATTTTCAACAGGATGTGAGCGGACGCAGCATCCGCCGCCTGTTCGACACGATCCTTCAGGAGATGAGAGGCAAGCCGGATGCACTGCTCAACCTGTCGAGCATCTATACGAACGACGGGTTTCTCTATCATCACTCTGTGAACGTCTCCTTGATCTCGCTTGCGATCGGCATGGAGTATGGACTGACCGAAAAGCAGTTGCTCGACTTAGGCGTCGGGACGCTGCTTCACGATATTGGGAAATTGCGCCTGCCACAGGAGATCTTAAACAAGCCGGGCAAGCTGACGAACGAAGAGTACGAGCTGGTCAAGCAGCATTCGATGATCGGCTACGAGATGCTTCGGCAGCAGGATGATATCTCTTCGCTGTCCGCACATGTCGCCTTGCAGCACCACGAGCGAGTCGATGGGACAGGCTATCCGCGGGGCTTGAGCGGCGAAGAGATGCACATCTTCGGCAAGATCACCGCGGTGGCAGACGTGTATGAAGCGCTGACCGCCAACCGGGTCTACCGGAGCGGCCATCTGCCGCATCACGCGCTTGAGCTCCTGCTCGGGGGATGCGGCGGCCATTTTGACGGCAAGATCGTCGAGCTGTTCTTAAAGGCGGTGGCGATCTACCCGACCGGGTTGACCGTCAAGCTGAACACTGGCGAGACGGGCGTGATCGTCCGCCAAAACCCCAACCATCCGCAGCGGCCGGTCGTGCGCGTGCTGAAGGATGCGCAGGGGCGCAACGCAACCCCGTTTGAGATCAATCTCTTGGAGCATCTGACCGTTCTGATCACCTCATGTGAAAGTTAGGAGAGTGGATACTATGTCAACCGAACAACGCATGAAAACAGATATCGAGATCGCACAGGAAGCCACGCTGAAACCGATCCACGAGATCGCAGCCACGGTGGGGCTGTCCGCTGATGACATCGAGCAGTACGGCAAATACAAAGCGAAGATCTCCTTGGACGTCTACCGTCGCCTCGCCGACAAGCAGGATGGCAAGCTGATCCTCGTCACGGCGATCTCGCCGACGCCGGCTGGCGAGGGCAAGTCGACCACGACGGTCGGCCTCGGGCAAGCGCTCGGGAAACTGCTGGCCGACACCGAACAGACGGCGATGATCTGCCTGCGCGAACCGTCGCTCGGGCCCTCGTTTGGGATGAAGGGCGGTGCCGCCGGCGGCGGTTATTCGCAGATCGTGCCGATGGAGGACATCAACCTGCACTTCACCGGCGACTTTCACGCGATCACGTCGGCGCACAACCTGCTCGCCGCCCTGATCGACAACCACATCCACCAAGGCAACCTGTTGCGCTTCGACGTCCGCCGCGTCTCGTGGAACCGCGTGCTCGACATGAACGATCGGGCGCTGCGCCAGATCGTCGTCGGGCTGGGGGGACCTGCGAACGGCGTGCCGCGGGAGAGCGGATTTGACATCACCGTCGCCAGCGAAGTGATGGCGGTGCTCTGCTTGGCGCAAGATGAGCAAGACCTGAAAGAGCGGCTGAAGCGGATGGTGATCGGCTACAACCTCGACAAAGCGCCGATCACCGTCGCCGACCTCGGCGCAGAAGGCGCGATGGCCGTCCTGCTCAAAGAGGCGATCAAGCCCAACCTGGTGCAGACGCTCGAACACACGCCGGCGCTGGTGCACGGAGGGCCGTTTGCCAACATCGCGCACGGCTGCAACTCGGTGATCGCGACGAAGATGGCGCTGAAGCTGGCCGACTATGTGGTGACAGAGGCGGGGTTTGGCGCCGACCTCGGCGCGGAGAAGTTTTTCCACATCAAGTGCCGCCAAGCGGGGCTTCAGCCGACCGCGACGGTGGTCGTCGCGACCATCCGCGCGCTGAAGATGCACGGCGGAGTGGACAAAGCATCGCTTGGCGCGCCGAACGAAGAGGCGGTTCGCCTCGGGTTGTCCAACCTGTCCAAGCACATTG
The DNA here is from genome assembly GCF_042682745.1 of Tumebacillus lipolyticus. Lineage (NCBI taxonomy): Bacteria > Bacillati > Bacillota > Bacilli > Caryophanales > Alicyclobacillaceae > Tumebacillus > Tumebacillus lipolyticus. Next base: position 932,133 of record NZ_JBHUIO010000005.1, on the reverse strand, counting down.
AAAACGTGCAGATGTTCAACATCCCGGCGGTCGTCGCGATCAACAAGTTTCCGACAGACAGCGAGGAAGAGATTCGCATCGTCACCGACTGGTGCCGCGACAACGGCATCCCGGTCGCCCTCTCCGACGTGTTCACCAGAGGGGGAGATGGCGGTCTGGCGCTCGCCGAGCAGGTGTTGCGAGTGGTCAACGAACGGCCGGGCTCCTTGATGTATCTGTACAACGAAGAGGATACGGTGCAGGAGAAGATCGAAGCGATCGTCCGCGATGTGTACGGCGGCGAAGGGGTGCAGTTCACTTCGAAAGCGCAGACGATGCTCAAGCGCATCGAGGAGATGGGGCTCAGCCATCTGCCGATCTGCATGGCGAAGACGCAATACTCCTTCTCCGACAATCCGAACCTGCGGGGGCGCCCGGAAGGGTTCACGATCACGATTCGCGAACTGCGCATCTCGGCGGGCGCCGGGTTTATCGTCGCGATCACCGGCGATATCATGACGATGCCCGGCTTGCCGAAAGTGCCGGCTGCGATGAACATGGATCTGCTGGAAGAAGGAAAGATCATCGGGCTCTTCTAAGCGACCAAGACTTGTTAGAGATTGCAAAGCGATCCCAGGGAACACTGTGTAGAAGAACGGTGCTCTGGGATCGCGCTTTCTAATTTTTGTGACAAATTTTTGTCAAATTGACACGTTAGATGATCAGGGTTAGAATGACAGAAAATAGGCATAATCAGCCCATTTTCTATAGGAGGGGGCACTGTCCGCGATGGCTACCTTACAAGCAGCACCGAATCGTGAACAGCTCGATCAATACAAAGAACGGCTGCTTCAGTTAAAAAAAGAGCGCAATGCGATCATTCTCGCGCACTATTACATGCGTGCCGAGGTTCAGGAAGTAGCCGATTATATTGGCGACTCGTTTGGCCTCGCGCAAAAGGCGAAAGATACAGACGCAGACGTCATCCTGTTCTGCGGGGTTCACTTCATGGCAGAAAGTGCAAAAATTCTCAACCCGGAGAAGATCGTGCTGATGCCGGACGATCGCTCCGGCTGCCCGATGGCCGACATGGTGACGGGAGACGGCCTGCGCAAGCTGAAGGCAGAATATCCGAATGCGACGGTGGTCGCCTATGTCAACACCTCGGCAGACGTGAAGGCGGAGACCGATATCTGCTGCACGTCCTCCAACGCGTTGAAAGTGATCAACTCGGTCGAGTCGGATGAGATCATCTGGGTTCCCGACAAGAACCTCGGGCACTACGTGTCCCAGTTCACCGACAAGAAGATGATCATCTGGCAGGGGTACTGCAACACGCATGACCTGTTGCAGCCGGAAGATGTGCACGCGCTGAAGGCGGAGCACCCGGGCGCGCCGATCGTCGTCCATCCGGAATGCCGTCCAGAGGTGGTGGCGTTGGCCGACTATGTGGGCTCGACCACCGGCATCTTGAAATATTGCCGCGAATCGAACTTCAAAGAGTATATCGTCGCCACCGAAGAGGGCGTGCGCTATATGCTGGAGAAAGAATCGCCGGAGAAGACGTTCCATTTCGCATCCCGCTATATGGTTTGCCCGAACATGAAAGTTCATAATGTCAAAAAGATGGTGCGCGCGCTGGAGACCCTTCAGCCGCAGATCGAAGTCGACCCGATGGTCGCCGAAAAAGCGCGCCGTTCGCTCGATCGGATGCTTGAGATCGTACCGAAATAAGCAGCGATAGAACCACGAGCTATCGCGAAGGAGCTACACATCTGATGTTCTCACGATTCCTGGCTAACTATAAGGCAGAAGACGTTGTCACACATGATACCGATGTGGTGGTGATCGGTACCGGAATCGCAGGCCTATACACTGCGCTGAAGATCAGTCGATATGCGGATGTGACGATCCTCTGCAAAAAGGGTCTCACCGAGAGCAATACCAACCGGGCACAAGGGGGAATCGCCGCGGCCATCGCCGAAGGCGATTCCCCTGACTTGCATCGAGAAGATACGATGATGGCCGGAGCTGGTCTGAACGATCTTGAGGCGGTGGAAGTTCTCGTCAACGAAGGTCCGAGCTTGGTCAACGACCTGATCCGCCTCGGAACGCAGTTTGACACGGAGGATGGGGAGCATCTCGCCCTGACCCGAGAGGCGGCGCACAGCAGGCGCCGCATCCTGCACGCGAACGGAGATGCGACAGGCGCGGAGATCGTTCGCGCCCTCGCGGTGCAGGTGCGCAACAACAGCCGGATTCGCGTGTTGGAAGACTCGTTCGCCATCGATCTGGTCACCGCGGCGAACGGCTCCTGCAAAGGGGTTCTCTACCAAAAGGATGACCGCCTCTACTACCTGCAGGCGCGGGCGACGGTGCTTGCCACCGGAGGCGCGGGCAACATGTATCGCTATACGACCAACCCGGATGTCACGACGGCAGACGGGTTTGCGATGGCCTATCGCGCCGGTGCGCAACTGCAAGACTTGGAGTTCATCCAGTTTCACCCGACGACGCTCAACTATCCGGGCGCGCCGCGCTTCTTGCTCACCGAGGCGCTGCGCGGCGAGGGGGCGCTGTTGCGAAACATCGCCGGTGAGCGCTTCATGCCCGCCTATCATGAGATGGCCGAGCTCGCACCGCGCGACATCGTGGCCCGGGCGATCGTCTCGGAGATCGAGAAGACCAAGGCGACGTTCGTCTACCTGGACATCACCCACCAGTCGCCCGAGCTGATCAAGTCGCGGTTCCCGACGATCTATGAGTTCTGTCTGCAGTACGGTCTCGATCTGACATCCGATTGGATTCCCGTCTCACCGGCCGCCCATTATGTGATGGGCGGTGTCAAAACGGATCTTTTTGGCGAAACCAATGTGAGAAGGTTGTTCGCCTGCGGGGAAGTATCCTGCACCGGCGTGCACGGGGCCAACCGGCTGGCGTCCAACTCGCTGTCGGAGGCGATCGTCTTCGGCAAGCGCATCGCCGAGCGCATCGAAGAGTTTTTGGACAGCGAGACGGGGGAGCCGATGCCGCTGCCGCAATTGGCGCATGTGATGAAGAGCCCGATCGACAAGATCGACAACCGCCGCCTGCATCTGCAAAAGGTGATGGTTCGCTACGTCGGGGTCAAGCGCACCCGCGAATCGCTGGAGCGCGCCCTGTCCGAGCTGGGCAAATACGTGCCGATGCTCTCCCACACATACAGCAAGAAGAGCGACTGGGAGTTTATCAACCTGCTGACGTCCGCCCTGCTGACCACGCAGGCCGCCTTGCTCCGCGAAGAGAGCCGCGGCGGGCATCATCGCAACGATTTCCCGAAAAAAAGAGACTCCTGGCTGAAACACACCATCTTCCATCGCGACGTTGGTGTAATCGAAGAGAGGTGCTAACATGCTGCTTGATGAGCGTGTGATTGAACGAGCGGTGCGTGCCGCGTTGGAAGAAGATATCGGTTCTGGTGATGTCACCACCAATTCGATCGTGCCGAAGGATAAGGAGGGCCACGCCACGCTGCTCGCCAAAGAGCCGGGCGTGATCGCCGGCCTTGAGGTGGCGGTGAGGGCGTTTCATCAGATCGATCCGACCTTGGAAGTGAACGTGCTCGTCAAAGATGGTGACGCCGTCGCCACAGGGACTCCGCTGATGGAGGTGGCCGGCTCGGCGCGCTCGATCCTGATCGCAGAGCGAGTGGCGCTCAACTTCCTCCAGCGCCTGTCTGGCATCGCGACCCGCACGGCGAAGTTTGTCGAGCTGGTGCGCTATTACAACGCCAAGATCGTCGATACCAGAAAGACGACCCCAGGCCTGCGCGCTTTGGAAAAATATGCGGTGGTCGTCGGCGGAGGGCGCAACCATCGCTTTGGCCTGTTCGATGCGGTGCTGATCAAAGACAACCACATCGAGATCGCAGGCGGTGTGAAGCAGGCGATCATGGCAGCCCGCCATCAGATCCCGCACACGATGCGCGTGGAGGTGGAAGTGGAGTCGCTGGAGCAGATCGATGAGGCGCTGGAAGTGAAGGCGGACATCATCATGCTCGACAACATGACGCCAGACACGATGCGCGAAGCGGTGGAAAAGATCGCCGGGCGGGCGATGATCGAAGCGTCAGGCGGCGTGACCGAGGAGACGATCATCGACATCGCCAAGACGGGCGTCGACTACATTTCGATCGGTGCGCTGACGCACTCGATCCGTGCACTAGACATCTCGCTAGACATTCTCGCAAAATAATCGGGAGAAAGAGAAGATATGATGATCCTCGTTCTGGATGTAGGGAATACGAATATCACGCTTGGCGTCTACAAGGATGAAGAGCTGCTCTATCATTGGCGGATTGCGACGATCCGCGAGCGCACCGAAGACGAGCTGGGCATTTTGGTCAAGAGCTTGCTGGCAGACAAGGGCATCAGCGTCGGAGAGATTCAGGGCATCGCGATCTCCTCTGTCGTGCCGCCTTTGATGTTTGCGCTGGAAAAGATGTCGGTCAAATATTTCGGCCACAAGCCGATCGTTATCGGACCGGGCGTGAAGACCGGGCTGAACATCAAGTATGAAAACCCGCGCGAAGTCGGTGCGGACCGCATCGTCAACGCCGTCGGTGCGATCGAGAAGTATGGCTATCCGCTGATCATCGTCGACTTCGGGACGGCGACCACCTTCTGTGTGATCAACGAGGTAGGAGACTACATGGGCGGCGTGGTCGCGCCAGGCATCAACATCTCGACAGAAGCGCTGTTTCGCCATGCGGCCAAGCTGCCACGCATCGAGATCACGCGCCCGGCGAGCGTCGTCGGACGAAACACGATCACGTCGATGCAGTCGGGCGTCCTGTACGGTTTCACCGGGCAGGTGGACGGGATCGTGTCGCGAATCAAGAAGGAGTTCAACCTGCCGTTTAAAGTGATCGCGACCGGCGGGCTGGCCACCTTGATCTCTGCGGAGTCGTTTGAGATCGAGATTCAGGATGACAATTTGACGCTCGATGGGTTGCGGATCATCTGGGATCGCAACCAATAAAGGGAGGGAAAGAAAGTGGCAGTTAGACCTGTTGTGCTCGACCCGCATCCGGTGTTGCGTCAGATCGCAGCGCCGGTCACCAAGATCGACCAAGAGATCCTCACATTGCTCGACGATATGGCAGATACGATGTATGACTACAACGGGATCGGGTTGGCCGCCCCACAAGTCGGAATCTCCCTGCGCGTGATCGTGGTCGATTACGGCGATGAGTTTGGCGGCTTGATCGAGATGATCAACCCGGAGATCGTGGAGAAGTCAGGTTCGGTGGTCGATGTGGAAGGCTGCTTGTCCATCCCCGGCTTGCGCGGCAACGTGGAGCGCTATGAAAAGCTCACCCTGCGCTTCCAATCCCGCGATGGCAAGGCGTATGAGATGAAGCCGGAAGGATATTTCGCTCGCGTCTTCCAACACGAGATCGACCATCTCGATGGCATCTTGTACACCGACAAGGCGATCGAAACCTACCCGATCGAGGAAACAGAGACGGAAGAAGCATAATCGTTAGCGCACAAAACCCTTGCGAACTGGCAAGGGTTTTCTCATAATGAAAGAAAGTGGAAAAGGTACAAGCGACCTTCAACAAGCTGTCTGTCAGTGATTATCTATTTCTCAAGCCCGGTCTGAATTTCCCTTTTTCGCCATATCATTCGAAAGGCGCAGAACTTGCAGAATGTTGTAAAAATTTTTCTGTCGAATAAAGTCGAAATTAAACGAACAGCCATTTATTAGTGAATGAAGAAAAGGATTTTCAATGCGGGAATCGAAATCAAACTGACATGGAAACGATTTGAAGAGAGGGGACTCACTCGATGGGCAGCAAGGATAAAAAAGTATTGATCGTCGATGATCAGTATGGGATTCGCGTACTATTGCATGAAGTATTGGACAAAGAAGGCTATTCGATTTTTCAAGCGCCAAACGGCATGACCGCTTTGCAGATCGTCAAGGAGGAGCAGCCTGACCTCGTATTGCTCGACATGAAAATCCCGGGCATGGACGGTCTTGAGATTCTTCGACATATCCGCAACATCGAACCTGATACGAAAGTGATCATGATGACCGCCTACGGAGAGCTCGATCTGATCAAAGAAGCGACCGTGCTTGGTGCGCTCACTCATTTCACCAAACCGTTCGACATCGATGAATTGCGAGAAGCGGTCAACCAGCAGTTGATGGAGAGAGGGGAATAAGCAAGATGGAACACACATCTATGATTCGCCTGCGCATGAGCGCACATGACGCTCACTACGGAGGTGATCTTGTCGATGGAGCGCGAATGCTCGGTCTATTTGGCGATGTTGCCACCGAGCTGTTGATTCGCTTGGATGGGGATGAAGGGCTGTTTGTCGCCTATGATTGTGTGGAGTTTAAAGCGCCTGTCTTCGCAGGTGATTATATTGAGGCGCACGGCAAGATCACCAAGATCGGCAACACGTCGCGTCAGATGGAATTTCACGCCTATAAGGTGATCCAAGGCAACATCGACCCGGCCAACCCTTCGGCAGCCGACGTGCTGGCTGAGCCGATCCTCGTCTGCTATGCGCGCGGCACCTGTGTCACGCCGAAAGACAAGCAGCGGTTGACCGCGAAGAGCGAGTAGAGGAAGGGGGCAGTTCGCTATGCAGAAATTGATCATCACCTGTGCGCTGACAGGGGCGGAAGTCACGCGGGAGCACACGCCCTACCTGCCGATCACGCCTGATGAGATCGCCGAGAGCGCCTACCGCTGCTGGCAGGCGGGCGCTTCGATCGTTCACGTCCATGCGCGGGAGAGCGACGGCACGCCGACGCAGGACAAGGAGATCTACCGCCAGATCATCGAGAAGGTGGCAGCAAAATGTCCGGTTATCGTCCAGGTCTCCACCGGCGGCGCTGTCGGCATGACGCCAGAAGAGCGCTTGCAGCCGGTCACCTTGAAGCCGGAGATGGCGACGCTGACGGTCGGCACCGTCAACTTTGGCGACGATGTGTTCATGAACACGCCGAAGGATATTGAGCGCTTTGCGCAGGTCATGCAGGAGCATGGCGTGCGCCCCGAATTTGAAGTTTTCGAAGTGGGCATGATAACGAATGCGCTGCGGCTTTTGAAAAAAGGACTGGTCAGCGAGCCTCTGCACTTCGACTTTGTGATGGGAGTGCCCGGCGCGATCCCCGGCACGCCTGAAAACCTGATGCATCTGATCAAGCAGCTGCCAGACGGAGCCAGCTGGTCGGTCGCAGGCGTGGGGCGCTCGCAACTGCCGCTCTCCACGATGGCGATCTTGCTCGGGGGTCATGTTCGAGTCGGGTTCGAAGATAATATTTACTATGAGAAAGGCGTGCTGGCGGAGAGCAACGCTCAGTTTGTCGAGCGCGTCGTTCGCCTTGCCAAAGAGTTGGGACGCGAGGTAGCAACTCCTGACGAGGCAAGAAAAATGTTGGGACTCCCTCTGTAATTTGGTATCATGAGTAATGGATAGAACCAGATTGGATTTCGATTCGAGGACGGAGGGTACATAATGGCATTTGCATCTTTTAAAGAAGTATTGCTCGACGGCTACAAAAACGGGTATGCGGTCGGTCAATTCAACATGAACAACTTGGAGTTCACCCAAGCGATCATCGAAGCTGCCAACGAGGAAAAATCGCCGGTCATCTTCGGCGTGTCGGAAGGCGCGATCAAGTACATGGGGCTGGAATACACCGTCGCGATGGCGCGCGTCGCGATGGAATCGGCAAAAGTTCCGGTCATCCTGCACCTCGACCACGGTCCGAACCGCGACCTGGTGATGAAGTGCATCAAGGCTGGCTTCTCCTCGATCATGATCGATGCGTCTCACTACCCGCTGGAAGAGAACATTCGCCTCTCCCGCGAGATCGTCGACCTGTGCCATGCGGTCGGCATCGAGGTGGAAGGTGAGCTCGGCCGCATCGGCGGCACCGAAGATGATCTGACGGTCGATGAGCGCGATGCGACGCTGGCGATTCCGGCGGAAGCGAAGCGCCTGGTCGAAGAGTCGGGCATCGATGCGCTGGCGCCTGCGATCGGTTCGGCGCACGGCCCCTACAAAGGCAAGCCGGAGCTGGCATTTGGTCGCCTGCAAGAGATTCGCGACCTGTTGCCGACCACTCCGCTCGTCCTGCACGGCGGCTCTGGGATTCCGGATGAAGATATCAGGAAAGCGATCTCGCTCGGCGTGGCGAAGATCAACGTGAACACGGAGAACCAGATCGCGATGACGAAGGTGATCCGCGAAGTGCTGGGCAACGATGCGAACGCGTACGACCCGCGCAAATATTTGAAGCCTGCTCGTGAAGCGATCAAGGAGACGGTGAAGCAAAAGATGCGCCTGTTCGGTTCGTCCGGCCGCGCGTAAGCTGTCTTTCAAAGGAGGAAGCGCTTTGAAATTTTTTCTTGACACGGCAAATGTAGCGGAGATCAAAAGTGCAGCAGAGCTCGGCGTGATCGCCGGAGTCACCACCAACCCGTCACTGGTGGCGAAAGAGGGCGGCGACTTTCTGGAGATGCTTCAAGAGATCGTCCAGATCGTCGACGGCCCGATCTCCGCAGAGGTGATTTCGCTCGACGCGAAAGGGATGGTGGAGGAGGGCGAGAAGCTGGCCAAACTCCACAAAAACATCGTGATCAAAGTCCCGATGACATTAGAAGGGCTGAAGGCGGTACACGCCTTTCACAAGCAGGGGATCAAGACGAACGTCACGCTGATCTTCTCGGCCAACCAAGCGCTGCTCGCCGCCCGTGCGGGCGCCACGTTCGTCTCGCCATTTTTAGGGCGCTTGGATGACATCTCGGTGGAGGGGATCGGGCTGATCCGCGACATCGCGGAGATCTTTGCGATCCACAGCATCGACACGGAGATCATCGCCGCGTCGATTCGCCACCCGATGCACGTTCATCAGGCGGCGCTGGCAGGCGCTCATATCGGCACCCTGCCGCTCAAAGTGTTGGAGTCGCTCGTCAAGCATCCGCTGACCGACCAAGGCATCGAACGCTTTTTGGCCGACTGGAATCAAGCGAAGAAATAAGCACCTGTAACCGGGTGCTTTTTTTCAAGCTGTGCGCTATGATAATTGGTAATGCAGGAAAGGGGACTGGTTTTGATGGAAATGATGGATGCGAAACAGATTATCGAGTTTATTGGGAAGAGCGAAAAGAAAACTCCGGTCAAAGTACATCTTAAAGGCCAGCTTGACGCCATCGACTTTGGCGCGAACATCAAAACGTTTCTGACGGGCAACGTCGGCGTGATCTTTGGCGATTGGAAAGATGTCGAACCGGTGCTCGCTGCAAACGGGGACAAGATTGAAGACTACGTGGTGGAAAACGACCGTCGCAACTCGGCGATTCCGCTGCTCGATATGAAGAACATCAAAGCGCGCATCGAGCCAGGTGCGGTGATTCGCGATCAGGTGACGATCGGTGACAACGCGGTGATCATGATGGGCGCTTCGATCAACATCGGCGCTGTGATCGGCGAAGGCACGATGATCGACATGAACGTCGTCGTCGGCGGTCGTGGCACGATCGGCAAGAACTGCCACATCGGGGCGGGCACTGTGGTCGCAGGCGTGATCGAGCCGCCGTCCGCAACGCCAGTCGTCATCGAAGATGATGTTGTGGTCGGGGCGAACGCGGTCATCTTGGAAGGCGTGCGCGTCGGCAAAGGAGCGGTCGTCGCGGCGGGCGCGATCGTGACCAAGGACGTTCCGGAAGGCGTGGTCGTCGCGGGCGCACCTGCGCGCATCATCAAGGAGATCGATGCGAAGACCAAGTCGAAAACGGAGATCATGCAGGAGCTGCGCCAACTGTAATGAGCCGCTTGGTCGACATCCGCAGAGCGCTGCATCAGATTCCAGAGCCGGGCTTTCACGAGTTCAAGACACAGGCGTTTCTGCTCGATCAGCTGAGCAAGTTGCCGGCGGATCGCTTGGAGATTCGCACCTGGCGCACCGGGATCTTGGTCAAGGTGAAAGGCAGCAACCCGAAGCGTCGCATCGGCTACCGGGCGGACATGGATGGTCTGCCGATCGAGGAGGAAACGTCGTACCCGTTCCGCTCTCAGCATGAGGGTTACATGCATGCTTGCGGGCACGATGTGCACATGACGATCGGGCTCGGCCTGCTGACCCATTTTGTCGAGCAGGTGATCGAGGACGATCTGATCTTCATCTTTCAGCCGGCCGAAGAGGGGCCGGGCGGTGCCGAGCCGATGTTGGCCAGCGAGGAGTTGCAAGCGTGGAAGCCAGACCTGATCTTCGCGCTGCACATCGCGCCCGAATACCCGGTGGGGACGATCGCGCTGCGTCCGGGCATCCTGTTTGCCAACACGTCGGAGCTGTTTATCGACCTGAAGGGCAAAGGGGGGCACGCGGCGTTCCCGCACACCGCCAACGACATGGTGGTGGCGGCAGCGCATCTGACGACCCAGCTGCAGAGCGTCGTCGCGCGGAACGTCGATCCGCTCGATTCGGCAGTGGTGACGATCGGCTGCATCGCCGGCGGCACGCGCCAGAACATCATTGCGGAGACGGCAAGGCTGGAAGGCACGATCCGCACGATGTCGCTCGACTCGATGCAAAAGGTCAAGTCGCGCATCGAAGCGCTGGTAAAGGGGATCGAGGCAGGGTTCGAATGTCAGGCGAAGATCGACTATGGGTCGAACTACTGCCAAGTGTTCAACGATGAGCAGTTGACCGTCGAGTTTATGCGCTGGGTGCGCGAGGCGGGCAAGGTCGAGCTGATCGAGTGTCCGCCGGCGATGACAGGTGAGGACTTCGGTTACTTCCTCGAAGAGATTCCCGGCTTCCTGTTCTGGCTCGGCGCAGAGACTTCGTACGGGCTGCACCATGCCAAGATCGAGCCGAGCGAAACGGCGATCGAGGTGGCGGTCGAACTGATGGCCGACTACCTGACGTGGAAATCAAAACAGGCGTAGGGGAGAGGCGGTAGATTTTCTCTCCATGCAGTATGAAAGGGACTGAGCGAATCGCTCAGTCCCTTCGTATTGGATGCTATTTCGCACATTGGATGCTGATCGATGTGCAGAAGGAGAATATCGAACAAAGGGGCACTCAGGATCGGCCTGAGTGCCCCTTTTCTATGCCTGCATGTTCACTTGATGCAACCTGTTCGATCATCGCCGTGACAATCTGCCACGATCAACCGAGCAGGTGCAAAACGTGCTCCTGCTGTTTGCTCTTCGCCGTATCGAGCGGCGTTTCGCCATCCTCTTTCTGCGCGGTCACGTCGGCCCCGTGGGCGAGCAAGAGCTGGATCATCTCGACGTTGCCTTGCAGCGCCGCTTCGTGGAGCGGTGTAAAGCCACCTTCCTGCTTGGCGTTCACCTCCGCCCCGCGGGCGAGCAGCAGCTTAGCGATCGCGAGGTGACGGTTGGCGACCGCCGAGTGGAGTGGCATGACGCGAAATGCATTTTTCGAGGCGACATTCGCATCGGCACCCTGTTCCAGCAGATAGGCGACGACCGCGTGATGGCCGAGAAAAGCGGCCAGCCCGAGCGGGGTGAAGCCGTCGCTGCCAAAGGCGGACGCCAGTTGCAAATCGCTTGCGACGAGCTCCTGCACCCGTTCCAGCTTACCGACTGCTGACGCTTCGAACACGTCGAGCTCGATCCCCTGTTCCAGCAGATAGGCGACCACCTGTGGTTTGCCATGATAGATGGCGGCCAAGACGGGCGACTGCCCAGTCGCAACGCGCACCTCTAGCAGCGCAGGCTCGGCTGCCAGCAGTTGCTGCAAAGCATCGAGATCGCCCGCAGCGCTCGCTTGTAAAAAAGCTTGTGTGTTCAAAGAAGTGTCCTCCCCAGAGAAAAGGTGTGGTGGATGGCAAGGAATTGGAAAATAGATCCTGATCGCAAGTTCGACGCGCCCGCTAGGAAAACCTGCCCGACACCTGCGGGATCAGCTCGTCGTTTGGCGTGTCCAGCCACAGCTTCAACAGCTCGACCGCCTGCGGGTCGATGTCGGCCAGCGCTTGCTCCAGATCGGCTCGCGTCGCCGTGGTGCCCGCGTTCTTCAGGTAATACTGTTGCAGGAACTTGAAGAAGCGATCGTCTCCCATCTGACGCCGCAGGTCGTGATACATCAGCACGAGGCGCTGGTAGGTGTAGTAGTAATGCGCCTGTGAGGTGTGATACGTTCCGTACGGCACAGCAGACTTGCCCGTCTTCACCCGGTTGGATGTGCCGAAGCGATAGGGGGAGTACGTGTAGTTTTGAGCGAATCGCGACCACGCATCCTGAATGTGTTCCTGATAGGCGGACACCCCGACGCGCCGCTCTTTGTCGAGCAAGGCGGCATAGTCGGCCAGCCCCTCGTCAAGCCACGGAGTCTCCACCTCATAGTTGCCGACCGCGTTATAGAACCACGCGTGGGCGATCTCGTGCACCACCCAATGCTCAGGATCGTCATAGCTCCACAGATCCTGGGCAAACAGGGCGAGGTTGGGCAGCTCATGGGCGTAGATCGTCCCCTTGGGGAGCTCCAGCACGCTGAGCGTCGGGTAGGGGTTGGTGCCGATCTTCTCCGAATAGGTCTGGACAGCGGAGCGGGTGAGCGCGAGCGTCCGCGGCAGGTCGCTCTCCGCCACCGTCGCGACGGTCACCTTCATCCCTTTTTCCGTCTTGTAGGATGTCTCATGGAAGCCAGCGCCGCCGACCAGGGCAAAATTGCGCACCTTCTCAGCCGTATATTTCATCAGCTTCTTGCCGTTCTCCAACTTCTTCTCTTCGACCAGTACGCCAGAGGAGTACCATCTGCTCGCAGCAGTGCTTTGCCATTCGACCTGATAGTTGCCCAGATCCATCAGATAGGGATCGCCAAAGCCGAGCGAATCGGGGCGGTGCATCCACTCCCCGTCGCGCTCCACGCCGACGATCGGGTACCAGTAGGAGACGGTCGCCACCCCTTGCCACGTGCCGGTGCGGGCGGGCGATTGCGGCAGCTTGGTCACAAACGAAAGCGTCACCGTCTGTGGCGATTCACTTTTGGCAGCTTTGATCCAAAGCTCCTGCTCGGTCATCTCGACAGCAACATCCTGTCCGTTCAATTTGACATCGCGAATTTGCATCGGAACATAGAGGTAGAGCGGAAGCCCGTCCAAGCGAAGCGCGGGCACGGTCAGACTCATCTCCCCGGTGATCGTGCCGCTCTCTTCCTCATAGGTCGCTTTGATCCGATAGGTCGGCTCGGTCGGCGTCGGCGGGGCGAGCGGATGGAGGTTGAGCGACCGCTCGCCAAAGTAGAGCGTGTACTGCTGCGCGATCTGCGGGAGCCAGCCATCCTGGGGGCGCATCACCACGGCGAGCACGATCAAGGTGGCGAGCAGCGTGAGCATCGCCGAGTACAGCTTCAGAAAACGTGTGCGTCGTCGCATGGATGCGACCTCCTTTCCGATCGGACCGATGTCGACCGCAACAGACAAAACGATGGAGCGAGCGGGAGAATGCGGGCGATTTTCTAACAATCCGGTCTGTCAGTGCATGAATGGTACAAAATTCGACAAAGATAGCAAGGTTCCTTCAAAAGAAAGCAGTATAACACAATCCAGCCATTGTGATATAATATAAGCGAGTTTTAGGACGGAAGGGGTTACTATCAACATGGAACGCGAATTAGCGATGGAGATTGTGCGCGTCACCGAAGTTGCAGCTTTGGCATCGGCGCGCTGGATGGGCACCGGCAAGAAAAACGAGGCGGACAACGCAGCCACCACGGCGATGCGGGCGATGTTCGACTCGGTCAACATGGAGGGCACTGTCGTCATCGGCGAAGGTGAGATGGATGAAGCGCCGATGCTGTACATCGGGGAGAAGCTCGGCACTGGCGATGGCCAGAAGCTCGACGTGGCGGTCGATCCGCTGGAGGGGACCAACATCGTCGCCAAGGGGCTCTGGAACGGTCTGACCGTCGTCGCCGTCGCGCCGCACGGCTCGCTGCTGCACGCGCCGGACATGTACATGGAAAAGCTCGCCGTAGGGCCGCGCGCCAAAGGCAAGGTGCACCTCGATGCGACCGTCAAGGAGAACTTGGAGGCGGTGGCAAAGGCGTCTGGCAAGCACATCTCCGACGTCGTGGCGATCCTGCTCGACCGCCCGCGCCACCAAGAGCTGATCGAGCAGATCCGCTCAGCTGGCGCGCGCATCAAGCTGATCTCCGATGGCGATGTGGCTGCTGCGATCAACACCTGTTTTGAAGAGACGGGCGTGGACATCATGTTCGGAACGGGCGGCGCTCCGGAAGGCGTGCTCGCCGCAGCGGCGCTCAAGTGCATGGGCGGGGAGATGCAAGGCCGCCTGAAGCCAGAGTCTGATGCGGAGATCGAACGCTGCGCCGGGATGGGCATCACCGATCACAGCCGGATTCTGATGCTCGAAGATCTGGTCAGAGGGGATGATGCGATCTTCGCTGCTACCGGCGTCACCGACGGCGAACTGCTCAAAGGGGTGCGCTTCCTCGGCCACAACCTCGCCACCTCGCACTCGCTGGTCATGCGCGCGCGCACCGGCACCGTCCGCTTTGTCGAAGCGAGGCACAAGCTCGATCAAAAGCCGCATCTCGTCATGGTGTAAACGGCGCACATCGAAGCATTGCTAGTGCTTCCGCCCTAGTCCTGCATAAAGTGGGAAGAAGGCGGTTAGTATGGTATAATGCTTTAATGTGTTGCAATCATCATATCGATTGTAGGTGAACGTTCCTTGCATACTATCGCAGAATTGGAACTGATGAAGCTTACCGAACTGTATAAATTGGCCAAACAGTTTGAGATCCCTTATTATGGAACGCTCAAGAAGCGAGAACTGATCTTCTCGCTTCTGCGAGCGCAAGCGGAAGTTGAAGGCTTTATGTTTGCGGAGGGCGTGTTGGACATCATGCAGGACGGGTACGGGTTCCTGCGCCCTGTCGGCTACAGCCCATCTTCGGAAGACATCTATGTGGCCGCCTCGCAAATTCGCCGTTTCGATCTGCGCACAGGCGATCGCGTCTCCGGAAAAGTGCGCAAGCCGAAGGAGAACGAGCGATACTTCGGCCTGTTGCAAGTCGAAGCGGTCAACGGCGTTTCGCCAGATGTGGCGGCGGAACGCATCCACTTTCCTGCGCTTACGCCGCTGTTTCCTGTTCGCAAGTTCACGATGGAAACTTCCTCCACAAACTACTCCACCCGCATCATCGACCTGCTCACCCCGGTTGGCTTTGGTCAGCGCGGACTGATCGTCGCTCCTCCGAAGGCTGGGAAGACCCTGTTGCTCAAAGAGATCGCCAACAGCATCACCGCCAACCATCCAGATGTGGAACTGCTCGTCCTCCTGATCGACGAGCGACCGGAAGAGGTCACCGACATGCAGCGCTCCGTCAATGCGGAAGTGATCGCTTCGACGTTTGACGAGTTGCCAGAGAACCACATCAAAGTGTCGGAGCTGGTGTTGGAGCGGGCGATGCGACTGGTGGAGCACGGCAAGGATGTGGTCATCCTGATGGATTCGATCACCCGACTCGCCCGCGCCTATAACCTGGTGATTCCACCTTCTGGCCGCACGCTGTCCGGCGGGATCGATCCGGCAGCTCTGCACCGTCCGAAGCGGTTCTTCGGAGCGGCGCGGAACATTGAAGAGGGCGGTTCGCTGACGATCTTGGCAACTGCGCTCGTCGATACGGGCTCGCGGATGGATGATGTGATCTATGAGGAGTTTAAAGGCACGGGCAACATGGAACTGCAGCTTGACCGCCGCCTTGCGGAGAAGCGCATCTTCCCGGCGATCGACATTCGCAAGTCGGGCACGCGAAGAGAAGAGTTGCTGGTCGCGCAAGAGCATCTGGACAAAATCTGGTCGATGCGCAAGTCGATGAGCGACAATCCGGACTTTACCGACCTCTTCTTGAAGACGCTGAAGAAGACCAAGTCGAACGACGAATTCCTCGCCACGATCGAAGGTGCCAAAGAGGCGAAGCAGTTGAACAAAGAGGATGCAAAAGGGACGGATGGACGTTAATCCGTCCCTTTTTGTGTTATCATAAGACAGATACTCGTAGGGAGGAAGAAGAAGAGCATGCATCTCGTGTACGCCGATAATAAAGGACAGATCTACGATCACCCCGATCTGCTGGCGCTCGGCCGCAACGGGGAGTTTTTAACAGATATTTACGAAGAAGAGCTGATTCGGCTGCCAGAGGGGGCAACGCTCGTCTCGCTGCCAGGCACCCGGGCGCTCGGCTTCGATCCTGAGACGGGCAAGACGATCTCCTTGCCAGGCGAGTACAGCGCGGTCGGCGCGCTGCTTCCGCAAGGCTTTACTCGACTGCTGCTGCCAGGCTATGGCAAGCGAGAGGACGCGGAGCCGTTTCCGCTGTTCGGATACACGGCGGTCGTCTGGAAAGAGGACGGCTTCTATGTGGCGGCAGACGCGACAGACGATCCGTACCGCTGGAACCCGACGATCTTCCCAGATGAGCAGGTCGAATCGAAAGTGCGGGAGATCACCGGGCTCTATCCGGACAACCGCATCTGGCAACACCTGAGCAACTGTGCGCTCGTCTACGGGTGCCTGACCTCGCGGAACACCTTTCTTGAGCGGTGGGAAGGGGCGCTGCCCGTCTCCTCCACCTGCAATGCGGGCTGTGTCGGCTGCATCTCCGAACAGCCGGATGACTCGCCGTTTCCCTCCCCGCAGGTGCGGATGAACTTCAAGCCGACGGTGGAGGAGATGGTGGAGCTGATGCTGCACCATCTGGAAGCATCGGCGGACAGCATCATCTCGTTCGGCCAAGGCTGTGAAGGGGAACCCTCGACCCGCGGTGTGGACATCGCCGAGGCGATCCGCCGCGTGCGGGAGAAGACAGATCGCGGCTTTATCAACATCAACACCAACGCGGGACTGACCCAGATGATCGAGAAGATCACCGATGCGGGCCTCGACCTGATGCGCGTCTCGACGATCTCGGCGCTCGACGATCACTACAACGCTTATTATCGCCCGCGCCTGTACGGGGTGGAGGATGTGGGACGCTCGCTAAAATATGCGGCAGATCATGGCGTCTACACCTCGATCAACTACCTGATCTTCCCGGGCGTCACCGACCGTGAAGAGGAGATCGAGGCGATGGTCGATTTTATCAACCGGAACCAGGTCAAACTGATTCAGATGCGCAACTTGAACATCGACCCAGAGCTGTATTTGAGCACGATTCCCAAGGCGAAAGGCGAGCTGCTCGGCATGAAGACGATGCTTGAGATCTTCAAGAGCGAGTGCCCCGACACGGTGATCGGCTCCTACACGCACGTTCCGCCATCCGAATTCCGCAAGCAGATCAAAAAGCCCTGACCATCCGGTCAGGGCTTTGTTTGTTTGCAGCATCTACAGGATCTTAGTGGTTGGGTCCGTGATCGGTCCACCAAGCGAGAGTATTATCTGGAGCTGGTTCAAGGATGTCTGCAACGGGGGTGGGCTCTTCGATGATCTCAGTGCCCGGTTCAACGTCAGGCTGGGAGATGTTCGGACCAAAATCGGTCCACCAATCCAAGAGCTCCATCGATTGAGGTGCTGTGCGATGGTTCGGACCGTGGTCGGTCCACCAAGCTTCTGCCTTCCCTTGCGGTGCTGTGAGAACTGTGACGACCGCAAATGCGGAAAGTAATAACATGCCGATCTTCTTTTTCATGTGCTGTGCCTCCCGAGAAAGTGGATTCATGGTGCAGCGAAGTTAGTTAAATCGGTTGTTGGGGCTTTTTGATTAGTTAAGTGCTGGTAATCGTGTTGCTATCTGCGCTATAAACTATTATACAGAAAAAAGTTACAAATACAACCGATTCCCGGTGAAATTGGATATATAATTATCTACAATTTGTAACAAAATACTACACAATAATTGATATCATTAAATTACAGAAATAAAACACCCTTATCCAATTAGATAAGGGTGTTTTAAGTCAATCAAACGATCAAACCATGATGCCGATCTTGCGCAGCGTTTCATCGAGGACCAGCTGCATGCGGCGCAGCGTTTCGGTCGCGCTCACATAGTCGCCCATCGCTTCATACAGGTCGGCCAGCTCCTGGTAGACGAAGCGAAGCTCGCGCAGGTTTTCCGTATCTAGCAAGATCTCGATCGTCTTTTCAAACCACATGATCGCCGTCTGGTTGTCACCCTGTTCACGCTTGACGACAGCGAGCGCATGGTAGATCGTCGAGAGGTTGCTCACGCCGTCAGGGAGCAGGAACAGCGATTCTTGGCAGAAAGCTTCCGCCTGTTGCAGTTTGCCCTCTCTGACATACAGCTTGGCGATCTCGCCATGAATTTTGGCATCGTCGCTTGGGATCTCCAGCTTGCGGTATTCGGCGAGGCACTCATGCAGGAGCCCGATCGCCTTTTCGACCTTGCCCTGTTCCGCCTCGACCAGCGCGAAGTTCGCCTTGACGTCGATCGCCTGTCTGATGTTTTGCAAGCTTTCATAGATGGTCAGCGCGTCGTGACAGTAGTCGATCGCCCGGGAGAAGTCGCGCAGCTTTTTGTAGGAGACGCCCAAGCCGAGATAGACGTCCGCCAATTGGCGCAGGTTGGTCGAGCCGCGCAGCAGGTTGTACGCCTCGCGATAAAAGCGAATCGAATCTTCAAACTCGCCGAGCTGATGATGCGCGTGTGCGAGGTTGGTGACGATCTTGGCTCGCGTGTAGGGGTCGATCTCCTTGAGCCGGGAAAACGTTTCATACGCTTTGCGCCAGTGGTAGAGGGCGAGCGGGAAGTTCTCTTGCGAATACCTCGCCTCGCCGAGCTTGTTTAAGCAGAGCAAGGCGGTGTGGTCATCATTTTTGCGAATCACCGTGTCGAGCACCTGTTCAAACATCTCGATCGACTTCTCGATGTCGCCACAGATCAGAAATGCTTCGGCGAGGTCAAACTGCACTTCGTGTACGGGCAGGTGTGGTGCAGGGTTGCCGATCAGCTCGCGAAACAGCGGGATCGCCTGTGAAAAGTTATTCGCAGCGAGATAAGCTTTTGCCAGCTTATAGGTGCTCGACTGCTCCATCTGTGTCTGCATGTCAGCAATAAAATATTCGATCGGGGTCTCCAAGCGTTCGGCGATCTGTTCAAGGACTTTGTGGGAAGGGTACGCCTTATCCGATTCGATCTGTGAGATCATCGAGATGGTGACAATTCCTGAGCCCAGCTCTTGTTGAGTGAGTCCTTTCTGCATGCGAAGCTCACGTATTTTCTGGCCTAAAGAAATCAAATTCAACCCTCCTAAACGATTAATTTTAGTTATGATTTACCCCGCGCTATAATTAAGTCAATAATTACGGATGTTACCCTCATGTTTAAAGTACACCGTATTTTGAAGTTTGTAAAGTGTTCTAACATTATCTATGTGGATTTTAGTTGGATATTTCAAACAATAGACAATTTTGCGTAGTTTCGCGCGGCGGATGGTTTACCTCTTCACAGTTCAAAAGTATTTTCAAAATTCTTGATCAGGATAATAAAAATGTAAGGTGGTATTGCAGAAATGAACTTCCTATCTTATACTTTTCAGTAATATTCTGCTGAATTTTACGTTTGTAAGGCGGTGTTGAGCGAGGAGGGGTGATATGATCGAAAACATCGGGTGGGCGGGCC
Source organism: Tumebacillus lipolyticus (assembly GCF_042682745.1). Taxonomy (NCBI): domain Bacteria; kingdom Bacillati; phylum Bacillota; class Bacilli; order Caryophanales; family Alicyclobacillaceae; genus Tumebacillus; species Tumebacillus lipolyticus. Next base: position 912,507 of record NZ_JBHUIO010000005.1, on the reverse strand, counting down.
TGCTGCCCATTTTGATCGCTTTGGCGCTGGTCGTTCTGGTGGTGGCTGCGATCATGCAAATCAGGAAGGCGACAAGAGCTTCTGCTCAGCGCGTAGATTCGATAACGGATGCGCTTCATAAACTCATCGAGGCGAGAGATAGAGAAAAGCAGAATCGTTGAGGCATGATGCGCCAGAGCGGCAGGCGTCTACCCGTTTTTTCTCACGCAGAGGGTGCAAGCTGCAGATGGGGGACGGCAGCGGAGAGATGGTCGTTTTGGTAAATTGTCAGTCTTTTGTCGCGGGGATGAAATTCTTGCGATCAAAAAACGGTCTGTGGTATACTAGCTTTCAGTGTGTATGAACAAAGGGCCATGGCAAAATCTATGGCCAGGAAAGAGGTGACAAGAAATGAAAGCTAATCTTCATCCGAAGTACTACGTTACTACCGCTTCCTGCGCTTGCGGCAACAAGTTCGAGCTGGGTTCCACCAAGGAAAACCTGAAGGTCGACGTTTGCTCGCAGTGCCACCCGTTCTATACTGGTAAGCAAAAGTTCGTAGATGCCGGCGGTCGCGTCGACAAGTTCAAGAAGAAATACAACCTGTAAGCCGCGATCTGAAATGTATGAAAAGGCAGGGCGTAGGGCCCTGTCTTTTTTATTGTCTAAAATCATCGCTGCTGCGAACAGGAAGCGGGCAGTTTTTGTAGAAGCAGTAGTCTATAGAATCGATAGCATGAAAGCGGCAAGTTTGGAACGAACAACAGGTTAGGGAGAGATCGTGTTGTATTTTTCGAAGCAGCAGGGTTGGATCGAAGTGATCTGTGGCAGCATGTTCTCTGGCAAGAGCGAAGAGTTGATTCGGCGGATCAAGCGGGCGAAGATCGCTCGTCAGCAGGTCCAAGTGTTCAAGCCGAAGATCGATGATCGGTATCATCTGACAGCTGTTGCCTCGCATGGAGGCAACAAGGTAGACGCGGTCGCGGTTGCCGATGTGGCGGAGATCGCAGCAAAGATCGAAGCGACGACCACCGTGATTGCGATCGACGAAGTGCAGTTTTTATCCCATGATGTGGTCTCATTTTGTCAAGAGATGGCCGATCGCGGCGTGCGCGTGATCGTCGCCGGACTCGACACCGATTTTCGCGGCGAGCCGTTTGGCCCGACGCCCACTCTGATGGCGGTCGCAGAGTATGTGACCAAGCTTCAGGCGATCTGCTCCGTCTGTGCAGATCCTGCGACGCGCAACCAGCGCTTGATCGACGGTCAGCCTGCCCACTATGACGACCCGGTGATTCTGGTCGGGGCGTGCGAGTCGTATGAAGCTCGTTGCCGCCATTGCCATCAGGTGCCAAAAGGTCAGTCCATGAAGCTTCGTGCCATCGCGCACTCTTAATACGTACCAGCGAGCGGCCCTTCCATTTCGAAGGGTCGTTTGCTTTTGGTTTCCAGTGTCAGGGTCGCCCGCTCCGGGCAAGATAAGCACAACCCCGAGGAGGTGACCTTGATGCAAATGCAGCGCAAGTGGATCATCGGGCTCACAGCCGCACTGATTGCGGTGACGATCCCCGGATGTTCGGCCAACAACGATCTAGCGCAAAATCAACAGCGCTATGGAACCAACACGCTTCAGATCGGTCCGAAGTCTGCGAAGCAGGAGATGCCGCGCTTCGATAACAAAAACATCGACGTGGACGGCGATGGTGACAAAGAGCACCTCTCCGGGCGCAACGATGTGAGCAACCCTTCGGTCGATCTGCGGTCGTTCACCTACCCAGGCAGCACCGACATGTCGCAAGGCATCTATCCGACATCGACGGCCGACCGCATTCAGGATCTGGCGTCCTCTGTCGATGGGGTGGCCAACTCCCGTGCGATCGTCGTCGGTCGGACGGTGGTGCTGGGCATGAACTTGGAGCGCACCGTTCGACCGGCGCAAAAAGCAGATCTGGTCGATACGGTTCGCCAGCGAATCCTCGTGCAAGCTCCGGTGTTTGAGCGCGTTCATATCACCACCGACCGCGCGTTGACGCGCCGCGTGCAGCGCATTGCAGATGAGCTTCGCGCCGGCCATTCGCTCTCGATGTACAACGAGGAGTTCATGGACTTGGCAAAGCAGATTCCGCCAGTCGGTCCGAGCACGATGCCGGCTATCCCTCGCCGGTAATCGCAAACGTTGGAGCGGAGCCGCATCCCGATGCGGCTCCGCTTTTATTTGATGATGCCGGTGCGGATGATGTCGAGCTTGAGGTTGACTTTTATTTTCGTCTGCGCGTAGGCTTCGCGCCATATATCGTGGTTCCACCGCTTGTACAGTCCTTTCGCGCGGAGATGATCTCCGATGCCGATCGGATCGCATTTGTACTTTCGCTGCAACTGCTGAATCAGGTCTTCCATTCGCTTTTTGAGACCTTTTTCAACCTCTCGTTCGATCTTCTCCAGCACATCTTTCTTGGAGATCGACTGTGTTCCCGTGTACTCGATCACTTGCCCGAAGAGCTTGATGTCAAAGACGATCTGCGGTTTGCCATCCTGAATGCTCGCCTCATGCGATTGCTTGGAGAGCACGTAGGTCAAGAGCACTTGCGCCGCTCCCTCATCCCCGCCGAGGTTGTGCAAGGTCTGCTTGAGATCGGCACCTTTACCAGATCCCTTGAGCATCAGGAACATCTTGGTCTCCTCAGGCGACAAGGACCCGACGAAGCGATCATCGCGAAAGAGCGCCGTGCCAGCGGCAAGCAAATGTTCACCAGTCAGGCGGATGTAGGGGATCACCGGATCGGTGCCGCTGCTGTTGTATTCGCGCGCGAAGCCGTACAGCGTCGTCTTGGGGATCGAAAACGTTTTTGCCTCTTTGCTCAGCAGTTCGAAAATATATTTTCCCACTCGCTGATGCTCCGGATATTTGGTGGCGAGCACTTCTCGCGCATCGCCGTCGGAGATGCAGAGGATCAGCGAGGAGGTGATGTTCACATCGCGCAGCAGCGTGTCGACTGCGCGCCAGAGGCCGACGCGCGCCAGCTTTTCCGAAAAGATCGCCGTTCGCATCTGCCCGGAGACGACTTGGCGATCGGTCGCGAGCGAAATGTTGCTAGTCGCCTCTTTGAACAGGGCCCCCTTCGCCGTGATGACTTGCACTTTCTCGGTGGCCTCCTGCGAGGTTTCGGGCATCGTCACCGTGACTTTCAGCTTCTTGTCTTCTGCCAGATCGTACGCAGCTGCTGTGATCAGCCCGAGGTCTTCGAGGATGTTTTTTTGGGCACAGCCTGTGAGCAGCAGAGACGCGATGAGCAATAAGGAGAGCCGTGTAGATCGTCGCGATGTCGCATTCCTCATGACGCTTCCACCCCTTTCGAATCTTCCTCTTGTTGACGGCGTTCCGCCCGCTTGCGAAAGAGAATCGCCACCAGCAGCAAAAAGAGCGGAAAGAACAGCGAGACGACACAGCCGATCATCGCGCCGATCTCTTCAAATTTTGTGAGCATCTGCATATCGCGCGGGTACACGCCGAGCAAGAACAGGAGGGGCACGAAGATCAGCGTGGAAAACGCAGGGTTCCATCGTTTCAGCTGTGTCACAAAGCGCCCGGCCGCCCACAGATAAGTGGCTGCGGTGCTGACGATCAGAAACGACCAGGTCGAGATCCCAAAATGCTCGATGCGCTCCGCCAGAGGAAGCGTGATGATCTTAAACAGGGTCAGGGTGGGCGAGACGATATTCTTGATCTGATCCTGCGAATAGAAGCCGACGGCGATCAGCACGACGACCAGGTATAACAGCGTGGTCGACCAGATGCCGATCGAGGTGGCGAGCAACGCTTTTTTCTTGTTTTGAATGAACGGGTAGATCGCAAGCATCAGCTCGAAGCCGACCATCGAGGCGGACACTTTATAGGTCGCCCGCATCAGCCCACTCCACTCGAACTCGAAGACTGGCTGGTAATAGTCGGTGTGAATTTCTTGCAGCGGAACGATCAGGAACAAGACCATCCAGGCGGTGGCAAAAAAGGTGAGCACCGCAAAGCGTCCGAGCACTCGCGCTCCCCCGAGTGCACAGTAGGTGATCGGCATGAGCAGGAGTAAAAAGAACAGCGCTTTCGAACTGACGGGGAACAGCCACTGCTGCACGACCTCAATGTAGCTGCGCGAGACGTCGGCGGCGATCAAAATGCAGTAGAGCGCAAAGCAGAAGCCGAGCAGATTGCCAACCCACCTGCCGAACAGACGATTGATGATCCCATACACATCCTGATCCTGAAAGCGCCGCGCGAGCACGAATAGGATCAGGACGGACAGCTGGGTGATCGACCCGGCGATCAGGATGGCGATCCAACCGCTGTGGCCCGCCTCCTCGGAGACGAGACGGGGGAGGCTGAACAGAGCGATTCCGATCTGCACAGATTGGACAAAAAACATCGTCTGCGTGAAGTCGATCGAGTTGAGTGCATAAAATTTGGCGCTTGTGACGGGCTCCTTTTTCACGATTCGTCTCCTTTCCCCGAATCGACCGATTGATCGGTTGGAATCGCATGCGGCGTTGCCGGGTCCTGAAACGACTGGCGCTTCGTGTCGCGCGGCCTGGTGTTGGTCGGTCTGAAGATCATAAAGGGGGAAGGTGCACGAACGAACGTGTCCTTCCAATCGCTCAGACGGATCGGCACCATCGGCGTCAAGTAGGGCGTGCCGAGCGAAGAGAGGTGCAAGAAATGGATGGCGATCATCAGAATGCCGATAAACAGCCCGTACAGTCCGAAAAAGCCTGCCAGCAGGATCAGATAAAACCGCAGGGCGCGCAAGGCCCCCGACATGATATAAGAAGGCGTGATGAAGGAGGCGATCGTCGAGAGCGCGACGGAGATGATCAGGATGTTCGAAGCAAATCCTGCGGAGACGGCCGCCTGTCCCAAAACGATACCGCCGACGATGCCAATCGTCTGGCCGACCTTGGTCGGCAAGCGCGCGCCCGCTTCCCGCAAGAGCTCGATCGTAACCTCCATCAGCAGCGTTTCATAAAGAGGTGGAAAGGGAACGCGAGCTCTCGACTCGGTGAGCGAGACCACCATGTCGTTCGGGATCATCTGATAATGATAGGTGACGACCGCCACATACAGTGCGGACAGGGAGATCGAGATCACCACCCCGACGATGCGCAGCGTCCGGATGACCGAGGCGGAGACCCAGCGGTTCGAATAGTCTTCACTGGTCTGAAAAAACTCGATAAAGGAGGCGGGGCCGGTCAGACCGAAAGGCGACCCTTCGAGAAAGATCGCCACTTTGCCGTCGAGCAGGTGTGAGGTGATCCGCTCGGGGCGCTCCGTCATGTGAAACTGCGGAAACGGCGAAAACGGATTGTCGTCGAGCATCTGCGCGAGGTTGCCCCCGTCGAACACGCTGTCAACTTCAATGTTGCTCATGCGTTCGACCACCGAGTCGACATACTCCTTCTGCGCGAGGTTGTCCAGATAGGCGATCGCTGCAAACGCTTGTGAGTATTTGCCGACCTGCTGCAACTTCACTTTCAGATGAGGTGATTTGATTCGGCGGCGCAAAATGGAGAGCGAAGTTTGCAGCGACTCGGTAAACGACTCCTGCGGGCCCAAGATCACGCTCTCCGTCTCCGAGCGATCGATCCCGCGCACCGGAGGGCGGTAGGTGTTGACCGCATACGTTTTATTTGACCGTTTGATGAAGAAGATCGTCCAGCCGGAGAGCAGCAGGAGGGATGCTTCTTCCATGCTGTCCAGCACCTTGATATCCAGCGCTCCCGACACTTCGTCGGGGCGCAGGTTGGACGGTGTGGTCGTCAAGGCGGAGATGGCGGAGAAGGCGCTATCGATCAGCTCGACAGGGCAGAGCGGTTCGATGTAGGAGACGAACACTTTCGAATCGGTGATCATGCCAGGCGGCAGCTCGCGCATCACGATGTCGATCGAGTCGTCAAACGTTCTGTGGAAGGTCTGAATGTTCTGTTCGTACGAATCGAGTGACCCCTTCGAAAAGTTGGGCATCGCATGGGATGGGGTGTCATCGGAAGGGCGATGGTGAATCTTTTTTATGATTTTTTGCAGAAAGCGAATCATCTTGTGGTTCCCTCCTCCCCGATTGAAACGATTGAGACAGCTCCCCATTACAATTTGCAAATGTTGGCTGTTTTATGAGCGGCTGCCATTTTGACGAAGTTGGCGTTCTCTATTATAATTGGACTGTTATACTAGACCCTCAATCATGGGGAAATGGCCGGTTGATCCGGCCGATGAGTCTGAAGCGAAATCCCGGCTCTCGGACAGCTGACGAAATAGATGAGAACAGAATCTAAACAGAGGTGAAACTGAAGATGATCGACCGCTTACAAGCGCTTGAAGATCGTTATAACAAACTGAGCGATCTGCTTTGCGATCCAGAGATCGCAAGCGATCCGAAGAAGCTTCGCGAATATGGGAAAGAACAGTCCGATCTTGAGGACACGGTTCACGTGTTTCGCGAGTACAAAGAGGTGGTCACCGGCTTAGCGGACGCGAAGAGCATGCTCGGCGAGAAGCTCGATGACGAGATGCGCGATCTGGTCAAGATGGAGATCGACGAGCTGTCAGAGCGCGAAGAGGACTTGAAAGACCGCCTGACCGTTCTGCTGCTGCCGAAAGACCCGCTCGATGAGAAGAACGTCATCGTCGAGATCCGCGGGGCGGCCGGCGGGGACGAAGCGGCGCTGTTCGCAGGCGACCTGTTTAAGATGTATACCGCCTATGCGGAGCGTCAGGGCTGGAAGACGGAGACGGTGGAGGCGAACTATACGGAGCTTGGCGGCTTCCGCGAGGTCGTGTTCCAGATCATCGGTAAAGGCGCTTATTCCAAGCTGAAGTTCGAGTCGGGCGCACACCGCGTGCAACGGATTCCGTCCACCGAATCGGGCGGGCGGATCCACACGTCGACGGCGACGGTCGCTGTGCTGCCAGAGGCGGAAGATGTCGAGGTGGAGATTCACGATAAAGACCTGCGCATCGATACGTTCTGCTCGTCCGGCCCGGGCGGCCAGTCTGTCAACACCACGCAGTCTGCCGTTCGCATCACGCACGTGCCGACCGGTGTGTCCGTCTCCTGTCAGGATGAGAAATCGCAGATCAAAAACAAGGAGCGCGCCATGAAAGTTCTCCGCGCACGCCTGTTTGAGATCGAGCTGAAAAAACAGCAGGAAGCGGCCGCTTCGGCGCGCAAATCGGCTGTCGGCACCGGCGATCGCTCCGAGCGGATCCGCACGTACAACTTCCCGCAATCCCGCGTGACCGACCACCGCATCGGGCTGACGCTCCACAAGTTGGACTTTATCCTCGCCGGCGACCTCGACGAGATCATCAACACGCTGATCACCGTCGAGCGCACCGATGCGCTGAAAGCGCAAAACGAGGAAGAGTAAGATGTTTGCTCCACAGCAAGAGACGATTCGGGAAGCCCTCTTTCGGGCTTCCCGTTTCTTTGAAAGCCGGGGAATCCGCTCCGCTCAGTTCAATGCGGAAACGCTGTTGCAACATGTGCTGCACATCGACCGCACCCAGATGCTGGTGCGGTTTGCCGAACCGTTCCCGCCAGATCGCAGCAACCTGTTTGCCGAGCTGGTACAGCGGCGGGGTGAGCAGGTGCCGCTCCAACATCTGACCGGGGTGCAGGAGTTTTACGGACGGCCGTATCGCGTGTCGGAGGCGGTGCTGATCCCGCGCCCGGAGACGGAGCTGCTGATCGAACGGGTGCTGCAAGAGCGGGAGGCGTTTGCGGAGAGCCCGCTGATCGTGGACATCGGGACGGGCAGCGGGGCGATCGCGGTGACGCTCGCGCTCGAATGGCCGGATGCGCGGGTGATCGCGGTGGACATCTCCGAGGCGGCGCTTGCGGTCGCCAGGCGAAACGCTGCCGATCTCGGGGCGGAGCGGGTGGAGTTTCTGCAGGGCGATCTGGTCGCCCCGATCTTGGAGCGCGGCTTGCGACCCGACCTGATCGTGTCCAATCCGCCGTACATCCCGACAACAGATTGTGCAGACCTCGATGTGGAAGTGCGCGACCATGAGCCGCGGCTCGCGTTAGACGGAGGGGAAGACGGGCTGAACCCCTATCGCGCGATCTGTCGGGAGCTGCCCAAGCTGCTGCCGGTAAGCGGCCCAGCTTTTGTGGCGTTTGAGGTCGGCATCCATCAGGATCGGATGGTCGAACAGATGATTCGCGACAGCCTATCACAATGCCACACGGGCATCGTGCCCGACTGGCAAGGCATCGGTCGCGTGATCTGGGGCAAGCGAGGAGGTTGAGGGAAGATGGGTCGCAAGAAGGTCTGGGTGTTGGTGCTGATCTTCATCGGCATCCTGTTCTCGCTGTTCATCAATTTTGGGCAGGAATGGGTCGAAAAGGCTCCGCTGATCGGCTGGAGCGGGGCGGCCGTCTGCTATCTGATCGCGCTGTTGATCGCGCGCTCGGGCAGGCGCAGACGCTAATCTCTTATTTTTTGCTAGATTTCGCTCGCGATTGGTATAAACGGCACATCTTCTGTCCATACTCGTAGCAGAGAGCAGACGAGGGGGATGGAAAGATGATGAACCGGGTGGCCTTGATGCGAGAAGCTGTGAAGCGGATGAACAGACGCGTGGTCGTGGCGTTGATCTTCGCTGTGATGTTGGTCGGGTACGGGATGACAGCAATCCCTGTGCAGGGGCAGGTCGTTTCCAATGAGGTGTTGGCGGAAGCAGCGCTTGCACAATCGATCCCAGGGGATGCGATTCGGCTGCGCATCATCGCCAACAGCGACAAGCCGGAAGATCAGCAGCTTAAGCGCCTCGTTCGCGACGAGGTGATCCAGGTGGTCGCAGCCGTCGTGGAAGGTGCGAAGTCGCCGGAGGAAGCGCAGGCGAAGATCGCCGCCGCCCTGCCGAAGTTTCAGGAGACGGCAGAGCGCGTCATCGCCGAGAACGGCTTCTCCTATGCGGCGCAGACCGACTTCGGCCTCGTGCCGTTCCCGACGAAGATGTACGGGAGCGAAGTGTATCCGGCAGGCGACTATGAAGCGCTCCGCATCCAGATCGGGGAGGCGCAAGGGCAAAACTGGTGGTGCGTGCTGTTTCCGCCGCTCTGCTTTGTCGACATGGCCAACGGCGATGCGGTGCAGGCGCAGGATATGGAAACGGCGCCGATCGCCACCGCGATGGTGGTGGACAGCTCGGGCGACGAGCAGGAAGTCCAAGTTCGCTCCGCCTTTTGGGACGCGATCGTCGAGTGGTTCGCGAGCCTGTTTGAAAGCATCGCCAGCTGGTTTGATTGATCAGCAAGACAGCAAGGTCCGGCTCATGCATCCCCCTCGGTGCTTTGGAGCGGACAGATCGACCGAAACCCCTGTGCGGTATGACGCACAGGGGTTTTTTTATCCAGTTTTTCATCCACAAGAGGTACAGAGTCTAGCATATTTGTCGCGCCTCGCTCATAGAGTAGAGCAACGGGAGAGGGGATGAAAAAAGATGAGGTTGGCGATTCGACAGGCGGGACATGAAGATGTAGCGACGATCAAACGGCTGTTGCGGGAAGCTCTGGTCAGCGCGGAGGGCGTCGAGGAACATGTGGGTAGCTTTTTGCTGATCGAGGAGGCGGAAGCGGGAGTGATCGGCACGGTGGGCATGGAAGTGCTGGAAGGGAGATACGGGCTGTTGCGCTCGCTCGTCGTCAAGCGCGGGATGACGAGCGCGCAGATCGGGGCGGAGATGATCGCTCTGTTCATCGCCTATGTGGAGACGACCGATGTGGAAGAGCTGTATTTACTCACACAATCCACAACGGCTCCACTGTTTATCCACATCGGGTTTTCCACAATCGACAAGGAGCAGCTCCCGCAGGCTGTAGCCCAATGCCAACACTTCCTGGCGTATAGTCAGCAGGAGGCGGTGGCGATGGTCAAGAAAATTGCATCCACAAGTTATCCACACAGCGCTGTGGATAGTGTGAATAAATAAGAACAAACGTTCCGCAGTTTTCTGCGAAAATTGTTCATGTTTTTCCCTGTCGTTTTGCTATACTAAGGACACACGAAAACGAACAGGGACGGTTGAACATGGAGACGAAACGATTTGGAACGACAGAGAGTGAACTTGCGGAGGCGGCAGCATTGCTCGCGGGCGGTGATGTGGTCGGGTTTCCGACGGAGACGGTCTACGGGCTGGGGGCGAACGCGTTCGATGCGGCGGCGGTGAGCAAGATCTTTCAGGCGAAAGGCAGGCCGTCAGACAACCCGCTGATCGTCCACATCGCGAGGCGAGAAGATGTGGACAAGGTGGTGCGCGCGGTGCCGGATGCGGCGAAGCGGTGCATGGAGCGATTCTGGCCAGGGCCGCTGACGCTCGTGTTGCCGGTGAGCGATCGCGTGCCGAGCGAGGTGACGGCAGGGCTCGATACGGTCGGCGTTCGCATGCCCGACCATCTGATCGCGCTGCAGTTGATCGATGCGGCGGGCATGCCGCTGGCCGCGCCGAGCGCCAACCGATCGGGACGTCCGAGCCCGACGACAGCCGCCCATGTGCTGGAAGATCTGAGCGGGCGCATCGCGGGCGTGGTCGATGGCGGAGCGGCAGGCGTGGGCGTCGAATCGACGGTGCTCGACCTGTCCGGCCCGGTGCCGATGATCTTGCGCCCGGGCGGCGTGACCCGCGAGATGCTCGCAGAGGTGCTCGGCGAGGTGCAGATCGACCCGGTGCTTGCCAGCGGCGTCGGCACGCCGAAGTCGCCCGGGGTGAAATATACGCACTATGCGCCGCGCGGGGAGATGTGGCTGGTCGCAGGAGAGCGCGATCAAGAGGTGATCGCCGAGCGCGTCGAGCAGGCGAAGCGAGCGGGGCATCGCGTCGGTGTGCTGACCACCGAGGAGCGAGCGAACGAGTATCCGGGAGCGATCGTCATCGCCTGCGGTCGCCGCCGCGAGCTTGCGACGGTGGCCGCTGGGCTGTACGATGCGATCCGCCAGTTCGACCATGAGCATGCGGATGTGATCTATGCTGAGGTGTTCCCCGAGAGCGGAGTGGGGCTTGCGATCATGAACCGATTGCGCAAAGCGGCGAGCCATCGAGTTATTCACACATAATGCCATTTTTTTGCGGAGAGGAAGCCGAACGTTGGGCGTCTCTCCGCTTCAACATTTTGCGGTGAATCATGTATAATAGAGGTGTGACAACCGATTATGAAGGCTGAGTTCCGGTGAACGCCGGAAGCGGAGGACCCAATTTTTCTGGGGTGAATTCTGCTGCAGCAGAAAGGGTGAACTTGAACTCTCTTGCCACCCTAACCCGACAGCTAACTTCGTAAGCCATGCGAGAAGAGGGTGAAAAGTATGAACCGTTGTCTGATCGTCACGATGGACGAGTCGGCCGTTCCGTTCGTCCAAACGCTGCACACCATGGGTGTAGAATGCGCCTATCTGGATTTCTGTGCACAAACGACCTTATTTTTACGCGAGCAGAGCGTGATCGCGCCGGTGATCAAAGTCGGGCCGCACAAGCATGATGTGGTCAACCATGAAGGGATTCGCCAGTTCGATACGGCGGTCGTCTTCGAGGGGGCTTGGCTGGAGAGCGCACTGATCGTGCAAGCGCTGAAGCAAGCTGGCGTGAGCAAGGTGGTCGTCGTCGCGCAGAATCAAAGTTTCATGCGCGCCTATCGCGCCCTTGGGGCCGACCGAGTTGTCGGCGTGCGCCGTTGGAATCGCGATTCGTTTCGCGTGCTGAACGGGGAATCCAAGCAGCGCGGGGCGTAAGTTGAACGTCGCCCTGAACGTACCTTGACAAGACCTGAGCGCAGTGAGCTCAGGTCTTTTTGAAATGGCTGAGCAGGTACATCAGCAACACGCCGAGTCGGTAACAGAGTCGCACGCGGTCCTTCCCGCTGTGGCTCTTTTTTATGTCAGATCGATCGTGCCAGTGCCGAGGGCGCAGGTGCCGGATCATGCAATGGCTGGAAAAGAATAATTTTTTACTATTAAAATCGACAAAAAACTTGATGTACAAACTACTAATACCCAACTATACTTATACTAGTTATTATTTCTGACATTTTGTTAACCTTCGAACATATAGTTCAAACAGGGGGGCATTCCATGTCAACGGTTGAGTACGTGCCAATCTCGACGCTCTCCAAGATACCGTTAGGGAGACGCATCGCCGAACTGATGGAAGAGTTGGGGGAGGGGTTGAGCATCCGCTCGTTTGCGGAGCGGATCGGGATGAATCGGGAGTCGCTGCGACTGATGCTCTTGGGGGAAAGGCGCATCGCACCTTCCGAGCTGGAGCAGATTGCGAACGGGTTGGGCATCTCCGCAAGCCGCTTGAAGCAGGAGGATCTCCTTGCGAAAGAACAAGAGCTGATCGCGCTGGTCATGGGGAAGCGAAGGACGAAAGTGATGCTTACGCGCGCGCGTTCGATCGCCGCCGAAGTGGTTCAGCTTGCGATGGGGAAGACGGAGCGAGGGCTGGCGCTGAACAATCTGGGCAAGGTGCAATTCCTGCAGGAGCAGTATGAGGAAGCACATCGAACGTGGCTGTCCGCGTTTGAGTATGCGAAGAGCGTCGAAGCCGAATATGGTGACAAGCAGCTGTTGCACCTGGTGACGATCAACATGATGCAGTCGCACACGATTCGCAAGGAGTATAGCAACTTTGAAGAGCTGCTCGAATTTGTGGAAGCGGCGTACGCGCAGGACCCGAACAAGCTGGGCATCACCTACTATGTGCGAATGAAGATGGAAGAGGAACGCGGGAATCTGGAACAGGCGAAAAAGTATGCCTACCGTTCGCTGGAAGAGTTTGAGCGGACGAAGGATGGCAAGCAGATCGGCACCGCGCTGATCAACGTCGCACACTATGAATACTTCCTGCGGAATTACAAGACGGCGATTCGAGCGCTGACCGCTGCGATCAACATCGCCCAACCGTTCGAAGACACCCTGATCTTGGCAGTCAAGGAGTATGTGAAGTCGCTGATGCAAGTGCGCGACTACCCGAACGCGATAAAAATGGTGGACAAATATGCAGAGCTGGCAAAAGAATATCCGGAGTACAGGGCAAAAATGCAGATCATGTACACAGTTGCGAAGGATGATCCTTCTTTTGCAGAATCGGTCCTCAACGATACTGGCTTGAGCATGAAGGTCAGGCATTATGCGAGCAAGTGTTTGATGGAATATCATTATTTGAAAGGTGACGCTGTAACTTCGATGAAGTTCTACGAAATGAAGCGCATCTTTTCAAATACAAAAAGTGAGTATTTATACGAGGAGGAATTTTGATGAAAAAATGGATCGCATCCGCCCTGTTGCTGGTCGCGGTGATGGGTTTGGTGATCGGCAGCACAGCAGGTAGCGAAAATGCGCAGACGAAGCCGCCAGAACCGGTAGGACTTAGCGCCATCAAGTGATAAAGACAGCCCTCGTCGATTCGGGACGAGGGTTTTTTATGTCAGATCACCTGCGTGACATATGCATACGATTCGCTCTGACAATCCAATTCTTTTTAAAATGTTACAAAAAGAAACTCTTCTATTATTCTATTTACAATGGAGGTTGGAAACTGGAGGAGGATCTTATGAAATCCCTAGGTCAACGCATCAAATATTTGCGCATGCAAAAAGGGATCACGCAGATTGAAGTGGCGCAAGGACTTTGCACTCCGAGCATGATCTCGCAGATTGAGAGCGATCGCGCACGGCCATCGTACAAAATTTTGTATGCGATCGCCGAGCGGCTCGACGTATCGTTAGATCATCTGCTCGAAGATGTTGCGCTCCATCTGGAGTACACGAGCAAATTTAAGATGGCGAAGAGCATGGTGCGAGCACGAGAGTACAGGACGGCACAGCCCCTGTTGCTCGAACTGCTCCATCATCAACATCATCCGGTGCCAAGGATGGACGTGCTCTACGAGTTGGCCGTCTGTCAGATCGAGCTGGGGAATGAGGCGGAGGCGATGATCCATCTGGAAGAGCTGTACGAATGGGCCTACTCCCACCAGCATCATGAACGGCTCGCGATGACGCTGCTGCAGATCGGAACGGTGTTTCGTAAAAAGAAAGAATTTTCAGTCGCTATGTACCACTCAGAAAAGGCGTTGCGCGAGCTAAAAAAGGAGCAAGCGATCGATCCTAGCTTGCACGCGAGCGCGCTGATTCAGCTGGCTTCGCTGGCAGAAGAGGTCGGCAAGGTGGAGGAGGCGACCTGCTATTATGAGCAAGCGTTGCAGGTCGAACAGGCGAACAAAGAGGAGCGAGGCAGCATGTTCCTCCGGCTGGCAGACGTGCACTATCGACAGGGCAATTTTAAGAAGGCGGACGAATATGCGACGATCGCTTTCTCGCTGTTGGATGAACAGGATCATCTGGAGCGCAAGCAGGACTGGAAGCGGCAGCTGCTTCTGCTCAAGCGCAGGGAAGGCGATTGGCGGCAAGCGGTCGATGAGCTGATGCAGATCGCGAGGAAGTATGAGGCGAACGCGAGCGGTGAGAAAGCGGGGAGCGTCTACGCAGACATCGCGCAGGTCTGTTTGGATCATCGCTCGTACGCCGAATCGTGGGGATATGCGGAGCAAGCGCGTGAGTTGCTGCCTCCTCATCATCCGGCGAACGGCAAGGCGCATCTAGTGCTCGCTAGCGTCTGTTACTCACGTCAGGAAGAGGAGAACGGGAACAAGCATCTGCAAAACGCGATCTCGATCTTCGAGTTGCATGGCAAGGCCGCAGAGCTGGAGGAGAGCACGCAGTTCCTGTGCCAGCAGCTGAAGGCGCAGGGGAGGTTTCAAGAAGCGCTGGAGCGGATGGAACGGTTGCACAAGCAGATGATCAAGCGGTTGGAACAGCGCGGCATGGTGCTGTGATCATTCGAGCGCTGCGAACAGATTAGACGGGTGCCGATGGTGTTTGTCCACACATTCGAGGAGGCTGGGACATATGATAGGGTAGATCATCAACACAGTGAAGCATGGTTGGAGGTGATAGTATGCAGCGCAAGTTTAAAAAATTGGTGGGCCAAGCGGTGGCGATTCGGACGAACAAAGGCATTCATGTAGGTATCGTGGAAAAAGCGAGCGCAAAGGGAGTCGTGCTGCGACAGATTCCGATGCGAAGCGACGATCGCCTCGATGCTGAGCACGTGTTCTTTGGTGGTGGATTTCTCCCCTATGGCGGCATGTTTGGGCTGGGCGGTGCGGGCCTGGGGGTTGGCGTAGGCGCGTTCGCCGGTGCGGCGGCGGGCGTAGGCATTGGCGGCGGTTTGGGCGGTGGCTTCGGTGGCGGTCTTGGATATGGCGCTGGCATCGCCGCCGGCGTTGGTGGAGGCTACGGCTTGGGATATGGCGGTGGGCTCGGCTTTGGGCCTCGTAGGCTCTTCTGGTGATCACAAGCGAATGATCGTTCATAAGCCTTGGCTGGGCAAGAGCCGAGGCTTTTTTGTGTGCGGAAGGTTGGTTCATTTCGAGGGACAAGGTGCATACACATGAACGGAGAGGACGAGGAAGGGAGGAACCGTCGCTTGGTGACAGGTGTAATGTGGGGAGAGTTTACCTCCCTGTTGATCATGGCGATCGCACTTGGCATGGATGCGTTCTCCCTCGGGCTAGGCATGGGGATGTTGAGGCTGACATGGCGGGAGATCGCGAAAATCTCGCTGATGATCGGCCTCTTCCATGTCATGATGCCCTTGATCGGAATGGTGGCCGGCCAGTATTTGGCCCAAGCGGTCGGTGAGGTGACGCGGTGGATCGGAGCGTTGCTGTTGCTTGGGCTTGGCGCGCACATGGTGTGGAGTTCACTCCGTGGAGATGAGGAGCAGGCGAACATGCGCGGGGGGTCTCGCACGTCGGGGCTCGGGTTGATCCTGTTCGCGCTGTCGGTCAGCATCGATTCGCTGTCGGTCGGCTTTTCGCTTGGCACATTTGGTGTGAACGTGCCGATCGCCATCTCGTTGTTCGGCATCTGCGGCGCGCTGATGGCGGCGACTGGGCTTTCGCTCGGCAGCAAGACCTCCCATCTGTTCGGCGAGTATGGGGAGGCGGTCGGCGGTGCGGTGCTGATCGCGTTTGGGATCAAGTTCTTGCTGTGAGGAGGGGAAGGCGTGGCGCCAATTTTGGTTTTAAGCCTGCTGGCGGGGCTCGCAACGACGCTCGGCGGGCTGATGGTGATTCGGATCGGCAAGCTGACGCGACATGTGCTCGCTTTTTTCCTCGCGCTCGCAGCGGGCATCATGCTGGCGGTGGTCGTGGTCGACCTGATTCCCGCCTCCCATGCGAGCGGCGGAAATGAGGCGGTGCTGTACGGCGGGGCTGCCGGGTGGCTGTTCATGATGCTGTTGCGGAGGTGTGTGACGTTCGTGTTGCGAAGGTCGCCGCTCTATGAGGAGGACTCCTTTCGCTATCTGCGCCTCGGGTGGTATGTGGCGGTGGTGACCGCCTTGCACGACATCCCAGAAGGCATGGCGATCGGGGCGGGCAACGCGCTTCACGCGGAGCTCGGCGTGCTGCTGTCGCTTGCGATCGGGATGCACAACTTGCCCGAGGGGATGGCGATCGCGGTGCCGCTGCGGTTGGCGGGGATCTCCGGGAAGCGGGTGATCAGCATCATTACGCTGGCGGCGCTGTTCACACCGCTGGGAACGCTGGTCGGGCTCTTGCTGTTCGATCTGTCCCCCTCGCTGATCGGGCTGTCGATGTCGTTTGCGGCGGGTGCGATGGGGTATCTGGTCGCTCGCGATCTGTGGCCGGAAGCATGGCATTCGTCCAAGGTGATCACGGTGGGAGGCTCGATCATCGGCGCGCTGGTGATGCTGGTCGCCGAATATTTTCATCTGCACGGCGGGTGATGGGAAGGCCTCGATCGTCGAAAGAGTGTACAAGTTATAGCTTGAGCAGCTCAGGTCTGCTCACTTTCATTTGCATGGCAGATCACCCCGAGGCTATACTGATAAGGAGAAAAAAGCGAACGGAATGAGGGAGAAGCGGATGAAACTGTTGTTTGTATGTACCGGGAACACCTGTCGCAGCGCGATGGCTGAGCCTCTGATGCGCAAGCGCCTCCAGCAGGCGGGCCTCGGAGGTCGAGTGGAGGTGCGCTCGGCGGGCGTGGCGGCGATGTCAGGCTCGCCCGCATCGCAGGGAGCGATCAACGTGCTGAAGGCAAAAGGGCTGGATGGCGCTGCCCACGCAGCATCGCCTTTAGATCGCGAGCTGGTGGACTGGGCCGATCTGATCTTGACGATGGGCCAGTCGCACAAGCGCGCGATCTTAGAGCGCTACATCGAGGCGCTCGACAAGACCTGCACGCTCAAAGAGTTTGTGGACGACGATCCGCAGAACCTTGCGATCCTCGATGAGATGGGCGCTCTGCAAGCGGAAGCGCAGATGAAGCAGAGCCTGTTTTTGATGGAGCGGGCAGACGAGGTGCAGTCGATTCAGGAGCGCTATCAGCGGGGCGCGCAGGGCGCAGAGCAAGAGCTGATGCGGCTGCAGCAGCAGTTGGA
This sequence comes from Tumebacillus lipolyticus, assembly GCF_042682745.1. Lineage (NCBI taxonomy): Bacteria > Bacillati > Bacillota > Bacilli > Caryophanales > Alicyclobacillaceae > Tumebacillus > Tumebacillus lipolyticus. The sequence continues at coordinate 895,017 of NZ_JBHUIO010000005.1, read as the reverse complement.
AGCGACCGTCGAGGCGGAGAGCAGCCGGATGATGGAGCTGATGGGACAGCTGCCCGACTATGAGATCGCCGACCCGTTTGGCGGTTCCCAACAGGTGTACGATGCGTGTGCGGTGGAGATCGACACACTGCTGGCAAAGCTGATTCAAAAGTTGAGCGCAGAAAACCACAGTGCATAGCTGTGGTTTTTTGGTGGTTGTGCAACCATTTGGTAGGATATACTAGATTAAGAGATTGAGCAGGAATCCTGCGAATGCGTCCACCGCACAATCTGTGCAGAGGACAGTGAAAAGGAGGAATCATCGATGAATCAATCGAGTCAAGTGATGGATACGACCGAAAAGTTTGGTGCGAAAAACTATCACCCGCTTCCGATCGTCATCGCCAAGGCGGAAGGGGTTTGGGTAGAAGATGCGGAGGGGCAGCGCTACATGGACATGTTGAGCGCCTACTCTGCGCTCAATCAGGGTCATCGCCATCCGAAGATCATCCAAGCGTTAAAAGAGCAAGCGGATCGCGTGACGCTCACCTCGCGCGCGTTTTACAACGACCAGCTCGGCGTCTTTTACGAGGCGTTGGCCGAAGCGACCGGCAAGGAGATGATCCTGCCGATGAACACGGGGGCAGAAGCGGTGGAGACGGCGCTGAAAGCGGCGCGCCGCTGGGGCTATTCGGTGAAGCAGGTGCCGGAGGACCAGGCGGAGATCATCGTCTGCGAAGGAAATTTCCACGGCCGGACGATCACGATCACCTCGTTCTCTTCGGCGGAGGAGTACAAGCGCGGCTTCGGCCCCTTCACTCCGGGCTTCCGCATCATCCCCTACGGCGATATCGAAGCGCTGAGAGCGGCGATCACGCCGAACACGGTCGCCTTCCTCGTCGAGCCGATCCAAGGGGAGGCGGGCATCATCATCCCGCAGGACGGGTTCTTGAAGCAGGCGCAGGAGCTGTGCCGCGAGCAGAACGTGCTGCTGATGGCAGATGAGATCCAGACCGGTTTTGGCCGCACGGGCAAGCGGTTTGCCTCCGACTGGGAAGATGTGACGCCAGACGTGTACATCATGGGCAAGGCGCTCGGCGGCGGCGTGTTCCCCGTCTCGGCTGTCGCGGCAGATCGGGAAGTGCTCGGCGTGTTCGAGCCGGGTTCGCATGGCTCCACGTTCGGCGGGAACCCGCTGGCTGCAGCTGTCGGGCTCGCATCGCTGCAGGTGGTGGAAGAGGAGAAGCTCTCCGAGCGCTCGCTTGAGCTGGGCGCTTACTTCTTGGAGCGTTTGCAGGCGATTCAAAACGAGGCGATTAAGGAAGTTCGCGGCCGCGGTCTGTTCATCGGCATCGAGCTGACCACAGCAGCTCGTCCGTACTGCGAGCAGCTGAAGGAGCTCGGGCTGCTCTGCAAGGAGACGCATGAGACGACGATCCGCTTTGCACCGCCGCTCGTCATCACGAAGGAAGAGCTCGATTGGGCGCTTGAGCGCATCGAGCAAGTGTTTCAAGCGAACTGATCTGCTGAAAGAGGGCATACGGCGATCGACCGGATGCCCTCCGAAGACGAAGCGAAAGCCACAGTTGAGCACTGTGGCTTTTGTCGCGTCAAGATTCGGTTTTGTCGCCTTCGTTCGAGTCGACTTGATTCGAGTCGCTCTCGTCCAGTTGGAACTGCTGGGTCGCCAGCTCCCGATACAGGTCGTGCGAGGCGAACAGCTCTTCGTGCGTGCCGACACCTGTGACGCGCCCCGCTTCGAGGACGACGATCTGATCGGCGTCGATGACGGTGGAGAGGCGATGAGCGATGACCAAGGTGGTGCGCCCATGCATCAGGTTGTTCAGCGCGTCTTGCACCACTTTTTCGGAGGTGCTGTCCAAGGCGGAAGTCGCTTCGTCGAGCATCAGGATGTTCGGGTTGCGCAGCAGCGCGCGGGCGATCGCGATCCGCTGGCGCTGGCCGCCCGATACTTTGATCCCACGCTCGCCCACTTCGGTGTCATACCCGTTTGGCATCTCCAAGATGAAGTGATGCGCATAGGCCATCTCGGCTGCAAGCACCATCTCCGCTTCCGATACTTCGCGCTCGACGCCATAGCAGATGTTGTCCCGGATCGAGCCTGCCATCAGCGGGCTTTCTTGGGAGACATAGCCGAGCTGCGTCCGCCACGATTTCAGGTTGTACGTGTCGATCGGTGTGTCGCCGAGCAGGATGCTTCCGCTCGACGGGCGGTAAAAGCGCTCCAAGAGCGAGAACAAAGTCGTCTTGCCGGACCCGCTCGGTCCGACGACGGCGGTCACCTTGCCTGAGGGAATGGTCAGGCTGACGTTGTGCAACACCTGATCGCCCGTCTGATAGGAGAAGGACAGGTCGTCGAGCAAGATCGGCTGGGCGGGGTCTTCCACCGCTTTTTGCACCACATGATCTTCCTCTTCGTGCTCCAAGATGTTCACCACGCGCTCGGTCGCTCCCATCGCCTTTTGCAGGGAGGTGAAAAACTGTGCGAGCTGTCCGAACGGAATGATGATCTGAAACAGATAGAGGATGAAGGCGACCAATTCGCCGGCGGAGAGCGCACCTGTCGCCACCCGCACGCCGCCGAAGCCGATGATCACGACCAGGATCGCCATCATCAAGAAGGTCATCATCGGGGCTAACAGCGCTTGGATCTTCGCTTCTCGCAACCCGAACTTGAACAGGTGTTGGATGCGCTGATCGCCCTTTTCGCCCTCATGGCTCTCCGCGTTGAACGACTTGACCAGGCGAATCTCAGACAGCACTTGCGACAGCAAGCCGGTGAAGCCGGCCATCTCGTCCTGCAGCCCTTTGGAGATCTTGTAGATCTTCCGCCCGAGCGGGAGGATGATCAGGAAGGTGATCGGAACGGCTGTCAGCATCACCAGCGTCATCTGCCAGTCGAGGTAGAGCAGGATGACGATCGAGCCAATCACCGAGATGATGCTGGTGAAAAAGGAGATCAGATGCGTGACGATGATGTCTTTGATGATCCCCGTATCGCTGGTCATCCGCGAGATCGTCTCGCCGGAGCGATGCGCATCAAAATAGGGGATCGGCAATTTGAGCAGCTTTTCCCACAGGCGGCGTCGCAGGTTGGAAACCACCTTCTCTCCGGCGAAGGAGAGCATGTAGTGCGAAAAGCCTGATGAAAGTCCTTGGAGTAAAAACGCGCCGATCAAGAGCAGGATCACAGAGGTGTTGAGCGTGGACACGGTCACGACATCGACCAAGTTTTTCGTAAACCACGGCACGATCAACGAAGCGCCCGTGTTGACCAAGCTCAAGATCAAGACGCCGAGCAGAAGCAGTTTAGGCGGGTTGGTTGAGGCGAGCAAGCGCCAAAAGTTGCGCCATTGCTCTTTTTGTATCGGTGGCGACTCCTGGTTCATCTCAGATTCCACGTAATTTCCACTCCCATCTAACAGAGTTAAATTCTCCTATCTAACAGAGTAGCACTTTTCGGAAACTTCGGGTACGATTTTTCAGACGGGGTACGCTATACTAGAATGGAATCGAACTCATGTGACGGAGGTCAACTCAATGAAAGTTGCAATCGCAGCCGACCACGGCGGCTATACGCTCAAAGAGTCGGTCAAGAAGAAGTTGGAGAGCTTGGGGCTTTCCTACCATGATTTTGGTACATACTCGGAAGAGTCGGTCGACTATCCGGACTACGGAATTTTGGTGGCGGAGGCGGTCGCGCGCGGTGAATATGATCGCGGCATCCTGATCTGCGGAACCGGGCTTGGCATGTCGATCGTCGCCAACAAGGTGCCGGGCATTCGCTGCGCCTTGCTGCACGATACGTTTTCGGCCAAAGCGACCCGCGAGCACAACGATACGAACGTGATGGCGATGGGCGCGCGCGTCATCGGCCCGGGCCTGGCAGACGATATTGTCGAGCTCTGGCTGACCACCGAGTTTAGCGGCGGGCGCCACGCAGCTCGCGTCGGCAAGATCGCCGACATCGAGAAGCGCTTCGGACGCGATGCAGGGATCGGCGGATGCTGACGCCCGAGCTCACCGAAGTCAAAGCGCAGACTTTGCGAGCGATCGAAGAGCTGCAAGCTGCGGCGCAACTCGATCAGGATCAGATCCTGGTGATCGGCGCATCTTCCAGCGAGGTCGTCGGGAAGAAGATCGGCTCAGGCGGCTCGATGGAAGCGGCAGCCCTGATCGTCGAGGCGGTGCTCGAAGCGCGGGAACGATTCGGATTTCATGTCGCCTTTCAGTGCTGTGAGCATTTGAATCGCGCGCTGGTCGTCGAGCGCTCCACACTGCGCCGTTTCGACTTGGAGGAAGTGATGGTCGTGCCCGTGCCCAAGGCGGGCGGAGCGGTCGCCTCCACCGCATTTCGCCAGCTCGCACAGCCGGTGATGGTCGAGCGCATCAGCGCGCACGCCGGCCTCGATATCGGCGATACGCTGATCGGCATGCACTTGCGGCAGGTCGCCGTGCCGGTGCGCGGCAGCTTGCGCGAGATCGGGGAAGCGCACCTGACGATGGCGCGCACCCGCCCGAAGCTGATCGGCGGGGCGCGAGCGCACTATTCGCTCGCAGAAAACGGAAGAGAATAGCGAAAAACACGAACTTTTTTTTGATATTATGCTATAATGTTCGGCATTAAGGCCGTTTAGTTCTGAAAAAGGGGAGATTGAGATGAGTCATTTGAGATTGGTAGACCGTGCGGTCGCAGAAGCGATCGAGCAAGAGCTTGGGCGTCAGCGTACAAAGATCGAGCTGATCGCGTCGGAGAACTTCGTGTCCCGCGCTGTGATGGAAACGATGGGAACGGTGCTGACCAACAAGTATGCGGAAGGCTATCCGGGCAAGCGTTACTACGGTGGTTGCGAGTATGTGGACATCGTGGAAAACATCGCGCGCGATCGTCTGAAGCAGCTGTTCGGCGCGGAGCATGCAAACGTGCAGCCGCACTCTGGCGCACAGGCGAACACTGCGGTCTATTTTGCTTTCTTGAAGCCGGGCGACACGGTGCTCGGGATGAACCTGTCGCATGGTGGACATCTCACCCACGGCAGCCCGGTCAACATCTCCGGCCAATATTATAATTTTGTCGACTACGGGGTCGAAGAGGATACGCACCTGATCAACTATGACAAAGTGCGCGCTCTGGCGCTCGAACACAAGCCGAAGATGATCGTCGCGGGCGCATCCGCTTACCCGCGCAAGATCGATTTCCAAAAGCTCCGCGAGATCGCAGACGAAGTGGGCGCATACCTGATGGTCGACATGGCGCACATCGCAGGTCTGGTCGCGACCGGTCATCATCCGTCCCCCGTGCCGTATGCAGACTTTGTGACCTCCACCACGCACAAGACGCTTCGCGGCCCGCGCGGTGGTCTGATCCTCTGCAAAGAGCAGTATGCGAAGGCGATCGACAAAGCGATCTTCCCCGGCATTCAAGGCGGCCCGCTGATGCATGTGATCGCTTCGAAGGCGGTCGCGTTTGGCGAAGCGCTGAGCGATGAGTTTAAAGGATATATCCAACAGGTGGTCGACAACGCACAGGCGCTGGCGAGCGCGCTGATCGAGCGCGGCCTGACCATCGTCTCCGGCGGCACCGACAACCACCTGCTGCTGATCGACGTGCGCAACCTCGGTCTGACCGGCAAAGAGGCGGAGCATCTGCTCGACGAAGTGGGCGTTACCACCAACAAAAACACCATCCCGTTCGACCCGGCTTCCCCGTTTGTCACGTCGGGCGTGCGGATCGGTACGCCGGCTGTCACCTCGCGCGGCTTCGGAGTCGCAGAGATGGTCGAGATCGCCGACATCATCGAGTTGACGCTGAAGCACAAGGACGATCAGACCAAGATCAACGAGGCGATGCACAGAGTGCAGGAGCTCTGCAAAAAGTTCCCGATGTACGAAGGCTTGACCTATCTGTAAGAAA
>NZ_JBHUIO010000005.1:572216-889083 GCF_042682745.1 Tumebacillus lipolyticus | reverse complement strand
TAATGGGAAGAGATTTGGAAAGGAAAAGGAGATCTGTCGATGAGCAAAGTCTATGTTTTTGATCACCCGTTGATCCAACATAAATTGACGTACATACGTGACAAGCACACCGGAACCAAGCAGTTCCGCGAGCTGGTCGAAGAGGTGGCGATGCTGATGGCCTACGAGGCGACCCGCGATCTGCCGCTTGAGGAGACGACGATCGACACGCCGGTCGCGACCGCCAAGACGAAGATCCTCGCCGGCAAGAAGCTCGGCGTCGTGCCGATCCTGCGCGCAGGGCTCGGCATGGTGGACGGCATCTTGAACCTGATTCCAAGCGCGAAGGTCGGCCATATCGGCCTCTACCGCGACCCGGAGACGCTGCAGCCGGTTGAGTATTACTGCAAGTTGCCGTCCGACATCGAGGAGCGCGATCTGATCGCCGTCGACCCGATGCTTGCGACCGGCGGGTCGGCCGCTGCTGCGATCACGTTTATGAAACAGCGCGGCGCGAAGAACATCAAGCTGATGTGCCTGATCGCCTCCCCAGAGGGCGTCGCCGTCGTGCAGCGCGAGCACCCGGATGTGGACATCTACGTGGCGGCTGTCGATGAGCGCCTCGACGATCACGGTTATATCACACCTGGTCTCGGAGATGCGGGCGACCGCCTGTTTGGGACGAAGTAGGTTTTGGCAGAGAAAAGGAGAGCGATGAACAAGATGGAACCCATTCGTGTACTGACGGTGTTCGGCACCCGTCCTGAAGCGGTCAAGATGGCTCCGCTGGTAAAAGCGTTGGAGCGAGCGGGAGAGCAAATTCACTCCCGCGTCTGCGTGACGGCGCAACACCGCCAGATGCTCGACCAAGTGCTTGAGCTGTTTGAGATCACGCCCGACTATGATCTGGACATCATGGAGCAGAGGCAGACGCTGACCGGCGTCACGATCAAGGCGCTGGCAGGGCTGCAGGAAGTGATCCAAAAGGAGCAGCCGCAGATCGTGCTCGTCCACGGCGACACTTCGACCACGTTTGTCGGCGCACTGGCAGCATTCTATCAACAGGTGGCGGTCGGACATGTCGAGGCGGGGCTGCGAACGCACGACAAGTATTCGCCGTTCCCGGAGGAGATGAACCGTCAGCTGACCGGGGTGATGGCAGATCTGCACTTCGCGCCGACCGAGCAGTCGAGGGCGAACCTGCTTGCGGAGAACAAGCGCGAGCAGACGATCATCGTCACCGGCAACACGGCGATCGACGCGATGGAGACCACCGTTCGCGATTCCTACTCGCACCCGATTCTCGACCAGATGAAGCCAGGACAGCGGTTGGTGTTCATGACGGCACATCGTCGGGAGAACCTCGGCGAGAAGATGGAGAACATCTTCCGCGCGGTGCGCCGCTTGGTGGACGAGCATCAAGACCTGGTGGTCGTCTATCCGGTGCACCTGAACCCGGCGGTGCAGGAGCCGGCGCGCAAGATCTTGGGCGATCATCAGCGCATCCATCTGACCGATCCGATGGACGTGTATGATGGACACAACTTCATGTCTCGCGCCTACCTGATCCTGACCGACTCGGGCGGCATCCAAGAGGAAGCGCCTTCGCTCGGCGTTCCGGTGCTGGTGCTGCGCGATACCACCGAGCGTCCTGAGGGGATCGATGCGGGCACGCTGAAGCTGGCCGGCACCGATGAGGAGACGATCTACAGAATGGCGAACGAGCTGATCACCGACGAGGAGGCGCACCGCAAGATGTCGATCGCGACCAACCCGTACGGTGACGGAAAGGCGTCCGACCGGATCGTGCAGGCGATCTTGCACCACTTCGGGCGGGGGGACAAGCCGGGGGAGTTCTCCGTCTAGCAGATGTCCTTCCCATCGCTTGACTCGCGCTTCCCTGCTGTGAGGCGTGAGCTGCACCAGGGGAGGAGCGCAAGAAAAAAGACCGTTGAGCCAACGCGAATGGCTGTCAACGGTCTTTTTCTGTTTCCCGAACGCTCTACGCCTGTTTGGAGCTTGGTCGCATGATCACGCCAAGGCTTTCATAGCCGGCCAGCGCTTCACCAAACAGCTGGGTCGCCATCGTCTGGTCGCCCGCCTTGGCGCAGATGCGCCCCAGCTTGACCAACAGATCGGGCAGGCGCGCTGGCATCGCCTGACTGCGGGCGAGCTGCAAGCTCTCTTCCAGCGCATGGCGGCCGGTCGATTCGTCGCCCACGAGACAGGAGATCTGATAGGACAGGGCGAGCGCCCGCGCGCGATCCTCTTCCGACAGGGAGATCACCTCGCTGCCGAGCGCCGCCTGCAAGCGGCTTTGCGCAGCGGCCACCTCGCCCGCATCGAGCAGCGCTTCGACATGATCGAGCATCGTCGCCAGCAGGGCAGGATCGCCGAGCGCCAGTTTTTGCTGGATGGCCAGCTCGTAGTGCAGGTTGGCCTGCTGATGGTCACCCGTCTTCACATAGAGCTCGGCCATGTGGCGCTCCGCTTCGGACAGCTCGTGCTGAGTCTCCAGCTGCCGCGAGATGCGCATCGCCTGCTGAAACAGATCGAGCGCTTGGTCGTATTGCTCCTGTTCGCGGTAGGTCGTGCCGAGCAGGAGCAGCGATTCTGCATACGCTTCCAAGTTGTTCATCTTCGAGACGAGCGCGATCGCCTGCTGCGCGGCGTCGAGCGCTTGGTCGTATTTGCCCAGCTTGTGGTAGGTTTGCGATAGGAGAGAGAGAACCTTGCGCCGCAGCTCATCGTCCTGTAGGTCGTGCAAAGATTGGTCCGCCTGCTTCAGGTAGTCGAGCGTCTGTGCGTAAAACGTTTGGCGGAAGGAAACTTGTGCAAACTGAAGGTAGATGTGCGGAAGCCATTGATGATGTCCAGACAGGTGGGCGGCAGACTGCGCTTCAAACAGGCGATCGTTGGCGCTGTGGTAGTCTTCCTGCAGCAGGGCGATGCGGGCGAGCAGAAGCGCCGATTGGGCGATGTACGAATGCAGTCGCAGATCCTGCGCATCGCTCAGGATCTCTTCCGCAAAGCGCGACGCCATCGAATAGCGTCTGCGCAGCACCAGCGCTTCCGCCTCGGCGAGCAGCGTCTTCGCGCGGCGACCGAGCGTCTCCTCAGGCGTTTCCTTAAAATAGCTGTAGGGCGTCTGCATCCGCTCGGCGAGGTAGCGCAGCAGTTCCTCAGAAGGAACTTGCAGATCCCGCTCGACGAGGCTGATCGTCGCAGGAGAGATATGATCGCCTGCCACGTCCTTCAACGTGAGATCCAATTCTTTGCGCTTCAGGCGCAACTTTTGGCCGAGGGTCAAATATTGCATGTCGATGTCTCCTATTCCGTGGACGCGTGAGATTCACTCTGTTGATGATAATTTACCACGCGATCAACCGAAGTGAAAAGAGGCGAACGGTCATTTGCCCGCAGGAGCGAGGCGCAGAAGGGCGGCGCGTGCAAAGGATGCGGCAGGGAAACAGGAGGGCGTCGAGAATATATAGTGGGAATAGTGTTTGTTTTCGAGAGGAGAGTTTTGAATGTCGAATCGAGATGCAGTGATTGTGAGCGCTGTTAGAACAGCGATCGGCAACTTTCAAGGCGCGCTGGCAGGGATTCCCGCTCCAGAGCTTGGCGCGATCGTGTTGCAAGAGGCGTTAAACCGCGCGGGAGTGTCTGCCGATCTGGTGGAAGAAGTGATCATGGGCAACGTGCTGCAGGCGGGCCTCGGGCAGAACCCGGCGCGTCAAGCAGCGGTCAAGGCAGGCCTGCCGAACACGATCGCTTCGATGACGATCAACAAAGTGTGCGGCTCCGGTCTGAAGGCGGTCATGCTGGCTGCGCAGGCGATCAAGGCGGGCGATGCTGATGTGATCCTCGCAGGCGGCATGGAGAACATGTCGCGCGCTCCCTATTTATTAGAAGGGGCACGTACCGGGTTCCGCATGGGCGATCAAAAAGTGGTCGACATCATGATCCGCGACGGCCTGTGGTGCGCATTTGATGACACGCATATGGGCATCACCGCGGAGAACGTGGCGGAGCGCTACGGTCTGACGCGCGAAGAGCAGGACGAGTTTTCCGCGTGGTCGCAACAAAAGGCGGAAGCGGCGCTCGCATCTGACCGATTCAAGGGCGAGATCGTGCCGGTGAGCATCCCGCAGCGCAAGGGCGACCCGATCGTCTTTGACAAGGATGAGTTCCCGCGCGCAGGCACGACCGCAGCGACGCTCGGCAAGCTGCGACCCGCCTTCAAAAAGGAAGGCACCGTCACCGCAGGCAACGCGTCTGGCATCAACGACGGCGCAGCAGCCGTCCTGGTCATGTCCCGCGAGAAGGCGGAACAGCTCGGGCTGAAGATTCTCGGCACCGTCAGCGCCTACGCGTCGGCAGGCCTCGATCCGAACGTGATGGGGCTCGGCCCGATCTACGCGACCCAAAAGGTGCTAGAGCGCGCGAACCTCTCCATCGCCGACATCGACCTGATCGAAGCGAACGAGGCGTTTGCCGCACAGTCCTTGGCGGTAGGCAAAGAGCTTGAGATTCCCCGCGAAAAGCTGAACGTCAACGGCGGTGCCATCGCCCTCGGCCATCCGATCGGCGCATCGGGCGCTCGCGTGCTCGTCTCGCTGATCCACGAGATGGAAAAGCGCGATGCGAAACGCGGCTTGGCGACGCTTTGCATCGGTGGCGGCCAAGGTGTAGCGCTCGTGTTTGAACGCTAAAAGGCACCGCTCCGAGGGGACTTTTAACAATTTTTTGTCCGTTTTATGAACGGCAGATAAAAGTCTCTTTTCGAACGTGTTCACCCCCCTTGGCTTCGTTGACAAGGCAAGGGGGGATATAGTAGTATGTTCTCTGGGTTGGGGTTTCATACAAGGGATTGGCGTTTTACCTGATGAAACCTCGTGGCTCAGAGGTTTTTTTGTGGACTCACATACATAAATTTACGACCTCAAGGTGACTGTAACAATGTGCCATTTTGAGGTAAAGATGGGAGTCTCGACACGACATGAACGAGTTTCAGCGCCTTGTCAGAAGAACGGTCAAATCCACTTTGACCGTCACGCTAGTTTTTGCGGCACTCTGGGCACTGTTGCCTAGCCTTCGGTCGCTCTTTGCCGGCCTGACCATCGGGTCGGCTGTCAGTCTGTACTTTGCTGTGAGCGCTTCCAAACAGACGGAGATGGCGGCAGATGTCGCCTTGCGCCAAGTGCGGAAACGGCCGAGCACCATCATGATGTACCGGATGGTGATGATCCTCGGGGCGGTGCTCGTCGTACAAGCTTTAGAACCCAAAATCGGGTATGTTAGTCTTCCTGGGCTCCTGATCGGCTTCTTCGTCTATCAGCTGGTGCTCTTGGTGGGCTTCCTATACAGCAAACTTAAAACTTCATAAGCACCATCACGCTATCTTGGAAGGGGTGAAATTTGAAATGGATCACTTATTTCCTACCCTCGGAGAAGGGATTTGGGCGGTCAACCTGACTGCGATCGGAACGAGCGTGCTGGCTGCGCTGGTCGTTTTGGTTCTGGCGCGTCTGGCGGTGGCGAACATCAACATTCGCCGACCACGCGGCATTCAGAACTTCTTCGAGTGGGTGGTCGACTTCATCACCGGCCTTGCGAAGGACACGATCGGTGACCGTGCGATGACTTATGTTCCGCTCGCATTCACTTTGATCATCTACCTCTTCGTGGCAAACCAGATGGGTCTGATCACCAACGTCGTCACTCATGTGCAAGAGCCGACCCTCGGGGTATCCCAAGGAATGCTCGACGCGCATGGCGGGGAAGGTCACATCGCTTGGTTTATGTCGCCGACTGCCAACCTGAGCGTCGCGATGGCGATGTCGGTCGGAATCGTAACCATGACGCACATCATCGGCCTGCGCAACCCGCGGAGCTACTTCAAGCACTACTTCGAGCCCAACCCGGCCTTCTTCATCCTTCATCTGATCGATGAAGCGGCGAAGTTCCTGACGCTCGGTCTGCGTCTTTACGGGAACATCTTTGCGGGTGAGGTGTTGATCGCCATCCTGCTGAGCGTCCCGATGCTGTTCGGCTTCGTACCGCTCGGCGGCATCCCGATGATCGTCTGGTTGGCGTACTCGCTGTTCGTAGGTACGATCCAAGCGTTCGTATTTACCGTTTTGACCCTCGTGTACATCTCGCAAAAACTGCCGCACAAAGAAGAAGCTCACTAGAGCTCGGCGGCGCACTGGCATCACGTTTTACCCTTTCAATCCAATAAAATTTATCTCTCTACCTTAAGGAGGTTCTTTTCTCATGGAAACTGCAATCGCTCTGTGCCTTGGTCTCGCAGCTGTTGGTGCTGGTATCGGTAACGGTCTTGTTGTAGGCCGCACAATCGAAGGTATCGCTCGTCAACCGGAAGCAAAAGGTATGCTGCAAACTCAAATGTTTATCGGTCTGGGTCTCGTAGAGGCACTCCCAGTTATCTCCGTTGCAATCGGTTTGATCCTCTTCGCATCTCGCTAAACCATTCCGGACGATCAGCAGGACGGCGGGGCGCTGTTACACGCCTGCGCCTTCCTTTTGTCCACCTCGAAAGGAGTGAATTTCAATGGAATTGCAACTGGGAACCATGCTTGTCCAGCTCGGAGTGTTTGTCATCCTCTTCCTGTTGCTGCGCAAGTTTGCATTTGGTCCTCTCATGCGTGTGATGAACGAACGCGCTCAATATATCGAGAATCAGATCACCACGGCTGAGAAAAACCGTGAGGAAGCGGACCGTCTGGCTGCTGAACATCGCTCTGCGATCGACAAGGCGAAGCAAGACGCGCACGAACTCATGGAGAACGCTCGCCGCACGGGCGAAAAGCAAGCGACCGACATCATCGCGGCTGCAGAAACTGAAGCGCGCCGCCTGAAAGAAGAAGCTGTGGCTGACATCAACCGTGAAAAAGAGCAAGCAATCGCTGAACTTCGCGAGCAAGTGGGCAACCTGTCGGTGCTCCTCGCAGGCAAGATCGTGAGCAAAGAGCTGAACGCAGAGGGGCATAAGGCTCTCTTCGAAGAAGCGGTTAAAGAAATGGGTGTTCGTGTATGAAGAACACCGTAGTTGCGAAGCGTTACGCAGAAGCTTTGTACAGTGTTGCGAGCGAACGCAATCAAGTTGATTCGGTCGAAAAGGAACTGGGGAGCATCCTCGACGTCTTCAACTCCCACCCGGAGCTGATGAACGTCCTTGAGCACCCTGGCATTTCGATCGACGCGAAGAAAAAGCAGGTTGCAGAGCTGTTTCAGGGTCGCGTTTCAGACCTCGTTCTCAATTTCCTGAACCTGCTGTTCGACCGCCGTCGCCAAGATGCGATCGTAGAGATCGGCGCAACGTATGTTGAATTGGCAGATGCGGCTCGCGGTCGCATCAAGGCGGAAGTAGAATCGGCAGTTCAGCTTTCTGATGAAGAACTGAACGCGCTGAAATCCAAGCTTGGCGTAAACGGCAAGCAGGTGGAGTTTGCGGCGAAAGTCAACCCGTCTCTGATCGGTGGGCTGAAAGTCCGCATCGGAGACCGTGTCCTCGACTACTCCGTAACCGGCCAGCTCGAACGTTTCCGTCAAACGCTCAAATACTAGTACGACTGGGGTGAGATCATGAGCATTCGTCCTGAAGAAATCAGTTCGCTGATCAAGCAGCAGATTGAAAACTATCAATCTGAAGTTCAAGTATACGACGTAGGCACCGTAATTCAAGTTGGTGACGGTATTGCTCGTATCCATGGTCTTGAGAAAGTAATGGCCGGGGAACTTCTCGAATTCCCGAACGGCACCTTGGGTATGGCGTTCAACCTTGAAGAAAACAACGTCGGTGCGGTTGTCCTCGGTACCGTTCTCGGTATCAAAGAAGGCGACCAAGTAAAACGTACCGGCCGCATCGCGCAAGTTCCGGTAGGTGAAGCACTGATCGGCCGCGTTGTAAACGCTCTCGGTCAACCGATCGACGGCCGCGGCCCGATCGAAACGAAAGAATTCCGTCCGATCGAGTCTCCGGCTCCGGGCGTTATCGACCGTAAATCGGTTCACGAGCCGATGCAAACGGGTATCAAAGCGATCGACGCGATGATCCCGGTCGGCCGCGGTCAGCGCGAGCTGATCATCGGTGACCGCCAAACGGGTAAAACTGCCGTTTCGCTCGACACGATCATCAACCAAAAAGGCCAAGGCGTCATCTGCGTATACGTCGCAATCGGCCAAAAGCAATCGACGATCGCACAAGTTGTGGAAACCCTGCGCAAGCACGGTGCGATGGAGTACACCATCGTCGTTTCCGCATCCGCATCCGATCCGGCTCCGCTGCTCTTCCTGGCTCCGTACGCAGGTTGCGCGATGGGCGAATACTTCATGTACAAGGGCGGTCACGTTCTCTGCGTATACGATGACCTGTCCAAACAAGCTGCAGCATACCGCGAAATGTCCCTGCTGATGCGCCGTCCTCCGGGCCGCGAAGCATTCCCGGGCGACGTCTTCTACCTGCACTCCCGTCTGCTGGAGCGCGCAGCGAAGCTGTCTGACGCACGCGGTGGCGGTTCTCTGACCGCGCTGCCGTTCATCGAGACCCAAGCGGGTGACGTTTCGGCGTACATCCCGACCAACGTAATCTCCATCACCGACGGCCAGATCTTCCTGGAGTCCGACCTGTTCAACTCCGGTCAACGCCCGGCAGTAAACGTAGGTCTCTCCGTATCTCGCGTAGGTGGTTCCGCTCAGATCAAAGCGATGAAAAAGGTTGCAGGTACCCTGCGTCTTGACCTCGCGCAATACCGCGAACTGCAAGCGTTCGCACAGTTCGGCTCCGACCTCGACAAAGCGACCCAAGCGCGTCTCGACCGCGGTGCTCGCCTCGTTGAGATCCTGAAACAAGGTCAATACCAGCCGCTGACTGTTGAAAAGCAGGTCATCTCCCTCTGGGCGGCTGTAAACGGACATGCGGACGATGTTCCGGTCACTTCCATTCGTCGCTTCGAATCCGAATGGCTGGCGTTTGCGGACACCAACTATCCGCAGATCGCAAAAGCGATCGTCGAGAGCAAAGACCTCTCCAAAGAGACTGAAGCGCTGCTCAAAGAAGCGGTCGCGAAGTTCAAAACGACTTTCGTTGGGTAATCCAAGCTGTCGTCTAGCATAACCATTTCATCTGGTAAGGTGGTGGAATCATGGCAAATACCCGCGACATTCGTCAGCGGATTCGGTCCGTGAAAAACACCCAACAAATCACCAAAGCGATGAAAATGGTAGCTGCGGCAAGGTTGCGCCGGGCACAAGAGCGCACAGAACAAGCGCGCCCGTACGCAGCAAAACTTGAAGAAGTAATCGGTAGCATCGCATCTGGCAGCGGCGCAGTGAACCATCCGATGTTGGTTTCGCGCCCTGTTAAGAAAACCGGTTATGTGGTCATCTCCTCCGACCGCGGCCTCGCAGGTTCTTTCAACGCACAGGTCATCCGTACTGCTGTGAACCAAATGCGTGGCAAATCGCAAAACGAGTATGCAGTTTTTGCGATCGGTCGCAAGGCGCGCGACTTCTTCAAGCGTCGTGGATACCCGCTCGTCGGTGAAGTTGTTGGTCTGTCGGACAATCCGACCTATGCGGATATTAAGTCTGTAGCTACTCAAGTTGTGCAACTGTTCCAAGACGGTGTGTATGACGAGGTGTACGTGCTCTACAACGAGTTCGTCAACCCGCTCGTGCAAAACCCGGTCTCCCGCAAACTGCTCCCGCTGGAAGATGTGGGCGCTCAGAAGGAGAAGCCGGCACCAGGGACGATCACAGCAAAATACGATTACGAGCCATCGGCTGAAGCGGTTCTGGACAATCTCCTGCCGAAGTACGCTGAGACGTTGATCTTCTCCGCCGCGCTGGAATCGAAAGCTTCCGAGTTCGGTGCCCGGATGACAGCGATGGGCGCTGCGACAGATAACGCAGCGACGATCATCAACAACTTGACGCTGGCGCTCAACCGCGCTCGTCAAGCGGCGATCACCACGCAGATCACCGAGATTGTCGGCGGTGCTGCAGCACTCGAATCATAAGCACCCATAAGAACGCACGAATGGAGGGAAACGTGTGAACACTGGACGTATCAATCAGGTTCTGGGCGCAGTTGTAGACGTTCGTTTCCCGGAAGGACAGCTTCCGGCTCTCAACAACGCACTGACCATTACGTATAAAGCACAAAACGAAGGTGAAACTGACATCAACCTCACGCTTGAAGTCGCGCTTCATCTCGGTAACAATGTTGTTCGTACGATCGCAATGTCTTCCACCGACGGCCTGGTGCGCGGGATGGAAGTTGTTGACTCCGGCGCTCCGATCTCCGTGCCGGTCGGACCGGCTACTCTGGGCCGCATCTTCAACATCCTCGGGGATACGATCGACGAAGCAGGTCCGGTCGCAGTTGAGCGCAGAGACCCGATCCACTCTCCGGCACCGGAGTATGCAGATCTGTCCACCAAGGTTGAAATCTTCGAAACTGGCATCAAAGTTATCGACTTGCTCGCACCGTACATCAAGGGCGGTAAGATCGGTCTGTTCGGCGGTGCTGGTGTAGGTAAGACCGTTACCATCCAGGAGCTCATCCACAACATCGCGAAGCAGCACGGCGGTTTCTCCGTATTCGCAGGTGTTGGTGAGCGTACCCGCGAAGGGAACGACCTCTACCACGAGATGAGAGATTCTGGCGTAATCGAGAAGACCGCCATGGTCTTCGGCCAGATGAACGAGCCGCCGGGCGCACGTGCTCGCGTAGCGCTGACCGGTCTGACCATCGCTGAATACTTCCGCGATGTGGAAGAGCGCGACGTTCTCTTCTTCATCGACAACATCTTCCGCTTCACCCAAGCGGGTTCCGAAGTATCCGCACTGCTCGGCCGTATGCCGTCCGCAGTAGGTTACCAGCCGACCCTGGCAACTGAGATGGGTCAGCTGCAAGAGCGGATCACCTCGACCAAAAAAGGTTCTGTCACCTCGATCCAAGCGATCTACGTTCCGGCCGACGACTACACCGACCCGGCTCCGGCAACCGCGTTCGCTCACTTGGATGCGACGACCAACCTTGAGCGTAAAATCGCCGAGCAAGCGCTGTTCCCGGCGGTTGACCCGCTCGCTTCTACGTCCCGCGCACTGTCCCCGGACATCGTAGGCGAAGAGCACTACACTGTAGCACGCGGCGTTCAGTCCGTTCTGCAGCGCTATAAAGAACTGCAAGACATCATCGCGATCCTCGGGATGGACGAGTTGAGCGATGAGGACAAATCGACCGTTGCGCGCGCTCGTAAAATCCAGCGTTTCCTGACGCAGCCGATGAACGTTGCAGAACAGTTCACCGGTAAGCCGGGACGCTATGTGAAGATCGCCGACACGGTTCGCGGTTTCAAAGAAATCCTCGAAGGCAAGCACGACGACATTCCGGAGGGTGATTTCTACATGGCGGGTACGATCGACGAAGTTGTCGAGCGTGCGAAGAATAATGCCTAAAGCTCCATCTTGGGCTTAGGAGGTAACCGATATGAACAAAATGCCTATCGAAATCGTCACTCCTGAACGCAAGGTGTACTCGAAAGAGGCAAACCTGATCATCGCTCGCGGCGGCGACGGCGACCTCGGCATCATGGCGGGTCACACGCCGGTCGTCACCACCTTGAAGATCAGCACCCTCCGTGTAAAGACTGACCAAGGCGAAGATGTGATCTCCGTCGCCGGTGGCTTCCTCGAAGTGAAACCGGAGAAGGTAACTGTGCTCGCAGAAGCGGCAGAGCTGCCAGAAGAGATCGATGTCGACCGTGCGACCCGCGCGAAAGAGCGTGCGGAACGCCGTTTGGCTGATCGTTCGGATAGCCTCGATCAATCCCGTGCGGAAATTGCGCTTCAGCGTGCGATCAATCGTCTGAATGTGGCGAAGAACAACCGCTAAACTCCATACAGCTCAGGCTCCACACATCCATGTGTGGGGCTTTGCTGTTCTTTGATATTTTCTGTCGAGTAAAAACGGACAGATTTGGAAAATGCTATGAGAGAGTCTGTTTTTTGCCCTGTACTTGCGCTTGAAGCATGGTTTTACATGGCTTCTCGACTTTGTTATAATGTTGGGGGCAAAACTGTGAAATCTTTTTGAAGATGGAGGGGCTAGTATGGTCTCGTTTTGGAACAGTTACGTTTTCATCACCCTGTTCCTCGCTTTAGGCTTGTTGCTCCCGATCGGGGCGTTGTGGATTCTCGGGCCGCTCTTGCGTCCGAAAAACCCGACGCCGGAGAAGCTGACGACCTATGAGTCCGGCGTTGAACCATTCGGTGAAGCACACGTGCGGTATAACGTCCGCTACTATCTATTTGCACTTATGTTTGTGGTGTTTGACGTCGAAATTATGTACCTGTATCCATGGGCAGTATCTTTTGAGAGCCTCGGCCTGTTCGGTCTGGTCGAGATGCTGATCTTCCTCGGACTGTTGGCTATCGGTCTGGTCTATGCCTGGAAAAAGAAGGTGTTGGAATGGAAATGACAAAAGACACAAACCAACAGCCTGCCTACATGCAGTTTGAGGGCTTTTCAGAAGAGGAGTCCAAAGAGCTGTCCAAGGCGGGCATCATCGTCGGAACGCTTGAGCAGATCAAAGGATGGGCGCGCTCCAACTCGCTGTGGCCGCTTACTTTTGCCACCGCTTGCTGCGGCATTGAGATGATGGGCACAGGCGCTGCCAACTATGACCTCGACCGCTTCGGCATCATCTTCCGCGCATCGCCGCGCCAAGCGGACTGCATCATCATCGCCGGCACGATCACCAAGAAGATGGCGCCGATCTTGAAGCGCCTCTACGATCAGATGCCGGAGCCGAAATGGGTGGTCGCGATGGGTTCCTGCGCCACTGCGGGCGGTCCCTATGTGCGCGCCTATTCGGTCGTCAAAGGTGCAGACCAAGTCATCCCGGTCGATGTCTACATCCCGGGTTGCCCGCCGTCTCCGCCAGCATTGATCTACGGGCTGAACAAACTTCAGGATAAGATTCGTTTGGAAGCCAAAGGAAAGAAGGTGCGATAGATGAGCGAAGAGACTAAAGCGCCTGAAGCTACAAAAGCAACAGAAGAAACGCCAGAGCCTGTTGATCCGCGCATCGAAAAGGCGAACGGACAGCTGGAGCTGGTGAAGAGCAAGGTGGTCGCCAAGTTTGGTGAAGAGGTGATCGAAGAGGCGCTGCTGGCCAAATTCCAGCCGACTCTGGTCATCCAAAACGAACGCTGGGCAGACGTCGTCGAGTTCCTGAAGGTGACAGACGAGCTTGGTTTCGTCTATCCGGAAGCGATGGCTGGCACCGACCACATGGCAAAAGGTTATTTTGAGGTGTATCTCTACCTGCACTCGTTTGTGCTCGACATGGACTTGGCGGTAAAGGTGCGCACCGGGCGCGAAGAGCCGAGCATCCCGTCGGTCACGCATCTGTTCAGCGGCGTGAACTGGGAGGAGCGCGAGATCTTCGACCTGCTCGGCGTACCGTTTACCGGACATCCAGATATGAGACGCATCATGTTGGAAGACCATTGGCAAGGTCATCCGCTGCGCAAAGATTACGTTGTGAAGGACTAGGGGGAAAGGAAAGCGATGGCAGAAATACGCACTGAAGAACTATTGATGAACATCGGTCCTCAGCACCCTAGTACGCACGGCGTGCTGCGCGTTGTGGTCAAGGTGGACGGCGAGATCATCCGGGATGTAGAACCGGTGGTCGGCTACCTGCACCGCGGGACTGAAAAGTTGGCAGAAGACCTGCAATATACGCAGATCATTCCGTATACGGACCGCATGGACTACCTGGCATCGATGATCAACAACCATGCGATCGTCAATGCGGTGGAGCGGGCGATGGACCTGCAAGTGCCGGAGCGTGCAGAGCATCTGCGCGTCATCGTCGTCGAGCTCAACCGCATCGCATCACACTTGGTGTTCTTGGGCACCTATCTGCTCGACCTGGGCGCGATGAGCCCCTTCTTGTATGCGTTTGCAAACCGCGAGAAGATCATCGACATGTTCAACCGCATCTCCGGCGCTCGCCTCACGTTCAACTACATGCGCGTAGGCGGCGTGAAATGGGATGCTCCCGAAGGATGGGTGCAGGATGTGCTCGATTTTATCGCACATCTGCGCAAAGAGATGAACATGTTCCACGAGCTGGTCTCCGGCAACGAGATCTTCTTGGAGCGCGTCAAGGGAGTCGGCATCTACGATGCGGACACCGCGCTCAACTACGGGCTGTCCGGCATCAACCTGCGCGCGACCGGCTTCAACTGGGACTTGCGCAAAAACAAGCCGTACTCGATCTACGATCGCTTCGACTTCAATGTGATCGTCGGCGAGAAGGGCGACTGCTATGACCGCTACGTCTGCCACATGAGCGAGATCGTCGAATCGATGAAGATCGTCGAGCAGGCGGCACAGCAGATCCCAGATGGCCCGGTGATGGGCAAAGTTCCGAAGATTCTGCGCGTGCCGGCGGGTGAATACTACTCCGCTGTCGAAGGCGCTCGCGGCGAACTCGGCCTGTACATCGTGTCGGAAGGAAAAGACAAACCGTACCGCATGAAATGGCGTCGTCCCTCCTTCATCAACCTGCAGATCTTGCCGAAGCTTTTGGAAGGCCAGACGATGTCCAACCTGATTGCAGTCCTCGGTGCGGTCGATATCGTGCTTGGGGAGGTTGACGCATAATGGTGGAGTTTTTCTCCTGGTTGGATAAACCGCTGGAACTGTCAACGTTCCTGAACATGGTGATCGGCGCTGTGATCATTCTCGCCTTCATCCTCGGGGTCGTGACCTACACGATCTATTTTGAGCGGAAGGTCATCGGCTGGATGCAGTGGCGGATCGGCCCGAATCGCGTCGGCCCGCTCGGTCTGCTCCAGACGGTGGCAGACGTTTTGAAGCTGTTGATCAAAGAGGACGTCGTTCCGGCGAAAGCGGACCGCTCGATCTTCCTGATCGCCCCGATCATCGCCTTCTTCCCATCGTTTATGGTGCTGGCGATCATCCCGTTCACCGCGACGCACATCTTCACCGCTGCCAGCAACGTCGGCGTGCTGTACTACATCGCGCTGTCGGCGCTGAGCATCTTGGGCGTCGTGCTCGGCGGCTGGGCTTCGAACAACAAATACTCGCTGATCGGCGGGATGCGCTCTGCCGCGCAGATGATCTCCTACGAAGTGCCGCTGGCGATGTCGATGCTCGGCGTCGTGCTGCTGGCAGGTTCCTTGAACCTCGTCGAGATCGTCGAACAGCAAAAGCAATTCCCGTACGTTTGGTACATCGTGCCGCAAGCGCTCGGGTTTATCATCTTCATCATCTCGGCGACTGCAGAGCTGAACCGCACACCGTTCGACTTGCCGGAGGCAGAGTCTGAGCTGGTCGGCGGCTACTTCACCGAGTACACCGGCTTCCGCTTCGCTTTCTTCATGCTGGCAGAGTACGTGTATGTGTTCGCGATGTCTGCGCTCGGCACCACCTTGTTCCTCGGAGGTTGGGAAGGGCCGTTCCTGCCGGGCTGGCTGTGGTTTGCGATCAAGGTGTCGGCGTTTATCTTCTTCTTCTTCTGGGTGCGGGCTACCATGCCGCGTATTCGTACCGACCAACTGCTCGTCTTCAGCTGGAAAGTGCTGATTCCGCTGTCCTTGCTGAACTTGGTGATCACAGCGGTCGTCAAATACCTGATCTAAATACAAAGTGGGGTGAAATCATGTTCGGTTTCCTAAAAGGGTTGAAAGTCACCTTTGCCCAACTCACGCATAAGAAGGTCACCCTGATGTATCCGGATGAGATGCCAGACTTTGGCGAACGCTTCCGTGGTGTCCACAAGTTCTCGCCGGAGAAATGCATCGTGTGCAACCAGTGCGCACGGGTCTGTCCGACTTCATGCATCTCGCTTTCTGGCTCGCGCGGCGGCGATAAGAAGCTCCATATCGACACGTACGATATCAACTTCGAGATCTGCATCCTCTGCGATCTCTGCACCGAAGTGTGCCCGACCGAAGCGATTCAGATGACCGATACGTTTGAGCTTGCGACTTACAACCGCGTCGACCTGTACAAGAACATCTTCTGGCTCGATGACAATCGCAAAAAGGACGAGGGCATCCTTGAACATGGTGCTTCAGCCGGGGGTGACAAATAATGTTTTCCGGCATTGAATTTACAGGGCAGAACATCGCCTTTTTTCTGATCTCGATGTTTGTCATCGCCTGTGGTGTGATGATGCTCACCTTGCGCAAAGTCCTCTACATGGCATTGTCTGTCGGCGGTGTCTTCATCGGGGTAGCTGGCATCTACATCATGCTCGAAGCTGAGTTTCTCGCCTTTATCCAAATCCTGCTCTATGCGGGCGCGATTACGATCATGATGCTGTTTGCGATCATGCTCACACGGCACGATGAGGTGGAGAAGCCGCAAAGGGTCACCGCACACCCGGTGTGGGCGGCGATCGGTGCGATCGGCATCGGTGCGATCATCCTCTATGTGACCAAGTTTGCTGGGCTGCGCTGGCCGAGTGCGACCGACTCCCCGTGGGAAGGTCAGGACAACGTCAAGCTGATCGGCGAATCGCTGTTTGGCCAGTACGTCATTCCGTTCGAACTGGTCTCGCTGGTGCTGATCGTTGCGCTGGTAGGCGCGGTTACTCTTGCGAACAAGGAGGAGAAGTAATCGATGCTGTCAGTTGAACAATTTATCACGCTCGGTGCGATCATGTTCTGCATCGGACTGTTCGGCGCTTTGACCAAGCGCAACATCATCATCGTCCTCGTATCGGTTGAACTGATGCTCAATGCGGTAAACATCAACCTGCTGGCATTCGCACGCTATGGTCTGATGCCGTCGATGAACGGTCAAATCTTCACACTCTTTGCGATGACGATCGCGGCGGCTGAATTGGCTGTGGGTCTGGCAATTTTGATCTCGTTATACCGCAACCGCAACACCAGCGACGTTCGGGATCAGGACCTCATGAAATGGTAATTCGGGGTTCATAGAACTACGGAGAAAGGTGATCTTATGGTCGAAAATGCCTGGTTAGTTCCCCTCTTCCCGCTGGTGGCGTTTCTGCTCCTGTTCGCGCTCGGTCGGCGGGCGCAAGAGGGTATTGTCACTGCGATCAGCGTGCTGGCAGCGCTGGCGGGCTTCGCGGTGTCGCTCTTTATCTTGTCTGATGTTCATGCAAACGGTGCGAGCGCACCGTTTATCTTCCACTGGTTAAGCGTTGGCGACGTCAACCTGTCGATGGGCTATGAGGTGACGCAGCTCAATGCGATGATGCTGGTGGTGGTCACGTTCATCTCGACGCTGGTCCTGCTCTTCTCGAAGAGCTACATGCACAAAGATGAGCGCTTTAGCGTGTTTTATCAATATTTAAACCTGTTTATCTTCTCGATGCTCGGCCTGGTCATCTCGCCGAACCTCCTGCAAGTGTTCATCTTCTGGGAGCTGGTCGGTCTGTGCTCCTTCCTGCTCGTAGGGTTCTGGTACTACAAGCCGGAAGCGGCTGCAGCAGCGAAAAAAGCGTTCATCGTCACTCGGATCGGCGACCTCGGCCTGTTCATCGGGATCGTGCTCCTGTACGTGGCGACCGGAACGTTCGAGTATTCGGGCATCTTCCAAGCGATCGATGCGAAGCAGTTCGCGATCGATTGGATCTCGCCAGAATCGTTTATCACGCTGGTTGCCATCCTGATCTTCATCGGTGCGATCGGTAAATCGGCGCAGTTCCCGCTGCACACCTGGTTGCCCGACGCGATGGAAGGCCCGACACCAGTCTCCGCGCTGATCCATGCGGCGACGATGGTTGCGGCGGGCGTGTACTTGGTCGCTCGCGCATTCCCGATCTTTGAAGCATCTCCAGATGCGTTGATGGTGATCGCGATCATCGGTGCTGTCACCGCGATCTTGGCTGCGCTGATCGGTCTGACGCAGAACGACATCAAGCGCGTCGTCGCCTACTCGACCGTGTCGCAGCTCGGCTACATGGTGATGGCGCTCGGCCTGTCCGCCTATGTGGCATCTGTGTTCCACCTGATGACGCACGCCTTCTTCAAAGCGCTGCTGTTCTTGGCAGCAGGTTCTGTCATCCATGCGATCCATCACAACCAGGACATCCGCAAGATGGGGGGACTTTGGAAAAAGCTCCCGATCACCGGCTGGACGTTTTTGATCGGGGCGCTGGCGCTGTCTGGGATTCCGCCGTTCGCAGGCTTCTGGTCGAAAGATGAGATTCTGCTCGGCGCGTACCAATCGGGCAACATGGTGCTGTTCGCGCTCGGCCTGGTCGCGGCGTTCTGCACCGCGTTCTACATCTTCCGCGTGTTCTTCATGACGTTCACCGGCAGCTTCCGCGGTGACAAGGAAACGTACGATCATGCGCATGAAGCGGGTCCGCAGATGACGATCCCGCTGGTGCTGCTGGCGATCATGGCGCTTACGGCAGGTCTCTTCAACTCGCCGGTCACCGACTACGCGTTCGAACACTTCATGACGCATGACGGGAAGCTCGGCAACATCTACGAGCCGGAGCTGTGGCTGGGCGCGCTTGCGACCGTCGTGGCGCTGCTCGGGATCGGCCTTGCCTACCTGATGTACAAGTCGAAGTCGATCGACCCGGAGAAGCTGAGCGGTGGCGCGCTTCGCCCGCTGTACCTGCTCTCCTACAACAAGTTCTTCTTTGACGAGATCTATCACTATGTGATCGTCAAGCCGGTCGTCTTCATCGGCCACGCGCTCAACTTTATCGACAAATGGATCGTCGACGGTCTCGTGCACCTGTTTGGTGAAGGGACGCTCGTCGGCGCTCTCGGTCTCAAATACAGCCAGAACGGTCAAGTGCAAACGTACGGCTTGATCACGATTCTTGGCGCAGGTGCGCTGATTGCTAGCGCACTGATCTGGGGAGGTGTTGTGAAATGATGGGCAACCTGTTGACCCTCATCGTTTTCCTCCCGCTGCTGGCCGCTCTGATCATCGGGTTCGTTCCGCGCGGCAACCATTCACAGGCGCGCGCGATCGCGCTGATCGCGACCTTCCTGTCGGTTCTCCTCGCGGGGATCGTCTACGCGAACTTCGACTTTGGCGCGAAAGGCATGCAGTTCACCCAGTCTGCTGAGTGGATCAACATCGCGAACGTCTACCAAGACAAATCGCTCGTCATCGGCTACGACCTCGGTGTCGATGGTCTGTCGATGCCGTTCGTGCTGCTCACAGGCATCGTCTCCTTCCTCGCGGTTCTTGCGTCTGGGAAGGTTCAGCATCGGACAAAGGAATATTTCATCTGGTTTCTGCTTCTGATCACAGGTCTGTACGGCTGCTTCGTAGCGCTCGACCTGTTCCTGTTCTTCCTGTTCCTTGAGCTGACCCTGATTCCGATGTACTTCCTGATCGGCATCTGGGGCGGCGAGAAAAAGGGTCGCGTCGCTTCCAAGCTGCTGGTCTACCGCGGGCTTGGCTCGGCGTTCATCCTCGTGGCGTTCATCGGCTTGGCGTTCAAAGCGGCAGCTGCGACCGGCACGATCTCGCTGAACATGCTCACCATCGCCGATGCGTTTGCCACCGCATCGCCAGACATCATCACCACCGCGTTCAAAAATGGCATCTTCCTGGTGCTGCTGCTGGCCATCCTGATCGAGGAAGCGTTCTTCCCGTTCCATACCTGGCTGCCAGATACGCATGAGCAGGCGCCGTCTGCCGTCTCGATGATCGTCGGCGGCGTGGTGA
This sequence comes from Tumebacillus lipolyticus, assembly GCF_042682745.1. Classification (NCBI taxonomy): domain Bacteria; kingdom Bacillati; phylum Bacillota; class Bacilli; order Caryophanales; family Alicyclobacillaceae; genus Tumebacillus; species Tumebacillus lipolyticus. Next base: position 869,357 of record NZ_JBHUIO010000005.1, on the reverse strand, counting down.
TGAAGATCGGCGCATACGTGCTGTTCCGCATCGCGGTCGGCATCCTGCCCGACTCGATCAAGCACTATGCGATCCTGATCGCCGTCCTCGGCGTGATCAACATCGTCTATGCCGCTCTGATCGCGATGGTGCAGAAAGATTGGCGTCGACTGCTCGCCTTCTCCGCGATCTCCCACATGGGGATCGTCCTGCTCGGGGTGGCGGCGATGAACCAAGCGGGCATCCAAGGCGGTCTCTTCATGACGATCTCCTCCGGTCTGCTGTCCGCGCTGCTGTTCTTCCTGATCGGAGCGATCAAAGAGCGGACGGGCACGACGATGATCGCCGGCCTCGGCGGTCTGTCCAAGCCGATGCCCGTGCTGGCCGGCTTCCTGCTGGCGGCGGCGCTCGGGTCGCTCGGACTGCCGGGCATGAGCGGATTTATCTCCGAGATCTTGGCGTTTATGGGCTCGTTTGCCGCCTTCCCGGTGCTCTCGGTCTTCGGTGCGCTCGGGATCATCTTGGCTGCTGTCTACCTGCTGTGGGCGATGCAGCGCACCACCTATGGCCCGACGACCGCGCAGTTGGAAGGCGTGTCAGACGCTCGTGCTGTCGAGTACGTTCCGGCGGTCGTCCTGCTCGCGCTGATCATCTTGATCGGGGTCTACCCGCAAATCCTTGCTGACCTGGTGAACCCTTCGATCCAAACTTTTGTCAGCAGGATAGGGGGGTAGCACATGATTTCGGCACAAACGTTTACAACGCTCAGCTTCTCCGGGGTCTGGGAAGTGATGGCTCCTGAGATCATCCTCGCCCTGCTCGGCTTCGGGATGCTATTGTTCGACCTGTTTGTCTCCAAAGAAACTTCGCGCCGCATCTCGCCGTGGCTCGGGGTGGCCGGCCTGCTGGTGGCGCTCGGCTTCGTGATTCGCAACTTCGGCGTGGTTGCCGACGGCGGGCTGAAAGAGCTGTCCAACATGCTCTACGTGCTCGACGATTTCGGCAACGTGTTCAAGGTGATCTTCATCTTGGGAACGATGTTCACCCTGCTGATGTCGATCGACTTCTTCCGTCACAACCCGCGAGTGAAGGTGGCCGAATACAGCTACCTGCTGATCTTCGCGACGGTCGGCGCGATGGTCATGTCGTCCGCGTACGACCTGATCACCCTGTTCGTCGGTCTGGAACTGCTGTCGATCGCCTCTTACGTCCTGATCGCGATTCGTCGCGACAACGCTAAGGGCGGCGAGGGTGCGATGAAATATTTGATCACCGGTTCGATCGCGACGGCGTTCGCTCTGTACGGCATGTCGTTCCTCTACGGCGTGACCGGCGTGACCAACGTCGCACAAGGCGCGCAGATGATCGCGCAGATGTGGGTGGAGTTCAAACCGCTGCTCGTGCTGTCTTTCCTGCTGATGCTGATCGGCTTTGGCGCGAAAATCGCCTTGGTTCCGTTCCACATGTGGGCACCGGACACCTACGAGGGTGCGCCGAACCCGATCACCTCGTTCCTCGCAGTCGTATCGAAGGCGGCAGGCTTCGCCCTGCTGTTCCGCCTGTTCATCTGGGCGTTCGGACGCGAGTTTAACGAGCTGTACATCTATCTGGCCATTCTCGCAGCGCTGACGATGGTCATCGGGAACATCGCGGCGCTCGTGCAGAAAAACATCAAACGCCTGCTGGCGTACTCGTCGGTGGCCCAAGCGGGCTACCTGCTGATCCCGCTCGCAGTGCTCGGCAACGGCAACGCACAGGAGAACATCTGGCTGGCACTCGGCGAGATCACCTTCTATCTGGCAGCCTACCTGCTGATGACGATGGGCGCGTTTGCGATCCTGACGCACGTGACCCGCGAGGCGGGCACCGAGTCGCTCGACGCGTTCCGCGGTCTGTACAAGCGCTCGCCGTTCCAAGCGGTCGCGATGACGATCTTCTTCCTCTCGATGGCGGGGATGCCGATCACCGCTGGCTTCTTCGGGAAGTTTTACATCTTCCTCGGCGCGATCAACACCGAGATGTATTGGTTGGCAGCTCTGCTCTTCGTCACATCGGCGATCGCCTTCTACTACTACTTCGGCGTGTTGAAGGCGATGTACATGAAGGAGGACGATGCGCCGGTCACCGAGCAAAAGGCAGCTCTGCCGTGGTCGCTCGGCCTGATCGCTTGGGTTGGCGTGATCGGTACGGTTGCGCTCGGCGTCTTCCCGAACCTGTTCCTCAACGTGTTAAACGGTCTGAATTGGTTCGGCCTGTAAGTTGAAGGTCATTTCACAAGACTCTGGGACTTTAGTCTCGGAGTCTTTTTTTATGAAGTGTGGTACGATATGACGAGATGTGAAGAGGGTTGGGAGGATTTCCTATGTTTTTCGGCTCCCAGGAGACGGAGATGGGCATGGTGTCACTGTTCAATCTCGCGTTTCTGATCTTTGGTGTGGTGATCGCTTGGTACGCCTTGCAAGCGGTGCGCTGGGATGTGTTTCTCAAGGATGCGAAAGGTCGTCCGGCCTCTGTTTTGCGCCTGTTGATCGCCATCCTGCTCGGCTACCAGCTGGCGCGATTTGCCAACGAGTACATGATGTCAACCTTGACGCTCAAGCAAATCTTCTAAACTATTTTTCTAGCAACTCGTATATCCTCCGCTCTCTGCGGTCAGACTGGATAGCATCCAGAAGACGGGCAGGGAGAGAGAATGATGAAGAAGATCGGTATCCTTGGGATCATCCTTTGTTTGATTTTAGCAGCGTTCAGTCTGTTCACAGCGCGCGAGACGATCGCGCAGACGTCCGACCGGGGCGAGTTTTTGAGCGAAGCGTTCGCAGAAACATCTGCAGAGGTCGAAGGCTGGCAGGTGCACAACTGGTCATTGCTCGCCAACGAGCTGAAAAGCTTGGACGAGCTGAAGCGTTTGGGGCAGGAGCTCAACGGTTCGTTTGGCATTCCGAACGCCAAAGAGACGTCGGAGCAGAAGGGTGATCAAGCGCAGTACGCATTGCGCGGCGAATGGCATGGCGGCGCTGATGCGCAGCTGGTGCTCACGTCGATGAAGCTGACCAATCAAGCGCCGCAGACGGTTCTCGTCTTGAAGATCGAGCGGGCGACAGATGATCTGAGCGATTATACACAGGCGATCCAGCAAGTGGAGGCGACAGCAGGTGCTGCCAGCGCCATCCCACAAATTAACGCTTGTATCAAAGGTTTGCGGACTGGTAAAATGGATGACGTTGAATTGAACTCTTTGGTCAAGAAAGTGTTCCAAAAAGTGAAGGCAACAGAGATCGAAGGAGTTCGTTCCGAACTTGTAACCTCTGTATCCGGATACTCTCCTCTCACAAAGGATTACATAGTCACCAATGGGAACAAGATGAACCTGCAAGTGGCCGCCCACTATGATGGGCACCTCGGCAAGACGCGAATCTTGGTGGGTTCGCCGATCGTGACCATTGAGTATTAAGGGCCGATGCCTCGCCCTGCCCGTGGAGGTTGTTACAACATGGCAAAGATTGTCGTACAGGGCGGACAGCGCCTCAGGGGCACAGTGAAGGCGAGCGGTGCGAAAAACGCCGTCTTGCCGATCATCGCCGCTTCCCTGTTGGGGAGCGTCGGCGAAAGCGTGCTTGAAGAAGTTCCCAACCTTTCCGATGTCGGAAATCTTCGTCTCTTGCTCGAAGCGCTGGGCGTGGAGACGAGCGAAGTGGGACCTGGTCTGTTGCGTTTGAATGCAGAACTAGCAGAATCTACAGAAGCACCGGCCGAACTCGTTCGGAAACTGCGGGCTTCTTTTCTTGTCCTTGGGCCGATCCTCAGCCGTTTTGGCAGAGCGCGCGTCGCGATGCCGGGCGGCTGTTCGATCGGGGAGCGCAAGGTCGATTTGCACATCAAAGGGTTTGAAGCGATGGGCGCGCGCGTCGAGCAGGGGGAAAACTTCATCGAAGCGATCGCAGAAGGCGGTCGGCTGAAGGGTGCGACGATCTATCTCGACTTCGCATCTGTCGGCGCGACGCAGAACATCATGATGGCTGCCGTGCTTGCGGAGGGCAAGACGGTGATCGAAAACGCGGCCAAGGAGCCGGAGATCGTCGATCTCGCCAACTATCTGAACAAGATGGGCGCCGATGTGCGCGGCGCAGGTACCGACACGATCCGCATCAACGGCGTCGAGCAGATGCACGGCGCGGAACATATGATCATCCCCGATCGGATCGAAGCGGGGACCTTCCTGATCGGTGCGGCGGTGACCGGCGGCGATGTGTATGTCGAAGGGGCGATCTCCAACCATCTCGCCCCGCTGCTCGCCAAGCTGAAAGAGGCGGGGGCGACGGTGGTCGACGATGTGACCGGCGTGCGCGTCTACGTGGAGGGACCGCTGCGTCCGCTCGACGTGAAAACGCTGGTCTACCCGGGCTTTCCGACCGATCTGCAAGCGCAGATGATGGCGCTGCTCACCGCGATTCCGGGGCGATCCGCTGTGACGGAGACCGTGTTTGAAAACCGCTTTATGCACGTGGCGGAACTGCGCCGCATGGGGGCGGACATCACCGTCTCCGGCCGCACAGCGCACGTGATCGGTGGCAAGCCGCTGCATGGGGCGAAGGTCACCTCGACCGATCTGCGCGCTGGCGCTTGCTTGATCCTCGCGGCGCTGACGGCGACGGGGCACACGGAGATTCATGGCGTGCACCACATCGATCGCGGCTATGTGGACATCGTGCAGAAGTTTACCGACCTCGGCGCGAAGATCGAGCGGGTCGAACGGCAGGAGTTCAAAGCGGACGAGCAGGCGATCGGACAAGCGTTTCTCTAAGCATGAGCAATCGGCTCCGCGCAAGGTGGAGCGAGCGACAAGAAGAAGGCGAACTGCCCTGCGCAGGTCGTCTTTTTTTATCCTCATATCCTCTCGATTCTGTTCATATCCTTTCATAGAGTTGTTGCGATAAGGGAGCTTGTTGCTGAAGCTGGAGCTTGTTGCAGAAGTTGCGGAAAGGGAGGCCATCCGTCTGATGAAAAAAAACGTGCTGCCAATCCTCGCAGTCATCCTCGCCGTCGTGATCGTCACGATCCTGATCCCGTCTGGACTGATCGCCCTCTGGCCGGAGAAGAAGCAGGAGGTGACGCCCGCCTCCACATTTGTTGAATTGAAGATCGAACCGGACGACCCGCAGATCGACGTGTACCTGAGCGAACAGAAAAAGACGGTCAGCATGTCGCTCGAAGAGTATGTGCGCGGCGTGGTGGCTGCCGAGATGCCCGTCCAGTTCGAGCGGGAGGCGCTCAAGGCGCAATCGATCGCCGCTCGCACCTATGTCGTCAGGCGCCTGCAGAGCGGCAAGCGGACCGAGCAAGGCGCTCATGTGTCGGATGATCACAACCAAGGTCAAGCTTTTTCCACCGAAGAGAAGATGAAGAAGCGCTGGGGAGCCGACTACCAACAGAACCTCTCCAAGCTGAACGAAGCGATCAATGAAACGCGGGAAGAGGTGGCGCTCTATGAAGGGAAGCCGATCGAGGCGCTCTTCTTCTCCACGTCGAGCGGCAAGACGGAAAACTCGGAAGACTATTGGGAGAACACGGTGCCCTACCTGCGATCTGTCGACTCCCCTTGGGATCTGAACTCAGACAAATATACGGCGACGCAGGAGATGTCGCTGGCAGACTTTTTTCAAAAGCTCGGCGTGCAGGCGGTTCCGGCCGCCCAGGTCGGCGAGACGATCGTGGCGCTGGAGAGGACGGCCACCGAGCATATCAAAAAGATTAAGGTGGGCGACAAGACGTTCTCCGGCGCAGATTTTCGCAGCAAGCTCGGCCTGCGCTCCACCTGGTTTACCTGGCAGGTCGACCGAGCGGCAGGGAAGATCACCTTTCAGACCAAAGGGTACGGTCACGGAGTCGGGCTTTCCCAATATGGGGCGAACGGCATGGCACAGGAGGGCAAGACGTCGGAGCAGATCATCCGCCACTATTACCAAGGCGTGTCGCTCGGCAACATCGCCGACGTGCTGACCAAAGGATAGGGGCGAGCGGCAAACGGTTAGGATGTGCAGTCAGGGTTTCTTTTATGAAAAAAATTTCGTTTCCCTCAGGCGAGCATGTATATGAGTCTCGCAATCGGTCGAGAATGTGCTACTGAGGTGATGATAATGAATAACGAAAAACAACAAGACAAAGAAATTGACAAAGAAACCCGCAACCAAGCACAGCCACCCAAAAAATCGTTTTGGGGCAAACGTTGGACGTTCCCGGTCATCTATCTCGCAGCTTCCGTCCTCATCGTTGGTTTGATGTATGCGAAAAGCCAGGACGCAGCTCCGTATGAGATCGAAAAGCAAAACACCGGCGAACAAGCAGGTCCAGATATTCCGCCAGACAACGCAACGCCTGCGAACGCAGTGCCAAACTTCATCTGGCCGGTCGGCGACGGCGGCGAAGATGCGGTGCTCTCGCTCGACTTCTTCAAAGAAGGGGTGACAGATGAGGAGAAGGCGATGGCTGTCGTCTCCTACAACTCGACGTTCACCCCGCATGAAGGCGTGGATATCGGCTTGAAGAGCGATGCGCAGTTCACCGTCGTCGCGGCGGCGATGGGCACGGTCAAATCGGTCAAGGAAGATCCGCTGATGGGCCAGACGATCGAGATCGACCACGGCAACGGGTACAGCAGCTACTACGCCTCGCTGTCGAAAGTGGAAGTGACAGAAGGGGCGAAAGTGATCTCCGGACAACCGATCGCCAAGTCGGGCGTCAACCGCTTCGAAAAAGAGGAGAAAAACCATCTCCACTTCGAACTGCGCAAGGAAGGCGCTTCGATCGATCCGAACAGCGTCCTGCCGAAGAAGCCGACCGCCTACGAGACGGCGGCGAAGAACGGCGCGAAAGCTGCCAATGCGGGAGCTGACAAAAAGTCGCCGGCGACCGGCTCGGAGAAGCAGGGGGAGCCGAAAGACGCAGCGAAGGCAGAATCGGATCAGAAAGCGGGCGATACGTCCAAAGAGACGGGGACGAGCGACCCGTCGAACAAGGGTGAGCCCGGCAAGGAAACTGGAAAAGACTCTGGCAAAGAGACGGGAAATCAGACGAATGGCAACGACCATTCGCATGAGACGAACGAAGGTTCATCCCGCTGAGACCCGAAAGACCGCCCCTGAAGCTTGGGGGCGGTCTTTGCGTTTGGCTGGCAGATCTTCCATCTACTCGCAAGCAAAAAGGAAAGATAGGAAGAGAAAATCGGTGAAAACAAGCTGTCACGGCTTGTCAAGGCGTATTTTTGGAATATGCTCTTCCCCCCCTCATATACATGTATCAGACAATCCGATGAACATGGGGGAGGCGAGGGAAATGCACGATTACATCAAAGAACGTACCCTGAAAATCGGCGAGTACATCGTGGAAACAAAAAACACGGTGCGCACGATCGCGCGAGAGTTTGGGGTCTCCAAGAGCACCGTGCATAAAGACCTTACCGAACGGCTGCCCGAGATCAATCCTGACTTGGCCAATCGAGTAAAAGAGATCTTAGAATATCACAAATCGATCCGTCATCTGCGAGGGGGAGAGGCGACCAAAAAGAAGTATCGAAAAGACGAAACAAAGCGAAAAGTGGCGAAAAATCTGCAAACAGAAAGAGGAGTATCCGCTCCGATGTAGAAGTTATAGGGGCGATTTCTCACCATATCTTAGCAGTTATTCTGCCAACGGCAGTTGGATCGACAGAACACGGCGCAAGAGATTTCGCTTTTTTTCCATGAGGTAGATGGGGCTAAGGGGGAACTCTCACGCATGTTCGGAATCGACATCGGTGTGGATCTCGGCACGGCCAACGTGCTGGTTCACGTCAAAGGGAAAGGCATCGTACTCGATGAGCCTTCCGTAGTGGCAATCGACAGCCAATCTAAAAAGGTAGTTGCAGTCGGCGAAGAAGCACGACGCATGTTAGGACGCACGCCAGGTCATATCGTGGCGACGCGCCCGCTTCGCGAAGGGGTCATCGCCGACTTCGATACGACAGAGATAATGCTTCGTCACTTTATTCAAAAGGCGATCGGCAAGAGCCCGTTCAAGCGCCTGCGCGTCATGATCTGCGTGCCGTCCGGCATCACTTCGGTCGAGCAGAAGGCGGTCGTCGAAGCGGCCACCCGTTCGGGGGCGAAGATGGTCGATCTGATCACCGAGCCCAAGGCAGCGGCGATCGGCGCCGGGCTTGACATCTATGAGCCGTCTGGCAGCATGGTGGTGGATATTGGTGGGGGCACGACCGACGTGGCGCTTCTTTCGCTCGGTGATATCGTGACCTCCAGTTCTATTCGCGTAGCTGGGGACAAGTTCGATGAAGCGATCATTCGCTATATCAAGAAGGAATACTCCCTGTTGATCGGTGAAAGAACGGCTGAAGACATCAAGATTCAAGTGGTTTCCGTATACCCTGGCGCACGGTCGGCCGAGATGGACATTCGCGGGCGCGACATGATCAGCGGCCTGCCGAAGACGGTGACGGTGCGTTCGGAAGAGATGCGGGAAGCGCTGCAGGAGACGGTCGAGATGATCGTGGCCACCACCAAGCAGGTGTTGGAGATCACGCCGCCGGAGCTTGCAGCAGACATTTTTGATAAAGGCATCGTGCTGACAGGCGGTGGGGCGCTTCTGTTCGGCTTGGACAAGCTGATGATGCAAGAGTTGCAGATTCCGGTGCACATCGCCAATGACCCGATGTCCTGTGTCGTCAAGGGCACAGGCATGTCCCTCGACTACATGACCAATGTACAGAAGGGGTCGCTGTTCGGAAAGCGACAGGGCACAGGATCGATCAGCTGATCATATCTAACGGATTTTGGAGGAGGCTTGACCGATGATTCGCGGACTTTATATCGCAAACTCAGGCATGCATGCGAACGAGCGGATGCAAGAGATCATTTCCAACAACATCGCCAACGCCAACACGGTGGGTTACAAATCGGACACGGGGATTGTGCGCTCGTTTCCGGAAGAGCTGATCTTGCGGATCAACGACTGGCAGGGCGGAGTCGGCGCGCAGAACAAAGTGCTCGGCGAGATGAGCACCGGGACGTTTCTGGAAGAGACGTTGCCGCGCTTCATGCCAGGCGTCCTGCAGAAGTCGAGCAACAAGAACGCCTATGCGATCTTGGACAACCTTCCACCGGTCAACGAACCGAACCGTCGCTCCTACTTCCCAGTGCTAAACGGCAACCAGACGATGTACACGCGCGACGGCGACTTTAAGACGCAGGTGGGGACCAACTTCTTGGTCACCTCATCGGGCGACCCGGTGCTTCCGATCGACGGAAGGACAGGTCTGCCGATCAACGATGCCCGCATTCGCGTGCAGGCAAATGGCGACTATCAATATGTGACGGCAGCAGGAGCTGCCTACCCGCCCGGTCAGGCGAACCCGCAGCTGGGCACGGTCGACATCATCGACAGCACGAAGCTGGAGAAGTATGGCGATACGTATTTCACCAGCGCAGCAGCGCCGGTCCGCGGCACAGGACAGCTGGAGCGCGGGCAGCTGGAGCAGTCGAACGTCGACCTGCCGGGCGCGATGGTGTCGATGATCAACGTGATGAGAAGCTACGAGGCCAATCAGAGGATGATCAAGGCGCTGGACGGAACGCTGGAAAAAGCGGTCAGCGTCGGCAGGCTCGGATAACGAGGAGGTGGAGTAGATGCGGGCATTATGGACATCAGCACATGGGATGGCAGGTCAGCAGTTGCGCTTGGATACGATCTCGAACAACATGGCCAACTTGAACACGGTCGGCTTCAAGCAGCAGGATGTCGATTTTAAGGACATGCTGTATGCGCAGATTCGGCAGACAGAGGTGACAGGCGCGCTGCAAGGGCGTCAGACGACCAGCGGACTGCGGATCGGCCACGGCGTGCTTCCGGTCGGCATTTCTCAACAGTTCACGCAAGGAACGCTCCTGCAGACGAAAAACTTGCTCGATGTGGGGATCGAGGGCGAGGAAGGCTTCTTCGAAGTCGGGATCTACAACGCCGCGGGCAACCTGACCGGCTATGCGTATACGCGCGACGGCTCATTTGCGGTCGGCTATGACCGCAATCAGGTGCCGTACCTGACCGACTCGGACGGCAACCCGGTGCTCGGCACCGACCGCCTTCCGATCTCGTTGGAAGGCTTCGATGTGTCGTCGCTGCAGGTGGACAAGACCGGGCGGATGACAGCGCTGCGCGGCGGTGTGCGCGAGGCGGTCGGTCAGCTCGAACTGGTGCAGATCGAGCATCCGGACACCAACCTTGAGCCGTTCGGCGACAACCTCTACGCGCTGAAAGATGCGGCGGCTCCGACCGCGCTCACTCGCGGTGCGTACAATCTGCCCAACGGGGCAACACTGAAACAAGGGTATATGGAACAATCGAACGTGGACATGATCGGTCAGATGACCAGCATGATCATGACCCAGCGAGCGTACAGCATGAATGCCCGAGCGCTGCAGACGGTTGACCAGATGATGGGGATGGCAAACAACTTGCGAAATGGGTAATGTCTCATGAACGTACCGAACATCTTAACGGTGTTTCGACTCGGACTGATTCCAGTCTATTTTCTCGTCTTTTTTTCCGACTACAAATACAACATGGAAGTGGCGTTGCTCGTGCTTGCGCTCGCCGGCCTCACCGACATCCTCGATGGGTATCTGGCGCGCAAGTACAAGCTGGTCACCGAGCTTGGCAAGATGCTCGACCCGTTGGCCGACAAGCTGATGATGCTGTCGGTCGTTCTTTCGTTCGTGATCGACAATCGGGTGTCGTGGCTGATGGCCGGCCTGTTGATCTTCCGCGACCTCGGCATGATCGTCGCCTCCGTCTTCTATGTCACCAGGGGGAAGAAGACGGTGCCGGCCACAGTCTGGGGCAAGCTGAACACCGTGTTGTACTACGCGGCACTCGTCGCGCTGATGTTCCGTTGGCCGTATGCGGAGGCGTACCTGTGGGGCGTGATCATCCTGTCCTTTGTGATCTCGTTCCACTACATGCGCCGCTTCAAATCGATCAACATCTAGCAATACATAAGGGGAACAAGAGGAGGTCTCGAAGCATGGAGACGATCTTGAACATTGAAGAGATTCAGAGCATCATCGCACATCGCCATCCGTTCCTGCTGATCGACAAGATCGTGGAGCTGGAGATCGGCCAAAGTGCGGTCGGCATCAAAAACGTGACGATCAACGAGCCGTTCTTTGCCGGCCACTTCCCGGGCTATGCGGTCATGCCGGGCGTGTTGATCGTCGAGGCGCTGGCACAGGTCGGCGCGGTGGCGATGCTGGCGAAAGAGGAGAACAAAGGCCGCCTCGCCTTCTTCGGCGGCATCGACGGCTGCCGCTTCCGCGGCCAGGTGCGCCCAGGCGACGTGTTGCGCCTTGAGGTGGAGATCACCCGCCTGAAAGGCCCGGTCGGCAAGGGCAAAGCGAGAGCCCTGGTCGAAGGCAAGCTGGTCTGCGAGGCAGAGCTGACGTTTGCGCTCGGTGCCAAGCAAGAGTAGATAAGTGTGGGTAGGGGAAAGACCCGGAGTGTGAGCTCCGGGTCTTTTTTTTGTTGGAATGAGGGAGGGGAGGATAGAATTCGCTCGACTCAGGATCGTCAGAATTGGCTTGTACATTTTCCTGATGGGCTGTTGAGAACTTTTCAGATTAGGGCTAGTAACTGGGTAGATAGCTGGGGGGCATTAAGTAAATCATTGGTAAACACTAGTGCCTCTAAATGCAAATAATTATGTATTAATGATTGCAAATAGAATATGTTTAAAATAATATTATGTCATGACATGTTTTTTTATTTTCTCAATCCCGAGGGGGTCTGCCTATTGCTTCTTAACACACAACTGTAAATCATCACCGACTCGGACGCTTTTTAAACTGTGATTCTATAAAAGTGAGGGATACGAATGAAGCGATTTCATCGAATGATGTTCCTGCTTGTCATGGTTGCCGCTTTATTGCTAGCTACCAATCTATCCTATGCAAGCTCAACGTATGTCTACAGATATGATGCAAACAACAGACTGATGGAGATTGTTCGTGACGGTAAAGTGATCCGGAGTTTCGGCTATGATGCCAATGGGAACCTGACAAGGGTAAAACGAGTAGAGAACCTCGCGCTAAAGTTTCAACGCTCCAGCAAATCTTACAATTCTGAGCAAAAGCCATTGATTCATCATGAACCTCGTTTAGAGGCTGGATTCTTTTCGGACCGATCTTCCCAGAATCTTTTGCCCAAGGACATCGCAACCGGTGAAAGTAAGCACTGGGGAACGACACCGTTCAATGGCACGATAGATGTTTCAGCAGAACAACCTTGGGAAGGGAAAAGCAGCCTAAAAATAGTCGCAACCGGATCGGAGCGATATCTGGCACTTGAAGCTCCCTTACTAGGCGGAGAGGCGGGAAAACTTTATACGTTCTCCTCCTATGTGCGCTCAACTGCAGGTGCCGAGATCCGCTTAGATGTGGCGAATGGCAGTCCTGATTTTCAACTTTGCACCCAAGAGACTGCCAGTGGAAACTGGGAGCGAATCGTCTGCACGACTGTGGCAGCTTTAAACGAGGATGGCAAGGTCAATTTACAGTATGCGTTTGAAGCAACTGATGAGACGGGAGAGGCGGTTCCTTTCTTCCTTGATGGTCTCCAGCTCGAACAGAAGGAACAAGTCACTTCTTGGGTACTGCCCAGCAATCTAGGTAAGGCGATCGGAGTGGAAAAAAGCACCCAAAATTTTTTGGCGCATCCTCGTTGGGCGGATGGAGAACATGATTGGAGCGAGTATGTGACGGGAACGGCGACTGGGATCGGTAGCGTTGCTCCGAACACGCAACGATTGGAAATCGAGAAGACAGACACGGGCGGCGACCGTTTTGGATACATGCAAAATAAAACATGGTTGGCAAACGGTGGTGTCCTGACCGACTCCTTTTGGATTCGCAAACATCACGCGGCTCCTGGAGCAAAGTTTAAGTTGAGGAACAACTATGTTCAGCAGGACGGCACAGCCCTGTCAGACGTCGGTCTTGAGATCGATCTGGCGATGATGGAGATCGGTCTTGTCAATGGCGGAACTGCCACCATCCGCGACAAAGGGGGCGGCTGGTACAAGGTGAGCTTCACCACCACCTCCCACAGCAATGTGAGCGGAATGAGCGCTCTGTTTATCGATGGAGCTAAAGCCAAGTTGAGCTTGGAATGGATTCAAAAAGAACCCCATGATAGCGCTACCTCCTTCACCCTCAATTATCGATCAAACGAAAAGCTTGAAATTCCGCTGCCCCAACCGATTCGCATGGAGGAAGGTACTTGGGAGCACATGTTCTATGTAACAGACGACCTTCTACAAAAAGATGAGGGAACTATGCTAAGAATCGATCAAAGAATCGGTGGTCTACAGCTCGGATTCAACGTAACGCATCATCCTATCTATCGATATTGGAGGGTGACTTCGTACGACCCCTTAGGTCAATTTTCGAGCGTGACCTTTCCAGATACGCTCACCCAAGTAGGATGGCATCGCTTTGTGATGACTTGGAAAAGTTCGGAATTGAAAGTGTATATTGACGGCACAGAGGTTGCGACGGTTGCGCAGCCGAAACTGCCTGGTCAAGTTCATGGGATGGTAACCGTCGGGAGCAGCGATCTTGGCAATCAATTAAACACTCTGTACGAAGATATGCGTATGTCTTCCGTAGCACGAACTGCTACTGAAATCGCCGCCTCTTACGCAGCAAATGCTCCACTCCCGGTCGATGGTTTCACAATTTTCAAGTCGGATTTTGATGATATTCAATAACGTCTCTTGGACGAGAACTAATATGCCGGTCACAAGCCATTTGGGAGAGTGATGTTTTCATGAAAAGGAAAAAGGGGTTCTTGATATACCTGCTTGTACTTTCTTTGATCCTCACTGCAACTACTTCCGCATATGCAGAAGTAGTAGATAAAAAAGAGCATACATCTAAAACTAAAGAGAAACCGACCGAAAGTTTTGCGCGGCAACACAAAGTCACCAAAGAGTTTCTTCAAAAGGAAATGAACCGCGGATACACGTTAAACGAGATAGGTGCTGCATTACAAATTTCAAAATCCGAAAAGAAGTCTTATAAGGACACCATTGAGAAGATCAAAGCTGAACAAAAAAATGATTCGCAAAAGAAAGAAAGCACAGTCATAAGCGATCCTGAGCTAGAGAGAAAGTCCTTCGAACCAAAACTTGAGATGGCCCTTGCTGGCCAGCCAAGTAGTCCGCAACCACCAGAATTAGGCGAACAAATTAACGAAGCACCCTATACCGTTCCCCTTGGGAACGACAACATTTCAACACTTTCTGGCGGATTGACTCTAAACTCGACCGATATGGTTCTAACAGGGCGAAACGGCTTTAACTTTGCGTTGGAACGCTCCTATTCGAGTCAAGAAGCCCAGCTTTATGATACGGATGTCGGCTCGACCAATGTCAATGAGTATGGCTATCGAGTCGCTTTTGATGTCAAAACTCAACGTGAAGCTCTTGGGTATAAGCTTACATGGACGGAAATCTCCGATATTCAGGAAGATCGTGATGGTAATGGCACTGCTGACTATACTGCTGGCATTGTCGTCTCTTCGACAAACAAGACTGGAACTACCACATACTACACCAACAGCGAAATCACTACTGCAATCAGCACTCAAGCAAACGCAGTACGCTATGGACCATGGAACACCAGTGGGGGATTACCTTATTGGCGATACATCTATACAACGGTGAATAACAGTGTTGGCAGAGTTTCTGCTAACACAACAAGATCAATTGGTAGCCCAACATACTCAACCCTGACTTCTGGGATCTATTCAACATACACTGAGGCACAATCTGCGAGCAATACGATAAAGAACAACAATGGCAACATCTTCTCATATAGCTCTTGGGGGGGAGACAGCACCTATATGAGTGTAAGAGAAGTCACTTATTTTAATGATACAACACCAGAGATTCAGTCGGTTGTGATTGGGTCATATACAGATTATTACAACAGGACTGTGAAGAAATATACGGAAACTTTGTACCCAATCGGTACAGGATGGAGCTGGAAGATTCCGTCTATAGAAACGAAAAACGGGAAAAAATATGTCCACTTGGCAGATGGAGGTACCTATGAGATATCAGGAATTTCGTTAAAAGGGTATCCGTGGAAGAATATTTCTTATGCTACTGACACTTCTGTTGTAGTGAATGGGGTAACCTCTACTTCGGTTGTCAGAAATGAGACGTCCAAGACCAGACAGTATTTCAGCTCTGATGGTCGCCTGATCAAAATCGTCGATGCTAACGAAAATTACGTACAGTTCATTTATTCCACAAGTGCAACTTATGGAAAGGTGCTTTCTCGTATTGAGAATTCGCTTGGCAATTCGATCAACATTGCCTACTCCACGCAAGATGTACGTATTTCTCAAGGTGACCGCACCGTAGTCTACACCAAGCAAGTCTCCTCAACGGCGAACAATAAAGAACTGCTCACTTCGGTCACCGATGTGGCAGGTCGGCGAACCACTTACGACTATGCTGTCAAGGCGGCAAAGTTTAACCTATTAGGTACAACACCAAACACATCCAATCCGTTTGCTCTGATTACTGGGGTGACACATCCAACAGGAGCCAAGACCAACTATCAGTACGAGCTGAACGTGACCAAACGCTTTCTCGCTGCTTCTGCTGTAACAGAGACATATCGACTTGCGAGCGCCGCAGATCAATTGCTCTTGAGCAATGGCTCCATCGAGAACAAAAACATCAAGACAATCTCCTATGTAGGAGATATGGGGAGTTCCTTCAACACTGACATGAATTTCTCCGTAGCAATCCAAAATAATGGGGTCATTTCGAAATTTGATCAGAAAAAAGATTATATTGATGCAGCAACAGGCTCCGTTTACTACAACACAAAAGTTACTCAAACGGTTGGCGATGAGCAGAGAACTGTTGAAAAGTCGTATGACGAAACAAGACGTTTGCCGATCCCTTCTACCTTGATCAGCACTACGGCCAAAAACGGACAGGTTTCCGATGCGGTTACAATTCAAAAGACGTATGACGAATATGGAAACTTGCTGACCGAAACAGATCCTCTCGGCACGAGAAAGAGTTACGTGTACAACACGACGACACATCTCTTGACGAGTGTGACCGAGCCTGTGAGTCCTACAAGCTCGTTGACTAGTTCGTTTCTTCATGATGCCAAGGGCAATGTTACACAGTATCGTGTTACCGATCAAAGCAACACCGTTTTACGTGAGGAGAACTACGAATATGATGGGTATGGGAACCGAACCAGTACCCGGATCAAAAATGGGAATGATCAAACGACCGAGAAGACGACATATGGAACACAGTATAATTCTGCATTTCCAACACGACGCACTATTCTGCAAAACGGGTCTGAAATAGTCGTTGAAGAATTTGAATATGATCCGTTGAGTGGCAATCTCACGAAACACATTGACGCTAACGGAAATGTGACAAGCTTTCAATATGACAAGTTGGATCGGTTGATCAACCAGGAGCATGCTGATCTGACTCAACGTACCGCAACATATAACGATATTCAGAACTACGCAGAAGTGACCGATGAGCTTGGTCATGTCACCTTCACACAATGGAACCAGTTGGGTTGGAAAACGGAACAAGGGATTATTTCTAACGGGATCCGTGAATACAAGACGAAGCTTGGATATGATGACTATGGGAATCAAATCTGGACGGAGGACGCATTAGGGAGGCGTACAACAGCAACCTATGACACTTGGAACAGGGTGCTGGAAACCGCACACGCAGATCAAAGCAAAATTAAAAACCTGTACGATGACGTCGCCCGTATTCGGAAAACCATTGATGAAGACGGCACTACTACTCAAATTCACTTGGATAAGCTCGGACGTGAGGTTCGGGAAGAATTAGTAAAGTCAGCAGAAACTCAGGTTTTGAAAAAAAATAGCTATAACTATGCTGGCGATCTCATTCGTTCTGAAGATGGGAACGGCAATGCAAGCGAGTATAGCTACAACTCACTTCGAGAGTTGACCGCAGTAAAAGATCCAGAAGGAAAAGCAACACAGTACCTGTACGATATGCGTGGCAATCGCATCCGAACAATCTACCCTGACAATAAAGTGGAGGAGAACAAGTACGATGCAATAAACCGTCTGATTGAAAAGAAAGATGCTGAAGGCCAAATTGAAAGATACTCCTACGATGGAAACGGAAATTTGATCCAGAAGACGGATCGCAAAGGACAAGTTCAGACCTATTCGTATAACAACCGCAATCTTCTGATCGAAAAAAGAAGCGGTGGAGAGTCTGTTACTTATTCCTATGATCCCGCCGGAAAGCGCAGTCAGATGACCGATTCAACAGGCACGACCGTTTACGGCTACAATGAGCTCTGGCAGTTGTCTTCTGTCCAAACTCCCGATGGCAAAACCATTGCGTACGAATACGATGTGCTAGGGAACCGAGAAAAGATGATCGATCCCTTCGGACAAGAAATCAATTATGTAAGAGACATTCGCAATCGGTTGGAGTCGGTCACACTTCAAGGAGAGAGTACACCAGAGGTGACGTATAGTTATACGCCAAGCGGGCAGCTCAAGAGCGAGGCACAAAGAAATGGAATGTTGTCCGAGATGAATTATGGTGAGAACAAGCGTCTTACGACGCTTACCCAAAAATACCATCTAGGGACAGTTCTCAATACCTACTCGTATCAATACGATGTAGCAGGGCATCAAACCCAAAAAACCGAAAACTTCGACACCTATCACTCTGGGTACGACACGAATGGGCGAATTAAGCAAAACAGCCAATTCAACGAAACCTATTTATATGATTCTCGAGGGAATCGTGATTCTATGACCAGTGAACGTGAGCAGGAGGTGCAAGCTGCAGACTATGAGTATGATGTATGGAATCGCTTAGTCAAGGTGACGATGGAATCTGGGAAGACTGTAGACTATATCTACAATGGCGATGGCTTGCTCTATGAGCGGAAGGAAAACGGAAAGGTGACGCGGTACTATTACGATGAGGAGCAAGTGATCGCAGAAGCAGATGTCACGGAGGAGGGTGCTTCCTTAAAGACCCGTTATATTCGTGGCAATAGCTTGATCGCGCAATCAGATAGCCAAGGAGTTATGACGTACTACCTGCACAACGGTCATGGAGATGTGACGGAGATACGAGGGAGTACAGGAGCATTGCTCAACAAGTACACGTACGACATTTGGGGGAACCCGCTCTCAAAGACAGAAAAGGTGTCCAACCCATTTCGATACTCTGGTGAAATGTGGGATGAAACGACAGAATTGCAGTACCTCAGAGCGCGTTGGTACGATCCCAAACAGGGAAGATTCCTCACTGAGGATACACTCGAAGGAAAACTAACGGAACCGCTGACCCAAAATTTGTACGCATACTCTGCTAACAACCCAATTTCCTACGTTGATCCGAGTGGACATGCCTACACATGGGCGTTAAGAAGTATTGCGAAAACCTACATCAAAGGCGGGTTCAATTCTACTGAAGCTTCCCTCGCTGTCTTTTTTGCAAATGGTCTCACCTACTTTGCACCCGATTTAACGGATGGGTACGATAAGGGAGAGCCAGCATTTAATGCTCTCTTCCTCTCGTTTCATGAGATCGCACAAATCCACGTCGCCAAGAAACTTTATCAGGTGTACGGGGAAATTCCAGTCTTAGAGGAAAGCATTTCAGCCACTGTCAACGGGAAAAAGAAGCGTTATGAAGCAGATGTTGTACTTGGTTCAAAAGTATGGGAAATAAAGCCGAGTGGTGGTAAACAAGACCCGAAAGTCCAACTTGAGTTGTATAGAAAGTATGGAGGCTATCAACTAGGTTCGAAACTCAGCCCCATAACGAACATCACCGTTTTGGACAATATCAAGATGGACATTACTTTTCCAGAAGCAGGTGTGGCGAGGTATGAGTTGTACATTCAAGAGAATGGAGTACGTAAAATACTAACAACAATAGGAGCTGCCGTTACTATAGGGGGATTCCTTCTAAAATTAACTCCTGGGGGGAGACGACTTGGACCAGCCTATTAATTCCAGTTCGAAAAAGTGGGACAACATTGAGGAGGTCTATCAAGCACCTGATTTCCCAGTCAAAAAAGGGACGGTCGTTGAAGTAAGGGTCGAGACCGAAACTAGCATCGAAAAATTTGACCAAGGCACTTACTCGACTGATGTTATTTTCCACAACTGGATGTATATTTACAATGACAGGCGAATAAAGCCCTTCAAGCTTGTCAGTTATGAATGTCTTGGAACTGGCTTTCAGGCAAAACTTTTATTTGTGAAAAAAAGCAAGACTGTCGACGAGCTAAAACTAGCATGTCAAGACATCTTAGATGTGTATAACTATTTTGGCATCCAAATGATATCTTGGGTGAACAAGAAGGTGTAGATCCCACTGCATACGATAGAAGATCGCATACCACCGTGTGTGCGGTCTCTACTTTCTGCAGACACGATTTACACAGACTAAAATCAAGCATGAGACAATAGAATCCACGATTTGAAACAAACTGGTCGATATGGTGTCTAGGAGGGAGAAGACTTGGGCCATCCTTTTGAAACTGGAGAATTTACATTTGATGATCTTGAGACTGTATACCAGCCACCAGATTTCCCAATAAAAAAAGGGACAAACGTCCAGATTATAGTCAAAACGCTGGGAAGCGTAGAAGAATACGATCAGAAAAGAGTTTCTACCGACACGATCCTGAAGATTTGGAGTTACATGGCGAACGAAAGACGAGTTAAGCCATTCAAATTTGTCAACTACGAATGCTTTGGAAATGGATTTCAGGCAATCATTCAGTTTGTACGAAAAAGTAAGGAGGTAGATGAATTGAAGCTTTTGTGCAAAGATATCCTCGATGTATATAACATCAACGGTATACAAGTACTGTACTGGCGCAATCAAAAGAGTTAGATTAGTTGGGACTCCCAGTTGTAGACTGGGAGTTTCAGACTGCAGACAAACGCCCTCTTGTTGCTGAGCAATGAGGGCGTTTGTCTGCAATCTGAAATGCCCTCCTGCAAAAATGCAAGGAGGGCATTTGTACACCAATCAGAGGGTCGGTGTGCAAGTCTGTTGATTTTCATAGTCAAAGCACGATGCCGCGCTGAGCCATTCTTTTTTTCATCAGGGTGTGGAACTGTTCGAGGCGAGTGAAGGCTTCATTGTGCTGACCCGTCTGTTTTAAGTGGTGACACATCTGCAGAGTGACCGCCTCAAGCTCGGTGAATTTCCCATGCCGTTCCAAAATGATTGCTGCGTTCTCGAAATGTTTTTGACCGCGATCAGCGTCGTTGCGTCCCCAGTATACGAATGCCAACACGCGGTGTACACGTCCCATCGCTGGATGGGTAGGGGGAAGAAGCATTCTGGCTTTCTCCGCAAACGCCCACGATTCATCAAGCTCGTCGTTTTCCGAACAGATCAAGGCGATGTCCGTATAGACAATACCTGCCTTCTCTTTTTTGCCTTCCGCTTCGTATCCCTCTGCCATCGAAAGCAGATCGGTAATCGATCCTTTCCAGTTCTCGCGCTTGCGATTGAGCATAACCAATCGATGTTTCCACTCCTGTTGCTGTTCGAGGTGGAGCAGTTCATCAATGAGCGTAAAAGCTTTTGTTGCGTACTCATCCGCTTTTTCATAGTTTTTGATTCGGTGGTACGTTTCGGCCAATCGAAGGAATGTCGCCCCGCGCTCCTCGATTCCCCCGCGATTTAGCAAGAGGGCTTCCTCGTAAGATCGAGCCGCATCGGTCGCCATTCCCGTTTCCTCATAGATGGAGGCAAGCGCAGTCAATGCCTTTGCGCGAAGGACAGGTTCGATCTCCTCCATCTTCTCCAGAACATCTAAAGCTCGCTGTACATGGAAAAGGGCAACAGAATATTCGTTCTTTTGTTTGTATGCAAGTCCGATCTGGATCAGCGAGGTGACGAGAATCGAGTGATCCTGGCGTGCACTAGCCCAACCCTGTACATCATTCAGATGCGGGATCGCATCGGTTGCAAAACCCATCTTTAAGAGGCAATTTGCCAGTTCGAGCCGAACTTGAACGGTCGGAATGCGGGCTTGTGGTTGGTCGAGGAGTTCTTGAAGGAAAGGGATGGCTGTCTGATATTCTCCGGCACGCACCATGCTGATCGCCATCTTAAATTTGCTGGTGTGTTCCAGATCGAGGTTCACATCTTTCAGCAGATGTTCGAGCGGCACGTCCAATCGCTCTGAGATCGCGAAAAGAATCTTATAGGACGGTCGAGCCCGATCGCTCTCGATTTGAGAGATCATGCTCGGTGTACAAAGCCCTCTTGCCAGTTCAATCTGTGTGACACCTTTTTTCATGCGGATTTGTTTGATTTTTTGTCCGAGAGAAAGATGAGTATTCATGTTGCTTATCTCCTTCCGGTGGGATATTTGTTGTGGATAAACCACTTTTTGTTCAAATAAAAGTTACTATCTTTAATTTAACGGAATATTGGATGCCAAAAAACAAAAAATGTTGTCAGCGGTTTTATAAGGGGGATTAGCACACGTTGGCAATAAAAAAAGCTCCCTTGTAGAAAGGGAGCTCCTAACATTGCCCTACTATATGCTTGGTTTCTTACTTGAAAGAGGACCAATCGGCAAATCTGTAGCTATATATTCGCCAATATTCGATTTAGGTGTTGTTTCCGTTACAATCGGGCTAAACAGTTCAATGGAAAGAACAATGGCGAACAGGGTGACCGAAATAATTAATGATATTCTCCGGATCATCTTATTCCCCCCTCTCGGGTTAGTTGTCTTTAGCTTGACGTAACAAATCACACACTTTTCGCTGCAAATGGTATGCCTTATCGAACATACCGAGTTTTTCAAACGCCTCTGCGGAAAGCTGTAACGACTCTGCTGCGTCATTTGACAAACCCATTTTATCAAAAATATCTGTCGATTTGAAAGAGTAATCTATGCATTTCTCAAAGTCTTTAACATGGAGTAAGTAGGTGGCGTGCACCTGAAAAAGTATGGGGTAACAGAGATGATTGTACGATTGATTCTCGGGAATCATTCCTAATGCTGTTAGGAGGTACTCTTTTGATTCATCAAATCGATTATATTTGATGAGTACCTTAGCTAGTCTTGAATAAGTATAAATTTCAAGGGGAGTATCACCTAATTCCGCAAACTCTACGGCACATTGCAGTAAATTCTTAATTGCTTCCTCAGGTTCGGTTTCTGATAAGACATAATATGCATGCTCTTGTTTTGCTATGTTTACACGATTGATCATGTTCAGCGATTCAAAGATTGCTGTAGCTTGTAGCAAATACTTGTTAGCAATTGGAAGTTCTCTTAATTGACGGTGAACCAAGGCCAAATTAAACAAAGTGTAGGCAAGTCTTTTCACATCCGATGCATCATCAAAATACGATTTTGCTATCTTATAATAATTCATAGCCTCCTCTCTCATTCGCATCAAGCTACAAATCATTCCTAAGTTGAACGCAATGTCTGCAGAGGTCAAATTGAAGGCAAAGCGTTGGCTGATCTGATATGCTTGCTGGTAGGTAGAATATGCCTTCACATTGTCAGCGTTCATGTAATAAGCACTTCCGAGCTTATTGTACAAAGTCGCCATTAGATGATCATCCGATTCACGTTCAAGTTCCAGCCGCTGAATTAGTTCGGTCAGTTTTACAATTGCCTGATCTGCTCTACCTGTCCGCATCAGACATTCCGAATAAAACAAGATAAGATCTCGGCGTTGGTATTCGAGTAGATCTTTTAGCTGATCAAGCTCTTCAATTAAAGGAATTGCGGAGATATAGTTTTCCGTTTCCACATACACCTTGATGATGTCAAGCTGCACCTTAACTTCTAATTCCTTTGTATCATCGACTAAAATTTCGTGAAGTGGAATTCCGAGCTTCGTGGCAAACTTCTTCATAAACTCAGTAGAAGGTAAGTGCTGCCCATTTTCAAGAAGGCTGATCGTCTGCCGAGAGCAGATGCCTTCTGCCAGTTCGTCCTGAGAAAGTTTGCGATTTAGTCGATGATGTTTGATCCGCTCGCCTATTTTCTTATATGCTTCGTTCATGTTGATCACCACCGTTTAACTGATATATATTGAACATAATAATATCATATTTGTGATTATCATCCCACGGTCGCAGCGATTCTTCATCTAGATAACTGCTGTTTCTTCTTAATAAAGAGGGTCTTTACAGATTGTTTTCAGGGTCAAACGGGGGAATGTTTGAGTCACGGGTGTCCACCAACAGCAGTAACAGCACGATTCGCAAGCAGGTCATCGGCATCAAAGAGCTAAATATCGCCTATATGCCAAAGAGGGAAGCACGCGATATATTTATGATCATTTTCTACACTTCACACAAAATTCTTGATACGCCCCGAACTTGGTTCGATTGATCCAACTTTGCTCTCACCATTTCCTCCGCTGATGCATTATAGGGCGGTTTTGATCCGGTCAGGATGAACTTGCTAACTTCCGGTAGATCTCTTGCAGTTCTTCGTATGCCTTTGCAGACAATTGTAACGACTCCGCGGCATCATTCAATAATCCCATCTTATTAAATAAGGTCGTTGATTTGATCAAATACTCGATACTTTTGTCAAACTCTTGGATCTGTAAGAAATAATCGCCGAATATTTGATAGAGAAATGCGAAGCGAGGGAGTTTGAACGATTCATCATCTGTGAATTTACTTAAGGCAAGGAGAAGATATTTTTTTGATTCATCATATCGTTTGTAGCCTATCAATAACTTAGCAAGTCTCGTATACGTGTAGACTGCACGTTGAGTGTCACCATACCTTTCAAACGTCTCCGCACATTTCAATAGGTCGACAACAGCTTGGTCAGGATCAATTGCTGACAGGATCGAATATGCAAGCTCCATTTTGACGATGTTGGCCATTTGGGGCATATTGAGTGATGCAAACAATGCCAATGCTTGTTGTAGACACTGCTCGGCTGAGAAAAGGTCGTTCAGATGCCGGTAAATTAATGCTTTGTTAAATAATGTGTCAGCTAATCTCCGATTGTCGGAGATTTCGACGTAATATTGTTGAGCGATTTCATAAAAGGTAAGGGCCTCCTCTTTTCTTCTCATCAGACTACAGATCATTCCTAAATTAAACACGATATCGGCAGAGGTCACATTGAACGGGAAGCGATGACTGATCTGATAAGCCTGCTGGTAGGTCGAGTATGCTTTTACAATGTCTGAGTTTAGATAATAGGCGCTCCCAAGCTTATTGTATAGAATTGCTGCCAGATGATCATTCGGTTCATGCTCAAGTTCCAGACGCAGTTTCATGTCGGTTAGCATTTGTATCGCTTGATCAACCCTTTTTGTACGCATTAAACATTCTGCATGAAACAGCATGAGTTCCCGGCGTTGATACTCGAGCAAATCTTCCCGAAGTTCAAGTTGCTCGATCAAAGAACTTGCGGAAGCGTAGTCCTCTGTCTCCACATAGATTTTGAGAATGTCGAGTTGTATCTTTGCTTCAAACTCTTGAATTTCAACACCCAACATTTCGTGAAAGGGTATTTCGAGCTTATCGCTAATCTTCTTCAAAAACTCAGTAGACGGCAAGTGCTGCCCATTCTCTAGCAAACTGATCGTTTGGCGAGAGCAGACGCCCTCAGCCAATTCTTCCTGTGAAAACTTGCGATTCTGTCGAGCGGATTTGATTCGTGCTCCTATTATTCTACGATACGAGTCATTCATGTTGGTCACCGCCGTAAGTAAAATATGTTAAATCTAATAGTAGCATATCTAGTTAATGATCCAAAGAATGGTTGCAAGGCTTCCTGATCGAAATCATCAAAAGCACCGTAAAAGCCCCTTGCGCCAATTCTGCGCAAGGGGCTTCTTCGCAAGCTCACCAACCTGCCATCCCTATCACGACCCTACTTACTCACCACTCCCTCACTCCTTCCCCTTTCCAAGCTCCTCCCGAATCTTCACCAGCGCACGCCGCTTCCACGTCTTGACCGTATCGGCAGACACGCCCGTCTGACGAGCCAGAGCGGCCATCGACATGCCGTCGATCATGATCTTCTCGACGGCGAGCGCTTCTCGCTCAGAGAGGGAGGCGAGCAAAGACCGCCATTCCAGCTCACAAAACGACTCTTCCGCCTGAGGATCGGGCAATAGGCTGAGCAGAGAGATGCTTTCCCCCTCATCGTCAGCAAGCGGGTTGTCTGCCAGCTCCCGCATCTGGTTGCGCCCGCGCACGCGCATGTATTGCCAAGTCGCTTCATGCGTTTTCGCTTTCGCATAGGAGGCGAAAGGCACACCTCGCGTCGGGTCAAACTTGTAAACAGCTTTGAGAAAAGCGACATACGCTTCCTGCAGCAGATCGCCGCGCTCATGAGGCGGCACATAGAAGCGTGCGACGGCACCTTGAATCACATTTTCAAACTCGTCGAGCAGTGCGATCAACTGTTGCCCATCCTGTTGCTGCGCCTGTAAAACGGTTGCTTGCCAGCGATCTTCGCCGTGCATATCAAATTCCCCTTAGAGGGGACCGGTCCCGTGCCATGTCGTATACGCAACATCAGCATAGCGATCGAGTGAACACGGGGACAAAAGTCAGCTCAGCCCAACTCGGGCTGGAGCGAGCAGTGGGTGCCCGTCGACTGGGCGCAGGTCGAACGGGAGTCGAATTTTGTCAAAGGTTGGGTTGACTCAATTTACCTAGAAAAATAAAATATGGTAATAAACGCCGATTTAAATGTAGGTGAAGTAGTGATGAAAGGGGAAAGGAAACGTGGAGCTTCTACAACTCGAATGCGATCTGATGCAAACCGCGCCGACCGAATCGTTCGTCTATGATCTGGCCGTCTTGGCGCCTGTATATGTGGAAGGCGGAGGAGACATGACGAGAGTGATGACAGAGGATGGACAGATGTGGAATGATCCGCGACCTGTACCCGTTGTGCTCAAAGGGGTGGCGCGCCATTTTGGAGTCGATCTGACTGCAGTTAGGGAGCGATATGGGGAAATACTGGGGAGAAGGTTGTATGTGCCGCTTCCGATCGCGCCGAGCTTGATGCTCGTGCCGATCAAAATGCGGTTGCCCCGGGTGCAAAAAGATGGGACGACCGGGTATGTGGCGCCCCATCTGATCGACCGGGTGGTGCCGGGGAAGACCTCGACATGCTGTACGCTGCTCTTTTGCGGCGGGCAGAAGGTGGAGTGTTTGCAGAGCAGCGATTTTGCCCTCCAACAGCTTCGCCACGCGCGCATCGTGCAGACGTTTTACCGGGAGACGATGAACTACGGGATCAGGAATCCGTTTTGATCAACCGTCCGTCCTGTTCGAATACATACTTTTGCTCCGTGTTTTGCAGTTCTGCCTGTCCGTGGGTGGCGTTGATGATCTGCTTGTGCAGAGCGTCCGCCTTTTCCACGGGAACCAGCGCATAGACGGTGACGCGATCCATGTACTCGACGCGATCGAGGTGATAGTCGTCTGTCGCATGGATCTCGTTTTCCACCTTGCCGAGCCAAGTGTAGTCGATCGCGATGCTGATCTCCTGAAACAGCTTGCGGGTGACGATGCCCGCCGCGTGCAAGCCGGCTGCTGCCGTCTGCGAATAGGCGCGGATCAGGCCGCCTGCGCCGAGCATGATGCCGCCAAAGTAACGGGTGACGACAACGGCGACATTGCGCAGATCTTCCTTTTTGATCACCTCTAAGATCGGTTTGCCAGCCGTGCCGGACGGCTCGCCGTCATCGTTCGACTTCTGAATCTCCTGATGCGGGCCGAACACGTAGGCGTAGCAGTTATGGGTGGCATCCCAGTGCTGCTTTTGAATCCGTTGAATAAACGCGAGCGCCTCCTCTTCTGACGCGACAGGTGTCGCGTAGCCGATGAAGCGAGATTTTTTGATGATGATAGTCTCTTCGCTTGGTGCGAGCAGGGTGCGATAGGATGTGAGCACGAAGAATTCCCTCCTTCAGCTCTAATCGTAACAGAATGTCAACAAGCTGTGAATTGACGCGGAGGAGCCTGAGACTTACAATTATTGAATGATTGCGTTTGAACGAAAAGGAATGATGGAGGAATATCATGCAGAGGAAATCGACGTTCAAGTGGTTCGCCGGGATCATGGCGGCACTGTATCTCATGACACTTGTCTTTTTCTACGAATTGCCGTTTGGCTCGACGATCTATAAGGACGTCCCATCCGGCCATTACGCGGTCTATGAGATCGAGTACATGTACAATCATGGCTACATGAAAGGCCGAGATGAAACGGTGTGGAACTTCTATCCGGAAGCGCCGATAACGCGTGCCGAACTGGTCGCGCTGATGCTCAAGGTCAACGGTGTGAAGATCGAGGAGCTGACCGCGCCTGCGAACAGCGAATATGTGGACGTGCCGACCTCGCACTGGGCGGCTGCGGTGGTGGCAGAAGCAACCAAGCGCAAGCAGATTCCGTTCGATGTGCAGAGCGGATTTTTGCCAGATCGTCCGGTCACCCGCGGTGAGTTGGCAAATGGGGTCGTACAAGCGCTCGACATTCCGGTCAACGAGAAGACGGCGTTTCCGCTGCCAGACATCGTAGGACATAAGTATGAAAAGGCGATCCGCTCGCTGGTCGCCAACCAATATGCGAAGGGCAACACAGATGGCAACTTCAAGCCGGACGATACGGCAGACCGCGCGGCGACCGCGTACATGTTCGCCAAGGCGCTGAAAGATCTGCGCCCAGATGATGCGAAGAAGGGAGCTAAGAAATAATGCAGACACAACCGCAACTGGGATTGCGCGCGCAGCGCGTGCGCGACCTGACCTACTACGTCCTGCTGATCCTCTCCTTCTTCTCGATCATCAACTACATGCTGCGGGAGCTGTTTGGCGACCTGCCGCTGATCGGGGCATTGATCCCTGCTTGGAAGGAAGGGCTGATCTTCCTGCTCTACCTGCTCTTCTTCTGGAAGTCGAAGGTGGAAGGCCGCGTCGATTGGAAGGCGAGCCGCCTGCACTGGTTGATCCTGTTCACGTTTGTCGCGACGATTCTGTCGGCGATCTCCAACTGGGTGATCAACCCGTCGGTGCTGAAAATCACGCCGTATGACCACTGGGTGCAAGCGCACGCGAGCATCGGCATCGTGCTCGACGGTGTGCGCACTCTGTTGGAAGCGTCGCTCTACTTCCTCGTGCTCAACGCGCTGATCGATGATGAAGACACGATCAAAGACATGGTGCACGGCATGATCGTCGCGGCGGCGCTGGTGGCTGCGTTCGGTATCTATCAAAAGCTGGCCGGCTGGGAAACACCGCCGTCCTGGACCTACTCGGAAGTGGAGAAAGGCATCAAGATTCGCGTCTTCTCCTCGATCGGCAACCCGAACGCGCTTGGCGGGTTCATGGTGCTGATCACGCCGATCGCCATCGCCCTGACCCTGTGGGCGAAAAATTGGGGCGGTCGCATCATCTACGGCAGCGCATCCTTGCTGATGTTGGTCTGCCTGGTGCTGACCTACTCCCGCGGTGCATGGATCGGCTTCCTCGCGGGGATGCTCGTCTATACGATCATCACCCGCAACAAGTGGCTGGCGATCGTCGGCATCGCAGGTTTGGTCGCCGCACCGTTCGTGGCGGAAGGCGTCGTATCGCGCTTGACCCTCGCTTTCACGCCCGAGTATTGGCAGAAAGCTTCCGAAGGCGGTCGCGTCGAGTTCTGGGCGCGCGCCTTGACGATTTTTAAAGAGTATCCGGTGTTTGGCACCGGGATCGGCACTGTCGGCGACTCGGTCGCGACCCGCAACGGCGTTCCGGGCGCGACGTGGATCGACAACCAGTATTTCAAACTGCTGGCGGAGATCGGGATCGTCGGCACGCTCGCCTATGTGGCGATGGTCTTCACCCCGGTGATCAAAGGGGTGAAAGCGGTGTTCGGCTCCAAGCAGCGCGACACGTTCCTCTTCGCGCTGAACGCTGGTATCGTCGCCGCACTCTTTGGTATGCTGGTGGAGAACTTCACCGCAGCGATTTTTGAAGACCTGAACGTCATCACGCACTTCTGGACGCTGATCGCACTGCTCTATGTGAGCATTCGATTGCAGGCTGGAAAGGCGAAAGCATAAAAGGACAGGCGGGGATGCAATGTGGAGAGACCGATTCGCGTCCTCTATCTGATCGGGGGCGGAGAGTTCGGCGGGGCGGAACAGCACCTGCTCGGGCTGGTCAACGATTTAGACACTCATGAGTTTCACCCGCAGGTGGCCGCCTTCTATGAAGGCGAATTCGCCAAGCGCGTTCGCGAGCTGGGCATTCCGACCACCGTGTTGCAGAGCGATGCCAAGTCGATGGGCGGCCTGCATCCGCTGCGCGATCTGATCCGCGACTGGCGCCCGCACGTGATCCACACGCACGGCGTGCGAGCGAACATGATCGGGCGCTTGGCGAACAAGTCGGAAGGCTACCCGGCCAAGTCGGTGACGACGGTGCACAGCAACTTGGCGCTCGACTATCCGGCCGCGTGGAAGCGGACGCTGTTCGGCACGTTTGAGAAGATCACCTGGCCCTATGTGGATCATTTCATCCTCGTCTCGCACGCGATGAAAAACGACTTCATTAAGATCGGATTGCCCGAGGCGAAGATGAACGTCATCCACAACGCGATCGAACTGCCGGAGGAGCCGGTCGAACATGTGCCGCAGACATCGCTGCGCGATCTGATCGGCGTGTCGGATGAGGTGACGATCGTCGGCACGGTGGCGAGGCTGCATCCGGTCAAAGGGCTGACCTATCTGCTCAAGGCGATTCAGCAGATCGTCCAAGAGCGACAGGATGTTGTCTTCCCGTGGTTTGGCGACGGCGACCTGCACGATGAGCTGGCAGCGGAAGCGAAAGCGCTGGGCATCGAACAGTATGTGCGCTTCCTCGGCTTCCGCAAAGACATTCCAGACCTGTTGCCACAGCTGGACGTATTCTGCCTGCCCTCGCTGTCGGAAGGGCTGTCGCTGTCGATCCTCGAAGCGCTGGCGGCGCGCGTCCCGGTCGTCACCACGGCGGTCGGCGGCTCGCCCGAGGTGATCACGTCGGGCGAGGATGGCATCCTCGTTCCGGCGTCCGACCCGCAAGCACTCTACGAGAGCATCTGTCTCTTGGTGAAGGACAAAGAGCGTCGATTGGAGCTGGCGAAAGCGGGGCAGGAGATGGTCTACCGCAGGTTCACGATGCGGAGACTGGTCGCCGAAACGACAAAAGTCTACACCGATCTGTTGCAGCAACCGAAATAGATAGCATATGCTGACCCCTGCTCGAATAGGTTGAGTAGGGGTCTTGTTTTTGGCGCGTGGTTGCGAGAGTGATAGCGAGGTGTGAGCAAGGGTGGTTTGTCGAATGGGAATATGGCAAAATAGGAACATTTCTGCAGTTTCGTAGACAAAAATTGTCTACTTCCTAGTGACAAACTATTTCTAGTTTGCTAATATTACAGACATAGGCTCGAGCCCTTGAGAAACTTAACCGCCGTGAGGCTGTCATGAGAGCCTCGCCGGGGAGTGGTTCTGGCGCCACCAGGACCACAACTTGCTAGCCAGCCTGCCGATCTGCAGAGATCGGGAGGAGCAATTATAAACCTCAAGGGTAAACACAATTTTTTAACAAGAGAGATTTGAAGAAAACTGTCGCAATCGCTGAACTGTTGCAGCGATTGCGAAGAAGAGTTCGATCAAGTCTCGCCATCAGAAGGAGGAAGTCTCTGTGAACAAAGGCAAGAAGTTTACCGCTGCTGTAGCTGCAACTGCAGTTGCATCCGCAATGGTTGCACCGGTCGCATCCGCTTCCGTGCAACTGACCGACATCCCGAACAACTATGCGAAGGACGCAATCCTTGAGCTGGTTCAAAAGGGTATCATCAACGGTTTCGAAGACAACACCTTCCGCCCGACTGGCAACATCAAGCGCCAAGACTTCGCGATCATCATGGCGAAAGCTCTGGAACTGGATCTGACCAACGCTCCGGCTACCGCAACTTTCTCCGATGTTCCGACCGGTCACTACTCTTTCGCAGCAGTTGAAGCAGCTGTAAAAGCTGGTCTGCTGTCCGGCGAAGGCAACGGCAAGTTCGGTCTGAACTCCAACCTGACTCGCGAAGCGATGGCAGTCATCTTCGTAAACGCTCTGGGCGTTGACGTAGCTGGTAAAGGCGCTGACCTGAAATTCGCAGATGCAGGCTCCATCTCCACTTGGGCGAAAGATGCAGTAGCGTTCGCAGTAGAAGCGAAGCTCCTGTCCGGCGACAACAACAACAACTTCAACCCGCAAGCGAACGCTGAGCGTCAACAAGTTGCAGTTGTAGCTTCCAACTTCCTGAAAGTTCAGGACGAGTACGCAGTTGGTCAACTGAAAGGCGCTACCCTGAAGGACAACGAGACGATCGAACTCTCCTTCACCAAAGCGCTTGAGTCCCTGACTTCTGCTGATGTAGCTGTTAAAGTGAAAGCTACTGGCGCTTCTGTAGGCGTTCAGTCCGTAACTCTGTCTGCTGACAAGAAGTCGGCGACTGTAAAAGTTGCGAAACTGGCTGCAAGCACCACTTTCACTGTAACTTACAACGGCAAAACTGCAGAGATCTCCACTGAGGCATCCACCGCAGTTGAAGTAACTGGTGTAACCGCACCGTCCTTGAAACAAATCAAAGTTGACTTCTCTGGCGCGATCGATGATGCAACCGATGCTAACTTCACGATCACTGGTCCGGGTGGCAGCTTGGATGTGAAAGACATCAGCAGTGTAGTTGTGGCAGACGACAGCAAATCCGTACTGATCGTACTGGATGAAGAAGCGAAAAACCAAGATGTTTACACCGTGGCTGTCGCTGATATTAAAGCGGCAAATGGCGAAGCAGTTAATGCTGCAGAGCTTAACGTCACGATGTTCGATACTGCTATTCCGACCGTAGCTGGTGTTGAAGTAGCTGGTCCGCACGAGCTGAAAGTTAAATTCTCTGCTCCGATCAAGTCGGCAGGTACTTTCTCTCTGGATGGAGGTACTTACTCGGTAGTCGCGGGTGCACCGAACGATGAGGACAACTCGGTTGTGTTGACTGTAGCTGCGAACCTCACTGAAGGCGAACACACCTTGAAAGTGAGCGGCGATCAAGTTGGTTACAATGAGTTGAAAGTTGCAGCGGGCGAGCATAAATTCAACTTTGTAAAAGATACCACTGCACCGACTGTTGAAGTTAGCAAAGTGACTTTGGTCGATGACGCTGGTACGCTGAAAACAAAGGCAACCTTCAAGTTCTCTGAAAAAGTTACAGTGCCGGCTACTGCAACGATCTACGCTGTTTACAACAAAGTACCTCAGTACGAAGGCACGATCACGCCGGTAAGCGATACGCAACTTGATGTAGTATTCGATGTTGTACTGCCGACTGGCGTCAACACGTTCTTCATCAACAACCCGGCTGCTGCTGCTGATGGTGTCATCGCAGACGCTTGGGGTAACGCTTTCGCAGTTGGTAGCTTCAACGGAACCTTGAACTTGGATACTGTGAAGCCTACCGTTACTAAAGTAACAGCGAACGGTCAAAACGAACTCTTCGTCCACTACTCCGAAACGGTGATTGGTGCTGACAACGGCCTGAACTACACCATCAAAGATAAAGATGGCAAGATTGTTTCGGTCAACGGCATTGACGGTGCAGGTCACCCGACAAACGCACCGGTGTTTGACGCAGCTAAAGGCGCTTACAAGATCAGCATCCCTGGCGGTCTTGCTGAAGGCGACTACTCTGTCACCATCGAAAAAGTGAAGGACGTCGCAGCTCCTGTAGCGAACGTCATCGACCCTGTAACTGTGAACTTTGCGGTAGTTGACTCCACCAACCCGGAAGTGAACGATTCCATCAAAGTTGTTACTTCTGCTGATGGCAAAGTTTCCAAGATCTTCGTAACCTACAGCAAGCCGATGAACACTGTTGGCGCAGGCTCGATCACTGCAACCAGCGCTTACCGCTACACTGCTGGTGGAACTGTGCATGAGCTGCCGAAGAACTCCACTGTAACTGCTGCTGACAACAATATGACTGCAGTGATCACTCTGGGTTCTTCGATCACTCTGGCAGATATCACTTCCTTCACCGTTGGTGCTGTCTCCGACTCCAAAGGTCTCTACACGAAGGATCTGCAAACAGTGATTCCTGCAGTTGCTATCCTGAAAGACGGTATCTACAGCGACGACATCGTGAATGTTAAAGCTGTTGGCAAGAAGAAGATCACCTTCGAAGTTCTGCAACCGCTGTCCAAAATTGATACGAACACCTTCAAGATTAATGGTGCTGTAGTAAGCCGCGCTTACTATGAGTTGAAGTTGGTCAATGGTGGTAAAACGAATGGTGCACTCGTAACTCTTGAATTGCAAGACGGTCAAGCTCTGACTACCGACTTGTCGAATGCTGATGACATCGTGATCAGTGGTACTCTGCTGAATGCTAACGGTGCTGGCATTCAAGGAGTAGGCAACACGATCACAATTGATGCGGCGGATATCGAAGATAAGATCGCTGCAACGATCATGAGCCGTGTAACTACTGAAATCGATGCTCCGGATGGTAAAATCGATGCAATCGATGTAACCTTCTCCGAAGACATCCTGAAATCTTCTGTTGGTTTGGATAGCTTCACAGTCGCTGGATACACTGTAACGGATGTTACCTACACAAGCGACAAGACTGTAAGAATCCATGTTGCAAACAAATCGTTTGAAGACAAAGCCAACACTCCGGTTGTTACACTGGTCAAGAAAGTTCTCGATAAGAACGGGAACGAAACTGCTCCAGAAACAACAGGTGTTGCTGCAACAGTGGGTATCCTCTAAGGATTCCTTGAAAATAACTAAAAGAAAGAGTCCCTCAACAGGGACTCTTTCTTTTTTTCTTCCCTATATTGAGTTACACTATGGAAAGGACGAACTCTCAGGAGGCACTGTGTACAGATGGATCAGAAAAAAGAAAGTATCTTTACAAGGATGTTTGGTGGAAGTAAACCAGTGCAGGATGAACTTGAACCGGAAGTGGACGAGTCTAGCATTCCGACAACGGGAACGGTGTTACCTCATACTGTGCTGCGATTTACACCTGCACAAGAAGCAAGGTATTCGGAACAGGAGAAGATCGATCTCCAGTCTAAACTAAATACATTGCCACCTCTCAGTATTGGAGAGATAAACTTTGTCCCGATCGATGCGGGGACGATTCAAGGTGGATATTTTGTGAAAGTATTTATTCGACATGGGCGTGATCTGATGGAAGAGTTCACGATGGAGGGAGTTCCCCTCTCCCTGATTGATGCGACAGGTGACAAAGTAGCGCATGGTGTATTTCGACTGCAAGACTTTGGGACACTTCAATTTGGAGAATCTCGATTCTGGACTTTTGCATGGCGCCCTCAACAAGTGCTGAAGCAAAACGCAGACCTTTCAGCTTATACGGTCGCATTTGAGTAATGGATAGCACTCCGTTAAGGGGTGCTTTTATATTTGCGGAGCTGAGTTGTCATTAATTGACTACCATCGCATCGCGGAGCAAACAAAAATAACTTTCATCAATTTCTAGCAATCTATGCTAAACTTTTCCGCACTTCTACCGATATAGAAAAAGGGGGGAATATCCGCAGATTCGAACTTCTACCAATTGTCAAGAACTGCAATCGCAACGCGGAAGGAGTCTTCCCTCACTTGTCGAAATCTGTTATCACATGAAAAATCGTGCAAGGGAGGAAACAAGGGTGAAGCCATTGCAACGAAAGTTGCTCAGTCTGATCATGGTGTTAGCAATGGTGCTCACGTTGTTGCCCGTTGGGTCGGCAGAAGCGGATGCGCAATATTTCCGCTTTACCAACTTTTCGACCAACGCGGCAGACCCGACACAGGTCAACACCAATGTGGTGCAGCTTGTCGGCTCGTTTAACGGCGTGTCAGCCAACTCGATCACCTATCAGGTCGAGCAGATAGTCAATGGACAGGTGGTCAACATCTCACGAGGAACGGGTGTCAACCCGATCATCGAGAACGGCAACACGTTTAAGTTCCTGTCGGTCGAACTGTTCCAGGGCTTGAACAAGATCACCGTCTTCGGGACCAACCCGAGCGGCAACCAAGTGCCGGGTGTCTGCTATGTCAACTTTTCGAATGTACCTGTACTTTATGACATCAAGCTGGTAGACGGACGCGTGCTGGAGGCGGGCAAGCCGCTGATCGTCACATCTCCGACTACTGTGCTCATGCTGAAAGCACCGAACGCAGATCGCGTGACGGTCAACGGGACGCTGGCCTACGCGGCAGGCGAGAACTCGTTCATCGTGTCCGATCTGAACTTGCAACCGGGTCTCAACTCGCTGGCGATCGTCGCCAGCAACGCGACGATGACCTATTCGCTCAATCGTCAGCTCGTCTATTTTAACGGCTATCCGACCGCGTATGACACGTCGGTCGTCAACGGGGCGGGAACCCCGAACCCGGTCTTGCTGGAGGGCAACCCGACAGTCGGCCCGAACACGGGCGGCGCGCTCACCGGGCGCATCTCCGGGAAGATCGTCTTCGCGACTGACGCGACCAATCCTCCCAACCCGACGTTGACTCTGGAGCTGTACGAGGGCACCAACACGCTCCCGACGACGTTCACAGCGACGACGACCAAGGTGAGCACCGATCCGGGCCACACGATCTTCTCGTACACGTCCGACACCGATCTGAACATCTCGGCGAACGGGCAGTATCAGATCCGCGTGCGCGGCTCGTACGGCACGCAGGGCTCCAACTATCCGATCGTCTTCAGCTACCGCAACGCGAACACCGCTTACATCTCGGAGCTGAACCAGATCTACAACGTTCGCGATCTCGATCCGGCGACGGTCGTCTATGATTCCAGCACGATCTTTGCGCCGAACTCGACGATCTTCGAACTGCCGATCTGGCTGGAAGCGAAGATCGAAAATACGTTTGACATCAACAGCGTGACGCTGACCTCGACGCAAAACGGGGCACAGCTCCCGGCGTCCGTCTTCAGCTATGACAAGAAGAAGACGTCGAACGGAGATGTCGCGTTTAAGATCAACAACATGCCGGCTGGCGAGCAGACGCTGACCGTCTCCGTCACCTCGGCTGGCGGCACGGAGACCAAGTCGGTCAACGTCAACTATGTCCCGGCTCCGTTCATTCAGCTGAACAACCTGTTCAACAGCAAGGTGTTCAACGAGAACGGTACCTACCCGGCCGATGAGAACAACCCGAAGAAGTTCACCACGATCAAAGGTCGTCTGGTCAACTTCAACAACACGGCGGGCAACCCGGACCAAGCGTCCGTCCAGATCAAGATCAACGGCCGCTCGGTGCGCCTGATCGACCATCTGGCACCGGCGACGACGATCGACGCGCAAGGCAACTTCACCTTCGTCGTGCCGAACGACATGAAGTTGGTCAACGGGCCGAACCAATTGACCCTCTCCGGGGTGGCGAATGGCGTTCCGGTCACAACCAACCTGTCGATCTACCTGTTTTCCGAACATGTTCCGGTCATCAACGGGCTGAAGCCGGTTCCGCACGATCCGCTCTCCCCGCAGATCGATGACCCGAACCTGAAGTTTAAAAACACGGGCACCCTGCAATTTGTGACCAACGAGAAGGAGACGGACGTCCTGTTCACCGTGCAAAACGTGGACAAGGTGGTCGTCACCATCGATGGCGTTCAATATGTGACCGCCTCGAACGATGCGTCGGGCAACCTCGTCTCCGATGATCCGCTGCTGTTGCGCATCGACTCAAGCGATCCGCTGGAACGCAAGTATCTGATGCGGATTCCGAAGCATCAGCTGCCGCGCACCGGCGTGCGCTCGATCACCGTGCAGGCGAACCTCGACAGCGCGAGCGTCTCGTCGACCCTGCAGATCAC
This sequence comes from Tumebacillus lipolyticus, assembly GCF_042682745.1. NCBI lineage: Bacteria > Bacillati > Bacillota > Bacilli > Caryophanales > Alicyclobacillaceae > Tumebacillus > Tumebacillus lipolyticus. Next base: position 832,362 of record NZ_JBHUIO010000005.1, on the reverse strand, counting down.
GCGCGAATTGTCCCCGTTTGTCATCCTCTCGCCGAAATTGCCGAACGAGCGGGTGATCAACCAGAACTTCCTCGAAATTGCTGTTCAAGCGGAAGGCGCTGACAAAGTGTTGATCGGCAAAGCGGAGATGCGCAAAGATGCGAACGACATCTTCCGCTATGAGCTGAACAACCTGAAAGCGGGCATCAACAAGGTGAAGTTCACCGTGTACCGCGGCACGCAGAAGCTCGACGGCGAGTTTGAAGTCAACTATGCGGCTTCCAACACGACGGGCGGTCAGTTTAAGACCACCATTCCGAAGAGCGGCTCGGTCAAAGTGTTCAACAGCGATCTGACTGTCACTCTGCCGAAGAACACGCTGCTCCGTCAGGCGAACACCACGCCAGGTCAGGACTCGCAGACGATCGATCTGTTCGACTCGCAGCAGATCCTGTTTGGTATCGCCGACCGCTCCGACGGTCGTACGGTGAAGAAGTACAATGAGGACGGCACGATCCGCGACGTGCAGCCGATGGACATCGCAGTCAATCTGCTGTCCGTTCCGGCGCACTTCGGGTATGCGTCCAAACTGTTCTGGATCGATGCAGGCTACTTCGACACGTCCACTCTGAACGAGTGGAAGACGATCAACGGCCAGCATCCGTACATGAACGGCTATGAGTTCTACACCCGCACGATCAACAAGTGGATGGAGCCGTCGCAGCGCGGAACGATCACGCTGAAATATGAAGGGGACATCCGCGATGTGGTCGCACCGAAGCTGTCCGTCTGGCGCTTCCACAACAACACGTGGAAAAACCTCGGCGGCGTCGTCGATGTGAGCAAGAAGACGGTCACCGCTTCCTTCGACGGCTTTGGCTACTATGCGGTCTTCTATGACGCGTATTCTTTCAACGACATCATCGGTCATCCATATGGCCGCAACCAATTGGAGGCGATGTTCTCCAAAGGCGTGATGTTGCCGAAAAACAACAATGAGTTTGGCGTCTATGACAACATCACCCGCGGCGAGTTCGCGACGATGATGGTCAAGATGCTCGATCTGCCGCTGTCCTACGACCCGAACAACCTGACGTTTGACGATGTGCCAAACGTGGCGATTCCGGGTGCGCTGTACGACTACCGCTACATTGAGACGGCAGTCAAGCGCGGGATCATCCGCGGCATGGGCCCACGCATCTTCGGCCCGAACCAGAGCTTGACCCGCGAGCAGGCGGCCGTCATGATCGCGCGGGCGATGAACCTCAAGCTGAACCCTGATCCGGATAAGGAAAAGGGCAACTTGCAGAAGTTGTTCACCGACGCGAACACGGTCGACTTCTATGCGATCACTTCGATCACCGCAGTCGCGAAGGAAGGCATTATCGTCGGGCGTCCGAACCAGTTGACGGGCGACCAGAAAAAGCAGACCTTCCGCTTCGACCCGCACTCGTTCTTGAACCGTGCGGATGCGGCGATTATCGCCGATAAAGTGATGCGCAAGCTGAAACGCCTGTAGTTCCTCGCAGCAGGAAATCGCAGCAGCAGGAAACCCCCTTCCCAGCTCGAAAGAATTGGGAAAGGGGGTTTTTGCATGCGATGGAAACGAGTTCTGATCGCGACGGCGCTCAGTCTGACCCTGCTAGGCGGATCGGTGAGCGCCGCACAGAGAGAAGTATCCGATCAGAACGCCAGCACGCTGCTGGAAATTTATTCCCGAATCGTGGAAAGCCATTATTCGCATCCTGATCAAGAAGCGGTGTTGCGCGGGGCGATCGAAGGGATGCTCCAGGTGTTGAACGATCCGTTCTCTTCCTATTTAACTACCGCCGAGTATGAACAGCTGGAGCAGGCGATCGAACAGGAGTTTGCCGGCCTCGGCAGTGCGCTGCAGGCGACCAAGGCGGGGGAGATCATGATCACCGAGATCTACTCCGGCTCTGCGGCGGAGGAAGCAGGGCTTCAGGTAGGAGATCGCATCCTCGCCGTCGATGGTAAGAGCGTGATCGGCGAGCCGATCGACAAGGTGAGCGCGAAGATCCGGGGCAAGGCGGGCACGCAAGTCGTGCTGACGATCCGCCGGGGGACTGAAGCGTCGAAACAGGTCGCCATCACCCGCAAGACGATCTCCTTGCCGACCGTGCTGTCGAAAGATTCGGGCAATGGGGTTGGCTATCTGCGGATTCTCTCCTTCGCCTCCGAGACGAGCGGCGAGTTTCACAAAGCGTACCAAAAGATTGCGGCGACTTCGCCAAAAGGCATCCTGCTCGACCTGCGCGGCAACGGCGGCGGGTATGTCCACTCCGCGCTGACGGTCGCCGACAGCTTTCTTGCGGCAGGTACGATGATCGTCATCCATGAGGGTGAGCAGCGCATCGAGTTGCAAGCGGATGAGGAGAGCTTCGATCTTCCGCTGGCGGTGCTCGTCGATCAGCACACCGCCAGCGCCTCCGAGATTCTCGCAGGCGCTCTGCAAAAGAACGGTCGCGCCGTGCTGATCGGCGCGCAAACGTATGGCAAAGGCACGATGCAAGAGCTGATGCCGATGCCAGATGGTGGGGTGCTCAAGCTGTCGGTGGACAAATGGGAGTTCAGCGACGGCACGACGAACCACCTCGTCGGCCTGACCCCCGATATTCGGCTGACAGCGCCAGAAATCTTCCTCAACGCAGGGATGCAATATTTGTTCCCCGGGCGCAAGCAGACGTTGACCCTCTATCCGAGCGGTGGGTGGGGGGACTTGAACGGGACGAAGTTGCTCGACATGCCCACCGTGCTACGAGTCGGTCAACAGCAATACTTGCCCCTTCGCTATGTGGTCGAAGCGCTAGGCTCAGAGGTGAACTGGGTGCAGCAGACCTCCTCCGTCGAGTTTCAACTGGAGCAGCGGCAGGTGCGGGTAGAGCTGGGCAGCGGCCAGCTGTTCCTCGATGGGAAGCGCGCCGATCTGAACGGGGCGGTTCGCTTGCAAGGTGGCGTCAGCTACCTGTCGACCGCAGCGTTCGATCTGATTCTTGGTGGTGGTGTGCGACAATCTGACACAGCAATCACCTTGCACGTCGACTAAACCATACGCATTTCGGCATTTCGACACGCACCTGTCACAAGGTGCGTTTTTTATTTCCGAGGAAATAAGGCCATACTGAAAAGTCTGGGATGATTTACAGCTTGGCAACATATAAGAAGAAAGAGGCGGTGGCGCTGATCCCAGAATTTCTGGACTGGAATGGAGTGGAGCCAATTGTTCAAACAGTTGCGACTTCCTTTGCTCATCATCGCCATCCTGCTCGTTTCGCTCTGGATTCGGCTCGACTATATTGCAAAGTTGGAAGTGACGCCGATCTCCGACATGCAAGATTATGATCAGCGGGCTTTGCGCTTGGTGGAAGAGGGAACGTTTGTCACTGGAGAGCGACATGGTGCCACCTATCGGGCACCCGGCTATGTGATGTTTCTCGCCAGCCTGTACGAACTGTTCGGTCACAAGTATCGGCTGGTCTATGGGGTACAGGCGCTGCTCTCGGTGGCGACGCTGTATGCGATCTATCTGATCGGTCGCAGGCTGTTCGAGGCGAAGGTCGCCTTGCTCGCCCTGTTGCTCGCCGCGCTCTATCTCCCGTTTATCGGATATTCGGGCGTGCTGCTAACCGAGTCGCTCTTTCTCTTTCTGTTCCTCTACGCGCTCTATTCATTCTTGTGCGGGGCAGAGGAGGGAAGGGTGGGCTGGTACTTGCTGGCCGGCGGGCTGTTCGGGCTTGCCGCGCTGACTCGCTCGATCGCGTTGCTGTTGCCTGCCCTCTGCCTGATCTGGCTGTTCTGGCAGCGAAAGACGTGGCGATTGCCCAGAGCGACCTGGCTGCACCTCGGCCTGATGGTGCTGGTGATGATCGTGGTGATCGCGCCGTGGACGATCCGCAACTATGCGGAGCAGCACGAGTGGGTGCTGATCGACACCACGTCGGGGCTCAACCTGTTGATCGGCAACAACGATCGGGCAAACGGCTTTTTTACCGAGGCGATCTATGGGGTGCCCGCCTATAAGGAAGCGATGCGCGGGAACCGAACGGACGCTGAGGCGGACCGGATCATGAAGCGAGGGGCGAAAGCATGGATTGTCGCTCACCCGAAAGAGTTTGCCGAATTGACCTGGATGCGCTTCAAAATGTACCTCTCCGCGCAAAATGACTGGCTTGCATCCACCTATAAATGGAATTGGATTAAAATTTTCTCCGATAACTTTTACGCCCGCTACCAATGGACGCTGATGTCGCTCGGGCTGATCGGGGCATTTTTCGCGCTGTGGAAGGAGCGAAATGCGCTTTTTCCCACGCTCGTCGCCGGCTATTTTCTCGGCGCGATCTCGTTTTTCTTCGTTCAGACGCGCTACCAATTGCCCGCGATGCCTTTTGTGATCTTGCTTGCCGCCTTTGTGCTCGGGGAGCTGGGCAGAAGCAGGCGTCGAGCCCTCTGCATCTTCGCGGCGGTGTTTTTGATCGGCTGGTGGTTGGAAGAGCTCGCCATCCAGTACAAAGTGCTGTGATTTGACAATTGGGCAGGACCTTGAGATGCTAGACGGAGGAAAGTGATGGAATTGTTTGCAGGGAGGTGGACGCATGGGCGCTCGAAAACGAACGGATCGCTGGCTGTGGATCGTTGGGATTTTAGGGCTCGTGCTTTATTTTGTATTTTCGTGGAAGGACATGTTCGCTGCCCAAGAGTGGAAGATGATCTCCCGCGAGGAAGCGGTGGAGCTCGCCAAGCAAAGCTGGACAGAGGCGGGTGTCAATGTCGAGCAGATGAAGAGCAGCGCGGTGATGCAGAGCGCTGAGTCTGTCGATGGCTACCTTGGGAAGGAAGATTTGCGCGACTCGTTTGCAGCTTCGGCACCGCAAGAGGCGCCGATCACCTATTGGCATGTCACCTTTTATCCGCAAGAGCTGAGCGAGCGCGATATTCGCTATGAGACGAACCACGATCTGGTCACCGGCAAGGTGGTCGGATATGAACGAGTGGAACCGACAGATGTGATCATCAGCAAGGAGGAAGCGCTCCAAAAGGCGCAGGCTGCGCTGATCAAGCTCGGCGTCGATCTGAAAGCGCTCGCTGGGGTGGTCGAAGAAGATCTTTACGACCTGGAAGGCGAGTTTGAGTTTGAAAGCTTGAGCCAAACGGGGGTGCGGCTCCTGTCGTCGGGCAGTGAGTATCGCTTCTCCTGGAAGGCGAAAGAGTTTGAAGTGGGCGAGCTCAGCTTGTACTATCACGTGACGGTCGAGGGCGAGCACGCATCGCTCGTCGAATCGTCCTACTACGTTCCGGCCTCTTTCGACACGTGGCACAGCAAGCAGAAGTTGTACGCGGGGATCTTGACCGGCGTGAGCGCGCTGTTCTCCTTTTTGCTCCTCGTCTGCGCCTTTGTCTTCCTGTTTTTGATCAAGCAGAAGCGACCCTACTGGTCGAGCTTGTGGCTGTCCTTGATCGTCACGGCGTTCTTCGCCTTTAGCAACATCAACCAGTGGCCGATCTTGGAGGCGCAGACGCTGCAGGGCGGAGGCGGTCTGTTTGGCGTCATGATCTTCGGCGCGATCGCCATCGCGGTCGTGGTGTTCATCTCGATCCTGTTCGGAGCGGGCAACTACGTGCTGACGCTGACCGGGGGAATGCTCACGCGCGAGGTCGACCACAACCTGTGGATGTCGTTCAAAGACCCGGAGTGGAGTGAGCGGATGCGCTTGGCGACCAAGCGGGGCTTTCTGCTCGCCTTCGCTTGGCTCGGGTTTCAAGGGGTCTTCTACTTTGTGGGCGAGACGTTTTTCGGCGTCTGGTATGAAAACGATTTGTCGATGTCGCCCGCCAACATGTGGGTGCCGGCACTGTTTCCGCTGATGGCGTGGCTGGCGGGGATTCAGGAGGAGATCACCTACCGACTGTTCGGGGTCACCTTCTTGAAGCGCTACGTCAAGTATGCGTTTATCGCCACGCTGCTTCCGGCGATGATCTGGGCGCTCGGCCATACGCTGTATCCGATCTATCCGATCTACACGCGCTTTATCGAACTGACGATCTTTGGGGTGATCATCGGTTATTGCTTCTTGCGCTACGGATTGGAGACGGTGATCATGGCACACGTCGTCTTTGATACGATCTTGATGTGTATTCCACTGCTGCTCTCCGGAGAGGCCGTACAGGTGGCATCGGGCATTTTCTTCTTGATCCTGCCGCTGCTCGTCGGGTATGGGCTGTCATTAATAAAACGACGAAAAGAGCAATTCGATTTTGTGTAAAATCGAATTGCCTTTCGAAAATGTGGGCAGAATACGCATTATATACTTTTATTTATCGTATGCATCGTATAAGATTAACGTTAAGTAAACTACTTCGTGAATGATAGACCGCCTGGGGGAGGAACGGATATGAATAAAACGCTAGGACAGAAGATACGGGAATGGCGCATGAGAAAGGGGATCACGCAAACCGAGCTGGCTGAGGGTCTGGTCACCCCGAGCATGATCTCCCAGATCGAAAGCGACAAGGCGAATCCTTCGTTCAAGCTGTTGGAGGGGATCTCGCGCAAGCTCGATGTGCCGATCGATCAATTCTTGATGGATATGCAAGATAAGCTGGAGCATGACACTCGTCATAAGCTGGCCAAGTCGCTGATCTCGGCGAAGCAGTATGACAAGGCGATCCAAGTGCTCGAAGGCTTGTCTGACGAACCTTCTGTCGATCGCACCGAAGTGCGCAAAGAGCTCGCCTCGGCATACATTTACGCGAAAGAGTTCGAGAAGGCGACGCGCCTGCTCGAAGCGATGCTGGAGGAGGTCGCGCTGGACAAAGACCGTTCGCAAGCGGTCGATCTGTTGCGCTGGTTGGGGCGCGCAAAGATGGAACAGCATGACTATGTGATGGCGAAGCACTATTTTCAACAGGCGCTCAAGGAGCTGGCGAAGAGCGAGACGCTGAACAGCATCTCGCGCGGCGGTCTCTATCACAACTATGCGGCAACGCTTGCGTACCTGGGGGAGGTACAGGAAGCGATCGGATATTTCAAAAAGGCGGTCGTCGCCTATCAGGGCACGCCGAACCTGTTGCAGATGGGACGTGCTTACACGGCGCTTGCTGCCGCTTACTACCAGATTCAGGAATATGCGCTGGCGGCGGAGACCACCCGCACGGCGATCACGATGTTCCGCAGCGTGAACAACCGCTACGATGAAGTGGTGGCGAAGAAAAACTACGGGATCTTGCAGTACGAGCTCGGGAATTACGAGGAATCGATCGCCCAGTTCGAAGAGTGTGCTAACGAGTTCCAAGCAATGGGGGAAACGGGGCTCGTCGCGAACGTCTACGGCGAGGTCGGCACCGTTCACTTCCGGAAAAAAGATTATCAAGAAGCGGAAAAATGGTGCTTCCGCTCGTTGGAACTGCTCGGAAAAGAGGATCGCGAGCGGGCGTTCGTCTACCGCACGCTCGGCGTGATGTATCAAGAACTTCAAAATTACGAGCGGGCATTAGAGTATATGTTAAGTTCTGTCGAACTTTTTGAAAAATACGGCTTGCTCGTGGAGGCTTCTAAGTGTTATTCTAATATCGTAAGCATTTATGAAGCTCGTGAAGAGCTTGACAAAGCGAGCGAGTACATGCAAAAGATGACTTTCATCATGAGGAAAGGACTAAGAGTGAGGGGGCTTTATCTGTGAGAAGAGTACTCTTTTCCGTTCTCCCCGTCTTGGCGGTAAGCGTCTTTCTCTTAAGCGCTTACATTCCAAACGGAGTGTCTACGACCACACTCGTCGTGGGCGGCGTCCAAGATGATTCGATCACATTTCCTGTCCAGGAATAGTTCTTGGCGCACTGAAAATCGCCACAATCGGTGAATCACAGTGTCGGGTGACACGATTGTGCCGCTGCTCTCTTTTCTTCTGAATAATCGCTGATATGATCGTCCGAGAGACTTTTCTCGGCGATTTTTTTTGCCGAATCTAGTATCATTGAGTAAAATAGTAAGAAAAAGGACTGTATCCATGACGACTATTTCTCGCAAGCGACCGAATTACGAGCTGATCTCGTTTCTGATCATCACCCTCGTAGCGGTCCTTTTCCGCATCATCTGGATGAAAAATGTACCGAGCACGCCGATCTTCGACTTTCTGACCTATCAAGAGATTGCGGCGAACATCGCCAACGGGTACGGTCATACGTACCAAGGGGAAGCGATCGCCTTCCAAGGCATGGGCTATCCGACCGCTCTGGGCATCTTCTATAAGCTGGTCGGCACGACGAGCGTCGAGGCGGGCAGATGGTTTAACCTGCTCTTGTCCACCTGTACGCTGCTGTTGGTCTATCCGATCTTCCGCGCGCTGACCTCTTCGCGCAAATTGGCGCTCGGGGCATACGCGCTGGTCGCTTTTTTGCCGAACTATATCGCCTATGTGAACGTGATCGGCGCAGAGGTGTTTCTCGCCTTCCTGTTCGCAGCGGTGATCTTTTTGCAACTGTATCGCTTCAACCGCTATGTGCGCATCCCGCTGCTCGGCATCTTCATCGGGCTTGCGGCGCTGACCAAGCCGGTCTTTCTCGCCTATCCGCTGGTGGCGGCCGCCGTGTACTACCTGCGGGAAAAAGATCTGCGCAGCTCTTTGGTCTTTTTGCTCTCCGTCTCGTTGGTCATGGCGGCGACAGTCGCACCGTGGACGATTCGCAATTATCAAAAGTTTGACCGGCTGATTCCGGTCTCCTATAATTCTGGCTATGTTTTATACCTGAACAACAATGCCAATAATGTTACAGGGGGTTGGATGCCCCTGAAAGATGCGGCCGCATCGCCAGAGCTGCGCAGCCAGATCGATCAGATTCTGGAGCATGGCAAGCGGAGTGAGAAGCTTGCCCATGAGCTCGACCCGTTGTTAAAAGCGGAAGGAAAGCGGTGGATTCTGGCGCATCCGCTCGAATTTGCCAAGCTCGGGCTGCTGCGCCTGCAAGCGACCTTCTTCAGCGGCGCGTGGGACGTGCAGAGCTGGGCGATGAACGATTGGTATCCAGAGCATCCGAGCTGGACGAAGGAGCTTGAGCGCAACATCAAGGCGTTCCGAGCGGTGGCAGATGTGCTGATCTATGCGATGAGCACGCTTTCCTTCCTGTTTGTCGGCGCAGGCGTCGTGGCGGCGCTGCGCAGTCTGTTCTCCCGCAGCGCCAAGCTGTCCAACACCCTGCTCCTGCCGACGCTGAACATCAGCTTTTTCATCCTGATCTACTTTGTGTTCGAAGGGCAGGCGCGCTACAACTTCCCGGTGCTGTTTCTGCTCGCCTTCTGCGCCGTCTTCGCTGCGAACAGCATCTGGCGCGGCGTGAAGAAGAGCGGATCGCTCTCTGTCGAATGATCTTGGAGGTGTCGTTTTGAAGCAAGAGGCAGTTCGAGCCGACTCGAACGTGTTGATATTGCTGTTCCAACAGCTTCGTCCGAAGCAGTGGACGAAAAATTTGCTGGTCTTTGCTGCACTGATCTTTTCGTTTCAAGTGGCGAATGTCGATCTGCTGCTTCGTTCGGTGATCGGATTCTTCCTGTTTTGCTTCGTCTCAGGATGTGTCTACATCCTCAATGATTTTGTCGATCGCGAGGCGGATCGCCAGCACCCGGAGAAGCGCCATCGCCCGATGGCCTCCGGTGCGCTCTCACCCTATTTGGCGCTGTCGTTCGGCGCGGTGCTCTTGGTGGTGTCGATCGTTTGGGCGCTGTACTTGGAGTGGCTGTTCGGCGTGCTGCTGTTCGTCTATTTTGTGATCAACGTCGCCTATTCGTTCAAGCTCAAGCATGTGGTGATCATCGACGTGATGATCATCGCCTCCGGGTTTGTCCTGCGGGCGATCGGCGGTGCGCTGGTGATCGACGTGCCGTTTACGCCGTGGTTTTTGCTCTGCACGATGCTGCTCGCCCTGTTCTTGGCGATCTCCAAGCGTCGACATGAGCTGTATCTGTTGGAGCAGAACAAAGGGTCGCATCGCAAAGTGCTGGACAGCTACTCGCCTGAGCTGCTCAATCAGCTGAACTCGATCGTGGTGACGGCGACGATCATGAGCTATGCGTTGTTCACGTTCACCTCCGGTCGAACGATCCATCTGATGTGGACGATCCCGCTGGTCATCTATGGGATCTTCCGCTATCTGTACCTGATCTTCATGGAGCAGAAGGGCGGCAAGCCGGAGCGCGACATCTTCCAGGACAAGCACTTGCTGGTCACTGTGCTGCTCTACGGGCTGGCTGTCGTCATCATCTTGAAGTACTTTAAGTAATTCGTGGGGGACAAGATTATGATCAAGCAGAAGGAAAGCACCATCGCCGGATGGGGCAACTATCCGGTGGAGGTCTGCAACCTCTACCGGCCGGACAAGGTGCAGGAGATCGCCAAGCTGATCGAGAGCGGTGCACAGCCGAGCTACATCTCGCGCGGCTTGGGTCGCTCCTATGGCGACACGGCCCTCAACCTGCGCGCAGGCGTACTGTTGCACACGCAGTTTGCGCGCTTTTTGCATTTTGATGAACAGACGGGCGTTTTGGAATGTGAGGCGGGCGTGTCGTTTGAGGAGATCATCGACCATTTTCTGCACCGGGGTTGGTTCCTGCCGGTGACGCCCGGCACCAAGTATGTCACCGTCGGCGGCGCGATCGCCAACGACGTGCACGGCAAGAACCATCATGTGGACGGCTGTTTTTCGGAGCATGTGCTCGACTTTACGCTGTTGCTCGCCTCCGGTGAGATCGTTCGCTGTTCCCGCGAGGAGCATGCTGACCTGTTCCACGCGACGGTCGGCGGGATCGGGCTGACCGGGATCATCCTGACCGCCCGCTTTCGGCTGATCCCCGTCGAGTCTGCCTACATCGAGGTGGATTACCTCAAGGCGCGCAACCTGGAACACGCGTTTGAACTGTTCGCCCGGACGAACGAAGATTATCAATATTCGGTCGCTTGGATCGACTGCCTCGCCTCGGGAAGCTCGCTGGGTCGATCGGTGCTGATGCTCGGCAACCATGCGCCGCGCTCGAAGGTGAAAAAGGGCGATCCGCTGCGGATCAAGCGGAAGAAGAAGCTGAACGTGCCGTTCAACTTCCCCTCGTTCGCGCTGAACAAAGCGTCGATCAAGGCGTTCAACTTCACCTACTACAACTCTTACAAGGACGAGCGGGGCAAGATCGTCGATTACGACTCGTTCTTCTACCCGCTCGATCGGATTCACAACTGGAACCGCGCCTATGGCAAACGCGGATTTGTGCAATACCAAGCGGTCTTCCCGCCGGAGACGAGCTACCGGGGGCTGACCCAGATGTTGGAGCGGCTGAGCCGCTCGGGGCGCTCCTCGTTCCTCGCGGTGCTCAAAAGCTCTGGACCGCAAAATGGCGGTCTGCTCTCCTTTCCCTTCAAAGGGTACACGCTGGCGCTGGACATCCCGATTCATGATGCGGGGTTGTTTCCGTTTTTGCGCGAGCTCGACCAACTGGTGCTTGCGCATGGCGGGCGTGTCTATCTGGCGAAAGATTCGGAGGCGGCACCAGACGTGTTCGCGCAGATGTACCCGACATTACCTCGATTTCAGGAGATCAAGGCGACTGTCGATCCGAACAATCGGTTTTCCTCTTCGCAAGCGAGGAGACTCCAAATTGTGGAGGGGTGACGATGAAAAACGTACTGATCTTGGGGGCGACGTCTGGCATCGCCAAGGCGCTCGCCTATCAGTTTGCTGAGCAGCAGCACAACCTATTGCTCGCCGGGCGCGATCTGGAGGAGCTGAAGCGCATCGCGCAGGATATTTCGATCCGCCACGAGGTGCGGGCGACCGTTCACCCGTTTGACGCGCTCGACTATGAGGGCCATGCCGACTTTTTTGCCGGATGCGTCGAAGCGGTGGGGGAGATCGACGGGGTGGTGCTCGCCTATGGCTATCTCGGCGATCAGAAGCTGGCCGAAAACGAGTTTCAGGAGGCGCGCTTGGTGATCGAGACCAACTTCCTCTCCGCCGTCTCGGTCTTAAATCTGGCTGCCAACTATTTTGAGGCGCGCAAAGAAGGCTTTCTCTGCGTGCTGTCCTCCGTCGCCGGGGATCGCGGCCGCCAGAGCAACTTCATGTACGGCTCGGCAAAAGGCGGCCTGTCGCTGTACGTGCAGGGCCTGCGCAACCGCCTGAGCAAGTCGAACGTCAGCGTGCTGACGGTGAAGCCTGGCTTTGTCGATACGAAGATGACCTACGGCCAAGAGGGCATGTTTCTGGTCGCCAAGCCGGAGGATGTGGCGCGGACGATCTACAAGCGGATCAAAAAGCGGGCCGATGTGGCGTACACTCCGTTTTTCTGGCGCTACATCATGATGATCATCAAAGCGGTCCCGGAGCGCATCTTCAAGCGCTTGAACTTATAGGCGGGGAGATTGATCGATGAACGCGAACAAGCTCACGTCAAGAATCATCACCGGCCTGATGATCGGAGTGGTGGTCTCCGTCCTGTTCTTCTTCTGGGGTGACGTGCGCGAGGTCAAGGATGTGATCTTCTCGATCTCAGTGCCGACCTATCTGCTCGCCATCGCGACAACGCTCGCTTCCTATTTTGTGCGCTTTTTGAAATGGCAATACTTTCTGAAGGTGCTGAAGATCGAAGTGCCTTGGAAAGACTCGCTCAACATCCATTTTATCGGGCTGTCGATGTCGATCACGCCGGGCAAGGTGGGCGAGCTGTTAAAATCGTACCTGTTGAAAAACAGGGCGGGTGTCGAGATGGCGCGCTCCGCCCCCGCCGTCTTTGCCGATCGTCTGACCGATCTGTTCGCGATGCTCTGCTTGGTCGGTGCCGGCGTCTCGCTGTTCGCCTATGGCACGCTCGCCTTTTTGATCGTGCTCGCCGGGCTGCTGGCGATCACGGTGATCCTGCAGTCGCGGTCGATCTCGCTCTGGCTGATCGATCGGCTGGCGAAGATCTCCTTTTTCCAGAAGCGCAAAGACAGCCTGTTGACGCTTTATGAGAGCACGTATGAACTGCTCCGCTTTAAGGCGCTCTCGTTCGCAACCCTGCTGTCGGTGATCGCTTGGTTTATGGAGTGCATCTCGCTGTATGTGCTGATCGTCAACCTCGGCCTCGATCTGTCGCTTTTGCACGTCGTGTTTATCTTCTCGCTGGGCACGGTGGCGGGCGCATTGTCGATGTTGCCCGGCGGGCTCGGCATCGCCGAAGGCAGCATGACCGGGATGTTCCTCTACTTCGGGCTGGCCAAAGGGACTGCCGTTTCGATCACCCTGCTGATCCGCCTCGTCACCCTCTGGCTCGGCGTATTGATCGGCATTTTCATTTTCTTTCTCAAGCGCAAAACGTATATGCCCTGAGCGAAAGAGCCTGCTGGACAGGCTCTTTTTTTATGCACGGCCACATCCTGAGGCTCTCTCTTCCCCCAGACTCTTGCATTTTTCCATCGAGAGCAGGTAGGATGGTAGAGAGGGAGAGTGGAAAGATGTCGAATATTTGGAAGAAGATTGGATTTTTTACACTGATCTATCTGACTTTTCTTATCATTATGGGCGATGGGACGGCACAGGCGGGCACGAATGAGCGGCCTGATGTCTATGTGGATGGGGAGAAGCTGCCGTTCGATGTGCAGCCGCTCAACAAAGGCGGAACTGTCCTCGTGCCGATGCGGACGATCTTTGAGAGCGTCGGCGCAGATGTAACGTGGGAAGCGGCGACGCAGACGGCGGTAGGCAAAAAGGATGGAGTCGTCGTGCGGCTGACGATCGGCAAGGAAGTGGCGACAGTCGGGTCACGAACGGTCGCGCTCGGCGCGCCCGCACAGCTGATCGGCGGGCGGACGATGGTTCCGGCGCGCTTTGTCGGTGAGTCGTTTGGCAATGATGTCAAATGGGACGGTCAAGGCAAGGTGACGATCAAAACGCAGGGAGCGCCGACCGTCCGCGTGATCGGCAGCGACTCGGCCTTGCGCGAAGGTCAGGTCTCGGCGCTGAAGGCGGAGATCGACCGCCTCGGCATCATGCAGCACGTGGCGCAGAACACGGGCGTCTCGTTTGAATTGCCCGTCTGGATCTATCTGAGCAACAGCGATGAGGGCTACCGCAAGACGATCTTGGAGAAGATGAACGCGACAGGGTGGGAGGCGGACCAACTGGTCGACTGGTCGAACGGTCTGTCCTATGGCAATCGGATCGCCTTGCCGCTCTACAAGCTGTCCTCGGCGAGAGAGCGGGTGAGCACGATCACCCATGAGCTGGTGCATTCCGCGTTCAGCCAACATCGGATGCCGATCCCCAACTGGATCAACGAGGGGATGGCGTGGCAGATCGGGCTGGACATCGGGTATCAGGGCGCGCCGAGCGTGTTGCGCAGCAGCATGGACGGCCAGTGTCGGGCTGAGGTGTTGGGAGCGATGGCAGAAGGGGATTACGTGCCGCTGATCCTCGATAACAACGCCAAGTTCGAAGCGCTCAACGATGCACCGTACAATCTGGAATACCAGGACTATCTCGCCGTTCGATCGCTGATCGGACAGTTTGGGAAGGACAAGCTGATCGCCTACCTGAATCGCGCCAAGCAGGGCGGTGATCGGGCGCAGCTCTTCGAGCAGGCGTTCGCCCTGTCGCTGAGCGAGTTTGAGCACCGCTTCTCCGGTGCGCTGCAGAAGGAGCTCAACCTGCAGAACCAAGGCGTCGAGCTCACCCTGCGCGTGACGGGCGAGCATGCGGGCACCTTCGCGCTGCTCGGACAAGATGCGAAAGGGTGGTCGAAATTCCGCCTGTCAGCGGGGGAGCATACGCTGCGCATCTTCAAAGATGGTCGAATCGAAGGGGTTAAGATCGAGGAGACCATCCCAGAGGAGTATCCGATGGAAGAGGTCGTCTTTCTGACGTTTGAACCGAACATTCCGGTGCAGGAGGAGGATATGGTGGTGGTCTACGGGGGGGTCACGCTGCTCGACGCGTTTGGCGAGTATTCGCTCCTCGGCATGTGGAAGACCGATCTGGACGCGGATAGCCATTTTCTGGAGGACAACCGCATGCTCGGCATCGAAGTGGTCAGCGTGAAGACGATTCGCTAGATCAGATGGCAATAAAAAACCAGCCTGCAGCTGCGCTCATGCGCGTTGCGGCTGGTTTTTTCGCTTGCCGAGCAGCCCGACGGCCAGCTCTCCGCTGGTCTCCGCCTCTTGGCGCAACGCTTCGACATGCGGGCGCATCATCACCTGGTAGTGCTCCAGGTTCTCGATGCAGTCGAGGATGCGGGCGCGCAAGCTGTCATAGGTCACGCTGACCACCGAATCGATCTCATAG
Organism: Tumebacillus lipolyticus; assembly: GCF_042682745.1. Classification (NCBI taxonomy): domain Bacteria; kingdom Bacillati; phylum Bacillota; class Bacilli; order Caryophanales; family Alicyclobacillaceae; genus Tumebacillus; species Tumebacillus lipolyticus. The sequence continues at coordinate 817,071 of NZ_JBHUIO010000005.1, read as the reverse complement.
TCGTATCCGACCCGCTGCACGAAGCGATCGATCTTCGGATCGTAGGAGAGCGAGACGAACGGAACGCCACAGTGAGCGGCCAAGATCAACGAGTGCAAGCGCATCCCGATGATCAGGTCGGTGTTGGCGATGATGTTGGCGATGTCGCGGAACGAGAACTGGCGGTTGAGCAGCACCGCTCGCTCCTTCATGTGGGACAGCACGCGCTGTGACGCGCCCACGTCGCCCGGGTATTGCATCGGGATGAACACCACCTGCCACCCATCCCGCACGAGCGCATCTGCGTTTTCGGCCAGCACCCGATAGTAGGTCTCGTTGGAAGGCCAGTTGCGGATCGCGATGCCCGCCACTTTTTTAAACCCGCCCAGATAGCGAGTCTTCACGCCAAACTCCTTGAGCAGCTTCGCCCCGGCGTCTTTTGAAAACATCTCCGGGTCGATGGCGAACGCCGGGTCTGCCGTCACGTAGATCTCCGGCTTGGTCACGCCGTATTGCAAAAGGTCCTGACGGGATTTTTCATCACGCACGGTGATCAGGTTGACTTGGTTGACCACGCGGCGAATCAAGTTTTCAGAAAACGGCTTGGTGATCGGTCCGATGCCTTGTCCGTAAAAGACGATCGGCTTGCCGATGAACTGCGCCAGCTTGCAGATGCCTAGATAGTAGAAGATGCTGCGTCCGCCTGTCACGTCCTGCAACAGACTGCCGCCGCCCATGACCAGCATGTCACACTTCAGCAGTTCGCGGATGATCACCGCAAAATTCCAGCGATTTACCGCTTTAATGCCGAAAAGTGCTTCTGTGCGGTCAGGCTGGTTGGAAAGAACGATGATCTCCGCATCAGGTTGTCTTTTGCGGATGCTCGACATGATGCCGTACAGGACGGTGTCGTCGCCTAGATTGTCAAATCCGTAGTAGCCAGATACCAGAATGCGAGGCATAGCTTGTCACTTCCTTACCTGATTCGGGCGCCTGCATCAATGCTGAACACGCCTGAAAATACAGAACTAGTATATCAGCTTGCCACCCTGTTGGAAAGGGTAACCTCTTGGCTTGCGGTCGCCTGCGCGGCCGGTGGAAAAACCTGCTTGGGTATGCGGGTGGCGAGGTTTGCATACTAGGGGGGACGACAAGGCAAAGGGGCAGTGGCAGAATGAACAGGATGAGTCCGAATCGAAAACGACTTTGGGTAGCCAGCTGGGTCCTGCTATGCATCCTGTTTGCTGCTTCGCTCGGCGGATTTTACAAGCTTTACCGGGTGGCGGAACAAATATACGAGCCGAGCGCTTCGCCGTACCGCGCAGATGGCGCGGGGGAGCAGCCGGACGGAGCGGCAGGCGGTCGCGAGGCTCCTGCCCCTCTGAAAAAAGGCGCATCGGAAGCGGCGGACGAGCGGCGCGGGACGAGCGCGAAGCAGCCGGAGCTACAGCCGGAGCGGCAGATGCAAGCGTCGCTCCTGCCCGCCCCGTCGCATCGCTCGGGCGCTGCGCGCCAGACCGTGCTGTCGAAGCGGGTGGAGACCTTCCTGTTGCTCGGCGTCGACTCTCGCCACAAAGGGGAGCGGGCGCGCGCCGATACGATCCTGCTCGCCACCGTGCCGGAGCTCGGCGGCGATGTGCACCTGATGTCGATCCCGCGAGACACGTATGTGCAGGTCGCCGGACACGGGTACACGAAGATCAACCACGCGATGAGCTATGGCGGGCTTCCGCTGCTGAGGCGCACCGTGCAAGATTTTTTGCGCGTGCCGATCGACCACACGATGATCGTCGACTTTGAAGGGTTTCGCAAGGTGATCGATGAGATCGGCGGCCTGAACTTGCAGGCGGAGAAGTCGATGGACTACGAGGATGCGGCGGATGGGACCTCGATTCATCTGCGCAAAGGACAGCAGCTGTCGACCGGAAAGCTCGCCCTCGACTACGCCCGCTTTCGCAGCGACAGCGAAGCTGACACCGGACGGATGCGCAGACAACAGCAGGTGATTCGTGCTATGATTCAACAAGGCGGCAAACCGGACAATTGGGCGCGCATGTTTCGCTTGGCGGAAATCGTCGGCGAACATGTGCAGACAGACGTTCCGCCGCGCGAATGGGTGCGGCTGATCATGTCCTATGCCTACAACCAACCGGAGCAGATCAAGACGCTGAAGATCGAAGGCGTCAACCGCATCGCACAGCGAGATAAGCTGTGGTACTTTTTTGTCAGCGATGCGGAGCGCAGGCGAGTCCAAGCTGTCTTGGAACAATTGAGGCGAGGGAATGCATAGATGGTCAACATATTAGGTGTGCCTTTTTCCACGAGTTCGTTCGCTGAGACGATCGATCGTCTCAAGCGGGCGATGACAGAAGGGGCGGCGCCCCACCATATCATCACAGCCAACCCGGAGATCATCATGATCGCTCAGGAGGATCAGACGGTGATGCGCCTGTTGCATCAGGCTGACATCGTGACCCCGGACGGCATCGGCGCCGTCTGGGCTTCGCAGTATTACGGAACGAAGCTCCGCGAGCGCGTCACGGGCGCTGAGCTGTCAGAAGCGCTGATCGCACACGCGGAGCAGAGCGGGCTCGGCGTCTTTTTGCTGGGCGCGACGCCCGCTTCCAACCGCCTGGCGCTCGAAAGGTTGCAGCAGAAGCACCCCGACCTGCGCATCGCCGGTCGAGACGGCTATTTCCAGGAGGAGCAGACGGCCGAGGTGGTGGAGGAGATCAGATCGTTCGGCCCGTCGCTCTTGCTGGTCGGCCTCGGCATGCCGAGGCAGGAGCTGTTTATCAGCGACCACAAAGCGGAGCTCGGCGCGGCGGTGATGATCGGGATCGGCGGCGTGATCGACATCTTCGCCGGCACGGTCAAGCGGGCGCCGAAGGTCTGGCAGCGACTGCGGCTCGAATGGCTGTACCGCCTGCTTTCACAGCCGAGCCGCTGGCGTCGACAGCTCGTGTTGCCGCGCTTTGTGATCACCGTCCTGCGCGACAAAAACCGCGTAAAACGCTAAAAAATGGGTCAGAAAGGGCAGGAGATGAGCTTTTTTTGTCGAAGTGAGGGACTTAAGAATGGTCAGTGGATGGAGGACTCACAGAGATGAAGAGACGCATCGCCTTTTTTGGAACCATGGTTTTGACGCTCGCAGTCGGGGTGATGATCGGCCAGATCGGGAAGGCTGACAGCAACTCCACACCAGGTTCGGCCGACGATCCGATCGTGACGAAGAGCTATGTCGACGCGAAGATCGCAGGTCTCGGTTCCGGAGGTAGCAATCCGGGTGGCAATCCGGGTGGCGGCAGCACGACTCCCGTCTCCGGTGTCGATACGTTTAAGGTGATTCAGCTGAAGACCGGGCAGACGCTCAAGGGCGGAGAGGGCACGGAGATCATCGTGCGCTCCGGCAGCGCGACGGCGATCGCCTCCAGCTCCGGCGGGCTGTCAGACGTGACGGGGGCGACAGACCTCGCAGCAGACGCGCCGGTGCCGACCAACCACATGATCCTCGTCCCGCGGAATGACGGGCGTGGAATCAAGGCGGTTGCCAACGATCCGTATGTGATGGTGCGCGGTACGTACACCATTCAATAGACAATGAGAACAGGCGCTGTGAGACCTTCGCAGTGCCTCTTTGTATTCTGGTGCGCAGTGCGCGGTTGCGAGGGATGGAAGCAAGATGGCCTATCAGGGGAAGACATTTAGCAAACAAGTGAAGCAAGTGCCGAAGCCGAAGCCGAAACGGAAGCTTCGCGTCGGACGACTGCTGCTCATCAGCCTGCTGTTCCTGGTGGTGATGAGTTTGGTCGGGCTTGCTGGCTACGGTTTTTTTCTTGAGCGCAAGGTGATCGATCGCGTCGATTCGCAAGCCCCCTTGGCGGATGACAAGCCGATCCATGTGCTGTTGATCGGAATCGATCGCGATCCCAATTCGCCGGAAGAGCTCAGGCGACTTGGCATGAACACCGACACGCTGATCTTGGCGCGCATCGACACGACCAAGAAGAAAGCTTCGCTGCTCTCCATCCCTCGCGATACGCGGGTGCAGTTGCCGACCGGGATGGAGAAGATCAACGCCGCCTATGCGATCGGCGGGATGGATCGCCTGAAGCAGACGGTGCAGGAGCTGACCGGCCTGCCGATCGACCGCTACCTGATGCTCGACTTTCAAGGGTTTGCGAAGGGGATCGATGCGATCGGCGGCGTGGAGTTTGAGGTGGACAAGGAGCTGTTCGACCCGGAGGGCACGGTGAAGCTCAGCCCGGGCAAAAAGCAATTGAACGGCAAAGAGGCGCTGACGGTGGTGCGCTTTCGCCACGAGGAGATGGGCGACATCGCCCGGGTGCAGCGGCAGCAGCGATTTGTGGAAGCCTACATGGCCCGCATGCGGGCGACCAACGTGCTCGACTGGATGAGCTCGCTGCGCCAGATGAGCGATTCGCTCCGCACCGACATGTCGATCTCGGAGATGGGCAAGCTTGCGACCGCCTTGCAGGGCGAAGAGGCGAGCTTTACGACGCAGACGGTGCCGGGGACGTTCTTGGACGTGTACGGCATCTCCTACTGGAAATATGATGAGGCCAAGCTGAGAGAGATTGTCTTGAAGATGAAAAACTAGCAGGGGTGACAACCTTTTTGCAGTCTATCGATTCGGGGCGATCGGCATACTAGAGATACCAGGCGAAGTAAAAGCATCGCTTGAGTCTTCTTTGGAGGTGCATGTTCTATGGCGCTTGGCAGCGGACGTCGAAACAAGCAGCTCGTTCCACAAGCTCATCAAGCTCTCGACGACATGAAGTATGAGATCGCAGCGGAGATGGGTCTGCCCGTATACCAAGGAAGCGAGGACTACTGGGGTCACATCACCACGCGCGACGCAGGCGCGGTCGGCGGGCACATGGTGCGCAAGATGGTCGCGTTTTCACAGGCGATGATCGCCGGGCAACAGCCTGGTCAGAACGGAAAAGAATAGCTGGTTATAACTGACAATATCATAGTGTAAATGGGGCTCCGGCACTGGCCGGAGCTTTTCCTGCGAAGTATCAAGCCTATATCATTGACACATACTATAAAATGAAGTAATATGTGCTTGTTTCTTTGTAAACAAACATCCTAGGGTTTCCAACATAGTATAAGCTTGGGATTCCAATAGATAATGGGGAGGTATGGTTTAGATGGCGAAGCGTTACCTGTTTACTTCGGAGTCTGTCACCGAGGGGCATCCTGATAAAATTTGCGACCAGATTTCCGACTCTGTGCTCGACGCGATCTTTGCAAAAGATCCGAATGCGCGCGTGGCATGCGAAACTTCTGTCACAACCGGTCTCGTGCTCGTAGCGGGCGAGATCACCACGAACACATATGTTGATATCCCGAAGATCGTGCGTGAGACGATCCGCGAGATCGGCTATACGCGCGCGAAGTACGGCTTTGACGCCGATACTTGCGCAGTGCTCACCTCGATCGATGAGCAATCTGCAGACATCGCACTCGGTGTCGATCAGGCGCTCGAAGCTCGTGAAGGACAGATGACCGATGCGGAGATAGAAGCGATCGGCGCAGGCGACCAAGGCCTGATGTTCGGCTTTGCGGTCAATGAGACCGAAGAGCTGATGCCGTTGCCGATCTCGCTCGCTCACAAGCTGGCACACCGCTTGACCGAAGTGCGCAAGAACGGCACGCTCCCCTACCTGCGTCCGGACGGCAAGACGCAGGTGACGGTCGAGTATGAAGGAGACAAGCCGGTTCGCATCGACACGATCGTCATCTCGACGCAACATGCGGAAGAGGTTACGCTTGAGCAGATCAAAGAAGATCTGCACGAGCATGTGATCAACCCGGTTCTGCCGACCGAGCTCGTCGGCGAGGACACCAAGTACTTCATCAACCCGACCGGCCGCTTTGTTATCGGCGGTCCGCAAGGTGATGCAGGTCTGACCGGACGGAAGATCATCGTCGACACGTATGGCGGGTACGCACGCCACGGCGGCGGCGCGTTCTCCGGCAAGGATCCGACGAAAGTTGACCGCTCGGCTGCCTATGCGGCGCGCTATGTGGCGAAGAACATCGTAGCAGCAGGCCTTGCTGACAAGTGCGAAGTACAGTTGGCATACGCGATCGGCGTCGCACGCCCGGTCTCGATCATGGTGGACACGTTCGGCTCCGGTAAAGTTGCAGACGAGAAGATCGTTGAGCTGGTTGAGCAAAACTTTGACCTGCGTCCAGCGGGCATCATCAGAGAGCTCGACCTGCGCCGACCGATCTACCGTCAGACGGCAGCATATGGCCACTTCGGTCGCAGCGATGTCGATCTCCCGTGGGAGCGCACCGACAAAGCGAACGTTCTGCGTCAAGGCGCTGGTCTGTAATCGTTCAATCTTTCGTTTCGGAAAAGGCATGGCATTCGCACGCTTCGTGCGATCGCATGCCTTTTTGCTTGTCTGAGCACTGGCACTGCACAAGCGGAGTGGCTGTAGATAAAAAAAACTCTGCGCCAGCACAGCGCAGAGGAATGGTACGGTCTGATCGATCAGGACGATTCGCCCGCTTGGCGTTTCGGTTCCTGCTTTTTGGAAGTGGGTTTGCGGACGACCTGATCGGGCAGGTCGATCAGCCCGGTGCCGCCGCACTGTGTACAGATCACTTGCATCGGAATCGGCAAGGAGGTGAGGATCTTGCCGCGGCCTTTGCAGTACCGGCAGGTTTTCTTCATCAGGAAACCTCCTCGTGATATCGCGCTCTAGTGAATGTCGCGCTTTTTGAAGCGTCCGCCCCGCACTTCGGCGATCGTGCCAACCGCGAGGAAGGCGTGCTCGTCGATCTCTTCGACGATCGATTTCAGTTTCGCTTCCTCAAGGCGGGTGACGACGCAGAAGATGACCTTTTTATCATCTCCCGAGTAGCCGCCTTCGCCGTTGAGGTAGGTGACGCCACGTCCGAGGCGAGCGAGCAGCGTGTCGCCGATCTCGCGGTGCTTCTCGGAGATGATCCAGACCGACTTCGACTCTTCAAATCCATCGATGGTCAGATCGATGATTTTAAAGGCGATATAGTAGGCCATCAGCGAGTACATCGCATGATCCCATCCGAACACAAAGCCTGCGCTGCCGAGGATGAAGATGTTGCAGAACATCACGATCTCGCCGACGGAGAAAGGAGTCTTTTTGTTGAACAGGATGGCGACGATCTCTGTGCCGTCCAACGAACCGCCGTAGCGAATGACCAGGCCGACGCCGATCCCGAGAATGATGCCGCCGAAGACGGCTGCCAGCAAGGGGTCATCTGTCAATTCGGGAACCGGATGCAGATAGGAAGTGCCGAGCGACATCACGACGACGCCGAGCAAGGTGGAAAGCGCGAACGTCTTTCCGATCTGCTTGTAGCCGATGATCAGAAACGGTAGATTCAACACGAGCAAGAAGATACCGATGCTGATTCCGGTCAGATGGGAAGCGATGATCGAAATGCCGACAATTCCTCCATCGATGATGTTGTTGGGGACAAGGAAGATCTCCAGTCCGACCGACACAAGCGAAGCGCCTAAAATGATGAAGATAATTCGTTTCAGAAGCTTCGCCAGCGACGGTTTTGTACGGCGAATCGGTTGGTAGTCCATAGGTGCGTTTTCCATCTCAACACTCCTTCATAATTTTTGTCCGATATTATTCTAACATACTTCTTTAGTCGGATTAAAAAAAAACCGGGAAAGTTCCCGGTTTTTTGTATGAGAATAATGATTAAGCGATGATCAACTCCTCAAATTGGGTGGTGCGAATCTGTTCCCACTCGTGATAGAGCGTCACAGACAGGTTCATCGCTTCCATCATCCCGACCGAATGACCATGCCGCTGGTACAGGTTGAGCGACAGGTAGAGATGATGGATCGCCTCTTTGATCGAGCGCTTTTCACGGTGCAGTTCGGCCAGCAATCGATGAGCGCGCGCCAGCTCCAGATCGTCTGTCGCGATCAGCTCCAGCGAGTCGTTGACCATCGAGATCGCCGTCTCCACCTCGCCGGCCAACTGCAGCACGACAGCAGTCTCCACGTGCGTCAGGCCGATGTTGTACAGATCGTCGTTCTTCATATAGCGCTCGGTGCACTCGTCGAGCATCTGCAGCGCCTCTTGAATCTTCCCATGCTGCTTCGCGAGCAGCACGGCGAGCGATCGGCGCACCTCGGTGGCGAGGTGCAGGTGGTTCAAGCTTTTAAAGATCGCGTGGGCGCGGTCGGAGAACAGGGTGGCCTGATCGAAATTGTTCGAGTCGCGATAGGACAAGGACAGCGTCAAGAACATCTGACCGAGGTCTTCGAGCGAAACGTTTTCCTTGCGCTCTTCGAACGCCTGCTCCAAAAACTGAACAGCCTCCTCATAGCACCCGAGGCGATGATAGGTGTTGCCGATCGAAGTCAAGAGCTGAGCGCGATCGAACGGATCGGCGTCCACGCGATCGAGCATCTCGAACGCTTTGCGCCAGTGGTAGAGGGCGAGCTGATACTGCCCGGAGTGATCGGCCACATCGCCCATGCGCAGGTAGATCGTAAACACCTGGTCGCTGTCGCCGTGCGCTGCTGCCAGCCGCTCATCGAGCCGCTCGATCGCCTCGTCATACTTGCCGAGCTCTTGACAGCATTTGGCCAAGGTCATATAGAAATCGTCCGCCTCCGTCTGCCCGTATTCCTGCATGCTCTTGAGCAGTGAATACGCTTTCGCATAAGAGCCAGAAGCCATCAGCGCCTTCGCGAGCGTAAAAGAGGAGCGTTGCCGAATGTTCGTCTCCGTGTCGGAAACGAAGTATTCGATCGGCTTGGTGAGGCGTTCTGCCAGCGCTGCCAGCACTTTATAAGAGGGATATGCTTTCCCATTCTCAATCTGACAGATCATGCTAGAGGTGACAATTTCACGTGCGAGCTCGTTTTGGGTCATTTCGGCTTCCTTGCGGGCCTTCTTAATACGCTCTCCCAAAGAGGAGTTACTCATGTGATGTTCCTCCCTTAATCCATATTTATCACGATTCAGCTTGTTACATTTATCGTAGCAACACTATGATTTATAATCAAAACGAACAGGGACATGCCTTTGCCATTGGGGATTCTCAGGCGGCGATTCGCATTCATTTTCTTCCATTCTGATAGTTATTTTATATTATTTACAAAAAATTAGTTGTATTTTGTCGAATCTTTAAAGGTAATGTGCAGATATCGTCGTTTCAGTTTAATTGAAGTTTCATTCCTCAGTCTTTTGACGCTCCCCCATAAAAATTGGGACTGGTTCGTACTCTATACCATATCACCCTTACCCCATTGCACTGGGGCGCAGTCCTACCCAACTGCGCCCCTTTTTCTTGTCTCGCGATCTGGGAGGGTGCAGGAAAATCGATGTTTTGCATGGAAACTATATAGATCACCATTGAGGGAAATCGGTTCAGGAGGTTGCCCAGGTTGGCAAATGACTTCGATACCACAATCCTCGACAAAGCCATTTCAGGAACGCTGTTGGCGATCGAGGAGGGGAAACAACAGGTCTTTGAGATCGCGGAGAGCGCTCGCAAAGAGCGCCAGAACTTGGCGGATGAGATCGAGATCATCCAACGGCAAGTGCAGGAGACGATCCAAGAGGTTGACCGTCTGGAGAAAGAGTACCGCCAGGCGCGACGCAAGTTGGTGGAGGTCAGCCAGAATTTTGGTCATTATTCAGAAACGACGATCAAGTCAGCTTATGATGAGGCGCATCTGCTTCAGTCGCAGCTGCTCGTCATCCGCGAGCGGGAAGAAGCGCTGCGCCGCCGACGAGAGGATCTGGACAGAAGGCTCCGCAACTTAGAAGCGACGATTCAAAAGGCGGAAGCGCTGGTCACGCAGCTGTCGATCGCCTTTTCCTACCTTTCGGGCGATCTGCAGAATATCGGGATGGCGCTGAAGAGCGCAGAGCAGCGCCAATATCTTGGCATGCGCGTCATCCAAGCGCAGGAGGAAGAGCGCAAGCGAGTGGCGCGGGAGATCCATGACGGTCCGGCGCAGATGATGGCCAACGTCGTCTTGCGGGCTGAGATCTGCGAGCGGATGCTCGATCGCGATGTGGAGAAGGTGCGCGACGAACTGCGCGAGCTAAAAGAGATGGTGCGCGCCTCACTGGCTGAAGTGCGGCAGATCATCTTCGATCTGCGGCCGATGGCGCTCGATGACCTCGGGCTGGTGCCCACCCTGCGGCGCTATTTGGCCAGCTTTCAGGACAAGCATCAGATCATCGCCGAGCTGAAGGTGTTCGGTCGTGAGAAGCGGCTGAATCCAGCCTTGGAAGTGGCGGTGTTTCGAACGGTGCAAGAGGCGCTGAACAACATTTGGAAACATGCCAAGGCGAAGGTTGCCAACGTCAAGTTGGAACTGACCGAGAAACAAATCACAGTACACATAGATGATGATGGCGTCGGTTTTCCTGTCGAGGAAGCTCTGCAAAGTCGTGAGGCCGGTCATTTCGGACTGCTTGGCATGCAGGAGCGCATTCAGCTTCTCGACGGCAAGGTAGAGTTCAAGTCCACCCCGGGAAAAGGAACTCGCGTGCTCATCACGTTACCGTTCACGGAATGAGGGAGGGAATTGAAATGGACAAACAGAAGATCAAGCTGTTTCTAGCTGATGACCATACGCTGTTTCGCCAAGGGCTGCGACGCATCTTTGAGCTGGAGGATGACATGGAGATCGTCGGTGAGTGCAGCGATGGGGAGACGGCCGTCTCCCTCGTGCTCGAAGTGGCACCGCAGGTCGTGCTGATGGACATCAACATGCCCAAGCGCACAGGCGTGGAAGCGACTCGACTGATCAAAGAGGCGAACTCGGACGCGCGCATTCTGATCCTGTCGATCCACGATGATGAAGCGTATATCTTTGAGACGATCCGCGCGGGTGCGAACGGCTATCTGCTCAAAGATGTCGAGTCTGACGTTCTGGTCGATGCGGTGCGTCAGGTGGCGGGCGGCTCGTCCTTCATTCACCCGCAGGTGACCACCAAGCTGCTCAACGAGTTTAAGCGCCTGTCCAATCAGGTGTACGAGGGAGATCCTGAGCCGCAGGAGCAGGAGCTCTCCTCCGAATGGCAGGACATCCTCACCCAGCGCGAGATGGAGATCTTAAAGCTGATGGCAGAAGGAAAGAGCAATCGCACGATCGGCGAGACGCTGTTCATCTCGGAGAAGACGGTGAAAAATCACGTCTCCTCGATCTTGGGCAAGCTGTCGGTGGACGATCGAACGCAGGCGGTGATCACCGCAGCCAAGCGCTGCTGGGTGCGCCTATAACCGAAAGCACGTGGGCGAACGGAGCGGCATATATTGACACTATAGGGAGGTGTCAAGAGTGCTCGCTCTATTCATTTGGGGGTTTGCGTTATATGGCATCTTCATGGTGCTGTGGAAGGCGGTGCGATTTTTCGTTCACAAACACAGGCGGGGGGTGCCGGTGACAGCGATCCTGGTCGTCGCGGAGGGAGCCTCTTACATCGAAGGGATCCTCCGAACGCTCACGACTGCTGAGCCGTTCTGTGGACGGGAGCTTGCGGTGGTCGTCCTCGACTGCGATTCTAGGGATGAGACGGCGAGAATCGTCGAATCGATCGCCAAAAAGCGCGGCACGGTCAGCTTGGTTCGAGTGGTGGAGGGCGATCTGACAAAAGCGATGGCACCGCTGTTCGGAACTGACGGACGCAGCGTGCACTGCGTGTTCGATCTGCGCGGAAAAGTCTCGCCGCTCGAAGTGGTGCCGACGCTGGCGGCGTTTTGGAGCGATGGAACGGTCTAGGTGAAAATAGGACTAAAGACCTATATACCGATTAATTGACCCGTGATTATAATAAAGACATAAGATGAGTCAATCAATAAAGGCAAACCCGCTGAAAGGCGGCGACGCAAAGCCATGGGTCTAACGTCGGTTCTCCCTAAACCGACCAAGATTGCCAGGTTGCTGATTGATACGGTCGCGGGCTGTTACCCCACAGTCTGCAAAGTATCCATCTCGGCAACCCACCGAGGTGGATTTTTTTATCAGCAGTGACTCATCGGGTAGCATTACTCATTTACCCTTTTTTGTAATCCCCCTACCCCCCACACAAAGAAGCCTTTGTACGTGTCCCCAACGCGTGCAGGGCTTCTTTGCTTTTCTCCCCCTTTTCGCAGTTTCCAACCTGACCCAACCTGATCTGATCAAGGAAAGAGGAAGCGGCAGCTTGCCGCTCCCCAAGCAGGTCTGCACTGTCCGAGGGTGCTAGAGCAGGACTTCCAACTGCAGATCCAATTTTTCTTTCTCATAGATGCTCCGGTTGAGCTCGACCGCCAGCGTGCAGCCGACCGAGCGGTAAAAATGCTGCGTCTCTTCGGCAGGGTGTGCCGCGATGTAGAGCTTTTTTGCGCCCATCCGCTTTCCGCCCGCACAGCATTGCTCAAACAGCCGCTTCCCGATGCCGCAGTTTCGATAGTCATGCGAGACGTGGAGGTAGGACAGTTCGAGATAGTCTTGCGCGACCCCGAAGCGCTCGCTTTCCACGCTTGCGAAGCCGACCAGATCGTGATCGACAAAGGCGCCGAACACAACGCCTCCCGACCGCAGGCACTGCGCGAGCGTTCGCATGACCTGTTCCTTTTTCTCATCGTCCCACCGATCGACAAAATGGTCATCTTTCAGCTGGCACCGACCGCTCTCCACATACCAGACGCGATGGGTCACCTGATCGCGTTTGAATGTTTTGAGCAGGGGGAGATCAAAATCGCTCAGCTGCAACGATCTGTATTCGATCTCACGGTTCATCATCAAGCATCTTCACCTCTCGCAAGCGCTCGTCCCATTCCTACAGATGGACTGCGCCCCTTTGCACCAGTATCGAGCATTCGTTTGAAATTTTCAAATCTTGATCGGCTGGGAGCGGCGGTGACGCAATAAAAAACACCTTTACGTTTTTTACAAAATCTCCATCTTTCCTTCATGTTGTTTTGCGATACTGAACGTGAAGACTGTAGGAGGACGGGGAGGGTACGACACCATGAACAAGAAAAAGACGAGCAAGGGCGTTTCTGTGCAGACAAGATTGACGTTGTTTGTATCGGTGCTCTTGCTCGTTGTCGTTTTTGCCACCGGGGGTACGGTGTACTTCGTGATGGCGAATGAGTTGCGGGCAGGTGCCAATTTTCAGCTGCATGGTCATGCGGCACAGACGGCCAAACAGGTGGGGATCTTGCTGCAGACGTCCGACTCGCGGATGTTCGAGCGAGAGGCGACCTATGTGGTGGAGAACGGACTGCGCCAGTTTGAAAGCATCGGCTGGAAGGTGACGTCCGTCCTGTTGCGGCCGGACGGCTCCTCCGCTTTGGATCGAGAAGGAGACCTCGCCCTCGACCGAGAGTTGAAGGCGCAGATGATACAGGAAAAAACGGGCTTGCTAAAGAGCAGCTCCTCCGGTGAAGCGCGCACCTACGCGTTCGAATTTGTGCCGGAGCGCAACCTCGTCTATGTCGCCTCGGTGACAGATGATGACATCTTGGCAGCGCTGACAGAGCTGCGCAATGTGACAGGGATCTTGGTGGTCGCAGCTCTGGTGATCGGCAACTTCGGCATCTGGTTTTACACGCGCAACATCCAGCGGTCGCTGCTTGCGATGGGCAAGCTGATGAAAGAGGTGGCAGCGGGCAACCTGAACATCCGCTATGCGACCGGGCGCGACTTTCGCGAGATCGCCGTTCTCGGCGTGGCGGTCAACAGCATGGTGGACAACCTGCGCGGGCTGATCGGTCAGGTCGGGGAGATCGCGGGCAAGGTCGCCAGCTCGTCAAAAGAGCTTTCCCACCATGCGGAGGAGACATCAGAAGGCATCCGGCAGGTGGCGGCCACCATTCAGGAGGTGGCGGGCGGCGCAGAATCGCAAGCGCATGCGGCTGTCGAGGCGGCAGGCGCGATGGATGCGATGGCGCTGGAGATCGGGCGGATCGTCAAGCGCTCGATCGGCGTGGCCGACGAATCTTCGCAGACCGCGCAAGAGGCGGAGCAGGGCAATCGGGCGATCATGCAGACGATCGGGCAGATGAACTCGATCGACCGGACGACCGCACATACGAGCGAGGCGGTGCAAGCGCTGGAAAAGCGCTCCTCACAAGTGGGCAAGATCGTCGAGGTGATCACCGGGATCGCGGCACAGACCAACCTGTTGGCGCTGAATGCTTCGATCGAAGCGGCGCGGGCTGGCGAGCATGGTAAAGGGTTCGCCGTGGTGGCGGACGAGGTGTCGAAGCTCGCCTTGCAGTCGCAGGAGTCTGCAAGGCAGATCGCCACGCTGATCCGCGAGATGCAGGCGGAGATCGCGCGGGTGGTGCTGGCGATCGGTCAGGGAGCGGAGGAGATTCGCTCGGGGATCGAGCTGGTCGACCGCGCAGGCTACACGTTTTCGCGCATCTTGCAGGCGGCGGAGCATGTGGCGACACAGGTGCAGAAGATCACCGACGCGTCAAAAGAGATGTCGCTGCACTCCCAGGAGGTGGCAGGAGGGGTCGAGGTGATGAAGCAGGTGTCGCAAGAGTCGGCCGCTTCCTCCCAGAGCTGTGCGGCCGCCTCGGTCGTGCAGCTCGCCTCGATGGAAGATGTGAACGCATCGGCCGATCAGCTGCGGGCGATGGCAGAAGAGCTGAACAGCGCCATCTCGCGATTCGATCTGTAGGGAGAACGGGCAGAAGCGAAATAAAGCTTCTGTCTGTTTTTTTCGAGAAATTTTTTGCTACGAGATTATTTTCATTAATATTGTGTAAAAGCTTTGCTAGTATTTTCCCGATTTTTTTACTATAATAGGTTGTGGTAAGATTCGGGAAACTATCAAATTTCCGTGGTTCCACGGTTAAAACGTATTGGAGGGGCAATCGGGGTTGGAGGTGACTGGGTGAGTCGAAGCAAAGAGGGGAACGACAGCAAAGCGCTTCGCATTGGGGTTGGCGCCATCGTCATGCTCGGTTGCAGCTATTTTGCGCTGCAGCTTTTGGAGTTGGCACGCGCCGAAGAGTTGTTTGGATGGCCGTGGGGACCGAAGCCAGACCAGGAAATCATTTGGCTGCGGGCTCTGATCTGTTATACGCTACTTCTACTCGGGCTGTATACGAGGGTTCTGTTTTCCGACTTTAAAGTGGTGACAGACCGGTTGCGGACGAGGATCTATGGAATCTATACTTATCTGCTCGGCGTCTCTTTTTTCTCATTGGTGATCAAATATTTTGATGGATCGATAGCCAAATGGGCCGATGAGGTGACCGGCTGGCTGGGGCTCAGCTGTGTGGCCTTGACCTTTTATGGGCTTTATCTGGTGGGGAAAGTCTATCGCGATGTGCAGGAGCGACTGCTGCACGAACAGGAGCTGTCCGAAGAGTTTTATCACCAGCTGACGACCGATCGCTTGACCGGACTTCCGGGGCGGATGTTGTTTCAGGAGCATTTGAGCCAGGCGATCAAGGCGGCACAGCCGGTGGATGGACGAGTTGCCGTGCTGTTTTTAGATCTGGATGACTTTAAGATGTTCAACGATTCGCTCGGCCATTCGTTTGGCGACAAAGTGCTGCTCGTCGTCTCCGAGCGGTTGATCAAGCGGATGACCGGAAAGATGCGCGTGTACCGCTTGGGCGGAGATGAGTTTGTGATCATCTTGGAAGACGCCAAGGATGATGCGGAAGTGATCCAGGTGGCCGAAGAAGTGTTTGGCGCCTTGGAGGAGAAGTTTCATGTGGAGGGGCAGGAGCTGTTCATCAACCTGTCGCTCGGCATCTCGCGCTTCCCTGAGGATGGGGCAGACGCGCAGACGCTGTTCCGCAGTGCGGAGATGGCGATGTACCATGCGAAGCGCAGCGGGCGCAATCACTACCAGCTCTTCGAGGCGGCGATGAACACCCGCGCGTCGGAACGGCTGCTGTTGGCGGGCGATCTGCGCAAGGCGGTGGAGCGGGAAGAGTTTTTTCTCTGCTACCAGCCGCAGGTGTGCTTGAACACAGGGCGGATCACCGGCATGGAAGCGCTGGTGCGCTGGCGGCACCCGGATCGCGGGCTGGTCTCGCCAGCAGAATTCATCCCTTTGGCGGAGGAGACGAAGCTGATCCTGCCGATCGGCGAATGGGTGTTGCGAACCGCCTGCCGCCAGAACAAGGCGTGGCAGATGGCAGGCTATCAGCCGATGCGCGTTGCGGTCAACCTCTCCGCCTGCCAGTTCGGGCAGCCGAATCTGGTGGCGATGATCAAAAAGATTTTGGCAGACACCGGGCTTGAGCCGCGCTATCTCAACCTGGAGATCACCGAGAGCATCACGATGAACAACGTGGAGCGGGCGATCGCCACGATGCATGAGATCAACGAGCTCGGCATCGGGATCTCGATCGACGATTTCGGCACCGGATACTCGTCGCTCAACTATCTGAAGAAGTTTCCCATTCAGACGCTCAAGATCGACCAATCGTTCGTTCGCGACATGTCGGATCTGCACCACGATGCGGCGATCCCGACGGCGATCATCGCGATGGCGCACTCGCTCAACCTGAAGGTGGTCGCAGAGGGCGTGGAGACAGAAGTGCAACAGCAGATGCTGCGCGAGCGAGGCTGTGACGAGATGCAGGGGTATCTGATCTCGCGCCCGTTGCCGTCCGATGAGTTTGAGCGGTTGTTGCACAGCATGATGACAGCAGAACAGACGATTGTAAACTGAGCGCGTCAAGCGCCTCGTCCCATGCCGGGACGGGGCGCTTTTTTGTTTGCGGAGCGTTCGATGCAAATTTACAAACCCTTTACGCAAAGCCAGAACTAGATTTACGAACGGCTGATAGGATGAATACTGTAAGCGATCGCGAGTCGCTTGCAACTGACGAACGAAACAATCAAATGAGGAAGCTACCTAAAGGGGGACTTTCAAGTGTTTGCAACTGTGTCGAAAAAAGCGCTCACTCTCGGTCTGATCGCGACGATGACTGCGGGTTTGATGGTAGGATGCGGCCAAAAGGAAGAGAGCAAAAACAACAACGGCAGTACCGATACGCCGAAGCAAGAAGAACTCTCTGGGAAAATCACTGCATCCGGTTCTTCGGCACTGCTGCCGCTCGTCAAACACGCGGCTGCACAATTTCAAGACAAACATTCTGGCGTCACGATCGACGTTGCAGCAGGCGGCTCTGGCACAGGCCTGAAGCAAGTGGCAGAAGGCGCTGTCGATATTGGGAACTCTGACGTGGAAGCAGGCAAGGAGTACGAAGGCAAAGGGCTTGTCGACCACCAGGTCGCGATCGCTCCGTTCGTGCTGGTCACCAACAAAGATGTGACGGTAGAGGATATCACAAGTGAACAGGCGGGCAAGATTCTGACCGGCGAGATCTCCAACTGGAAAGAGGTCGGTGGCAAAGATCAGAAGATCACCATCATCGGCCGCGCCGAATCTTCCGGCTCCCGCAAATATATCAAGAGCGCTCTGCTCCCGAAAGACAAAGACTTTGCAAAAGATGCGGTCGTCCAAGATTCCACGGGCGCGCTGAAAACTTCGGTTGAACAGACGTCCGGTTCGATCGGCTACATGGATGCTCCGTATGCGGATGACAAGATCAAGCTGCTCAAGCTGGATGGCGTCGAATATTCGCCAGAGAACATCTTCTCCGGCAAATGGAAGCTGTACTCGGTCGAGCACATGTACACCAAAGGCGAGCCGAACAAAGTGAGCAAGGCGTTCCTCGACTACATCATGTCCGAAGAGTTCCAAACCAAAGAGGTTGAAGGCCTCAAGTTCATCCCGATCAACAAGCTGAAAAAATAACCATCACCCGTGATTCGATGGGTAGGGGCGGTGCTGAGAAGCCGTCCCTGCCCCTATGTTTTGACCCAATTGTAAATTTTGCGCGAATTATCAGTTAAAAATTCAACCATTCGCTAGGTGGGGGGTTCCTGATGGCTGCAGGAAAAGAAACGGTCGGCGGCGCAAGCTCGATGCGCCGCCGCACAGACCGCATGATGCACTGGCTGTTTGTCGGGAGTGCGATCTTCGTATCGCTGATCATTTTTGGGATCATCTTGTTTGTGGGCAACCAAGGGCTGAAGACGTTTGCCGATCCGGATGCTGGCGTGGCAGAGTTTTTCTTCAGCACCAACTGGGCGCCGTCCGAAGGGGAGTACGGGGCGGCAGGGTTTATCATCGGCTCGTTCCTCGTCACCGGTCTGGCGCTGTTGCTCGCAGTGCCGATCGCAGTCGGCGGCGCGGTGTTCATGGCGAAGATCGCGCCCAGCTGGATGCGGGAGATCATGCGCCCGGCTGTCGACCTGTTCGTCGGCATTCCGTCTGTCGTCTACGGCCTGATCGGTCTGCTGATCTTCGTGCCGTGGTTTTCAAAGATGTTTCCGGGCGAGCCGGGCTTTGGGGTGGGGCCGGCTGCGGTGATCCTCGCGATCATGATTTTGCCGACCGTCCTCTCCGTCTCCGAAGATGCGCTGCGCACCTTGCCGCGCTCGCTGGAAGAAGCGTCCTATGCGCTTGGGGCGACGCGCTGGCAGACGATTCGCAAAGTGCTGCTCCCCGCGGCGACGCCTGGCATTTTGACCGGGGTGATCCTCGGGATGGGGCGGGCGATCGGGGAAGCGATGGCGGTGCAGATGGTCATCGGCAACGCGCCGGTGCTGCCGAAGGGCCTCGGCGAGCCGACCTCTGTGCTGACGACCCAGATCGTCAAAGAGATGGCGTCGATCTTCGGGACGACGGTCAACAACTCGCTGTTCCTGATGTCCTTGATCCTGCTGCTCGTCTCCCTGTCGCTGATCCTGATCATTCGGCTCGTTGCTCGCAGGAGGGAAGCGTAGATGAAAACAAAGCTGACAGATAAGCTCGCCACAGGATTTTTCTGGCTGATCGGTTTCTTGATCTTAGGCATTCTCAGTTGGTTTCTCTGGTATATTCTCTCGGCGGGGGTTCCCCACCTGACGCTCGACTTCATCTTCGGCAAACCGGAAGAGGTGAAGGCGGGCGGCGGTGTCGGCCCGATGCTGTTCAACTCGTTTTACATTTTGGCGCTCTCGCTGCTCTTCTCGCTCCCCTTTGGGATCGGCGCAGGCATCTGGCTCGCCGAGTACGCGAAGAAAAACTGGTTTACCGATCTGGTTCGCCTCTCGACCGAAATGTTGGCCTCGGTGCCTTCGATCGTCTTCGGTCTGTTCGGAAGCTTGCTGTTTGTGACCTGGATGGGGCTTGGCTTTACCATCCTCGGCGGGGCGCTGACGCTCGCTCTGCTCAATCTGCCGGTGTTGGTGCGCGTGACCGAGGAGACGCTTCGCGCCGTGCCCGACTCCTATCGGGAAGCGAGTTTGGCGCTCGGCTCGACCAAGTGGCAGATGATCCGCAAAGTGCTGATTCCCACGTCGCTGCCCGGCCTTGTCACCGGGATCACGCTGGTCGCAGGCCGTGCGCTCGGCGAATCGGCGATCCTGATCTTCACCGCCGGCGTGTCCGTCTCGCGCTTTGCGCCAGACTTCAACCTGTTCGCCTCCGGGGAGACGCTGTCCGTACACCTCTGGTACATCCGCTCTGAGGCGTTGGTGCCGGATGCGATGTCGATCGCTGAGGGCACCGCTGCGCTGCTGATCATCGTCGTGTTGATCTTGAACCTGTTGATCGCGTTGCCAAGTCGCTATCTGCAACGAAAAGCGGCCGGGAAGTCAAGCTAAGGGGAGGAACATCTTGTGAAAACGTCTGCAGTTTCGATGAACGAGAAGATCCGCGTGCAAGGTCTTGACCTTTATTATGGAGAAAATCAAGCGCTCTATGAGATCGACCTGTCCGTTCCGGAAGGTTCGATCACCGCTTTTATCGGCCCGTCCGGCTGTGGCAAATCGACGCTTTTGCGCACGCTCAACCGGATGAACGATCTGATCCCTAGCGTGAAGATCACCGGGAGCGTGCTGGTCGACGGGGAGAACATCTACGGGGCAGAGACCGATGTGGTGCACCTGCGCAAAAATGTCGGCATGGTCTTTCAGCGCCCCAACCCGTTTCCGATGTCGATCTATGACAACATCGCCTACGGACCGCGCATCCACGGGATTCGTCGCAAAAAAGATCTCGACGTGATCGTCGAGCGCTCGCTGAAGCAGGCGGCGCTCTGGGACGAGGCGAAAGATCGGCTGAACAAGTCGGCGCTCGGCCTCTCCGGCGGCCAGCAACAGCGGCTGTGCATCGCTCGCCTGTTGGCTGTCGAGCCGAAGGTGCTGCTGATGGATGAGCCGACGTCTGCGCTCGACCCGATCTCGACGCTGAAGGTGGAAGAGCTGACACAGGAGCTGAAAGAGAAGTATACGATCATCATCGTCACGCATAACATGCAACAGGCTGCCCGGATCTCCGATACCACCGCCTTTTTCTTAAACGGGGTGATGGTGGAGCACGGGGAGACTGACAAGCTGTTCACCAACCCGAGCGACAAGCGCACCGAGGATTACATCACCGGGCGATTCGGCTGAGCGAGAAAAGCAAACTTCAGGAGGCGAAGCGAAGCATGGATAACAGAAAAGGGTTCCACCAATCGCTGGATGAACTGCAGCGCGATTTGTTAAAAATGGGTGTGATGGTCGAAGAGGCGATCTTTCTGGCGGTCAAATCGCTCGCCAACCTCGATGTGTCGATTGCACAAGATGTGATCGCAGGGGATGATAAGATCAACGACATGATGGTGGAGATCGAATCGTCTTGCTTGCGTTTGCTCGCTCTGCAACAGCCGATGGCGTCCGACCTGCGCGTGATCGGCACCGCGATGAAGATCGTCACCGACCTTGAGCGCATCGGCGACCATGCGGTCGACATCGCCAAGACGACGAAGCGACTGCAGGGGAGCAAGCTGCTCAAGCCGCTGGTTGACACGCCGCGCATGGCGGAGATGACCAAAGAGATGCTGCGCGATGCGCTCAACTCCTATGTAAAAAAAGATCTGGAGATCGCCCAGTCGCTCGCGGTCAAAGATGATGAGGTCGACAGCCTGTACAAGCAGATCTTCCTCGAATTGCAGGAGCTGATGGAGTCGAGCCCCGCCAACGTGCAACAGGCGACGCTCCTGCTGATGGTCTGCCGCAATCTGGAGCGGATCGCCGACCATGCGACCAACATCGGCGAGTGGGTCATCTATATGATCAGCGGGGAACGTCAAGAGCTAAATCATTGATGGCAGGACACGCGATGCTTCGTCTCGAATCTTTTGTGGAAGGTTAGGGACGGAGAGAAGGTGTGACAGATGGGCGGCTTCCCGAGCGAGGAAGTGACGGTCGAAGGCAAGGTCAAGAAGATCAGCTTTCACAATGAAGAGAACGGATATACGGTCGCCACCCTGCGGACGGAGCAGAAAAAGGGTGAAGTGGTCGCCGTCGGCACGATGGTCGGACTGCAACTAAACGAGAGCGTTCGGGTGCAGGGCAGATGGAAGCGCCACGAGAAGTTCGGCCTCCAGCTGATGGTCGATCGCTTTGAGCGGGTGGTGCCGGTCACAGCAGATGCGATTTTGCAGTTTTTAAGCTCGGGCGCGATCAAGGGACTCGGTGCGAAGACGGCAGAAAAGCTGGTGCAACATTTCGGCGCGGCCACCTTGCAGGTGATCGAAAGCGAGCCGGAGCGACTGCTGGAGTTGGAGGGCATCGGGCAGAAAAAGGCGGAGGGCATCGCCAAAGGGGTGCGCGAGCAGTTTGGCGTGCAGTCGGTGATGCTCTACCTGAGCAGCTGCGGCATCTCAGCGCGCATCGCCGCGAAAGTCTACAAGCGCTACGGGGCGGAGTCGCTCGATGTGTTGCGCGGCAATCCCTATCGGCTGGTCGAAGAGGTGCACGGCATCGGCTTTAAGACGGCCGACCAGCTCGCCATGCAGCTCGGGCTGCCCGCCGAATCGCCAGCGCGCCTGCGCGCCGCGCTCAAACATGTGCTGCGGCAGGCGGCAGACGAAGGGCACGTCTATCTGCCCCGCCGCGAGCTGATCGCCCATGCGGAGCAGCTGGTGGGAAGCGCGGTGAGCCAGCGGTTGCCCGACGTGCTCCTGGAGCTTGCGAAAGAGCGGCTGGGCGGCGTGGTCGTCGATCTGTCATCCGAAGAGCCGGGCGTCTATCTGGCAGGCTTTTATTTCGCGGAAGTCAAATCGGCTGCGCGCATCCGCACGCTGTTGGCAGGTGAGGAGCAGGAGGCGCAACAGGAGAAAGCCAGGCCGCTCGATGAAGCGATGATCGCCGAGATCGAGGCGGAGCAGGGGATGGCGCTCGCCCCCCTGCAGCGCGAGGCGGTGGCTGCCGTCCTGCAAAAGCGGCTGGTGATCATCACAGGCGGCCCTGGCACCGGCAAGACGACCACCGTGCGGGCGATGATCGCGGCGCTGGAGCGACAGGGGATCACGCCGATCTTGGCGGCGCCGACCGGGCGCGCTGCCAAGCGGATGAGAGAGAGCACTGGGATGGCGGCCAAGACGTTGCACCGCCTGCTCGAATACGCGCTGGTCGAGGGCGAGGGGATGCGCTTTTCCCGCGATGAGGAGAACCCGTTGCAAGGCGAGGTGTTCATCATCGACGAAGCTTCGATGATCGACCAGCTGCTGTTCTTTCAGTTCTTGCGCGCCCTGCCTGCCGAAGCGCGGCTGGTGCTCTGCGGCGACATCGACCAGCTGCCGAGCGTCGGGGCGGGACGCGTGCTGCAGGATCTGATCGAGTCGGAGCGGGTGACCGTCGTCCGGCTGCAGACGATCTTTCGTCAGGCGGAAGAGAGCCTGATCGTCAAAAATGCGCACCGGATCAACCGCGGACTGCTACCCGAGGTGGCAAAGGAAGGCGACTTCTTCTTTTTGGAAGAGGGCAGGCCGGAGGAGCTGTTGGCGCTGGTGCTCGATCTGACGGCGCGCCGGCTCCCTCCGTTTTTGCAGGCCGATCCGATCGAGGACATTCAGGTGCTGGTGCCGATGCGGCGCGGAACTGTCGGCGTCGATCGCTTGAACGAGTCGCTGCAGGGGGCGCTCAATCCGCCAAGCCCGCAGAAAGCAGAATTGCAGCAGGGCGGGCGCGTGCTTCGCGTCGGCGATAAGGTGATGCAGACGAAGAACAACTACACGAAAGAAGTGTTCAACGGTGACGTGGGACGCGTGGTCGCGCTCGATGCGGAGGAGGCGGAGGAGGCGGAGTTGACCGTCGCCTTTCAGGACGAGCAGGAACCGCGCCTGATCACCTATCAGCTGGCCGAGCTTGAGGAGATCGCGCTCGCCTATGCGGTGACGGTGCACAAGAGTCAGGGCAGCGAGTACCCCTGTGTGATCCTGCCGGTCGTCCACCAGCATCGGGTGATGCTCAAGCGCAACCTGATCTACACCGGCGTCACGCGGGCGAAGCGGCTGGTCGTGCTGGTCGGGACGAAGAGCGCGCTCAGCATCGCGGTCAGAAGTCAGGATGGGCAGCGGCGGCACACGCGGCTGTCTGCGCGCATCAGCGGGGAAGAGATTGGTGAGTAAGCCAAATTACAGCGGAGGTGCACTATGTCTCGCGTACTTGTCGTAGATGATGAAGAATCGATTTCGAAGCTGGTGGAATACAATTTGCAACAGGCTGGTTTTGAAGTCCTGACCGCCGATACGGGCACCAAGGCGCTTGCGATCATGGCGGAGACTCCACGGCCCGATCTGGTGGTGCTCGACCTGATGCTGCCCGGCATCGGCGGCATGGAGCTCTGCCAGCGCCTGCGCAAAGAGGGCATCTCCACGCCGATCATCATGTTGACAGCAAAGGATGATGAGGTGGATCGCATTCTCGGACTTGAGATGGGAGCGGACGACTATGTGACCAAGCCGTTTTCGCCGCGCGAGCTGGTGGCGCGCGTCAAAGCGGTGCTGCGCCGGGCGAACGATGAGGGCAGCTCCGAAGAGGGCGTGTACAACTGCGGGGAGATCGTGCTCGACATCAACCGCTACGAGGTGACGGTGCGCGGCGAGCGCGTCGATCTGACGCCTCGCGAGTTTGAGCTGTTGCACTATCTGGCGAAGCACATGGGGCGGGTGATGAGCCGCGACCACCTGCTCGACAAAGTGTGGGGCTATGAGTTTGCCGGCGACACGCGGATCGTCGATGTGCACATCTCCCATCTGCGCGATAAACTGGAGCGCGACCCGAAACAGCCGGAGTTTATCAAGACGGTGCGGGGAGTCGGCTACAAGCTCATTCGAGGTGAATAGATGATCCGAGGCATCCGCTGGCGGATTGTGCTGACCTATCTGGTGCTGATTGTGCTCGCCCTGTCGATCTTTGGCGTGTACATGCTTCAGTTCGTCGAGAAAGTGTTTATGGACAATCTGCAATCCCAAGTCAAAGAAGAGACCACGCTGCTCGCCACCTGGGTCGCGCCGCACCTGGAGACGTACGACACGCCGGGGCAGAAGGAGCGCGTCTATGATATGATCTCCCGCACCGGCATGGCGCTGGCGGCGAGGGTCACCCTGATCGATCTGCGCGGAAACGTCATGCTCGACACGCTGAGCGACAACGAGTCGAGGCAGAACCAGCTGGACAATCCAGAGGTGGAAGCTGCGACGAACGGCAGTGTCGGGCTGCACATCCGCAAAGTGCCCTACTCGGCCTACAACGTGTTGCATCTGGCGGTGCCGGTCTATGGGGAGCACGGGCCGGTCGCGATCATGCGGATGGGCGTGCCGTTAAAAGGCGCGCACGAAACGCTGCAAGCGCTGTGGGGGCGCATCGGGATGTCCCTGCTGATCGTCGCGATCGTCGCCAGCCTGTTCGGGCTGCGCTTCGCACATGGCATCGCGGCGCCGATCGAAGCGATCACCAGAAGCACGCGCAAGATCGCATCGGGCGCGTTCGATGAGCGCATCCACCAGCGCGGGCGCGACGAGCTGCGGGTGATGGCCGATTCGATCAACGCGATGGCCTCGCGCCTGTCGGAGCAGATCGAAGATCTGACGCAGGAGAAGGGCAAGTTCGAAGGGATCTTGAAGCATCTCGTCTCCGGCGTGATCGTCGTCGACCGCTCCGGTCGGGTGACGCTGGTCAATGCGGCGATGGAGCGGATGATCGGCAGCACGGCCGAAGAGCTGCTGCAGAAGTGGCACTGGGAAGGCGGCTACAATTTTGGCTTGTCGGCGATGATCGATGAAGCGATCCTGGTCGGCACGGCGCAGAAAAAGGAGATCACGCTGCACAAGCCGGTCGAGCGGACGGTCGAAGTGCACATCACGCCGATCTTCTCCAACAATGGGCGCATCGCCGGGGCGATCGTGCTGATGCACGACGTGTCAGAGTGGCGGCGCCTGGAGCGCATGCGCAGCGAGTTTGTCGCCAACGTCTCCCACGAGCTGCGCACGCCGATCACGGCGGTCAAAGGTTTTTCGGAGACGCTGCTCGACGGTGCGCTGAACGACCCGGAGATCACGCGGCAGTTTTTGCAGATCATCCATGACGAGTCGGAGCGCCTGAAGCGGCTGGTCACCGATCTGCTTGAGCTGTCCAAGATCGAGTCGAGGTTCATCGTGTTTCAGCACGAGCCGTTCGACATCGTGAAGCTGTCCCAGCGCACGGTCGAAAAGTATGCGCACCAAGCGGAGGGGCAAGGTCTGACCTTGCATCTCGACCTGCCGCAAGAGCCTGTGATGCTGGAGGGCGATGCGGATCGCATCGCGCAGGTGCTGATCAACCTGATCGGCAACGCGATCGCCTACACCCCGTCTGGCGGCGAAGTGCGGGTGTCCGTAGCGGAGGTGGAGGACGAGGTGGTGCTGACCGTTCAGGACACGGGCATCGGGATTCCGGCAGAAGATCTGCCGCGCCTGTTTGAGCGGTTTTACCGGGTGGACAAAGCGCGCGCCCGCCGCTCGGGCGGCACCGGGCTAGGCCTTGCGATCGTCAAGCACATCTTGGAAGGCCATCACGGTCATGTCGAGGTGAAAAGCGAGGTCGGCAAAGGCAGTCAGTTTGTGATCTACCTGCCGAAAAAGCAGAGCGGAAACGAGACAGCGCCGTAGTCGGCGCTGTTTTTTTCATGCTGAAACGGGTATGCTGGAAGCAGAAGTCGGAGAGGGAGGGGACGCAGATGACGACCACCGTCCAAAACATGGAAGCGAAGATGATCGCCAGCATGAAGAAGCGCACGGGGCGCACGCTGGAAGAGTGGGTGGAGAAGGCGAGGCGCGACGGCGTTCCTGATGGCAAAGGGCGGATGAAGTGGATCAAGGAAGAATACGGCTTGGGGCAGAGCACCGCCTACCTGATCATGAACCATCTGGACGGCAACAGCCTGACCGGCATTTACTCGGACGGGGACAAGCTGGTCGACGCGCAGTTCCAGGGGGATCATGCGGCGCTGCGCGAGCTGTACGAGTGGATGAAAGGCGAGATCGAGGCGCTCGGCGAAGGTGTCGAGGCGCGTCCTTGCAAGACGTATGTGCCGTTTTATCGCAAGAAGCAGTTTGCCGTCCTCAAGCCGCACAAAGGCAAGCTGCAGGTCGGGCTCGCCCTGCCGGACGCGGTGAGCTCCGATCGGCTGGAATCGTCCAAAGGACTGGGCTTTAACGAGCGGCTGAAGCTGAAATTCTCGCTGGACAAGCAAGCCGATCTGGATGAGGAGCTCCGCGGCTTGCTCGGGCTTGCCTATGAAGCGAACTGACAGCACCTGCGGGTGCTGTTTTTGTTTGGGAGCGGTGGGGATCATCTCGTCGCGAAAGGAAGTGGCAGGCGATTTGTTCGATGGCGAGAATAAAGAGAGGAAAGATAACGGCGAGGGGGGAACGGGATGCGCAACAAGAAGTGGTCTCCGGCGGTGCTGCTGTGTGGAGCAGAGGTGCTCGGAAAGCTTGTAGCGATGTCTGAAGGTGAGCGATGAACGGGACAAGAGGCAAGAGGATGAAAGATCACATCTGAGGGAATGCATAAATTTATTCCCCCTTTGTATCGAGAGAAACAGGTCAGTCAGTTTTCACCATCATCTATCACTCTCACGGTTTAGCCGGACAAGGTAAGGTGTAAAGGATGCAGTACGAAAATTTAGCCCTACATACGGACAAATATCAGATCAACATGATGTATGCGCACTGGAAGCACGGCACCGATCAGCATCGGGCGGTGTTCGAGGCGTTTTTTCGCAAGCTGCCGTTTGGCAATGGATATGCTGTATTTGCTGGTCTTCAGCGAATTGTTGAATATATTCGTGGACTTCAGTTTGACGAGCGGGCGATCCGCTATCTGAGCGAGCAGGAGGAGCGGTACGATCCGGAGTTTCTCGAAGCGCTGCGGTCGTTTCGCTTTCGAGGCAACCTGTATGCGATGCGGGAGGGAACGCTCGCATTTCCAGAAGAACCGCTGATCCGCGCGGAGGGGAGCATCTTTGAGACGCAGCTGATCGAGACTGCCGTTTTGAACTTCATGAACTTCCAGACGCTGATCACAACAAAAGCATCGCGGATCAAAGGGGTGTCGCCCGACGATGTGTTTTTCGAATTCGGGTCGCGACGGGCGCAGGAGGCTGATGCGGCCATCTGGGGCGCACGAGCTGCATACATCGCCGGATTTGACGCGACCTCCAACCTGCTGGCCGGCATGATGTTCGGCATTCCGACGAAAGGCACGCATGCGCACTCGTGGGTGCAGGATCATCATACGGAAGAGGAGGCGTTCCTCCAGTACGCAGAGGCGTTGCCCAATCAGGTGACGCTGCTCGTCGACACCTACAACACGCTCAAGAGCGGCGTGCCGAACGCGATCAAAGTCGCCAAAGCGATGGAGGCGCGGGGCAGGCGGATGAGCGCGATCCGGCTGGACAGCGGCGATCTCGCCTACCAGTCGATCAAAGCGCGTGAGATGTTAGATCGCGCGGGGCTCGACTATGTGAAGATCGTGGCATCGAGCGATCTGGACGAGCATACGATTCTCAACCTGAAATCACAAGGGGCGAGAATCGACCTGTGGGGAGTGGGAACCCAGCTGATCACGGCGGCCGACCAGCCCTCGCTCGGCGGCGTCTACAAGATTGTCGCCAAAGAGGAGGATGGAGCGCTGGTACCGACGATCAAAATTTCTGGCAATCCTGAAAAGATCACGACGCCTGGGCTGAAAGAGGTGTATCGCCTCTTCGACCGGGAGACGGGGAAAGCGATCGCCGATTATATCGCCTTGCAGGGGGAGGAGGACGTCGTGCGCGGCGAGCCGCTCAAGCTGTTCGATCCGATCCACCCCTACCTCGGCAAACTGGCGGAGCGCTACGATGCGGTAAGCTTGCTCCAACCGATTTTTCGCGCGGGAAAACAGGTGTATGAGCTGCCGACGAGCGAGGAGATCCGCGCGTATCACCAACAGCAGATCGCAACGCTGTGGCCCGAATATTTGCGCAAGCTCAATCCGGAGAAGTACCGCGTCAACCTCAGCGAGCGAGCTTGGAGCTTGAAGCGAGAGATGATCGAGAAGTACAAGATGTAGGGCGACAGCGAAGGGCTGAGCCGTGCGCAAAGCAGGGATGACCACCGCACATCGATCGAACGATGCACAGCCGCCGATTCATCAGCAGGGGGTCGTCAGCAAGTCAGCAGGGAATCGTCCGGGAGAGCAGCGATGTGCAGGACACAGATTCCCTGTCTACGAATGACCATGCGAAGGAGCGTGCCGGTAAAAAATTGGGCTGCTCTTATTCGCTTTGCAGAGAAACGAGTGAAAAAGCGAGTGAAAAGCCATCTCTGTCGCCTTTTTCTTCGAACCAACTGGACGATTTTACTCTTTAAGATATAATGGAAAATAGATATCAGAATTTATCCTCTATTTTTCAGGAGGCAGAACATGAACAAAATTGCGATCGTAACAGACAGTACGGCCTATTTACCGACCGACACGATTCATAAATTTGGAATCACGGTAGTGCCGCTGATGGTGAACTTCGGGCAGGAGAGCCACAAGGAAGGCGTGGATATCACCGCCGATCAGTTCTTCGCACGCTTGGCGTCGGAGAAGAGCTTGCCGACCACCTCACAGCCTTCCGTTGGCGAGATGGTACAAGCGTATGAGCGCTTGCTCCAAACGCACGAGAGCATCATCGGCATCTTCATCTCCTCGAACCTCTCGGGCACTGCGCACTCGGCGGAGACGGCAGCGCGCATGGTCGAGGGCGACATCAGCGTCATCGATTCGAAGATCACCGCTTCCGGTCAGGCGCGCCTCGTGCTCGCCGCCTGCGAGATGATCGAGCAAGGATTGGACAAGGAGGCGATCGCCGCGAAGCTGAACGCGATGGTCGAATCGATCAAAGCGTACTTTATCGTCGATTCGCTCGACCACCTGCACCGCGGCGGGCGCATCTCCGGCGTGTCTGCGCTGATCGGCTCGCTGTTGCAGGTCAAGCCGATCCTGCACGTACAGGACGGCAAGCTCGAACTGCTGGAAAAAGTGCGCACGCGCAAAAAGTCGCTCGCTCGCATCACCGAGCTGGTCAAGACGGCGCAAGATCCGAACAAGCACCTCACCTTGACCATCGTCTATACGGACAACCCGTCAGACGCGGCCGAAGTGGCGGAGCAGGCGAAAGCGAACTTCCCAGGCGCAAGCATCTCCACCGCCCAGATCGGCCCGGTGATCGGCACGCACGTCGGACCTGGTCTGATCGGCTTCATCTACGATCAGCAATGAGCGGTGGGGGATTCTGGGATGCGCTCCTGAATCTCGTGTATCCGCAGCGGCAGCAGTGCCTGCTGTGCAAACGACCGTTCACTTCAGGCGAAGAGGCGGCGTGCTCGTCCTGTACAGCTCAGCTGAGGGCGGGCATCCCGCCTTTTTGCCGCATCTGCGGGCGCGAGATGCCAGAGCATGACGTATGCTCCGATTGCGCATGGCGCAAAGAGCGCTTTTTCCAGCGGGCATTTTCCTACGGGCCGTATGAGGGGCGGTTGCGCGATTCGATCCTCCAGCTAAAAGAGCAGCGCAAGCTCGAACTGCTGCCGCTGCTCGTCGATCGTCTCGCCGATGCCTACGCGTCCCACCTGTTCGATCTGGAGATCGACAGCTTCGTGCCCGTGCCGATGGCGCAGGACAAAGAGCGCGTCAGAGGCTTCAATCAGGCGGAGCGCTTGGCGCAAGGGCTCAGCCAAAAGGTGGGCGTCCCAGTTCGCCAGGCGCTGATCTGGCAGGGCTCGTCTCGCTCCCAAGCTTCGCGGGGGCGCAACATGCGCCTCGCTTCGATGGAGCATTCGCTCAGCCTCGCCAAGATGGCGTCCGAGTTGGAAGGGAGCAGCGTCTGCCTGATCGACGATGTCTATACGACCGGCGCTACGGTCAACGCCTGCGCCAAAAAGCTGCACAGCGTCGGCGTGCGGTCGGTGTATGTGCTCACCGTCGCAAGATAGTGCTCACGGGCGAAGTGCTCGTTTTGATCAGGAGCGATTCGCAGCATCTGTGCGGCGTCTGGCAAAGATCTTGCGAGCATCGTCCACAACCAAAAACCATAAGGAGAGCGCGTGAGCCAGTTCGAGGCCAAGCGCTCTTTTTTGATGCGATTTTCAAGCTGGCTGCTGCTGGCGATTGGCGCTGATCGATGGCAGGTTTCCCCAGTGATTTTGCCCCTTTCGCACCTGTTGTGCGCGAAGGGGCAAGCGGGTGATTACATCGCCTTGTGCGCTCTGTTCAAAAATAAGAGCTTGGAACGTATCAATCGTTCTTGCTATAATAAATCTTGTAATGGGTGAGGAGGGTAGCCAACTATGGGACTTGCGAACTGTAAAGGCTGTGGCCGTCTATACAACCAACAAGTGCATGTGAATGTATGTCCCCGATGCAGACAAGAGGAAGAGCAGCAGTTTTATGCGGTGCGAGAATACCTGAAAGAGAACCGTCGCGCGAGCCTCTACGAACTGAGCGATGCGACAGAGGTGGAAGTCTCGCTGATCATCAAGTGGATACGCGAAGGGCGCATCTCCACCGTGGACAATCCGGAACTCCACTATCCCTGTGAGAGCTGTGGGGCCCCGACGATCGAAGGGCGCTATTGCAAACCGTGCAAGGAACGCCTGACCAAAGGGCTTGAACAGACCAAGCAAGAGCTGATGGAAAACCGAAGCGGAGACCAGTTTCGCGACGCCTATTATCATAGACGTGATCAGTAGCAAGCGTGAGGAATGGCGAGATAATCGAAGATCATTTCGTCATACTGCACGAGATCATACTTATCCGAACACGCGTGAAGACCGATACATGAAATATCTGATGTGTCGGTTTTTTATTTGTGAGGTGAAACAGGATGAAAATCAACGATACAGCTCGCATCTACCGCCTGCAAGCGTACCAGAGCGCAGAGCGTTCACGCGAAGGGCAAGGCGCCGTAGGCACGGGGAGCGGGAAGCGCGATGGTGTGACCATCTCCTCTGCTGCGCTGGACATGGCGCGCGACACATATGAAGCGGACGAGTTGCGGGCAGAGCGTCTCGCAGAGGTAAAAGAGTCGATTCAAAACGGAAGCTATCAGGTCGACCTGAGAAAAGTGGCCGAGAAGTTATACGAATCTTTTATGAGATAAGAGGGAGTGCAGCATGAACGATCTGACACCTGTTTTGGCTGTGATCAAGCAGATGGTGACCGCTTATCAGGAGCTTCTGCAAATTCAAGAGCAAAAGCGCGACCTGCTGGTCGCAGGCGATGTTGAGTCGCTGCCAGCTCTGCAGCAAGCGGAGTTGAAGATGCTCTCCGCTGTGCAGAGGTTGGAGAAGGAGCGCCTGACCGCGCTGCAGGAAGTGTTCGGTGCGCAAGCGAGCGCCGAATCTTGGACGCTGCAGAAGTTGCAGAGCGTGGCGAGTCCCGTTCAGCGGTTGCAGATCCGCGCGGCAGGTGAGGCGTTGCAGGAGGCGGTTCGCCAAGTGCAGGCGCTGCACGACCTCAACAAGCGGCTGATCGGACAGTCGCTTCAATACGTGCAGTACACGCTCGATCTGCTGACCGGAGAGCCTGGCGAGTTGGTTCCGACCTACAGCCGACAGGATGTCGCACCGAGCGGCACCGGTACCGGCAGCGCTCGCTCCATGTTTGACTCGAAAGTATAAGGAGGACATCCCATGCGATCTACCTTTTTCGGTCTGGAAATCGCCAAGCGCTCCCTGTTCACCGAGCAGAGCGCACTGAGCATCACCGGACACAACGTGGCAAACGCCAACACGCCGGGCTACTCCCGGCAAGCGGCCAACCGCATCACCACGCCGTCGCTCGAATACCCCAACCTGAGCAAGTCGGTAGCCGCAGGGCAGGTCGGCACAGGCGTTGACATCCTCAACATCTATCGGATTCGCGAGCAGTTCCTCGACTCGCAATTCCGCAACGAGAGCAAGACGCAAGGCGAGTGGATCGGTCGTTCCGACATGTTGGCGAAGATCGAGGCGATCATCAACGAGCCGTCCGACACGGGGATTCGCACCGTGATCAGCGAGCTGTGGACCGCCTTCCAAGATCTCTCGAAAGCGGCCACGCCAGACGCGGCGATCGCCGCCCGCAAAGTGCTGGCCGAGCGTTCGGTCGCGGTGGCAGAGGCGTTCAACCACCAGGCGCAGCAGCTGACCGAGCTGGAAGCGGACATCAACGAAAGCATCCAGATCAAGGCGAAGACGGTCAACTCGAAGCTCGAAGAGATCCAGCTGCTCAACGGGCGGATCAAAGAGCTGAGCGTGCTCGGCGATGTGCCGAACGATCTGCTCGATCAGCGCGACCTGCTCGTCGACGAGATCTCGAAGCTGGTCGATGTGAAGGTGACCGAGACGGATCGGATGTACACGCTGACGATCGGCGGCAACGTCGTGCTCGATGCGACCAACAACATCACCCCGCTGGACGTGGCCAACCCGGTCGTGACCGGCGGTGAGATCAAAGGTCTGCTCGATGCGCGAAACATCGATGTGGCCAACTACAAAAAACAGCTCGACCTGCTCGCCGAGACGCTGGCGACAGGCGAGACGAAGATGAAGTTGGAGAACGACTACACCGTGCCCAACGGGGTATCGGTGCGCGACGGAAACGGCGTGGTCTACAACGCGGGCATGGTCTTGCCGAAGGGGACGGAGATCATCGTCAACGGCCTGAATGGCCTGCATGAGCTCGGCTACACGATGAACGAGCCGCTCTCGACAGGCGCTGCGTTTTTCGTCAGCTTGAACGGCCCGATCACCGCTTCCAGCATTCGCTTCAATCCGGACTTGCTGTCCAACCCATCGAACATCGCCTCCTCGATGAGCAAGTTCAACGATGGCACGACCGATAAGGTGGTCATCGGGGACAACTCGCTGGCGGTGATGATGTCAAACTTCGGCAACGCGCTGATCACCTTCACCGATGCGAGCGGCACGATCAACACGACGATCGAAGGCTATTTCCGCAGTGTGACGGCGGAGGTCGGGGTCAAGTCGCAAACCTCGAAGAACAACGTGAAAAACGCGACGGTGATCGTCAACCAGATCGATGCGAAGCGCATGTCGGTCAGCGGCGTCAACCACGACGAAGAGATCGCGAACATGATGATGTTCCAAAAAGCGTATGCAGCATCAGCCCGCGTGTTGACGACGATGGACGAGGCGCTCGATCTGGTCATCAACCGCATGGGTCTGGTCGGGCGTTAACGAACGAACATAGAGTGAGAGGAGGATGGATCGATGAGAATCACATCGCAGATGATGACCCAAAAGCTGGTCGGCAATCTCCAGTCGAACTTGACGCGCATGGAGCGATGGCAGCAGGACCTGTCGACGACCAAAAAGCTTCACAAACCATCGGACGATCCGGTCGGCACGTCGTACGCGCTCCGCTATCGCAGCGAGCTGTCGCAAAACGAGCAGTTTAAGAAAAATGTAGACTCGGCCAACTCCTGGGTGGAATATACGGACAAGATGCTCGACCAAGCGACCAAAGTGTTGCACCGCGCACGCGAGCTGGCCGTATCGGCAGCCAACGATACGCAAGATGCAACGGCGCGCAAGGCGATCGCCGACGAGGTGGACCAGCTCTACAAGCAGATGGTCACCATCGGCAACTCGCAGTTTAACGGCGCCTTCATCTTCAATGGGATGCTGACCGACCAGAAACCGTATGCGGAAGGCACGGCGGAGACGAAAGACACCGATCCGGGCAAGATCCGCTATGAGATCGGGCCGGGCACGAAGATCGAGATCAACTCGCTC
Organism: Tumebacillus lipolyticus; assembly: GCF_042682745.1. Taxonomy (NCBI): domain Bacteria; kingdom Bacillati; phylum Bacillota; class Bacilli; order Caryophanales; family Alicyclobacillaceae; genus Tumebacillus; species Tumebacillus lipolyticus. Next base: position 782,922 of record NZ_JBHUIO010000005.1, on the reverse strand, counting down.
GGCTCCGAGGTGTTCGGGTCTTCCACCGCAGGGAACAATGCGTTCCAAGCGCTGGCCGACTTCAGGGCTGCCCTGATCGCAGACGACCAGCCTGTGATCGAGAACTCGATCACCAGGCTGGAAACTCGCATCAACGACATCCTTGAGGTTCGCTCCGGCGTCGGGGCGCGGATGAACAGGCTGGAACTGGCGGAGAATCGCCTGAGCGACATCGACTTGAACCTGCAGACGCTGCAGTCGAAGGTGGAGGATACCAACATCCCGGAGGCGATCACCCAGTTCAAGATCGCCGAGGATGTCTACCGCGCTTCGCTCAACACGGGAGCGCACATCATTCAGCCCAGCCTGCTCGACTTCTTGCGCTAAGGTGAGCGGTGATGGTACGCCTTGAGTTCCGTTCCATACCAGCCCGTCATCAGATCGAGATCAAGCAGCCGAAGATGGACATGCGCCCGGAGCGACCGCCGCTCGATCTGGAGATTCAAAAGCCGAAGCTTGAGATCTTGCACGGCGCACAGGTCAAGATCGACATCGACATGACACAGACGCGGGCAGATCTCGGATACAAGCCGATCTTGCAGCTGGCGGCAGATGCGGCAAGCGACGGCTATCAGGCATGGCTTGCCGGCGTCGACCGCATCGTCAGCGAGGGCAATCAACTGTCGCGCTATGATCAGGGCACGCGCGTCGGACATCTCGCCGATCAGCGCCTGCAGCAGGAGATGGCGTCCATCCGCCTCAAGCCGGTGGCACCGCCGAAGATCAATGTGGAGATCGCACCGCGGCACGCCGAGTTTACGCCGGGATCGGTGCGTGTAAACTATAAGCAGTGGTCGGTGAACACGCAGCATGAGTGGGGGCGGGTGACGGGCAAGATGATCCAGTACCCAGATCTTGAGTTCACACTGAAAGGCAACATATACGACACCCGAGCGTAGTCCTCGGGTGTTTTTTCACAGGGGGACAAGCTGAGCATGAGAACGACGATACTGTTTCCTGAAGGAATTCCGGGCTTTGAGCAGATGCGCGAGTGCAGGTTGGAGCGCGTGGAAGAAGGGCCGTTTTACGTGTTGGAGGAGGAGGCGGGCGACTTGTCGCTCGTCCTCGTCGATCCGGAGACCTGTCTGCACGGATATCGCTTCCAAGCGAGCCCGAGCGATCTGAGCGCGATCGAGCTGACAGATGAGGAGTTGGCGCAGGTGCTGGTGATCGCCACCCTCACCGAAAAGCCGGGGGATATCCACGTCAACTTGAAAGCGCCGATCATCATCAACAAACAGAATGCGAAAGCCTGCCAGGTGATCGACACCAGCGGAAACTACGAGGTGAGAATGCCGCTCTTTGCGGGCGAATAGGGGGGCAGGATCATGCTGGTATTGTCACGCAAAATCGGAGAGAGCATTCGGATCGGTGACGATGTGATCGTCACGGTGCTCGATGTGAAAGGCGAACAGATTCGCTTGGGGATCGAAGCGCCAAAGCTGGTCAAAGTGCATCGCCAAGAGGTGTACGTGGAGATCCAAGAGTCGAACCGTCAGGCGGCGGTGCCGAAAGTGGATCGCTCCAAGCTGAACTCCTTGTTAAAAGGGTTTTCCTCATCGAAATAAAACACGGCTGACGCAATTGCGTCAGCCGTGTTTTATTTTGAAAAACTACGATAAATAGATCTATCTGGAAGGAAAAAAGAGATAAATAGATTTGTTGGAGAATGATGGCGAAATATGACCGATTTTGGATGTGAAGAGTCGAGGGGGCGGCGACGATAACAGGAGTGTAAGGGATGGCACGGATGCCCTCCCGACATACTTTTTTTACACATCAAGGAGGATGAAACAATGCGTATTCAAAACAACCTGTCCGCACTGTTCGCTCAAAACAAACTGTCCGCGAACAACACCAACCTGCAAAAATCTCTGGAGAAACTGTCTTCCGGTTACCGCATCAACCGCGCTGGCGACGATGCTGCTGGTCTGGCGATCTCCGAAAAAATGCGTGGCCAAATCTCCGGTCTGAACATGGCAGTGAAAAACGCTCAAGACGGCATCTCCCTGATCCAAACTTCTGAGGGTGCCCTGAACGAATCCCACTCCATCCTGCAACGTATGCGTGAGCTGGCTACCCAAGCAGTAAACGATACCAACACTTCGAACGACCGCGAGAAGATCCAAGACGAGCTGCTCCAACTGCGCTCCGAACTGGACCGCATCGCAGGTACCACCGAGTTCAACGGTCAAAAACTGCTGGACGGCAAATACACCGGCAAGACTTTCCAAATCGGTGCTAACTCCGGCCAAACCATCAAGCTGTCCATCAAGACGATGACCGCTTCCGCTCTGAACGGTTCGATCCACTCCGCTGCGATCAAATCGATCTCCAACGCTACTTCCAACGTAGCAGTGGTTGCTGCTTCCAAGATGATCACCGCGATCGACAAAGGCATCGAGTCGGTCAACAAAGAGCGCTCCAAGCTGGGTGCTGTACAAAACCGTCTGGAGCACACCATCAACAACCTGCAAACTGCTGCTGAGAACCTGACCGCTGCAGAATCCCGTATCCGCGACGTCGATATGGCTTCTGAGATGGTGAAGTTCACGAAGAACCAGATCCTCACTCAAGCTGGTACTTCCATGCTGGCACAAGCAAACCAAGCTCCGCAAGGCGTTCTGTCCCTGCTCCGCTAATTGGTTTCGCAACGCACGTAACGCATTAGCTGGTTGGCATATTCGCCAGCCAGCTTTTCCTTTATAAAGGAGGGCTAGGGGATGCAGATCAGGAACGATGTTTCGATCGACCAGCTGCTGCGCGAACCCTTGACTCGAAACCATGAGAAAGCATCTGCACCGCTCACTTCGACAGAAGCAGTCGCACAAGAAGATCCAGCATTTGACGAATCAAAAACGGATGAGCACGTGAAGCGAGTCAATCGCGCCTTGGAACAGAATCAGAGCAATCTGACGTTCCGGATACGCGCTGAGGGGGGCCGCCAGATCGTTCAGCTGGTGGAGAAAGAAGGCGAGAAAGTGATCTTGCAACTGCCGCCAGAAGGGTTGCTGGAGCTGGAAAAGCGGCTCAAAGAGGCGACCGGCACAGTTGTGGACAAGAGGTTGTAATCAATGAAGTAGGAGGTGTTTCACATGAGCATCACAGGACTTGGGGGTCTCGGCGGTCTTGTCTCGGGGATGGACTCCAAGACGATGATCGAGAAGCTGATGATGATCGAGGCTCAGCCGCTGGTCAGCATGAAGACGCAGCAGAAGAAAGTCGAGCTGCGCAAAGGGCTGTTGCAAGAGATCAACTCCGCTCTGCTCAAACTGAAAACGAAAGTGGAAGCGCTTGCCGATGCGCAAAAGGTGATGGCGAAAAAGGTCACCTCGTCGGATGACAAGGTGGCAATTGGGACGGCGTTCAAAGCTGACCAGGTGATCGAAGGTAGCTATGACCTCAAAGTTGAGCAACTGGCAACCGCGTGGACGGCGAAGTCGGCCAACATCACCAGCTTTGCCAACCCGACGACCAAAGAGCTCGGCTGGTCGGGGACGTTTAAGGTCCAATATACGAACGGCACGAAAACTCAAGTGTCCCGCGACATCACGATCGAGGCGACCGATCGCCTGACCGACATCGCGGCGAAGATCAACGCTTCCCTAGAGGATAGCCAGACCGCTGGGTCGATGAAGGTCAAAGCGACCGTCGTCGACAACACGTTGATCATGACGTCCGGCGAGACGGGTGCTGGAAGCAGTGTGCAGATCTTGAACGATACGGCCGGCATTTTCGGCCCGGGCAAGCTCGGCCTGACCGACGGCGATGCGACAGCCGCTTCGTTCACCTCGGCGACCGTAGGGAAAAACTCGAAGTTTACCGTCAACGGGATCGACATCGAGCGCAGCAAAAACTCGGGCCTGAACGATGTGATTCAAGGGCTGGAGATCACGCTGCTCCAAGAGGGCAAATCGGTCAACCTGAAGGTGGAGCCAGACTACGAAGCGTCCGAAAAGGTGATTCAGGAGTTTATCGATGCGTACAACTCGACGATGGAATTGCTCACCACCCGGATGAACGAGAAGACGGAGAAGGATGCAAAATCGGACACGATGCTGAGCAAAGGCTTGCTTCGTGGGGACCCGGCGCTCTCCTCGATTCAGTCTGCGCTGCGCGACATCACCGGGAAGGCGTTCTCCGGCAGCGAGATGTTCAAGACGCTCAACTCGATCGGGATCAGAGTCGACAAGTCGGACAACGGCGTCTCCGGCAAGCTGTACATCGACACCACCAAGCTCCGCGAAGCGCTGTCCCGCAACCCGAACGAAGTGATGAAAGTGTTCTACGTCGACGGCAATGCGAACGGCAAGCTGGACGTGGATGACAACAAGGCGGCAAACGGCTTGGCAGGCATGATGTTCAACAAGCTGTTCACCTTGACCGACACGACAAAAGTGTTGCATGGAACCAAATCGGCTCCCAAAGGGTTGCTTCCCAGCCGCATGGAGCTGATGGACGGACAGGTCAAAGAGTTTAATAACCGTATGGAATCGTTTAACCGCCGCCTGGAAATGCGCCGCAAGACGCTCGAAGCGCAGTTCACCTCGATGGAGATGATGATGCAGCAGAGCAACTCGGCAGGAACGTTCATGATGGCACGGATGAACAGCACGTACTAGCATTGCTTTTGGGGCAGAAAATGCCCCTCTTGTTTCGGTGAAAATGTCGACTAGTGTATACACAAGGGGGTTGAGCGACATGCGAACCGCCATTCAGGACCGCATCTTGAGAGAGTTACAGGAGCGTTGCTCGTCATACGCACATCCGGTCAACTCCCAGACTCTCAGCGAGGCGTTAAACATCACGCCATCTTATGTACGTGAGCAGATGAGCGATTTGCAAAGGCAGCAGCTCGTAGCGGTGAGAAGAGGACCCAAAGGAGGGTATTACCACATGGCACCAACAAAAACATTGCGTTTGCAAATCGATGATGTGCTGACTGAACAGCTCGCAGGATCGTTTGGCACCGTCTACCCGGAAGTGGTCGAGCGGTTGAATGAAGAGCAGAAGGTGATCGTGCAGATCGCCTTGAACGGTGTGGAAGTTCTGCCGGATGGCGTGGATGCTGTTTCGGCAGCAGAGGTGGAAGAGGTGGTGATCCGCACGCAGTCGATGGGGCGGTTCGCGATCGAGCTGATCGTGACAGCAGAAGAGTATCTGCCAAAATTGCAAGGCGGATTGATCAAGGTGGCCAGCCTGTTCCACGCCGGACGGGAGCAGGAGGCGCAGGCGCTGTTCGCCGAGGCGGTCGAGGGGCTGGAGTGGACCAACTCCTGCTTCAGCGGGCTCGGCCAATTTGCGGCGACGCTCGGCAACCATGAGTTGCTGAACGTCTACGGCGATTTTCAGACTCAGCTCGTTGCAGCTGGCGAGGCGATGGAGCAGCAAAACGTCACCGAGCTCGCCGACCTGCTCGAATATGAGCTGGCGGAGACGACGGCGCGAGGTCTCGACTGCCTGCGCGTGCTGCGCGATCAGATCGAAGGCGCAGGAAGGGAGCATTGATCGATGGACCCCACCCTCGAACTGGCAAGCTTAGCGGAGTCGAACCAAGCGGCGCTGCGCGAAGCGCACCCACAGCTGTTTGAACGCTTTGTAGCGGTCAAGCGGGAGCAGGCCGATCTGCTTGCGCGCGCCGAATCGTCCAAAGCGGGCGTTCCGACGCTCTTCCTTAAGCGGGGTGAAGTGTCCGGCCATTTTCACAGCCGCTTTCAGCCGCTCGTCGAGGCGAAGCGCTGGGCCGACTCGCAAGGGGAGGAGAAGTCGGAGACGCTCGCGGTCATGGGGATGGGTCTCGGCTACCATCTGAGCGCTTTGCGGGAAGCGGTCGGCGCCGATGTCGAGCTGCTGGTCGTCGAGCCGTCCTGGGACGTGTTTGCGGCGGCGATGGGCGCGGTCGATCTCCGAGATCTGCTCGGAGATCCGAAGCTGCACCTGATCGTCGGTGGAAACGCCCGCGAGTTAGCGCGCGAACTCGGCGGTCATCTCAGCAAGCGCCTGTTCGAAGTCAAATGGCTGGAGTGGCCCGCCTTTCGCCGCTTTTACGGCAGCGAGTACATGCAGGAGTTTTCGACAGAGCTGTCGCGGACGATGCGCGATGCGCGGCTCGACCAGAACACGGTGCTCTACTTTCAGCGGGACTGGCCGCGCAACATGCTGTACAACCTGCCGACGATCTTGAAGAATCCGGGCATCAACGCATTGCAGGACAAGTTTAAAAACCGTCCGGCGATCATCGTCTCCGCCGGGCCGTCGCTGGCGAAAAATGTTGACCTGCTTCACGAGCTGAAAGGAAAGGCGCTGATCCTCTGCGTCGATACTGCCTATCGCGTGTTGCAGAACAAAGGCATCCAGCCAGACCTGATCTTTTCGCTCGATGGCTCGGAGCTCAACTATCGCCACTTTACCAATGTGGTGCCAGAGGACATCCCGTTGGTGATGGTGCCCAACGTGCACCACAAGATCATCGAGGAGTATGGTGCGCGCTGCTTTAGTGCCAACAACTTTGACCTGCTGATCGCCGAAGTGATCAAGCAGGTCAAACCGCGCGGCCTGCTCAGCGTATCCGGCTCTGTTGCGACGCTTGCCTTCAGCACCGCCTGTCGGATGGAATGCGACCCGGTCATCTTTATCGGGCAAGATCTCGCCTACCCGGGCGGGCAGGCGTATTCGCAGGGGACGATGTTCGAAAAGATGACCAAGAGCATGGAGAACGGCTATCGGATGCGCCACGTTGAGGGAATCGATGGACAGCCTGTGTTGACCGATGGGCAGCTCGACTCGTTTCGCGTCTGGTTTGAAGGGCAGATCGAGGAATATGAGACGGAGCGAACCTTTATCGACGCGACAGAAGGCGGTGCGAAGATCAAGGGCACGGCGATCATGACGCTGCGAGAGGCGGCCGATCGACACTGCACCGCACCGTTCGAGATCAAGCGCGTCATCGATGAAGCGGCCGAACAGCCAGCAGAAGACCTGGCGGCAAGCCTCGAAGTGATGCAGCGGATGAGCCGGACCTTGCACCAGATCAGGCGGCTGGCCAAGCTCGCCCTGTTCCACAATCAGGAGCTGCGCGATCTGTACAAAGTGCGTCGCCTGCGCACCAACAAGGTGGCGGTGGCAAGCGCCGCCCTCGACCGCATCGAGGACAATATCAAGCGGCTCAACCAGCACAGGTGGCTCGATGCACCGCTGCAGCATCTGCTCTTGATCGTCACCAAGGGCAAGCTGTCCCAAGCGCCAGAAGAAGAGACCGATCATGCGAAGGCGATGCGCATCACAGAAAATGCGGAACTGCTTTATACAGGAATGGTGCATGCGGCAGAAGAATTGTTAGGTCATATCAAAGTCGCTCTGAGCCGAATGGAGCCAGAAGCCAAACAGGGAGAGAACGCGCGATGATCAACAATCCGTATCAGAAGTACCAAAACCAGTCGGTGCAGACCGCCACGCCGGAGCGCCTGTTGCTCATGCTGTTCGAAGGTGCGATCCGCTTTTGCAAAGAGGCGATGTTAGGTCTGGAGCAGCAAAACTTCCAACTCGCACATGAAAAGAACATCCGCGTTCAAAACATCATCAACGAGCTGATCGTCACGCTGAACCGCGAGCAGGGCGGCGAGGTCGCGGAGAACCTGCTCTCGATCTATCAATATCTCAACCAGCGGCTGATCGAAGCGAATCTGAAAAAGGATCGCGCCATTTTAGAAGAGGTGCTCGTCCATCTGACCGAACTGCACGAAGCGTTCAGCGGGGCTGCTCAGATCGTGCGGGCGCAGGTCGGTCGCACCGGCGATCAGGCCTGAGGAGAACGATGATGACGAAACTGGAGCTTGCACAACAGATCGCCGCTCAGACCAAGAGGATCGAATCGTGTATGCGCGCACAGGACGACGAGCGTCTGCCAGCTCTGTTCGACGAGCGCGAAGAATTGATCTCCACCTATCTGGAGCTGGAAGCGAGCGATCAGTTTGAGCGAATCGGCGAAGCGGAGGAGCGGGCAGTTCAAGAGATCTTGCGCGAAAGCTACGAGATCAATCGCTGGATCGAACAGCAGATGCAGCGGCAGCGCCAACTGCTGATGCTGGAGATCTCCAAGGAAGATCAGGTGCGCGAAGCGACGAACGCCTACGCTTCCCCCTATGAAAATGTGTACGAACCGATGTTTATCGATAAAAAGAAATAAACAAGTGCACAGTTGTGAGTAATGTGGATAACGCCTGTGGATATGTGTGTAAATCTGTGGGTAATTGTGGAGCGCAGCTGGAAAATCGAGAAGATGAGGGTGGATGAGCTGTGGATTTGAAGAACAAAAAGATTCTGGTGACGGGGGCGGACGGGTTTATCGGTTCTCACCTCACCGAAGAGTTGGTGCGAAGAGGCCATGATGTGCGCGCTTTTGTCGCCTACAACTCGTTCAACTCGTGGGGATGGCTCGACCACTCCCCGGCGGAGGTGCGCCAACACCTCGACGTCTTCGCTGGGGATATCCGCGACCCGCATGGCGTCAAGCAGGCGATGAAAGGGTGCGACGTCGTGCTGCATCTGGCCGCCCTGATCGCCATTCCCTACTCGTACCATTCGCCAGATACGTATGTGGACACCAATGTGAAAGGCACGTTGAACATCGTGCAGGCGGCGCGTGAGCTGGGGGTTGAAAAGGTGGTGCACACCTCGACTTCCGAAGTGTACGGCACGGCGCGCTTCGTCCCGATCACCGAGGAGCATCCGCTGCAGGGGCAGTCGCCCTACTCGGCGAGCAAGATCGGCGCCGACCAGATGGCGATGTCGTTTTACACGTCGTTCGATACGCCGCTGAGCATCATCCGCCCGTTCAACACGTATGGCCCGCGTCAGTCGGCGCGCGCGATCATCCCCACGATCATCACGCAGATCGCCAATGGCAAGCGCACGATTCAGCTCGGTTCACTGCACCCGACCCGCGATTTTAACTACGTGCGGGATACGGTGGAAGGGTTTCTCGCCGTGGCGCAGTCTGATGCTGCGATCGGGCAGGTGATCAACATCGGCAGCAACTATGAGATCTCGATCGGCGAGACGGTGGAGCTGATCGCCGAGGTGATGGGAGCTGAAGTTGCGATCGAGACGGAAGCGGCGCGCCTGCGCCCGGAGAAGAGCGAAGTCGAACGCCTGTGGGCAGACAACACGAAGGCGAAAGAACTGCTCGGCTGGGAACCGAAGTATGGCGGGCGCGACGGGTTCAAGCGGGGGCTGTTGGAGACGGTCGAATGGTTCACCAACCCTGAGCATCTCAAAGGCTATAAAGCCGACATCTATAACCTATGAATGAGCTGATCATCGAAAAGTTGCGGTCGGTGCTGCCCGCAGACCGCTCGTTTATCGCGCTGCATGAACCTTATTTTCAAGGTCGCGAATGGGACTATGTCAAAGAATGTATCGACACCGGCTGGGTGTCATCTGTCGGCAAGTATGTCGACCTTTTTGAACAAAAACTGGCCGAGCACACAGAAGTCGCTCATGCGGTCGCAGTCGCCAACGGGACGGCGGCGCTCCACATCTGCTTGCAGCTGGTCGGGGTCGAAGCGGGCGACGAGGTGCTGATGCCCACGCTGACCTTTGTCGCCACGGCGAACGCGATCTCCTACTGCGGGGCGATTCCGCACCTTGTCGACAGCGAAGAGCGAACGCTCGGGCTGGACCCGCACAAGCTGGCCGACTACCTGGCGGAGATCGCCGAGGTTCGCGCCGACGGCAGTTACAACCGAGTGACAGGACGTCGGATCAAAGCGGTTGTGCCGATGCATACGTTTGGCCATGCGGTCGATCTCGACCCGCTGCTCGATCTCTGCGCCCGCTATCGGCTGGAGCTGGTGGAGGACGCGGCAGAATCGCTCGGCTCTTTCTACAAAGGCAAGCACACCGGCGGATTTGGCCGCATCTCCGCGCTCTCCTTCAACGGCAACAAGGTGGTGACGACAGGTGGCGGCGGGGCGATCGTAACGAACGACCCGGAGCTGGCCAAGCGGGCCAAACATCTGACCACCACCGCGAAAGTGCCGCACCGCTGGGAGTTTAACCACGATGCGATCGGCTACAACTACCGCATGCCCAACTTGAACGCGGCGCTCGGCTGTGCGCAGCTGGAGCAGTTGGATGCATACGTCGAGCAGAAGCGGGCGCTTGCGGAGCGCTACCGAGAAGCGTTTGCTGACCTTGCTGGCGTGCAGTTTTTCACCGAGCCGGAGTTCTCCAGAAGCAACTACTGGCTCAATGCGATCCTCTTGGACGAGCAGCAAGCGCACCTGCGCGACTCGTTGCTCGAAGCGACCAACAGCGCAGGCATCATGACCCGCCCGTTCTGGACGGGGATGCACAAGCTGCCGATGTTCGCAGACTGCCCGCGCATGGATCTTTCTGTGGCGGAGAGCTTAGAACGGCGCACGATCAACATTCCGAGCAGCGTCTTTTTGGGAGGCTGAGATGGAGAAGCGCAAGATTTGTGTGGTGACCGGAACCCGCGCCGACTACGGTCTGCTCTATTGGCTGATGAAAGAGATCGCAGCGGACGAGTCGCTGCAATTGCAGACGATCGTGACCGGCATGCACCTGTCGCCAGAGTTTGGTCTGACCTATCGCGTGATGGAAGCGGACGGTTTTCCGATCGATGAGAAGGTGGAGATGCTGCTGTCGAGCGACACCCCGGTCGGCATCGCCAAGTCGATCGGGCTTGCGACGATCGGGTTTGCCGATGCGCTCGACCGTTTGCAGCCGGATGTGATGGTGGTGCTCGGCGACCGCTATGAGATCTTGGCGGCGGTGCAAGCCGCTCTGATCGCGCGCATCCCGGTCGCCCACCTGCACGGGGGCGAGCTGACCGAAGGGGCGGTCGACGAATCGATCCGCCACGCGGTGACCAAGATGTCCCATCTGCACTATACGGCGGCAGAAGCGTATCGGCAGCGGGTGATCCAGTTGGGCGAAGCGCCGGAGCGCGTCCTGAACTTCGGGGCGCCCGGGCTCGATCAGATCACCCGGCTGCAGCTGCTGTCGCGAGCGGAGTTTGAACAATCGATCCGGTTCGCCCTCGGACAGACCAACTTTTTGGTCACCTACCATCCGGTCACCTTGCAGGCGGGCGGTTCGGAAGCGGCGATGCGCGAGCTGATGCGGGCGCTCGACAGGTTTCCCGAGGCAAAGATTTTGTTCACCAAGCCGAACTCTGACACAGAAGGGCGCATCATCGGACAGATGATCGACGAGTATGCGGCCGATGCGCCAGAGCGGGTGTTTGTTGCCACCTCGCTCGGACAGCTGCGCTACTTGAGCGCGATCGCCCACTGCGATCTGGTGGTCGGCAACTCGTCGAGCGGGCTGTACGAGGTGCCGCTGTTTCACAAGCCGACGATCAACATCGGCGACCGTCAGCGCGGGCGGTTGCGCCCCGCGTCGGTGATCGACTGCGCGTCATCTGCCGATGCGGTGGCGGCGGCGATCGAGCGCGGGCTGTCCGCATCGTTTCAGCAGACGCTCGCAGGCATCAGCTCGCCATTTGGCGACGGAAACGCTTCTGTCAAGATCAAGGAGCATCTGAAGCATGTCCGCTTGGAGGGCATCTTGCAGAAATCTTTCTACGAGGTAAAGAGATGAGAGAAACCTACATCATCGCCGAAGCGGGGGTCAACCACAACGGCTCGCTCGACCTCGCCAAGCAACTGATCGACGCGGCGGTCGAGGCGGGGGCGGACGCGGTCAAATTTCAGACCTTCAAGACGGAAAAGCTGGTCGCCCGCTCGGCGCCGAAAGCGGAATATCAAGCGCGGGAGACCGGGGCGGAAGAGTCGCAGTTTGAGATGATCAAACGGCTGGAGCTGGACGAAGCGTCACATCGCGTGCTGATCGACCACTGTCGGTCGCGGGGCATTCAATTTTTGTCCACCCCGTTCGATCCGGACAGCGTCGATCTGCTGGCGGAGACGTTCGACCTGCCGCGCTTAAAAGTGCCCTCCGGCGAGATCACCAACGCGCCGCTGCTCTTGAAGATGGCGCAGACGGGCAAGCCGATCATCCTCTCGACCGGCATGAGCACGCTCGGCGAGGTGGAGACGGCGCTCGGGGTGCTGGCGTTCGGCTACCTCGGCTGGGAACAGCCTGCGGTCGAGTCGTTTCAGGCGGCCTACGCGGCAGAGGAAGGACGGCGCGCCCTGCAGGAGAACGTCACGCTGCTGCACTGCACCACCGAATATCCGACGCCTTACGCAGAGGTCAACCTGCGGGCGATCGATGTGATGCGCGAGGCGTTCGGACTGGCTGTCGGCTACTCGGATCACACGGCGGGCATCGCCGTTTCGATCGGGGCGGCTGCAAGGGGCGCGGTGCTGATCGAAAAGCATTTCACCCTCGATCGCAACCTGCCGGGCCCTGATCACAAAGCGTCGCTTGAGCCGGAGGAGCTCAAAGCGATGGTGGCGAGCATTCGCCAGATCGAGGCGGCGCTCGGCCGCGCGGTCAAAGTTCCGGTCGCCTCCGAGCTGAAAAATCGGTCGGTCGCCCGCAAGAGCATCGTGGCTGCGCGAACGATCGCCCAGGGCGAGCTGTTGACCGCGGAGAACGTCGCCATCAAGCGGCCGGGGACGGGGAAGTCGCCGCTGCTGTACTGGGATTTGCTCGGCACGCGAGCGGAGCGCGACTATCAAGAAGAGGAACCTATCTAGGAAGCGAGGGAGAGGATGAGATGAAAAGCTGGAGACAGATACTGATACCCCCGACCGCTTCCATCCTGCAGGCGATCGAGACGATCGACCAGGGAGCGCTGCAGATCGCTTTGATCGTCAGCGAGAACAACCGACTGCTCGGCACGGTGACAGATGGCGATGTGCGGCGCGGCATCCTGCGCGGCGTATCGCTCGACCGCCCGGTGGCGGATATCATGAACGACCATCCGATCACCGCTTCGTCCCAAGACACGCAGGAGACGATTCTTGCGACGATGAAGCTGCGCCGGCTGCAGCAGATTCCGATCCTCGACCAATCGGGCATCGTGATCGGGGTGCAGGTGCTGGCCGACATGCTGCGCGCAGGGCAGCGGGACAACTGGGTCGTGCTGATGGCGGGCGGCTTGGGCACGCGCTTGGCACCGCTGACGAACGAATGTCCCAAACCGCTGTTAAAAGTCGGATCGAAGCCGCTCTTGGAAACGATCATGCAGAACTTCATCGAATACGGCTTTCATAAATTCTATCTGTCGGTCAACTACAAGGCGGAGATGATTCGCGATTATTTCGGCGACGGATCGCGGTTTGGTGTGGAGATCCGCTATGTGCACGAGGAGAAGCGGATGGGCACGGCGGGTGCGCTGTCCCTGTTGCCGGAGCGTCCGGACGAGACATTTTTTGTGATGAACGGAGACCTGCTGACCAAGGTCAACTTTCAGCAGTTGCTCGATTTTCATGGCGAGCATGGGGCGATGGGCACGATGTGCGTGCGGGAGTACGATTTTCAGATTCCTTACGGTGTGGTCAAAACGGACAGGCACCGTCTGCAGGGCATCGTCGAAAAGCCGGTCGAGCATTTCTTTGTCAACGCGGGCATCTACGTGCTGGAGCCTTCCTGCATCGATCTGATCCCTGCCGGTGAGTATTATGATATGCCAAGCCTGTTCGAGCAGCTGATCGAGCAGCAGCGCGAGACGAGCGTGTTCCCGATCCGCGAGTATTGGATGGACATCGGGCAGATGGCCGACTATGAGCGGGCGAACGGGGAGTTTGCCGAGGTGTTTCATGATCGGAGCTAGACGGGTGCTGGCGGTGATCCCCGCCCGCGGCGGCTCCAAAGGCGTGCCGCGCAAAAACATCCGCGATCTGGCCGGCAAGCCGCTGCTCGCTTGGTCGATCGAAGCGGCCAAAAGGTCTGACCATATCGACCGGGTGATCGTAAGCTCGGAGGACGGGGAGATTCTCGACGTTGCCAAAGCGTGGGGAGCAGATGTGCCGTTCGTGCGGCCGGAGCTTCTGGCTCGCGATGAGACGCCCGGCATCGACCCGATCTTGCACGCGCTTGAGCAACTGCCCGACTACGAGTATGTGGTGCTGCTGCAGCCGACCTCGCCGCTGCGCACGGCGGAGGATATCGATCGGTGCATCGAGCAGATGTTGCGCGCGAAGGCGCCCTGTTGCGTCACCGTCACGGAGCCTGCGAAAAGCCCGTACTGGATGTACACGCTCGGCGCCGACAATCGCATCGAGCCGCTGATCCAAGCGGAACAGGTCGCTCGCCGCCAAGATCTGCCGCCCGCCTATGCGCTCAACGGCGCGGTCTATGTGGCAGAGACGGAGTGGCTCAAGCGGTCGAAAAGCTTTCTCGCCGCGGGCGTCGTCGCCCACATCATGCCTGGTGAACGCTCGCTCGATATCGACACTGAACTCGATCTGTATCTGGCGGAGGCGATGCTGAAGCGCTGATCGAAAAGCTCTTTGCCAAATCGGGGCTTCTGATGGTGTCCTCGAAGCGAAGGCATTTCGCAAAGGGGAGGAGCATTTTTTGCAACAAGCGCTCCTCCGTCTGTGAAAATGGCGCTTCCCCCCAGCTAGCGTTCCTAGCAACGGCAGCGCACCAGACAAAGCACCCCCAAGGACCACCGATCAGGTGGTGCTTGGGGGTGCTTTGTTCAAACGATACGGAGTGCGGGTTGCGCTGAACGGGACCGTTCAGCCCCTTTTTAAAACAGCTGATTGATCGTCAACACGATCGAGATGACGATCGTCACCAGCGCGGAGAACAGGAACGTCGTATCGCGCCCCTTCTCGGCCAGCTCTCGCTTGTCCCGCTCGTTTCGCTCCTCATCTTCCGCCTTCATCTCAGCATGATCTTCGGGCGTCTTTCCCTTCGGGACGATCGCGGGCAGGTGGTAGCGTCGGCGGAAGGAGAACAGGCGGGTGAAGATGACCACCCCGATGATCAACAACAGCAGACCGATCTGAAAAAGTGCATTCGATAAGTGCGCCGCAAAGCTTGCGAAATCGTCAGGCGTGTATCTGATCCATGCGTAGATGGCGACGATCATCGTGATGATCAGGCCGATGTACAGCCCCCGTTTCAAACCTCTTCCCATCAGGCACCTCCATTGTGCTCTTTCCTTACCTCTCGAACTTACATCTCGAAAATGCTTTCGACTTCGGTCGTCTCAAAGCGAACGACTTTCACTTCGCCCCCTTGGACATAGGACACTTCATAATGCTCATATGTGCGCTCGACCAGCGCGATGTCTGTCACGCCGTAGTCGGTCATCAACAGTGCGGTCAGGTCAGTTTTTGCCTCCATCGCCTCTTCGTCTGCCACGATCACTTCGATGGCTGCCATCTGCGTCCAGGACAGCAACAGCAGATCCACATCGTGCAGGGGCTCTTCCTCCAGTTCCAAATGATCCAGATCGTTGGAATCTGTCACCTTGCCACTTCCTTTCTTCCAATGCCAATCATTTCTCTATCTTACCACATTTTTGCTTCGATTAGCTCTGTGAAAAGGAAAACGCACGTTCGAATGAGAAGTGATAGATAGAGAGCAACTTTTGGAGAGGAGCATCGACGATGCGCAATGTGGTCCGGGTCATGCAAGCGGGCGATCTGCATCTGGGAACGCCCTTTTCTGGCAGCGGGTTTCCGGTGGAAAAGGCGCGCCGAAGAAGGCGCGAGTTGCTTGGCACGTTTCGCCGTCTGTGCCAAGCGGTCGTCGAACGGCAGGCGGAGATCCTGCTGCTCACCGGCGATCTGTTCGAGGCGGATTGGGTGACCGAGGCGGAGGTGGCAGAGGTGCGCCAACAGCTGGCCGCGCTCAAGCGCCCCGTCTTGATCACGCCGGGCAACCATGACAGTCTACAGCCGGGCAGCCCCTATTTTTTCGGGGAGTGGCCGGAGAACGTACATATTTTTGGCCCTGAGGTGGGGGCGATCTCGTTTGCCGAATGGAATCTGACGGTGCACGGTGTGGGCTATGCGGGCCGCTGGTTGCGCGACAATCCGTATCGCGACTATCGCGTGCCGAAGGATGGAAGGTTGCACATCGTGATCGTGCACGGTTCGTTCGACGCACCGGAAGGCACGCCCTATCTGCCGATCACAGCAGCAGAGGTGCGCGCGATCGGAGCAGACTATGCGGCGTTCGGACATTATCATCAGCCGAACGTGCTGCTCGATGCGGCCGGGCTGATGCAGGCAGCCTATGCAGGCTCTTTGGAGCCGCTCGGGTATGACGAGCAGGGGGAGCACGGCGCGTTCTTGCTGGAGGTGACCAGCGGGGGAGCGCGCGCCGAATGGCTGCCGCTCGCCCAGCGCGCCTATCAGAAGCTGGACGTCGAGGTGGGAGGTGCGACGTCGCTGCAGGAGATCGCAGCGGCGGTCGAGCGGGCGGTGCCAGAGGCGTCGAAAGGCCGCGATCTGCTGGAGGTGACGCTGCTCGGCGGTGTGGAGCCGAGCTTTCTGCTCGATCGGGAAGACCTGCTCGATCGCCTTCAGCATCTCGCCTTTCATCTGCGGGTGGTCGATGGCACCCATCCGGACATCGACGGCGGCGCATATGCTGCCCATTCGGCACAGGGACGATATGTGGCCAAGCTGCGCAAACGGCTGGAAAACGAGACGGACGCAGACAAGCGCCGCCTCTTGGAGCGGGCGCTGCAGCTCGGCCTGCTCGCCTATGAGCGAGGCAAGGTGGTGAACACATGAAAATTGTGCGTGCGCAGATCGATGGATTTGGACGCTACAGCGGTGTGACCTTTGAGTTTGACGAAGGGATGAACATCGTCTACGGGCAAAACGAGGCGGGCAAATCGACTTTGCAGCAGTTTTTGCTCGCCATGCTCTACGGCATGAAAAAGCCAGGTCGCAAGCGGGCGGTCTATCTGGATGAGGAGACGAAATATCGTCCGTGGCAAGGGAGCGCCTACGGGGGCATCCTCTGGGTCGAACAGGATGGCGTGCCCTACCGCATCGAGCGCTCCTTGCGCCGCGAGGACGAGTGGGTGCGGGTGTATCGTCAAGACACGGGCGAAGAGGTGACCAAGCGCTTTGCGGTCGATGCGAACAAGGAGGTCGCGTTTGCCAAGGAGCTGATCGGCGCAGACCGCGAGCTGTTTGTCAACGCGCTCTGCGTCGGCCCGGTGGAGGAGCGAGAGCGAGCGTCCTGGCTGCGGGACAGCGCCCGCCACTCCCAAGGGGGGAGCGGGCAAGAGCTGATCGTCCCGGAGCAGTCGCGCATCCGCGAGGCGGGGGAGGCGATCGGCAAGCGCATTGAGGCAATCGGCACCGAGCGGGCGACGAGCAAGCCGTTCGGCCTTGCCCTCAAAGGGCGTGAGGAGCTGCGCAAAGCGTATCAAGAAGCGCTGGAGCGGGAGCGAGCGCAGCGGGATGCTCGCCAGACCGCAGAGGAGGCGGGGGCGAAGTGGCAGGCGGCAGTCGCAGAGGAGGCGAGCTTGCGGGAGGCGTTTGCCGAGAAGCTGTCCGGCTATCTCAGCTTGCAGGCGGCGAGGCGCGGGCAGATCGCCAGAAGGCTTGCCCAGCTTGCGACCGCTTTGACAGACAGTGCGGAACATCAGGCGACCGAAGCGACGGATGAGCTGTACCGCGATGTGCAACAGGATTTTCTGCGCTTGATGAGCGTCAAGCAGGAGTGCGACTCCTATCACAAGCGCTTGCAACTGCTTCGCGAGGAGTCGGAGAGCGCGATCTCCTACACCGCCCAGCACGCGGGGATGGAGGAGGGCAAGCTCGCGCGGATGGAGCAGACGGCCAACCGGCTGGAATGGTATGAGCAACAGACGGAGCAAGCGGCTCCTGCGGTGGATGAGTCCGACCTGCAAAGCGTGCGCGCACAGCTTGCGACCGCAAAGCGCAACCTGCTGCTCAGCATCATCGCCACCCCGCTGACGCTGTTGCTCAGCTTTTGGAGCTTCTATCTGAGCGGGCTGTCGCTGATCCCCTTGGCGCTAGCGGCGATGTCGTACCGCGCCGTACAGCTGCGCAAGGCGGAGATCGCCGACTGGGAGCGTGCGGTCGGACAGGAGGAGAGGGAGCGAGCGGCGCTGGTCGCCGAGCAAGAGCGGCTGGAGGCGGAGCTGCAACAGCTGCTCGCCGAGTTTGGCGTTGACACGCCGCGGCAATATCGCCAGAAGTGGGGCGTGCTGGCGAACGCTCGCCAGCACGCGTCGCTCTATCAAAAGCAGTTTCAGTGGCTGGAAGGGGAGAGCAGTCGGGCGAGCTCGGAGCGCGATCGGGTCGCCCGCCGCCTGCTCAGGCTGATCGGCAGGGACGAAGATCTGACGCTCGCCCTCGATCCAGACGAGGTGCGCAGCGAGATGGAAGCGTGGGAGGCAGACTTTCAAGCATCGCGCCGCCGCCAGGAGCAAGCGTCCGTCTGGGAGGGCGAGCGGGCGGCGCTTAACTTAGAGCTGCAAGCGCTAGAAAAAAGCATGCAGCGCTATCAGGAGCTGGCCGCAGGGCTGGATCTCCCGCCAGCATCCTCCGCTCCGCTCGCCAGCGGGGAAGTGACCGAAGCGGAGGTGGAGAGCGGCTACGAGTCATGGCGATCGGCAGAGCGGGAAGCGCTGCAACAGAACGCATCCTTTACGGCTGCCAACACCCGCTACCAGACGTTGCAAGAGGGCGTCGACGCATCTGCCGACCTGCTGCTGGAGCTGGAGCGAGCAAATGGAGAAGTGGCACAGATCGGCGAGGAGCGAGCAGCGCTGCTTTTGGCGCAGGAGATCTGGGAGGAAGTCAAAGAGGAGCTCTATCAGGAGATCGCGCCTCGCTTTGCCGATTCGCTGTCAGAGGTGACCGAGCGGATCACGGCGGGGCGCTATCGCCAAGTATATCTCGATCGGGAGGAGGCGATCACGACCACATCGCCCGACACCGGCTATACGGTCGAGCTATCCTCCCTGTCGTCCGGGACGATGGATCAGATCACCTTCGCGCTCGGGCTATCGCTGTCCGGCTGGATGATCCCGGGCGGCGAAAAGCTGCCGCTGTTGCTCGACGAGCCGTTTCGCCGCTACGATGATGGGCGGCTGGGAGAAGTCTGTGACGTGCTGCTGCACGAGGCGGCATCCAGACAGATCTTTCTGTTCACCTGCCGCGAACAGGAGGTGTCGCGCTTCTCAGAACGAGGGGCGGGTACTGCGAGGATCGTCGATTTAAGTCAAGAAAAATATGGTATGATAAAAGCGGACATCCTAAGAGCTGAACAACGATAGCAAGAGTTACGATAGAAGGAGGACCCAGTGCGATGAAAAAGACTGTGAGCGTCATCGGCGTGCCGATGGACTTGGGACAAGGCCGTCGCGGCGTTGACATGGGGCCGTACGCGATTCGCTATGCGAGCTTGAAGGAGCGCATCGAACGGCTCGGTCTGACCGTCAATGACCAAGGCAACATCAATGTGCCGACCGCAGAGACGCACGATATTGACAATCAGAAGCTAAAGTATCTGCCCGAGGTGACGCGAGTATCTGAAGATCTGGCCGCCAAGGTGGCAGACGTGATGGCAGATGGTCACTTTCCGATCATCTTGGGCGGTGATCATTCGATTGCGATCGGCTCGATCGCGGGCGTGGCGCAACATGTGAAGAAGCTCGGCGTGATCTGGTTCGATGCGCACGGAGATATGAACACAGAGGACACCACCCCGTCGGGCAACATTCATGGCATGCCGCTGGCCTGCTGCATCGGCATCGGCAACGAGACGCTGGTCAACATCGGCGGCTACGCGCCGAAGCTGAAGCCGGAAAATGTGGTGATCGTCGGCGCGCGCTCGATCGATCCTGAGGAGCGCGAACTGATCAGAGCGCACAACATCACCTGCTTCACCATGCATGAGATCGACAAGCTGGGTATCGCGAAGGTGATGGAGGAAGCGATTCGCATCGCGTCGGCCGGCACGGACGGGATTCACCTGTCGCTCGACCTCGACTCGATCGACCCGGACATGGCGCCTGGCGTCGGCACGCCGGTGCTCGGCGGCGTCACCTATCGAGAAGGTCACTTGGCGATGGAGATGCTCTTCCAGTCGGACAAGGTCGTCTCCTGCGATCTGGTGGAAGTCAATCCGATCCTCGATGAACAGAACAAAACGGCACGCACAGCGGTCGATCTCGTCTGCTCGCTGCTCGGCGAATCGACGATGTAAGCGGTATCACTAGAAAAGCACCCGGAATGGGTGCTTTTTTTGTTGACGAATCGCAAAAGAAGAGCGTATACTTCCTAATAAATACAGGTAATCCGATTCGTAAAGTATGAATTAGGCGATTGCCCGAATTGGGAACCCTTCTCCTTTGTCCTGTATATGTTAAAACAGGATTGGGGTGGGCGCTTGCCGCCATGTCGTGGTGGGAGAGGGGCATTTCGGGTCTCTTGCATAAGGAATCCTTATTTTGATCATAAGGATTTGTAATCGGCCGGATCGGACAGAAGGAGAGTGTAGAGGATGAGCACGAAGCCGTTCGTTTTGTCAGCAGAAGAGGTCGTACGCTTCAATGAGGAGTACCTGAATAAAACCCCGGAAGAAATTTTAGAATTGGCGTTTTCCACCGTTGAAAATATTGCGTTCGCTTGCAGTTTCGGGGCGGAAGATGTGGCGCTTGTCGACATGATCGTCAAGGTCAACCCGCAGGCGAAAGTGTTTTACCTCGACACCAACCTGCTCTTCCCGGAGACGCATGAGGTGAAGAACCGCATCGTGGAGAAGTACAGCCCCAACCTGATCAAATACACGCCGCTGCTCACGCTCGACGAGCAGGCGGAGCAGCGAGGAGATCAGCTGTGGGCGAGCGACCCGAACGGCTGCTGCGGCATCCGCAAGGTCGAGCCGCTAAAGCGCGCGCTGAGCGAGTTGGACGCGTGGATCACCGGCATTCGCCGCGAGCAATCGCCGACCCGCGCCGATGCGGGCGTCGTCGAACTCGACACCAAATTCAACCTGGTCAAGTTCAACCCGATCGCGCTCTGGACAGAAAAGCAGGTCTGGGATTACATCGTCCAACACGAAGTGCCCTATAACAAACTTCATGACCAAGGGTTTCCATCGATCGGATGCATCCCTTGCACCCGCGCGGTCAAGCCGGGGGAAGATCCGCGGGCGGGCCGCTGGGCCAACCATGAGAAGACGGAGTGCGGCTTGCACCAATAGGCGGTCGTCGAGCCTGTTCGACAGCTCGCTCTGTCATTCGATCGACATCCGCGCGCTTCGCCATGCGACAGGAGGGTAAGGCAGATGGATTTGGAAGTTTCGTTAGGCGGTTTTGTCGTCGGATTGCTGATCGGAATGACCGGTATGGGCGGCGGGCTGGTGATGACGCCGATGATGATCTTTCTCTTCGGTGTCGCGCCGACCGTCGCGGTGGGCACCGATCTGCTCTACGCATCGATCACCAAACTGTTTGGCGGTTGGCAGCACTGGCGGCAGAAGACGGTCGATTGGCAGGTGGTCAAACTGCTTTCGATCGGCAGCCTGCCCGGTGCGCTGCTCGGCTCGATGGCGATCCTCTACCTGCAGACGCTCTACATCGAAAGCGTAGAAGGGATCGTTGGCCGCCTGCTCGGCCTGACCTATCTGCTGATCGCAGCTGTGATGATCGTTCGGATGTTTCGCACAGGCAAGCGCGAGCAGGAGGCGCCCGAGCCGATCAAGCCAGACAAGCGGAAGATGATCGCGCTGGGCTTGGTCGGCGGCTTCATCGTCGGGCTGACCTCTGTCGGCTCCGGCACGCTGTTCATGGCCGTCCTGCTGATGATCTACCCGGTCGCCGCCTCAAGGCTGGTCGGCACCGACATCGTGCAAGCTGTGCTGGTGACCGGGGTGGCGGGAATCGCCCATTTTGCGATCGGCAATGTCAACCTCACGATGGTCGGCAATCTGCTGATCGGTTCGATTCCCGGCATCCTGATCGGCAGCCGCATGTCGCTCAAAATTCCGGAGCTGGCCGTTCGCTCCTGCCTGTTTTTGATGATCTGTCTCTCCGGATTGAAAATGCTGTTCAAGTAAGAGCTAGGAGGTCTGTGATCGTGAATGGATTGATTGCACCACATGGAGGAACATTGATCGACCGTGCGCTGACCGGAGCGAAGCGTGCACAGCAGCAAGAGATCGCAAGGCGCGCAAAACGAGTGCCGTTGGACGCTTTTGCTCTGTCCGACCTAGAATTGATCGCAAACGGTGCGTTTTCACCGCTGACCGGCTTTATGGGGCAGTCAGATTATCTGTCGGTCGTCGAACAGATGCGCATGTCCGATGGGACCGTCTGGAGCTTGCCGATCACGCTTCCTGTCGACCAGGCGCTCGCCGACTCGATTCAGGTGGGCGAAACGGTGGCGCTGGTCGGGGAGGATGGAGTGATCTACGGCACGCTTGAGGTCACCGAAAAGTATGTTCCCGACAAGGTGCAGGAGGCGCGACAGGTCTATCGTACCAGCGAGACGGAGCATCCGGGGGTTGCCAAGCTGTTTTCCCGACCGGGCGTCTACCTCGCCGGCCCGATCTGGCTGATCGAGAAACGAGAGAATGTCGAGTTTGCCGAGTTTCGCTTCGATCCGCAAGAGACGCGGTTCCTCTTTGCGGAAAAAGGGTGGCAGACGATCGTCGGCTTCCAGACGCGCAATCCGGTGCATCGCGCGCACGAATACATCCAGAAAAGCGCGATGGAGATCGTGGACGGCCTGTTTCTCAACCCGCTGGTCGGCGAGACGAAAGCGGACGACATTCCGGCCGATGTGCGGATGGAGAGCTACCAGGTGCTGCTCAAGCACTATTACCCGACCGAGCGGGTGATGCTCGGGGTGTTTCCGGCGGCGATGCGCTACGCTGGACCCCGAGAGGCGATCTTCCACGCGATCGTGCGCAAAAACTTCGGCTGCACCCACTTTATCGTCGGCCGCGACCATGCGGGCGTCGGCGATTATTACGGCACGTATGAAGCGCAGGAGATCTTCCGCAACTTCACGCCAGAGGAGCTCGGCATCATTCCGCTCCACTTCGAGCATAGCTTTTACTGCACCAAATGCGGCTCGATGGCATCTGCCAAGACCTGTCCGCATGAAAAGACAGATCATCTCACCCTCTCCGGAACAAAAGTGCGAGCGAAACTTCGCGCCGGAGAAAGCTTGCCGGTCGAGTTCACCCGCCCGGAGGTGGCCGAGGTGTTGATCGCCGGGCTTCGCGAAAAAGAGGCGGTGCGCGAAAGATAAAAGATTGATGCCCGTTCTGGGCATCAGTCTTTTTTCATTAGGAAATCCTATGGTACAGCAGGAATTATTTTGAAGATAGGGAATTGAAAAAGGGCGTGAAACTTTTTCGGCACGAGATCGTACATACATGTAGCCGGAACTTAGATACGGCGGAGGAAGCAAATGGAACTGATCGAACAGCGAATCGTCAAACGGGCGCAAAAGGGCGACCGTCTCGCATTTGCGGAGTTGGTAGAACTTTATAAAGACAAGTTGTTCAACCTCGGGTATCGGATGCTCGGCAACCCGCAGGAAGCGGAGGACATCGCGCAAGAGGCGTTTTTGCGAGCGTACGCGAATCTGAACAAATACAATGCGGATCACAAGTTTTCGACTTGGATCTATCGAATCGCCACCAATCTTTGCATCGATCGCATCCGCAAGAAAAAGGCGGACTTCTCGCTCGATGCGGAGGTCGATGGAATTGAAGGCGGGGACATGTACTCGCGGCTTTCTGCACAAGGCGATACGCCGGAGCAGGAAGTGGTTCGTCTGGAGACGCGCAGAGAGGTACAGGATGCGATCGACGGGCTCCCCGATAATTACCGTGCAGCGGTGATCTTAAAATACTTACACGATCTGTCACTGATCGAGATCAGTGAGATTCTTGAGGTGCCGGTTTCCACGGTCAAAACACGCATCCATCGCGGTCGCGAAGCGCTGCGTGCCGGTCTCCGGCCGATGCTATAGGAGGTGCCTGACGTGATCTGCCAAGAGAATAACGAAGAGCTGCTTCACCGTTATCTCGATGAAGAACTGAGTGTGGCAGAGCGAACCGAGTTGGAGGCTCATGTTGCCGCTTGTGACAAATGCCTCACTCACCTCAAAGAGCTCGGAACGGTCATTCAGACCCTTCAGGGAGCTGAGTGGCACAAGGCACCGAGCGGCTTTACGGAAGATTTGATGGCCAAGCTGCAACAGGCAAAACCCCCGCGCCGCAATTGGCGGGTCCCGATCATGAAGTACAGCGGGATCGCTGCCGCGGTGCTACTCGTGTTTGGGCTCGGCGTATCGATTGCGACGCCGAACCAATTCGCTCTGCAGGCCGACCACACGGACGGGTTGATCGTCGCGGACGGGAAGGTGATCGTGCCTGAAGGAAGCGAGTACAACGGCAATCTGGTCATCCAAAACGGCGACATCGAAGTGCGCGGCAAAGTGAACGGCAATGTGACCGCGCTCAACGGCAAAGTCCACCTCGCGCGCGCCGCGGGCGCCGACATTTCGGGCGAGGTATCTGAGGTGGACGAAGCGCTGGAGAAGTTCGGCTACTATGTGAAAGAGCTGTTCAGCGGATTTTTTGGAACGGGCAAGTGAAACTGGAGATGCGTTGCAACATTCCCCTGCACCGGGTGACCGATGCAGGGGAATTTCTTTTGGAAGCAGGAAGTCTATTCCTTTAGATCGTACTTATAATTAAAGAAAGAACTTTATTAGTAAATCATACACGGAAAGTAGAAGTGCTATCAATCATCCTGCTCGGAGTTATTCGATCATTCCTCCGCACATCGGGTGTTTCTGTCAAAGAGAGAATAGACGGAAAAAGTAGGTGAGGTGTATGGCCTTGGGCGGCATCTGGAGCTCGCCCCGATTTCTCTTCTACGCGACGGGAAGCACGATCAACAACTTGGGCAACCAGCTGTACTTTCTCGTCTTGCCGCTTCTGGTCTACAGCATGACGCAGTCGGCGCTGAACATGAGCGTGATGGCGGTGTGCGAAGCGCTGCCACAGGTTTTGCTGTCCCTGTTTGCCGGAGCGCTGGTCGATCGGCTCTCCCGAAGGACGGTGATCTTCGCGGCGCTCTGCTTCCAAGCGTTCTGCTGTGCGCTGATCTCGACTTTGTTTTCGGTCGGGCTGTTGGAAGTGTGGATGCTCTATCTGCTCGGCACCTGTCTGGCGATCGGTCAGGTTTTTCTGCGAACGGCCGAATTTGCCACGATCCCGGCGATGTTTCCCGATCGGAAGCTGGAGGCGAGCGCCGGGCTGTCGAGTTGCTTTACGGCGACGACGATCTTTGGCCCGCTGCTCGCCGGGATTTTGATCGCCGCCTTCGAGTATCAGACGCTGCTGATCATCAACGCGCTGACCTATTTCGCCCCGATCCTCCTCTGCTTGATCACGCGCATTCCACATGAGAGCTTGGGCGGTGTGCGCTCCATCTCGCAGGTGCTGATCGACACGAGAAACGGATTGCGATGGATCTTGGACAGCCGGATTCTCGTCTCGATCGCGATCGTGATGGGGCTTTCCAACCTGGCGGACAGCGGGATCTTGACGGTGGTGCTGTTCCATCTGAAAGATGAGCTGGCGATGGCGGACAACTTGATCTCCTACGTGCTGATGGTCAACGGCCTCGGCATGCTGATCGGGACGATCCTGCCGCCGAGGCTCAAGCGGCTGGCGCGAGGCAAGATGATGCTTTTGGCCTTGCTGTTGAACAATTTTGGCGTTGCGCTGTTTCTGATCCCCGTCGCATGGATCGCCCCGATCGCGCTGTTTATCGGCTCGATCGGCGGGATGATGCTGCACATCTCATACACGGTGATGATTCAAGAATCGGTGCCCAACGAGATGCTCGGGCGGGTCAACGGGGCGATGCGCACCCTGATCGCGATCACCTTTCCGCTCTCCACGTCGATGCTCGGGTCGATCACCGGATTTCTCGGTTCGGAGACCGCCTTTCTGACCGCAGTTTCCCTGTCGATCCTGCCGCTTTTGATCATCCTCAAAGGACCGGTCTATCGCTTTTCGCAACAGCAGCTGAACGAGGAGGTCGTCAACCGCTCTTCAAACATGATCTCGTGACAGCTCCCGCACTGCCGGGGGCTGTTTCCCTTTCTGCAATTTATGGAAAATCGGAAAGCGGAAAAAGGAGATACTATCCGTCTAGCGAATGAAATAGGATAGACTGTGCATGCAACGTTTAACTTGGGAACGGATATAGTAAGCAATGAGATCGAAAGGGCAGTAGGTGGGCGATTTGCAAAACACATTTACTCAACTGATCAGCTCGTTCAGCCTGTTTGATCTGCTCGACATCCTGATCGTCGCCTTTGTGCTGTACAAGATGATCCTGCTGATCCGCGGCACGCGAGCGGTACAGCTGCTCAAAGGGATCGTCGTCATCCTGCTGGCGACCGGAGTGAGCAGCGCCTTGCAACTCAATGCGCTGAACTGGCT
Organism: Tumebacillus lipolyticus; assembly: GCF_042682745.1. NCBI lineage: Bacteria > Bacillati > Bacillota > Bacilli > Caryophanales > Alicyclobacillaceae > Tumebacillus > Tumebacillus lipolyticus. The sequence goes on along the minus strand of NZ_JBHUIO010000005.1, from coordinate 756,453 downwards.
GCTCGATAAAATTTTAACGATCGGGCTGTTTGCGATCCCTGTCGTCTTTCAACCGGAACTGCGACGGGGTTTGGAACAGCTCGGACGAGGCAAGTTTTTCTCCTGGAGTTCGACTGCGGTGCTCGAAGAGGAGGACATCCCGAAGATGATCTCCGAGGTGACCAAAGCGACGCAGGTGCTCGCCAAGAACAAGATCGGAGCGCTGATCGTCATCGAGCGGGAGACCGGGCTGAACGACCATTTTGAATCGGGAATTCCGATCGGGGCGGTCGTCTCATCGGAGCTGTTGATCAACATCTTCATCCCGAACACGCCGCTCCATGACGGCGCGGTGATGATGCGCGGCAATCGAATCGTGGCAGCATCCTGTTTCCTGCCGCTGTCAGACTCCTCGCGCATCTCCAAAGAGCTCGGCACGAGACATCGCGCGGGCATCGGCATCACCGAGGTGTCTGACGCCGTGACGGTGATCGTGTCGGAGGAGACCGGCTACGTGTCGGTCGCAGTCAACGGCGACCTCACGCGCAACCTCGATGAGCAGTCGTTCCGCGAGCTGATGACCACCCATCTTGCGCCGCCGAAGCAGAACGGTTTCTCGCTGTTCGGCAGAAAGGCGGGATCGTAGGATGATGGATCGCTTCTTAAAAAACAACACGTTGGTCAAGATCATGTCGGCGGTGCTGGCGGTGTTGCTCTGGCTGATCGTGCACCAGAGCGATGAGAGCACCACATCGACCGGCCTGACCTCACAGCCGCAACAGCAGTTGGAGAAAAAGGTGGAAGTGATGTATGACGAGCGCAACTTTTCGCTGGTCAACGATCCGAAGGTCACCTTGACCCTGCGCGGCTCCTATCTGGACATCATGAACGCGGTCGCCCAAGGGGATTCGATCAAGGCGGTCGCCGACGCATCGAAGCTCGGTGTTGGCGTGCACGAGGTGCCCGTCTACGTGACGGGAGCCCCCTCCGGCGTGTCGATCGAAAACACGAAAGTGAAGGTCGAGCTGGAAGCGGTCGAGAATCGAGAGTTTCCCGTGCAGCTGCGGATGAAAGGAAAGCCGGGCGAAGGGATGGTGGCGGGCGATGCGCTCGTCTCGCCGAAGACGGTGATCGTCACCGGTGCCAAATCTGCGCTGAACTCGGTGGATCAGGTGGTCGCGCAGATCTCGCTGGATGAGGCGAAAGAGGCGATTCAGACATCTGTGCCGCTGACCGCGGTCGACAAGGCGGGCAAACAGGTGGAAGGCGTGCGCTTAAGCCGCGACCGCGCCGAGGTGAGCGTCCCGATCGTCAAGCCGTCCAAGTCGGTTCCGCTCCGCCTGCAGTTCAAAGGAGAGTTGGCGCCAGGCTATGCGGTGCAATCGGTGGAGCAGTCGGGCACGGTCACCCTGTACGGATCGGCCGACACGCTGGCCAAGATCGATTCTTTCCCAGCGCCTGTGATCGACCTGACCGGGCTGAGCAAGACGACCAAACTGACGCTGACGCTGACCGAGGCGGAGGGTGTCACAGGCATCCAGCCGAAGCAGATCGCGGTGGAAGTGGTGATCGTCGAGGCGACGAAGCGCACGTTTACCGACATCCCGGTCAAAGTCACCGGGTTGAAAGCTGGTGAGAGCTACAAGCTGCTCGGCAGCAGTGACCTCGTCACCGTGACGGTGGAAGGGGCGAAGAACAAGCTGGACGCGCTGACGGCGCAGGACATCAACGCTCTGCTCGATCTGAGCAACCAGCCGGCAGGAGAAGGGGAAGTCCGCGTGGTCGTCACCACGCCGAGCTTCGTCAAGACGGTCGAAGTCACCCCGCCGACGCTGAAGCTGGAGATCAAAAAATAGAACGGAATGCCGGAGCGACTTTTCCGCTTCGGCATTTATTTCGTCGATCGTGCAACCAAATGCAGTGCTCGTCCGTCTTATCTAATGGGCGCCCATTTTGCTCGCCCATCGCGTTCGGCAGGTCGGTCAAAATGACAGACTTCAAGCAGGGGCGATCTCTCAAAATCAGGGGGTCTTGTGCTTCCTGCTCATCTGTGTGAAAATGAATGAATTGAGTGCAAGTCCTCAATTCTCAGCGAAGGAGATATCGTTTCGTGGCGCAATATTTTGGTACTGATGGAGTTCGCGGTGTAGCCAACCTCGAACTGACACCTGAGTTGGCATATAAGCTGGGCCGTACCGGAGCGTACGTCCTGACGCATGGCAATCAAATTCAACGCGCGAAGATCGCGGTGGGCAAGGACACTCGCATCTCCGGCGATATGTTAGAAGCAGCACTGATCGCAGGCATCACCTCGGTCGGGGTCGATGTCGTTCGCTTGGGCGTCATCCCGACGCCCGGTGTCGCCTATCTGACCCGCACGCTGGGCGCAGATGCGGGCGTGATGATCTCCGCCTCGCACAACCCGGTGCCTGACAACGGCATCAAGTTTTTTGGCGGTGACGGCTTTAAGCTGACAGACGAGCAGGAGGCGGAGTTTGAACGCCTGCTCGACTTGGCGGCAGACGAACTGCCCCGCCCGACCGGCGAGCATGTCGGCCGCGTCTACGAAGAGGCGAATGCGGGCGCGCAGTTCACCGAGTTTCAAAAGTCGACCGTCCGCAACCGCTTTGACGGCGTGAAGGTCGTCCTCGACTGCGGCAACGGCGCCGCATCATACGTGGCGGCAGACGTGTTCCGCTCGCTGGGCGCAGATGTCGTCTCCATCTTCTCCGAGCCGACGGGCACCAACATCAACGTCGGCTGCGGCTCGACCCATCCAGAAGTGGTGCGGGAGGCTGTCCTGGAGCACCAGGCGGCGATCGGGTTGTCGTTCGACGGCGATGCGGACCGGCTGATCGCGGTGGATGAGCTCGGCAACATCGTCGATGGCGACTACGTGATGGCGATCCTCGGCAAAGCGCTGAAAGATCGCGGCGAGCTGCGCGGCAACACGGTGGTGGCGACCGTCATGTCGAACATCGGCTTCCTGAAGGCGATGCGCGAACAGGGCATCGAGGTGATCAGGACGGCGGTCGGCGACCGCTACGTGATGGAAGCGATGAAGCGTGACGGGTATGCGATCGGTGGCGAGCAGTCTGGCCACATCATCATGCTGCGGCACAACACGACGGGCGACGGTCTCTTGACAGCCCTGCACCTCACCGATATCATGGTAGAATCCCAAAAGCGGATGAGCGAGCTTGCGGCGGTCATGAAGAGCTTCCCGCAGATCATGATCAACGTGCGGGTGGCGACGAAGGAAGGCTGGCAGGAAAATGAGGCGATTCAAAACGCGATCGCCCGCGTCGAGGAGATTCTCGGCGGGGATGGCCGCGTGCTGGTGCGCCCGTCTGGCACCGAACCGCTGATCCGAGTGATGGCAGAAGGGCCGGAAGAGGAATCGCTTCGCAACTACGTGAATGACATCGCAGCGGTGGTGCGCCAAGAGCTTGGCGCCAACTGATCGAATGGGCGGGGTGTGAACCAGAAGGTGGTTCACGCCCACGACCCTTTTGCGCAAGGTTGCATATATTCTATGTAGGAGGTGATGCGAAGCGGCGAGAGTGGGAGTTCAGTTTTTGTATCTTTCAAAAGCGCCTGAACTGACGCGCAGGAACGGAAAAGACTGCGCCAGTTGACGAGGTGGAGGAGTATCGAATCATCGGCGGATGCCTCCCGGTGGATAGCCACACCGAAAGAGCGTGACCGAAATCCGACAGGTGACTGGCGGGACAAGGAGCGCTTTGGCTAACCAAGAGATCAATACATTCGACAGGACAACCTGTTTTCAAAACGCTTATGAACCGTTTTCATGAGCCTGTTTTTCTGCTGTCTGAAACAGGTTGCTCCGACAACTGAGGAGGATTACTCAACATGTGTGGAATCGTGGGTTACATCGGAACAAAGCAAGCGCAAGACGTACTGTTGCATGGACTTTCCAAGCTGGAATACCGCGGCTATGATTCGGCGGGGATCGCCGTCTTCGCGGAAGGCTCGGTCACGCTGAAAAAATCGGCAGGCCGTCTGGCGATGTTGGCAGAGCTGGTCGACGGACCGGATCGTCTCGAAGGCTCGCAAGGGATCGGTCACACCCGCTGGGCGACACACGGTCGTCCGTCTGATGAGAACGCGCATCCGCATCAGGACAACGAGGGCAACTTTACGCTCGTGCACAACGGCATCATCGAAAACTATCTGCAACTGCGCGAAGAGCTGATCGCGAAAGGTCATACCTTTTTGTCAGAGACGGACACCGAAGTGGTGGTTCATCTGCTCGACGAGATGTGGACGGGCGACTTTTTCGATACGGTGATCGCGGTGACCAAGCGCATCCACGGCGCATACGCGCTGGGCATCATGACCAAGCACGAGCCGGGCAAGCTGATCGCGGTGCGCAAGCAGTCGCCGCTGATCGTAGGCCTTGGCGAAGGCGAGAACTTTATCGCCTCCGACATCCCGGCGATCTTGGAGTACACCCGCAACGTGTACATCCTCGATGATGGTGAGATCGCGGTGCTGACCGCCGATCGGGTCGAGACGTACGACATCGAAGGCACCCCGACTTCCAAAGAGGTCTATGAGGTGACCTGGACGGCGAGCGCTGCCGAAAAGGGCGGCTATGATCACTTCATGCTCAAAGAGATCAACGAGCAACCGCGCGCCATCCGCGACACGCTGACCGGCCGCATCTCCGAAGAGGGAGATCAAGTGATCTTCGACGAGATCGAGTGGCCGGCAGGGTTTGCTGAGCAGATCGACCGCATCCACATCGTGGCGTGCGGCACCTCCTGGCATGCCGGGATGGTCGGCAAGCAGGCGATCGAGCGCCTGACCCGCATCCAGGTCGATTGCGAAGTCGCATCCGAGTATCGCTACCGTGACCCGATCGTGACGGAAAACACGCTGATGGTCGTCATCACCCAGTCGGGTGAGACGGCAGACACGATGGCTGCGCTTCGCGAAGCGAAAGCAAAAGGGGTGCGCGTGCTTGCGATCACCAACGTGGTCGGCTCCTCGGCAGCGCGGGAAGCGGACGATGTGATCTTCACTTGGGCAGGCCCGGAGATCTCGGTCGCTTCGACCAAAGCGTACACCACGCAGCTGATCGCCCTGTACCTGTTTGCCGGCTGGCTGGCACAGGAGCGCAAGACTCCGTTCGCGTCTGAACTGCCGAGCATCCTGAGCGGCCTGAAGCAGCTGCCGGAGCTGGCAAGCCACGCGCTGCAGACGGCGCCGGCGATCGAGAAGTTCGCGAAAAACTGGGCGGATAAGAACCACGCGTTCTTCATCGGCCGCGGCATGGACTATGCGGTGTCGCTGGAAGGCTCGCTCAAGCTGAAAGAGATCTCCTACATGCACGCTGAGGCGTATGCGGCAGGGGAGCTGAAGCACGGGACGCTGGCGCTGATCGTGGAAGACATTCCGGTGATCGCCGTCGTGACGCAGGAGCAGCTGTACGAGAAGACCCTCTCGAACATCAAAGAGGTCAAAGCGCGCGACGCGTTCGTGCTGGCTGTCGCGTTCGACGGCGATGAAGAGATCGCCAAGTCGGTCGACCAGGTGATCTCGATCCCGCGCGTCAACCCGTTCCTCGCCCCGGTGATCGCCGTGATCCCGCTGCAACTGCTCGCGTACTACGCGTCCGTTGTCCGCGGCAATGATGTGGATAACCCGCGCAACCTTGCGAAATCGGTGACAGTGGAGTAAGGGAAGGTTTTCCTAGCAAGTATGTTGTAGATGATTCGGGAAAATAAAGTTCTTTCCTGACAAATAAAGTTCTTTCCTAGCAAATAAAGTTCTTTCCTTAGGCTGTGTGCCATGAGATAATCATGGCACACAGCTTTTTTAGTTAGGGAGGGTTTACGTGGCGAAACGATCACTATCATGGACTGAAGATAAAATTGCCAAATTTCTGAAGGAAGGCAGAGGTCAAGGAGAGGGCGCGAACTATCAACCTTGGCTCACCATCCATGACGTCCCGTCGAGAGGGCTGAGTACACGTCAAAAGGGAAATAAGACCGGACGTATACATCATGTGCTTTCCGATTTGGAACGGAACTACCTCTATTTGCTTGACTGGAGCGATCACGTGATAGATATACGCGAGCAATATCCATTGGATCGGGAGCGGACCTTACAAATCGCCGAAGAACTTGGTTATCGCCACCCGATGGACATTGCTACACAGACTCCTATCGTCATGACGACGGACTTCTTGGTAACAGTTCGGCGTGAAAAGGAAGTCATGTACATAGCCAGGACGGTCAAACGAAGTGAGGAGCTTGAAAACAAGCGTACCATCGAAAAGTTTGAAATCGAACGAGAGTACTGGACTCAGAAAAATGTCCATTGGCAGATCGTGACCGAGAAAGAAATTCCACGAGAGGTATGCCGAAATCTACAGTTTGTTCATGGATATCTTATGGTTGATGAGGAGACCCGACAAGTATCGATGGAACTTTTGCAATATTTGATCGTTTCTGAGGAAGAATCCTTGTCAGAAGCCTTTCGACAATTTGAGCACAGGAACTTTTTAGACCCTGGCGGTGCTCTGTTGTGCTTCAAGCATCTGATAGCGGCCAAATATGTTTCATTCGATATGACTCGTTCATTCAGTAAACGGATGAAACTTGAGGAAATTAAGCTTTCCTACAATAACGAGGAAATGAGGCGGTGGGCAACATGATCCTTTCGATCAACGACTTGCTTCGAGAGGAGCAGGAAGGTCGTCATTTCCGCGTCCTTTGGATCGATCCTGATAACAAGATCTGTTACTTGATAGATGTTGAGAATAACACTGCAATCCCTTTCCTTCGCAAGGTAGAGGAACTAACTGACGAAATCTTGCAGGGGGAGTATGTGAAAACCAAGGAGGACTCATTTTTACCATATCTTCATGACGATGTTCCTGAAGCACATGAACAAAAAAGGGACAAGGCTTGGGAAATAATTCGAGAGCTAGTCAATCAGGAACCAGATATCTATGAAAGGGAAAAGCGCGGCGAACTCGTTCATCATGTCTTAAAGAAATTCGGTTCAACTAGACCTACCGTCTACAAAAATCTACGAAGGTATTGGCAACGTGGGATGACTCCAAATGCCTTACTCCCGGATTACCACAAAAGTGGTGCAAGAGGAAAGGAGCGAGCTGCTGGAACAGCAAAACGGGGGCGTCCTCCTGTTTATGGAGTAGAAGGGATCAACGTAGACGAGGCAACAAAGAAAATCTTCCGAATTGCACTTGAGAAATATTACCTTACCACGCAGAAGAACAATCTAACTTCAGCTTATCAGATGATGATCAAGGAGTTTTACGCGGAGGACTATTATGAGCAAAATGGTGTGAAAAAGGTTGTGCTCGTAGACGAAGAAAAACTTCCCACATTCGGCCAGTTCAAGTATTGGTACAACAAAGAGTACGGAGTTCAGGAAACCCAGATGGCGAGAGAAGGTCGTATCAAGTATGAAAAGGATCACCGTGCCGTGTTGGGCTCTTCTCTAACCGGTGTACATGGGCCTGGATCTCGGTTTCAGATCGATGCGACCGTGGCGGATGTGTACCTCATCAGCCGATACAATCCCGACTGGATAGTTGGAAGACCTGTCATGTACGTGGTGGTTGATGTATTCAGCAGGATGATCGTTGGGATGTACATTGGGCTGGAGGGCCCTTCTTGGATGGGAGCCATGATGGCATTGGCAAACACGGCATCGGACAAGGTAGCCTATTGTGCACAGTTTGGGATCGACATTCCTAAATCTGCTTGGCCCTGTGAGCATCTTCCAGAAGTTTTGCTGGCCGACCGCGGGGAACTCGAAGGATACGATGTAGACCGTCTCGTAAATGCATTTCACCTTGAAGTAGAAAATGCTGCCCCCTATCGAGCCGACTGGAAGGGCGTTGTCGAAAAACAGTTTGATCTCTTGCAAACAAGGGTTAAACGCTTTCTCCCCGGTTACGTGGAGAAGGACTTTCGGGAGCGTGGGGCAGATGATTACCGACTCAAAGCCAAGCTGACACTTGAGCAATTCACTCAGATCATGATCAAGCAAATTATCATGTATAACACCACTCATTATCTGGAGGGCTACAAACGTGATGAGGACATGATCCTTGATGAGGTCGCTCCAATTCCACTTCAACTTTGGAACTGGGGTATTGCGAATCGATCGGGTAAATTGAGATCCACCTCAGAAAAGCTTGTTCGTTTGCATCTCCTGCCTCAAGAGAATGCAACGGTCACGTACAAAGGGATCAAGTTTAAGCAGATGATGTACGGATGCGACCGGGCATTGCGAGAAGGGTGGTTTCCAAAGGCTCGTCAAAAGGGGAGTTGGAAAGTAAAAGTTGCATTTGACCCACGCAATATGTCTGCAATCTACATCTGGGATGAGGCAACAGGTGATTTTGAACCATGTCACCTGCTTTCTCACGAAGAACGATATGAGAACAAAACATTGGACGAGGTTCTATATTTACTAGAGTACGAGAAACATATGAAACGAGATTCAGATTACGATCAGTTGCAGGCAAAGGTTGATTTTGCCGCTGAGGTTGAGGAGATCGTGAAAACGGCCGTCAAAACAGTTGGCAAGAAGCAGACACATTCCATCAGTGCAGCGCAAAAGACCAAAAGGATTAAGGATAACCGACGATTTGAGCGAGAACAAAGGCGACAGGAGGAAGCGTTCATCCTCACACCCAAAATAGAAAAGCCTGCAGAAGTGATCCCTTTAGTTCCTAAACAAGAGGAAGATTATAGTCGTCCTTCAATCAAAGACTTCCTGAAAAAAAGGAGGGAGCAGAAAGAGAATGAGTGAGGAGTATCAACGATTGCAAGAAGACCGAAGACCTTTGGTCAAAGCTATCTACCACGACCAACTGTTGGTAGACTACCGAGGAAACCCACTAATCGAGGCCTTACCTCCAATGCTTGAGGCGGAAGAGGCATATGATAAACTTTGCCTCTTCCCTCCTTACGATGAAGGAGAAAGATTCCTTTCCCCAGAGATCAGATTCCATGCGTTATACCGAGTACAACACTTTTTTCAGCCAATTATTCGCCACCTGGAATTGGAGCAAAAGTTTTCCCGATTACTTCGTACTGGGTACTTACATCGGAATCCGCTAGACCCGTCTCAAGTTCAACAAGTAACTGGCCAACCAGCACCTAACGTTCGATCATCTGCTTCAAGTCTAACCTTTATGGGTTTTTCGGGGATCGGCAAGACTACCGCTGTTGAGCGTGTACTATCCTTGTATCCACAGTGCATCCTTCATGAAGAACCTGTGAGCCGCGTTCAAATCGTTTGGCTGAAGCTGAACTGTCCGCATGACGGTACCTTAAAGTCCCTCTGCATGGATTTTTTTCTCAAAATTGACGACCTGATAGGGACGAATTACTACCAGAAGTACGGTCATCGACGAAACTCGATAAGCGCGATGGTTTCTCAAATGGGGCGTGTAGCTCGGTTACACTGCATTGGAGCGCTCATCATTGACGAGATCCAGCATTTGCTGACAGCAAAAGATAAAGGGTCAGAGAAGATGATGAACTTTTTCGTGACTTTAATTAACGAAGTAGGAATCCCGATCATGCTGATTGGTACTATGAGGGCTCGCACAGTCTTACAACAAGATTTTCGTCAAGCACGTCGGGGAAGTGGACAAGGCGACATGGTATGGGAGCAAATGCAAAACGATCACGAGTGGGAAATGTTCATGCAAGAGATGTGGCGCTACCAATGGACTCGTGAACGGGTGCCATTGACGGAAGAAATATCCCAAACCATCTATGAGGAAAGTCAGGGAATCGTAGACATCGCGGTGAAATTGTACTCCTTGACCCAGGGTCGCTCGATCGTTTATAGCCACGAAACAATATCTCCGGCACTGATACGTCAAGTTGCACGCGAGGATTTGAAACTCGTTCAACCCATGCTGAACGCACTAAAGTCTGGTCTTATGTCGGAAATTCAAAAATACGAGGATATAATGCCGATGGGCCTTGCCGACTGCCTTCAAGTTCACCAGTCTAAAATCGATCTGCGAGCGACGATCCAGAAGAAGAAGGAGCAACAAGAGAAAGCGCGCCAAGCATACGAAACCTCAATAGCTGAAAAAGCGATACTTGCACTGATCGGTCTTGACATTGATCCTAAAAAAGCTGAAAAGGCTGTACTCCACGTTTTGAAAGGAAAAGGGGAAAAGTCTCAAAGTCAGGTAGTAGTCCAGGCTCTGGCGTACATCGAGGAAAAAGAGCAACGGGAAAAAGTACCTCGTAATGAGTCTCGACTGCAGAGTGTACTTGCGACATGCATCGAGAAAGGGAAAAGACAAGGTTGGTCAGCTTATGAATCTTTAAAGGAGTCAGGCTTTATTGGAGAACCCCTGCAAGAGTTCGCAATCTGAGGAGGGAAAGTATGCTTGGTTTTTTCCCGCGTTTGTACCCAGATGAACTGCTTTACAGTTGGCTTGCCCGTTACCATTTGTACGCGATGAATTCCGGTCCTAAACAAACGATGATAGATCTCTATGGATATTACAATCAATTGGCAGTTCCCGACCTACCAGTAAATCTTGACGAGCTAAACCGAAGAGTCCAGCACTTTTTTAAGAAAACGGTGGACGATTGGATTGACAGTCATACCTTTTTCAAATTTTACACGGCATTCGCATTCCCTGAAATCAGGGATCGGGTCAAAAATACCATGAGGTCGGATGCTAGGGATAGTTCGCTTCATATGCTTACAGGGGTTATGGCCAGCACCTTCAAGGAAAAGACGTGCTTTCACTACTGCACCATATGTGCCGAGGAAGACTTGAAAACCTATGGGGAGATGTACTGGCATCTCCCTCATCAACTTCCCGGAGTACTTGTCTGTAAGAAGCACCAGATTTCATTAAGCAAAAGTCTCGCGCCGTTTCGACCAGGTAATCCACATCACTACGTCGCAGCATCGCGTGTGACTTGCCCAGTACTGGCCCGGATTACTTCCTATGATCAAAAAACCATGAAGCATCTGCTAGGGATCGCCCAAGAAGCAGAGCGACTTATCCAGCACAACTTCACTTTTGACCGCGAAGCCCTCCGTCAGACCTATCTCGTTTTGATGCAAAGGAAAGGATTAGCCAGAGGAAAGAACTACGTGTATCAAAGGAAACTCGCAGAACAGTTCCGGTCATTTTACGGTGACGAGTGTCTGCAACTCCTTCAATCAGAGGTACAGATGGAAGGCGAGTCTTCTTGGCTCAAAGCGATGACCCGGAAACATCGTAAAGCCTTTCATCCAATCCGGCATCTTCTGGTCATCCGTTTTTTGGGTGAGACGTTAGAATCGATCAATTCTCAGTTAGATACTGCTTATTATCCGTTTGGTGAAGGTCCCTTCCCATGTTTGAATCAAGCAGCGTGTCACTATAAAGAGTTAGTAGTAAGCGATCTGAAAATCACAAGATGTACAGATACAGGGAAACCGATGGGTACGTTCACTTGTGATTGCGGATTCCAATACTCCCGAAGGGGGCCTGACCACGCTGATACCGATCGTTTCAGAATTGGAAGAATAAAGTCATTTGGGCCTGTATGGCAAAGACGATTGGATGAATTAATACATGTCGAAAAGCTCTCATTTCGGGCTGCAGCTCGTAAGTTGGGGGTGGATACGAATACAGTGATCAAGTACTCCAAGAACGAGCATCCTAGCGCTTCTGGTGAGACGGAAGAGCCCCCAAAATTAGGGACCAAACTGGAGGCAAAGCAGAAGATGTGGAAAGCGTTGCAGGCACGCTATCCGGATGCCGGTTCCGCACAACTTCGTAAGGCGGAGCCCGCACTTTACTCATGGTTGTATCGAAATTGCAGAAACTGGCTTGCCGAGAACTCCCCGAAGTCAATAGGCAACAACCAGTCAAAAGTAAGGATCGACTGGGGAGCTAGGGATCTCCGGCTTGCAAAACAGATTCAGAAGGCTGCGCAACAGTTGCGGCAAGCAACCCCTCCTGTAAGAGTCACTCCGCATGGAATAGCCAGAAGAGCACAACACCATTCGCTCATCGAGCAACACTTGGACAAACTGCCCGAAACCAAGAAGACATTGGCGAAGTTGAGCGAGACCAGAGATGAATTTCACATACGCCGTATTCATTGGGCTGCCCGAGAGATTCGAGAAGCGGGTCTTGAACCAGTGAAGTGGCTGATCGTGAGAGTGGCCGCCATCAGGCCGCTTCTAAGTCCTGTAGTCGAGAGAGAAATTCAAAATATCATGCTTGACGCTACGGTTGCGGAAAGGAACGTCCCGTGAAACTTCGAATCAATGATCGACTTTTGGCAAAACGCACTGTGAACCTACATTGGTTTGGAAACGTTCGTAGAACCTCGCACAACAGCTGGAGGATTCGAGTTGGATTTGAGTGTAATGGTGAATTATTCACTATTGATCGTCCTTTGGCCACACTTCCTCTCTTGCGGATTGGGGAGCCCTATCACGATGGAGTGCCGCTCTCCACGCATAAGAAGTCAGACTTGATTGACACTGTTTCAGTTCCTGTAGAAACTCGGTCATGGTCGTCTACAGCTCTGCAAATCTGCAGATCTTTTAACTATTACCTATTTCGCCATCCAGAACTGATCAATCAACGGATTCACTCTTTTGAGTCAGCAGGGCGGGTCTTCCACATTCCACATGTTGAACTGATTAGAGCCCTGTTTGCGCTCCACAAGCCTCTCAGCAATGCGATGCTTTACCCAAATGGTCTTGCTTTCATCGTTGAGCAGTATCAACATATTGAAAATGGGATACGGATTCGATTTTCCAGTGAAGTGGCTGCTACATCGCTCACGGAAGACTTCGTTCATCATGTGGCTTGGATCATCTCAAATCGAGATATCCTTCAGTCCTACGAATCCATTTTTAGTACGGCTTATGCAGGATATCACTCACAGTACGGCACCCCTCTTTCTTTTGCAGTCCCCCGTCTCGACAACATATCTTTCATGTTTAGAGGCTTAAAATCTGGGGATGAGGTTTTGGTGCTGGAAATTTTGAGTGTTGGAGGACTCCATCTTGACTTGCACCAGATCGTCTATCGACATCCATCCATCAAGGAGCGAACCTACGAGCCAGGACAGAAGAAGCGTAGAATAATGCGACCTGATGACGAGGGATTCGATCTCGTGGATGAAGTGCCAAAAGTAGACACCCACCAGCCTGTTGTGTCGCACGAACCGACCATCGTCGGATATACCCATAAAGCAGAAATTGTACGTGTGGCTGAGAGCTCTCAGGTGGTGCATCAAGGACATACTCTTGTTGAGCGAAAGGGGAAGGGCGGTGCGCTCGTTCCTGCGAGTGTTGATGAGTCTATTGTTGGCGGCAAAACACAGCCGATTGATGTGCAAAGCCTTGAGGTTACGAACGGAGTAGCCACCGGAGAATTGAGGGAGTTTTTAGAGATGGTAAGAAGGCTTCGCGTACGTCGCCCAGAGCTTACGATCGACACAAATATACTCGATCTCCCGACGGGACGGAAATTCTCGCATCTCCCTAACGGAGACCGCAGAAAGTGCGCGGTGGTGCGAGTACAGCGTTCTGAGCGACTGACTTACATCTTGGAGGTTTCTCGACCAGATGGGCATAGTCTTTCCACATTGCTACTGTATCCCAACTCCAGTGATCTGGAAGAAAATCATGGTCTCATTCATGACATTTTACGGGATCTTGTTTATAACCAAGGTTATTGGAGTCTTCAAAACATCACTTCGGCACGAACACGCAAGCTCCGGCATACTCACTCTCGGACCGATGACTGGACAAGGAAAGTGTCAGATGCTTTGACCTAACAATAACATGAGCATCACTATCTCCGAGCTCGATGCAAGAGGCGAGGATCTAATCAACGTCCACTATACTTCATATCTTGATCGAGAAGCGACACTCATTTTTATAAAATGAACTGCAGTAATAATAAGAATATTAAGGGATTGTTGCTAAAACGGTTACTTGGTACGATCTCCTTGTAAGGACATCCATTCACCTGGGGGGATAATAACGGTGCGAATGGGATGTCCTTACATAGACCACCGATATGTGATGTTGCTTCGGCTCACGATTTTTGGTGGCCTCCCTAAGTGTCAATAAAATAAGCCTATCTCCTAAGTCCGAGAGCGATGCGGAAGCCGCGGATCTTTGCTGATGGTGGAAATGAATTGACACTCATTGTCGCAAGGTAGCTCTCTGCTACCTTGTTTTTCTTAACATGGGGGCGAGGAAGTGGAAAACGAGAACATCGTTTTAGAACAAACGATTGAAAACTTACGACTTGAAATGCACCGGCTAGCAGATCAGAGTGGGAATCTTGTCGATGAACGTGTGATTGCAATCAGTCAGAAGTTAGATGAATATCTCGTGAAGTTCCAGCTCAAGATGCGGTAAGCCAGATAAAGGGCTACCGCATCTTTTTGCCGGAGGGAGTTTTCAAAGTATAATCCCGCGACTTTTCAAGTTGTGCTCAATATACTGTTTCATCAGTTGCAGAGATTGAATGGCCTGCGTGTAATTCTCTTGTTTTTGATGAAGATCTGCGAGAATTGAGTAGCTATCAGCAACTTCAGACCAGTCTTCAAATTTCTCATACAAGGCGATTGACTGTAAAATCATTTCGACCGATTCTTCAAGTTGGCCGTTTGCAGCGAGTGCGATCCCTTTTGTTCGAAGAAGCGGAGCGGCTTCAAGTGCGTCTCTCGACAGTTTAGCAAGACAATCCTCACACAGTTTGATGCATTCCTCAAATTTTTGCTTCTGTAGATGTAACCGTGCAATTTCACCCTGAGTCGCCAATGCTTCATTTTGGAAGCTGTAGCGTTCGTAATCCTTTGCACAGTTTGTAAGAAGGAAAAGGGCATCATCATGTTTCTCTTCGTGCAGTTTGAATGCAGCAAGCTGTTTTTTGACATCAATTGAGCCCTTGATCAGTTTGAAAGCTTTGGAGATGGAGGTCGAGTATTCCGCGTATTCTTGAGCTTTTTCGCACTCTCCAATTTTTAAGAAGTTCTTCGCCAGTCCAAGATACGACTCTGCGATCTGATCAAAGTGAGCGGTATTCGTGAGGAGCTGTTGGGCTTGTTCATAGTACTTTAAAGACTCGGGAGGTTCACCGTATTGTAGAAAGACATTGCCAAGGTCAAGGAGTAAAGTAGACTGAGTAAACGGGTCGGGAACTTTCAATTGCTCAAAGAGTTCGTATGCCTTTCGCCAATGATAGATCGCGATGTGATACTTTCTTCTGCGATACTCCATCTGACCAAGTTGATGAAGTGTTTGTATCATTCCTAATGTATTTCCATGACGCCTGTATAGCTCCAACGTCTGATCACAGAGATCTTCAACTTTCTCGTACTGATCAACCTGCAAGTAACATTCGGACAATTTGAGTCGTAATGCAGCTGCTTGCTCAATGGTGACATGAGGTGTGTCGAGCAAAGGGATAAGTAGTTTTGCAGCCTGTGTGTAGCTACCACTGCTCATATAAGCTCTTGCTACTTTCAGGATGCTTTGATGCTCCATTTGAATTTCGACATCTGCTAAAAAGTGCTCTAACTGCGTATCTAACCTTCGCGCAATTTCTTTCAATACGTTGTAGGATGGATTGGCCTTGTTCGATTCGATCTGTGAGATCATGCTTGGTGTGACAATACCCTTTCCTAAATCTCCTTGGGTTAGGCCTTTTGCGATTCGCAATTCTTTAATTCTGTCCCCGAGTCTCATGATTACAGCCTCCTCGTCTCAACTTGATAAATCATCTTCCCTTGTGTATAAGTCGACTTCTTATACAAGAAGAATGATCTTAGGTATACTCATTTTAAGGCAATGCATAATATCAATAAATATTTAATAAAAATGATAAAAACTATATGGGAATAATGTCTTGAAAAAACAAAAAACCCCTCAGTCATTGAGACTGGGGATTCTTTGTATCGAGTATTAGACGACATAATTTCCAACAAAAGCTCCGTTCGGGTGAAAACCAGCGTCATAGGCAAGAATGATTCCGCGAGGGCCAGGACCGGGATCGTAGGCCAGACTTATGAGGTGTTGACCCGTGCTTTCGGTACTACCATTGATATCTGACGGAGAAGAAAAAATGAGCAGTGATAAAGCAAAAGCAATAGCAAGCGGTTTTTTCATTTTTCAACCTCCAAGAGTTAGGGTAACAAGGAAAGGTCGGTATACCTGCGTAAAACTTTAATTACCCTTTGGGAAACGACAAGCCCCTCTTTGTACATCCCTTTTTCTTGATAAGCTCGAACCGCTATTTCGAGAGAAGTAGCCATTTCCATATCATGTTCTATCTTACCAAAAAGATCAGCCGATTTGAACGCATCTTCAATGGAGCGTTCGATATCTTTAATCAGAAGATGATATTCGGCGCTCACTTGAAGTAGGTAGGCATACTTCGGGTCTTCCTTTTTCCCCTCATATTCAAGGGCGGTTGCTTTTTTCAATAGTTCACTTGCGTCGCCAAAGTTTTGACGCTGAATTGAAACAAAAGCAGCTCTTGCATATGAGAATGCTTCATACGATATGTCGCCATCCTTTCTATGTTCGTCGGCCAGTTTTAGTAATTCATCAATGGCTAACGGAGCGTTATCACGTGAAAGGATGTAGAAGGCGTAGAGGTGCTGCGCGAGTTTAGCCATTTGGTAGATCTCGAGCGATTCGTACAAGATGCGGGACTTTTTAAACAATTCCGAGGCTGAACTTAGGTCACCAATATTCTTGTAGACAATCCCGAGGTAGTAGAGTGTTGATGCCAGACCTTCTTTTTCTGAGATGACTTCGTAGATATTCTTCGCATTCTCAAGATGAGCTCGAGCATCAGCATCGAATCTAAGATCCTTACAGACATTGCCTAAGTTATATGAAATGTCAGCGGCCAGTAGGTCGGGCTTTGGAAAAAGAGTAGTAATCTGGAAGGCCCTCCTGTAATTCGCATAGGCGTTTAACCGATTGTTCTGGAAGTAGTAGGCATTCCCTAGCTTGTTGAGGACATCTGCAAGCATGTGATCGTCTCTATGTTGCTCCTCTTCAAGGCTCAACTGTAACTGTGTTAATAGTTCGATGGCTTGGTCATATTCCTCAGTTTTTATTAGGCAAGAAGCTAATAACAAGGCCAGCTTATGACGTTGCTCCTGAAGTAGATCCTCTCGTTTTTGCAGTTCTTCAATTATCTCGTACGCAAGTTCGAACTCTTTTCTATGGATATGTACTTGAATGAGATCTAAGAGTACTTCGACTTCTAAACTCTCTCGATCAATGTCAATCTGAGAAAAGAGTTCGCCTACTGATAGCCCAAGTTTATTACAAATACCTTGAAGGATGTCTAATGATGGCATGCTCGGATAGATGCCTTTCTCTAGCTGACTTAGAAATGATTGAGAACAGCAACCGTCGGCTAATTCCTGCTGGGAAAGCCCTTTTTCTTTTCGTAAGTGGCGAATATAATTACCGATCTTGATGATATGCTCTTTTACTTTCATAAAAGGCCTCCGGATTATTATTGAACTGAAAACAATTATAACAAATTTATAATTCATGTGGTATTTTTATTGAAAAATATCTACACATAAATAGTGCATCTTTGGCTGAACACACGAAGTATCTATTCCTTGAGATGATGTCGATATAAAAATAACTATAGGTCAAATTTCTATACTTCTATGATTGAGGTGGCCACTTTGACACTTGTTCGCAAAGCCCGAGTAACCGACTTGAAATCAATCCTTGCAATCTATAACCAAGGAATCGAAGATCGTATCGCGACTTTGGAAATCCAACCGAAGGATTTAGCGTACATGGAATCCTGGTTTGAAACCAGGCAAGGACGTTACTCTGTTCTAATTGCCTGAGTTTGAAGGTGAACTTGTTGGGTGGGCATCGGTAAACCCATACAATAGCCGTAGAATCGGACAAAAGTTGTTACAGGAGCTTGAGCAGACGGCTCAAGAAAACGAATTTCATAAACTCGTTCTTTTTACCTTCCGATTCAACGGTCTTGGCTAAGGTCTCTATCGCAAGGCTGGCTTTCGGGAAGGTAGGAGTGTTTCAAAATCAAGGAATTCTCGACGGAAGGTTTGTCGAAGTCAGATAATCGTTGATGAACGACTAAATATTTCTGACTCGCAAGATATATTATTTTGTTTATCGGAAAATGAATTTACGTGTATATTTAATGGACCTTTATTTTAAATTATATTTTTTTGTCATTTTCTAAATCAATTCTATGTGATAAACTAAAACTATACAAAATTCCTAGAGGTGATCGATATGGCAAAGAACCTTTTTATCAGTCATTCATGGACTTACTCCGATACGTATGATGGTCTAGTTAAACTTCTGAATGCCGGTGGTTTCGACTTCAAGAACTACTCTGTCCCGAAAAATGATCCAATTCACAATGCAAGTAATGATAGAGAGTTGTATGAAGCAATTAAAAAGCAAATCAGCCCGTCCAGTGTTGTAATTATCCTTGCTGGAGTGTACGCATCGTACAGTAAATGGATAAACCATGAGATTGATATTGCTAAAAACGGATTTGCCACAGTAAAGCCGATTTTAGCAATCGAACCATTTGGATCAGAAAGAACATCCAAGGTAGTCAAAGATGCTGCCGATTTGATTGTAAAGTGGAACACAAATTCGATCATTAGCGGCATCGAGAAACTGACAAAGTAGGAGGGGACTTATGCGCAAAGCGTTGGTTGTTGGTATAAATAATTACCCTACAGCACCGTTGTACGGTTGTGTGAACGATGCAGTTAATATGCAAGGGGTCCTTCGAAAGAACGGTGACGGCTCACCTAATTTCGATGTAAAACTGCTAGTATCCGATCATCGTGGTGATCAGCTTAAGAAAGCTGAGCTAAAGGAACAAATCGAAGCTCTCTTCCAAGGTGACTCAGAGGTAGCCCTGCTATACTTTTCAGGCCATGGCCTAGTCAACTCAACGGGGGGGTACATCGTAACAAGTGACTACAGCCGTTACGATGAGGGGATATCAATGGACGATATCCTAATATTTGCAAACAATTCGAATGCAAAAAATAAAGTCATTATCTTTGATTGTTGTCATTCAGGAGCATTCGGTTCTCCGGCGTTGGCAGAAGGTAGGTTAGCACAATTAAGTGATGGCTTGACTATACTGACAGCTTCTAAAAGTTCTGAAGTTGCGATGGAAAGAGGTGGGTCTGGGGTATTTACTTCATTGCTGATTGATGCGTTAGATGGGGGAGCTGCTGATTTGAGAGGGTATATCACCCCAGGTAGTCTCTACTCGTACGTTGATGAAGCATTGGGCGCATGGGATCAACGACCGATTTTCAAAACCAATGTTAGTCGCTTTGTCCAATTAAGACGAGTAAAACCACCAATCAGCCTTGAGGTTTTGCGTGAGATCACTAATTATTTTCCAAGCCCAGAACACCATATTCCTTTGGACCCAACCTATGAATTTACTGAAGAGGGTCACGTGGAAGAAAACGTAAAGATATTTAAGGATTTACAAAAAATGGAGTCGGTAGGTCTTGTTGTCCCTGTAGACGAAGAACACATGTATTTCGCTGCAATGAATTCAAAAGGATGTCGGTTGACCGCTCTAGGATATCAGTACTGGAGATTGGTTAAGGAAAATAAAATTTAAGTAAAAAGAGAGTGAGGTAACTCGCTCTCTTTTTACATATGCACCTATTGATGTTGAATACAAGTTAATTAACCTTTACCCAGAAAGATGGAGAATAAGAAAGCGGAGGAGTGTCACTTGAAAAATGAAATATCAATGCACGCAACTTTTCCGTGATAACATGATTAAAAGAATTGCAGTATACTAGATTGTGAACAAAGAAGTGTTTTCACCCGATTTTATGAACCCAACTATGTAATGTCGGAAGGAGGGAGATCATGCTACGGAACACGCCACACATATTTATAGGCGGGACCTACAGTAATTTGATCGAGTTTCGGCAGGTGGCATATGATTCAATGAGGCGACGAGCAACTATCGAGACTATGGAAGACTTTCCAACTGCAGACACAACGATACTCGAAGCGTGTTATCAACGTTTGGAGAAATGCGACCATTATCTTTTGATCATTGGGGATCGTTATGGTTCGATTCCTAACGGACATGAGTTTTCGATCACGGAATTGGAGTACGAGAAAGCCAAAACGCTTGGCCTCAAAAGCAAGGTATATATCTATCTTCCTGAGCAACAAGGTACCACCGACTCGTTTGATGAAGACGGGGTCAAGTTACGATCTTTTATCGAAAAGGTTCGTAGTGAAGTCCTTTCCCGTAATTTTCACAATGCTGAGTATCTAAGATTTCTTTTGGAAATGACTACAGAAGATTGGTTTGAAGCAGATGGGGGAGTTACTCCATTTTCTTTACCAATTGTGTCGGGTTCGATCATACAAACACCTATTACTATCAGCAATCACAACCAAATTACTGTTAACATTGGTCAATTTCATGCGGAATCAAATAATGCTGAGGAGCTTTTTGAAGGTCGATTAAAGGAGATGCTGCATAGGAGACATCTTGGCGATCGAACAAGTGCAGCTGAAAAGCTCCGAGGTTATCTAAAAGAACGAGAACGAGATATTCCTCAAAATATTCGAGCAAAGTATAACTTACAAGTTGCAATCTGGGTCCTGGAAGATGGTCATGACATCGAAGTTGCCGCAAATTATGCAGCCCAAGCGAAATTGTTAGATCCTACCATTGATGACCGTATCTACCAATCACTCGTTTTGAGTAAACAAGCACAATTTGATGAAGCTCTACAGATGTTAGAGCCTTTGAATAAGGAGGAGGTTCTCACCAATGCATTAGTTCTCTTGCGAAAATTCAAAAGAGCAGGCGAGGCTGACCAATTGATTCAGCGATGCAACTGTGAGATATCCCCAGAGGTACGGAACCAATTGGCACTTTGCTTTCTTGCGGCAGGACAATTTGACCGGGCTTTACGGGAGAGCATGAGGCTCATGAGGACGGACCAAAAGTACCCACGGTATTTTCTCACGGCCGGTTACATTGAGTACTGGAGAGGTTTTCCAGAGCAATACCAACAACACAGAGGTAATCTCTTTCCACTAGTAGCCTACCAACAACTCTTTATCCCCACCGCTGAACAGATATTGCATCTAAATAATGCCCTCGAGTTTTTCGCTCAGGCACAGATATATGCCGATACCCTGGAGATTCCTGAACTGATCGAGAATGCCAAACTTGCATGGATCCTCACAGCCGTGTTGTTGCCGAAAAGGCGTTCAAGTGTGGAGAAACTAACACTGGACTTTCTTCGGGATAATCCGACTCGTCAAGAAATGTTTCGATTTGCTCTCAGTCATGGGTTCGATCTAGATCCAAGCGATCATCTTCAACCTGTTCAAAAGATGATTGATCAGGGGACAGCAGAGAGCGGCTTGCTGGGACCTTTCATTGAATGGAAGTTTCAGCGAGGGGAGATCCAACAGGCAGCTGACATGTTGGAGGATCACAAGGCTGATTTCTACAAAAACGGGGGGCAAGAGGAGTGGATTCGTCTCACGGTTCTGACGATAGCTAGCCAAGGCAATTGGAGTTCAGCTTATCAGGTGGTAGAAAATGCAGGCGAACTGGATCATCTGCAAAAGGGGTTGATCCGACTCATTTTGCTTACGAAGCAAGGCCGATTAGATGAGGCCGTGATGCAAGCTCAAGAACTGGTCGACTTGCGCGGACTTCCGGCTGATTATGAAAATTTGACTTCGCTGCTTGTGCATTTTCAGGAGTGGGAGCGTTTGATCCCTCTCTTGGAGCAAAAGCTGCAACGATACCCCGACGCTGGTGTGGTAGAAAAGTTGGCCGATGCTTTGTTGAAGGCAGACAAGTTGCAAGACTGTCTTGCCACTCTACGACGTTACGAAAACCTGTATCCGGAAGGAGAGCTGAGCCATTACTCGAAGCGCTTGGAAGTGAATGCCCTTTGGGGCCTTAGCCAAAATCGAGAAGCTTTGCAGAGCGCGAACTTGCTATGGGAAATAGCTCCCACGATAGGGTTATTGATGACTCGTGTGCAACTCTATCAAAGCCTAGGGGATCAACTGGGAGCACAGACTGCCCTCCTTTCTGGATTAGAGAGAGGGTTCGACAATGCACAGGTATATGTGTTGTTGTCTGATTTTCTCAAGCACACGCAACCTGAACAAGCATTCCGTTATGCGAAGAAAGCGGTTGAGAAATATCCAGAGAAAGAGCATCTTTACCTCCATGCGATGCAAATTGGACATGCTACAAATCATGATGATGAAGCCAGTGAATTTCTGCTAGAGATTCGTAGGAGGTTTCCTGACAGTCAGAACATGCGACTTGTTGACTTTGATGATCTAATGGAAATTAACAAGCAGTGGCAAGAGCAAGAGCAAGAGTTGCAAGATATGTTGTCCAAGGGAAAAATTCCTCTGCATATTGTGACGGATGCCCAAAAAAGCAATCTTGGCGGGTGGTTCTATCAAACTTGGAGGAAGAACTGCCATCACCAAGGCAAGCGGCGTCCCATAATCCCGCTGGCCTTTGGAGCGAAATACGGGAAGGGACTGTCAGAGTACCAGGGTGATCAAATCAAAATGGACTACACAGCCTGTTTGACGTCGCATGCTCTTCAATTGTTCGACTTGTTGAAACAAGCGTTTTCTGTCATTTATGTATCTCCAGATTTGATTCCCTCAGTGTTGGATGAAATAAACAGGCTCAATCATCATCAGCCTTCTGTGGAGATGACACGAAATAAAGTGCTCACCGAACTGAATCGGCTTCCGGTCAAGTTGACCGAGTTGCTGGAACCTATTGGTCACCAATTGGGAGACACCTTTCTTCACGAAGAGTCATTGTGGAAAACTGCAGAACATTACAAGGCATGGTTGGTAAAGGATTCCTTTGCAACAGAATGGTTGGGAAAGGGAACAGTGCCTAAGGAATTGCAGAATCTACAGGTGTACCCACACGAAGTCTTGCACGCACTCATACAAAAAGGAGAGTTGTCAATTGACTCCTTTGTGGAGATGGACCATGAGCAGCATCCCGTGCGAACAGAAATTGTGGACCAGTTGGTTAAAGGTTCAAACCCTCTGCTTGTTGACATGCTCTTTTTACAAGAAATGGCCGAACATGACTGGCTCGAACAGTTAACCGACCATTTTGACGTACTTGTTCCAACTAGGGTCAAACAAGCATTGGAAGATGAACAAGAGCATACGAACATACAACGAGAGACCATTCAGTGGCTGGAAGGTCTGGTGGAGAAACTTCGAAACTTGCTTGCGGAAGAGAAATTACATTATCTCCGTAGTTCCAAGAGAGAGTCAGAAGATGAAAGACTCACAGGGCAAATGCGTGATATTTTGGAGGAACATGAGGGAGAGATTCTTCCAATCTGGTGTGATGAACGATGTCTGAACAGTTATGTAGCAGGCTCTAGTAGTCAAGCTCCGTTGGTCAATGTGTTTGATGTTTTGTCGTTCTTAGAGAATCGGGGGTTTTTGACAGGACCACAACATGTTGAAAAACTAAACAAGTTGTACCGCAGTCATGTCCAGTACCGTGTTCCGCCAGCATTTTACGTTCAACGATTACTGATGCAATCGAGAGTCGACCATCCGACAGGCAACTTGATTGAAAATCGGAACCTCCTCACGTTAAGGTACTCACTCGATTCTGCCATAGGAGGTTGTTCATTTCTGGGTAGTGAATGTTTACCCCACTACCTGATCCCAGAACGCGTAGGGTATATCAAATTGTTGCAAGACGAAGCCCTCGAGGTGTTGCGACTGCTGTGGAAGGATTATGATGCCGACACTGACTTTGTAGAAACATACGCTCGGTCCGAATGGGTGTTGCGCGTGATGTTTGAGGTCAATGCCGACCTTCCGGACACGGTGGGAATGGACTTCTCTGTAGAAAGGCTAATAGCTCAAAACGATGTACAACTTGTGCTGCGTTCACTCCGATTTTCGGAAAAGAACCGCCAAGCATATCTCGACTGGTTATACCCTAGGCTGTTGTATCGTTGGAACAGTCATCCGCAACTTCGTTGTCGGTTTATTGAGGAGTATGTGAATCTCTCTTCGATCATCTTTGAACAACCTTCACAGATTTTGAGAACGGTGTTGCTGAGATTCACATCAAATCTACCAGAGGAATTGGCCGGTGATTTGCTAAAACAATTCGGGTTCAGTCCAAGGAGGACGTTGCATGTTGAAAACCTTACCATCCCGCATGAAAAATGGGAGCTAATGGTTAACAGATCTTTGGAGCGAGGCCATGATGTTACAGGTGAGGAACACCATGCGGGCCACACGCTAGCTGTGACGTTTCATGAGGGTCAGAATCTAGCAACTCAGTTTATCCAATTGCACACACCGAGCTTTGAGTCCAAAATCCCTGTACTCTATGAAGAACTTACCCATCCTAACCCGACAATGCGACTTCGATGGCTCATGAAGGCCAGTCCTTACTTGTATCTGACAGACGATCACCTTGATCGTGTCCGCTCACAATTGGGTCTCGAAGGGGACGTTTCAAAAGTAGTGGAAGAACTCCAGTTTAGGCTAAGCGTCTCGCATCAATTCTATTTTCTTCAAGTTCTGCAGGAGCTACTAGATGGACATGAGGTCTATTTTCCCTCGAAGCCCGAGATGTTTAGGAACTGGTTGCCTATTCCTGATGATGAATGGACTAGTGATACGTGGTATGGCATGTACAGAAGCATGTCTGAAAGTCGAGGGGCAAGGGATATGTTGTCAGTTTGCAGTGCGATGCCAATGGGGGGAGACAGTCAATTTTCTAGGCTTGTTCAGAGGATGGTGAGCGAACAGGTATTGCCGGAACACCTTGTTCGCAAGTGGTGTCGAGAAACCTTGTCGAGCTCGAGAAATCCGATTCAACTACAGAATATCTTGCGCTATCTTGTTCTAGATCTTCAAGATGAAGAGAAAGAAGTGTTCCAAGAAGTGATGGAAAAGATGCTCAATGTGGAAAGTGGGGATTTCCGGTCCGACAAAATATGGTTTGACATGTACTTGGCTATGTTGAAGTACGCAGACTGTCATCTTGCAACCGTCCATGAGTACCAACTCTCGTCCGAAACACACCGGTCGCTTTGGGCTTATCTCTATGCAGATCGAATGGTACACCTGTTTGCTCAAGATATTCATCCCTCTTTAGAAGAAGTAGAGAAGCTAAGTCAGAAGTTACGTGAGATCAACAAGCAGGTGTTGGTGCAGCATCCAATTCTAATGGGGATCAAAGCGTATCCTCTTGATGTAGCGCATCCACGCTCAGCATCGATGTGGAGAACGGTGGTCGGGGGAGCGTTAGGTGTCTTGGAGGAGAATCCTATCAAACACGAACGCCTACTGGCGGTTCTTCGTGATATGCGTACGAAGTTTTTTGAACAAAGACTTTCACTCCCAGGGATCGAAGAAGTGTTTCTTACCTTTGCAAGAGTAAACAATCCCTTGTCTTCGCCGTATGCGCGAAACAACATGTCTAGGCTACAGGACATCTTGCAAATGTGGGGAGTCGATCAAGAAGAGGTGTGGTTTGACCCAAACCAAATAGCAAAGCAAGTCCTCATGGTTACGGGTGAAAATGGAGAGATGAGTGATCTCGTTCCAACTCTGTTGAGGATTCTGTCTCGCTCTCGAATTGACGATGAACTTGTCCCAGCTGTCCTACACGGTTTGGAACGATATCGCATATCTCTTCACAGGACAGATGATACGTTCCTTGTAAAGGGGGTAATCATCGCGGATGCGATTGCAGCGTTGCCGGAGGAGGATAGGGCTGTCTGGCAAACGATCCTGGTTGAGGATCTTGCAGATGTTGTTAAAGAGTCGGAGGAAAAGTGGAAGTGGATCATCATGATTTTAGCTCAACTGTCTCAAACGGAGAGCACAGAGAAATCGAGCGCGATGTTCTTGGACTTCTTAAAACAGCTTCTTGTGAGAATTCCCTATCTGTGGGAGAGCGACCTGACGAAACATGTGCTACTCCAATTGCCATACAGTATGCCTTTACGGTTCATGGGCAAAATCCAAGGAATGATTAAAGAACTTCCCTAAACGATCGCAATTAAACAGGCAAGGACGTTACTTTGTTCTAATTGCCTGAGTTTGAAGGTGAACTTGTTGGGTGGGCATTGGTAGACCCATACAGTAGCCGTACCGCATACAGAGGGGTGGGTGGTCTCTCAGTATATTTCGATCGAGAACATCGTGGTCGTGAAATTGGACAAAAGTTGTTACAGGAGCTTGAGCAGACGGCTCAAGAAAACGAATTTCATAAACTCGTTCTTTTCACCTTCCCTTTCAACGGTCTTGGCCAATGCCTGTATCGCAAGGCTGGCTTTCGAGAGGTGGGAGTGTTTCAAAACCAAGGAATTCTCGAAGGGAAATTTGTAGATGTCGTGGCGATGGAGAAATTGCTCAACACGGATTCATAAGATGGAAAAAAGTCCTCATGGCGAGGGCCTTTTCGTATCGTTATTGACCTTGTTCAGCAAATTGTATAATGCGTTACTCGATCTTGTCACGTATGCGTTGAAAGACGGTCCATTTTTCTTCTTCTGTTCCCATCGCCTTGGCTGGATCGTCAAAGCCCCAATGGAACCGAGTAATATTTGGAGGTGTGATTGGGTATTTCTCACTGCCATAGCCGCAAAGAGTGATCACGAAAGCCGATCGTTTTAATACCTCTGCCATTGTTTTGACAGCATTCAGGTTCAGAAAAAGTGCCTCAATGCCTGCATTTCGAACCTCGTATCTGTCACCCAGATACTTCTTTCCGAACCCTTCTGCAATTTGGCTACTGCGAGAATTTCCTGTGCAAAGAAAATATATGTATTTTTGTTATTTGACATGTAAAGTCCACCTTTCTATGCAATGGTACTAATCAAGTCTGATGAGTTCAGAAGTAGCAGGCGGTGCACAGCATACATCTTCTTCTGAAGAACCTTAGGACATACTTCATCAAAAACTACCGGAAATACTTTTTTCAATAATGCAGTGCAATGAAGAATTTCATTCAGGAAAATAGAAAATAAAATTTCAAATTAAGGAATGGTTGAACATACCCTGATAATCTGATATTCTATCATCGTTTGTTCAAAGTGTTAGGAGGGGGTTCCATGAGTTGCGCGATGTCATCAGCAAATGAAGAAAGTAGGGAGTCACGTGGGAGGTTAGTGCTTCATAAAAAAGATTGCTCACTTTTAAATGCGAGTCAGTTGCTGAAAAGTATTCCAGAATTCGAATGGTTTTTTTCTTTTCTGATTGACAAGGATCGTGTTAAAGAGGAAGACCTCGAAAGCCTAAATGCTGACAGGCGTGAAGACTTTGTTTCGGTAGCAGAACGCTTATTGAAAGCTGCGGTTAAGGAATGGATTGGCGATGACTCTGCGGGAGGTAATGCGATCGACTATCGAGAAGAGCCAATTCCATGTTCTCTCTGTGGGACACCAAACAACCATATTTACTACATTGTTAACGTGCACAATCAAAACGTTCGACTTAATGTAGGTGGGGATTGTTTTGGAAAGTTTGATTTTGACTTGGGAATGGATGAAGCACAAAAGCTGAAGAGTCAAAAATCCGCAATTCGTTTGAGAAGCGAAATTCAGATCAACAAGGAGATCAATGGTATAACCTCGATTGTAGAAAAACTGAATCGAGAGTTAGATAGCTTGGCCATTGTGATTCCCAAGAAAGCCAGAAGAAACTATGACAAACAAGTATCGGTGCTGAAAATACATTACGATCGATACCTCGATGGGAAACGTGGAAAGACACTCCACTATATCCATGTGGCGTTGCAGGAGCATGAAATCGAGCGAGAACGAATTCGGAGATATGTTGAAATCCACAAGGATGATGATCACGTTATATCAGTTGATCTTGCGGTTTGGGCGAAAAAGAACTGTCCACGGGAATATTACGATAGAATGATGGAGTATGGATACGTCAACGGAATGACCTCACTCCACCTTCACAAACAAGAATACATGGATACTCTTGTTCCAAAATACAACGAACTGTTCTCTCAGAGTGGAATTCAGGTACTATATGCAGATGAGCGAATTAAGGGCTATGTTCTGGGCTTTGAGAGTACTGACATAAAGTTTAGATGTAGCCACAAAGATCTTATCAATTCATACGGGTATAGCTTTTACGGTCGTGAATTGGATGAGGAAGTTAATAAACTTGAAGTCTTTCGACATTCATACCCAAGCACATCCAGTGATCTGAATGATCTGTACAACGAACTACTCTTCAGATTTAATAAGATCATTGGCTACAATATGATCTATTACGATGAGGCTTCCAATGAACTTGTGATTAAGAAACTGGAAAAGGGTGGACCACGTTATTGGTTCGAAAATTTGAGAAGATTTATAAATCAATTCAAATTCTTGATCTTTTCTAAAGAAAGATTTTTTTCGGAGGAACTTCAAACGTATTTGAAAAGCTACAATGGTGCCACGTTTGATTCAGAGGATATGGAAGATCAGTGTAAGCAGAGGGATTGGGACATTAGAGTGGTTCTTGGATAAGTCGTTCACATATAAGCAAAAACCTTGGTATAAGCAAAGGATGTCAAAGTGGAACCAGCTTGTCAGTTAAGCTGGTTTTTTTGTCAGGCACATCATTTTTTGGATAACTATGGTCTCAATACAAGTTTCTTCCTACTCTATAGTCGAGATAGAAGTCAAACCGTTCTGAAAAACTGGTCCGATTGAACTGTGAGTCCATGAAATTGCTTATATTGGGGAAGTGATTACTCAATGGTGACCACAGTGTTGCTTTTATAAAACAGAAGGAGATATCTAAGGAAAGAACTTTATTTTCTATTTGCTCCCCTGATTTTGACGAAGCCCCTAACTTAGGAAAGAACTTTATTTCAATTTTTCCTCTGGTGAACAACGGTACATCAAGGCCTCGTCGTGCCTCAAAGGAAAGAACTTTATTTGTCGGAAACAGTAGAGTGACAAAAAAGTTCTTTCGGGTACAAAAAAGTTATTCCATTTTGGCTGTGTGCCGTGAGTCAATCACGGTACACAGCCTTTTTATTTGGAGAGGGGGTTGGGGGGGAGCGACCTCAAGGTTGGACTGAGGATAAAACCGACTAGTGCAAATAAGTAGGCAGGTGGCACATCACTCAAAATTCCGTCCATTCATTCCTTACGAGAAATAGAGCGGTTTTTCTGTTACAGCTAAGGAACAGTATTTAAAAAATCCAATTTTAGGAAAAGGAAATTGGAGCTGATTGTCAAACTTTTAAAACTAATGATTTATAATGAAATAATTCGACCGATGATAAACTGAAACAGATAAAATACCGTTTCGAAAACACTGCACGGGAGGTAAACAATGAACCATTTAGAGAAGGAACTGACCATTCAACGAAAGCAGTATCGCGACACCGGCACGCTGTCTTCGATCCAGAATCGCATGTGGTTTATCGACCAATTGCAACCGGGGCATCCGATGTACAACACGTTTCGGGCGATGCGGTTGCAGGGGGAGTTGGATCTGGCGGCGCTTACGCGGAGCTTGGAGGTGATCGTCGAACGTCACGAGATGTTGCGCGCTGCGTATCGTTCGGA
Source organism: Tumebacillus lipolyticus (assembly GCF_042682745.1). NCBI lineage: Bacteria > Bacillati > Bacillota > Bacilli > Caryophanales > Alicyclobacillaceae > Tumebacillus > Tumebacillus lipolyticus. Next base: position 726,778 of record NZ_JBHUIO010000005.1, on the reverse strand, counting down.
GGACGGGGTGCCGGTGCAGGTGATCGCTTCCGAACTGCAGCCGCAATTGTCGATCATGGATCTGAGCGCTGTGGCGGAAGCGGAGCGCGAGGCGCAGCTGGAACGGATGGTGACCGAGGTCGCACGCCGGCCGTTCGATCTGGGCGAGGGTCCGGTGTTTACGTTTACGCTGTTCAAGTTGGCAGAACGGGAACATGTGCTGGTGTTCATCATCCATCACATCATTTTCGACGGCTGGTCGTTGGGCGTGTTTTGCAAGGAGCTGTGCGCCCTTTATTCCGCATTTGCCACCGGGCAGGAGCCGCAACTCGCTGCACTGCCGATTCAATATCCCGATTATGCGGTGTGGCACAACCAGTTTATGGAGAGTGCTGTCGTGGCGGCACAGCTTGATTTTTGGAAACAGCATCTAGAGGGAGCTCCGCCGTTCTTGAAATTGCCGACCGACCGTTCGCGCCCGGCGGTACAGACGTTTGACGGGGTGCGCTATTCGCATGTCCTGCCGCCTGCGCTGGTGGAGCGGTTGAAGTCTTTGCGTCAAGAGGCGGGCGTGACGATGAACACGGCGCTGCTCGCTGTGTACAATGTGCTGCTGTACCGCTATTCCGGTCAGCAGGACATTGTGGTCGGCTCGCCGGTGGCGGGGCGCAACCAAGAGGAAACGCATGGCTTGATCGGCTGTTTTGTGAACACCGTGGCGCTGCGGACGCAATTGTCGGGCGAGATGTCGTTCCGTGAATTGCTGTCTCATGTCGATCAGAGTGCCCGCGCTTCCTATGCGAACGGGGAGTTGCCGTTTGATAAATTGGTGGAGGAACTGCAGCAGGAGCGCGACCCCAGCTACTCGCCGGTGTTTCAGGTGATGTTTCTCTCGGAGCGCGATTTTACAAAGGGACGGGAGATGCCAGGTCTCAGCCTGACCCAGTATGTGATCGACAACAAGACAGCAAAGACCGACCTGACGCTCTGGATCTGCCAAGAGGATCGCGGATTGGTGGCCAAGTTCGAGTACAACACGGATCTGTTCGACGAACTGACGATTGTGCGGATGGCCCAGCATTTTGAGCAGCTGCTGGAGGCTGCTGTCGCCGATCCGGAGCGGTCGATTGCCACGCTGCCCTTGTTAAGCGAAGCGGAGCAGCGGCAGGTGGTGTTTGAGTGGAATGAGACGGCGACCGAGGTTCCTCCCGTCTGTTTGCATCACTTGTTTGAAGCGCAGGCGGCACGAACGCCTCACCATGTGGCGGCGATCTACGGCGAGGAGTCGATGACCTATGCGCAGTTGGAGGCGCAGGCGAACCAACTGGCATACCAGCTGCGTGCGCTTGGGGTCGGCCCGGACGTGCCGGTGGGTCTGTGTTTGGATCGCTCGCTCGACATGGTGGTGGCGCTGATCGGGATTCTCAAAGCGGGCGGCGCGTATTTGCCGCTGGATACGGATGCGCCGATGGCTCGGATACGCCAAGTGCTGGAAGATGCGCAAGCTCCCGTCTGTGTCGCGCACAGCAGCCTGCTTGCGAGATTGCCGGAAGGGGTCGTCTCATATGTGCTGATGGACCGCGATGCGCATCTGCTCGCGGAGCAACCCACGACGGCGCAGGTCGTGGCGGTGACGCCTGAGCATTTGGTGTCGATTTACTACACATCCGGTTCAACCGGCAAGCCCAAAGGGGTGTCGAGCACACATCAGGGCTGGGTGAACCGCATGATCTGGATGCAGCGCGCCTATCAGCTGGAGGCGCAGGAGACGGTGCTGCAGAAGACCACGCTGACGTTTGACGATGCGGCGTGCGAGTTTTTTTGGCCGCTGATGGTGGGGGCGCGCATCGCGCTGCTGGAGCCGGGACTGCACAAAGACCCGCGGGCGATTCTCGATGCGGCGATTCGCTACCAAGCCGCTTTTCTTACGTTTGTGCCGAGCATGCTGGCGCTGTTCGTCGATGCGGTGACGCAGGAGGACCGCGAGCAGTTGAAGTGCCTGCGGCATGTCGGGTCGAGCGGCGAAGCGCTGCGTTCGGACCTGGTGCGAAATTTCCAAGAGCGGGTCGGCTGCAGCCTGCACAACACGTGGGGCGCGACCGAGGTGTCGATCGACTCGACGATTCATACCTGTACGGAGGCCGATGCATTCGAGGCGGAGATCGTCTCGGTGGGACGGCCAATCGACAACAACCGCTGCTATGTGCTGGACGAGCATCTGCAGCCGGTGCCGGTCGGTGTGGCCGGGGATCTCTATCTGGCCGGCATCGGATTGGCGCGCGATTATCTGAACGATCCGGAGCGCACGCGGGAAGCCTTTCTGCCCGACCCGTTTTTCCCGGGGGAGCGGATGTATAAGACCGGGGATCGCGGTTATTTGCGCAAGGACGGCTGCATCATGTTCCTCGGACGCCGCGATGATCAGGTCAAGGTGCGGGGACAGCGGGTGGAACTGGCCGAGATTGAAGCGGTGCTGGCGACCCATCCGTCGCTGCAGATCTGTACTGTGGTCGCGTTCAAGCGTCCGGACGGTTATCGTCTCGCCGCTTATTACGTGCTGCGCGACGGCGAGCAGACGACCTCCGAAGCGCTGCGTGCCTATCTGGCTGAGCGTTTGCCCGACTACATGGTGCCATGGCGCTTCTTCCTTCTGGAGCACATGCCGACGACGATCAGCGGCAAGATCGATCGCAAGCAATTGCCAGACCCGGGCGATGACCGTCCGGACTTGCAAACCGACTTTATCGAGCCGTCCACAGCTGTGGAGCAGCAGATCGCCGTGGTCTGGCAGGAGATCTTGGGCGTGGACAGGGTCGGTTTGGCCGACAGTTTCTTTCATCTCGGCGGACATTCGCTCCATGCGACGCGGATCATCTCGCGGATAAATCGCGAGTTTCAAACGCGGCTGCCCTTGCGTGTTTTCTTCGAAGAGCCGACCATCGGCGGGCTTGCCCGGCGTGTCGAGCAGGAGCAGAGCTGCGCGGGAAGCCGCAACGAGCAGGGCATCCCGCGTCTGCCGCGGCAAGCGGCGTATGAGCTGTCCAACGCCCAGCAGCGGTTGTGGTTCCAGTATCAATATGACGCGAAACATGGGTATGGCTTTACACTGCCGTACCTGATCGAAGGGCCGCTTTGCCGCCAATCGTTCGCCGCTGCGTTTGCCGCGGTGGTGGCGCGGCATAGCGTGATGCGCACGACTTACGAAGAGCGTGTCGGCATCCCTTATCAGATCGTGCAGGACGACATGGCGATCCCTTGCCAGTTCCACGATCTGACCGGACGCAGCGAACAGGAGCAGTGGGCGGCCCTGGCAGAGTTTGCAGCTGCGGATACGCTGACTCCGTATGACCTGAGCACGGGGCCGCTGTTCCGCATGAACCTGTTCGCGCTCACGGAACAGCAGCACATGATGGTGCTGAGCGTCTATCAGATCGCCTATGACGGGTGGACCGCCGGCGTGTTCATGAAGGACTTGCGCACGTATTATGAGGCGTTGGCGAAAGGGGCGGATCTGCCGCAACTGCCGCCGGCGCTGCAATATGTCGAGTACGCCGCCTGGCAGAACAACCGCTTGGCTTCCGGTGAGCTCGATGTGCAAAAAGCGTACTGGCTGCAGCAACTCGCAGGCGACGTCGCAGCACCGCCGCTGCCGTATGATTACGCGACACCGCCTGCTGAACATGAATCCAGCAGATACGTGCAGCTGCAGCTCGATGCGGCGTTGACCGATCGTCTGAAGGAACTGTCGCGCGCACAGGGCAACACGCTGTATATGACGGTGATGACCGGGTTGAAGATGTGGATGGCAAAGGTGTCCGGCGCGACGGACATTACGCTCTGCGTCCCATTGTCGGCGCGCACGCATCCTGATCTCGACGGGCTGATGGGTCTGTTGGTCAACCCGGTGGTGATGCGTACCGACCTGACCGACAATCCGAGTTTTGCGCAGGCGTTGGAACGCGTGACGAAGTCGGCGCTGGGCGCTTATGCGAATCAGGATTATCCGTTTGATTATGTGCTCAATGAGCTGCGAGCCCTGCGCGGCAGCAATGTCACGCCGTACTCGGTGGTCTTCGTCGGGCAGAATGCACACAGCGGGTTCTGGGAACTGGACGAGGGTGTCCATGTGCGCGTGTATCCGCTGGAGAAACTGCTGGCAGATCAACAGGATCTGTTTGCCGGCTTGGGCGATGACCTGACCGTGCAGTTCGATCTGCATATGGAGATGATCGAGCGCGATGGGGTGTTGACCTTCAGCACGCAGTATCATCCGCTGCGCTTCCGGCCGGAGACGGTGGAACAGTTCTTGCAACAGTTGCAGCATGTGTTGAGCCAAATGGTGGCTGACCCGCATCTGCGCTTGTCGCAAATCCAATTGTTCGAGTCGGAGGAGCTCGATCTCGATGATCTCTTCTAGTTGGTTGCATGTTTGATCGCACAAAAAACGGAACCTCAAGAACGAGGTTCCGTTTTCTGTTGCTCGGGTTTGTTGTGGGGGGCAGACATGTGATATTTACTTTTTGATCACCCCGGACATCACATTCGCATATTCTTCTGCCAAGAACCGGTAGCCCTTGTCATTCGGGTGAACGCCGTCATTCGAGAGATATTGACTGTAATTGCCCTCGTTCCATTTGCCTGCCAGATCGATGAATGTGCAATTCGAGACGCTAGCACAGGCGTTTTTGATCGCGGTATTGTAGGTGAGCTCCGATTCTTCGGACAAGGACGGCACGGAGATCATTCCGCTGGCGAAAACAGAAGTCGCGGGCAGGGCATCTTGGATCGTTTTCAAAAACGTGACGTAATCTGCCTGGAATTGTTCGGGAATCATCCCGCGAGCGTTAAAACCGTAGACGGAAAGCACATAGTCGGGCTTGAGCTGGATGATATCTGTCTGTACCCGGTCTAATCCGCTGTTTTTGGCGCTGGCCGGGACGGGCACGTCGACATCCGTTCGGCCGATGCCCTGGTTGATGCTTTCCACGCCGAGGATGTCGCCCAAGACCGGTGTGATCGAGGTCAATCCCCGATTGCTGGAGCCGGTACCGTCGATGTAGCTGTGGCCGATGACGACCAGCTTCTTTTGGTTGTGCTCCGGCTGTCTGACTTTGGCGTCCGGGCTGATGTAGAGCCCGTCGATCTCACTGTGGTCGGAGAAGACAACTTCAATTTTGTGCCAACCGGCGCTGCCGCTGTAGATCGGGATTTCCTTCGTCTTTGCGCTCATCAATTGTTCGATCGCCAGCTTGCCGTCGACAAAGATGGTGACGGTACCTCCGATGGCGCGCTGTCTGAGGATGGCGAAGGGACTGTCCGTTTCGATGGCGGCGCGTCTGCCGAACTGCGGTCGGTCGGTGCTGTTCATCCAACCCTTCATCACGTCGCCCCATTCAGGCTCGTTGACTTTCTTCCAAGGGCCATGCGTATAGAGCCACTCGGGGCTGGTCGGTGCGATCAGCTTTTTCTCCTCTGCGGCAGGCGAGGAAGCGGTTTGACACCCGGTAAGGAGTGCGGCAACCATGCAGATGATTCCGACTGAGTACAGCCATTTTCTCATTTCCATCACCTCTCGTGTGTGATTCTTATGTGATCACAGTGTAACAACGGGGAGGGAAACGATCCTGTCTTTTCATGCTTTGTTGTAAAATGGGAGTGAGGTGATGCGGCTTGGATTGGCAGAAACGGTTAGAGGAAGCGCTGGAGTTTATCGAAAGCAATCTGGAAGCATCGCTTCCTGTGGAGACCATTGCGAAGGCGATGTATTCGTCGCCCTTTCATTTTCAGCGGATGTTTCATATGTGGTCGGGGATCACGCTGGGTGAATATGTGCGAAAGCGCAAGTTGACGTTAGCCGCCCAAGAGTTGGCCGTATCCTCGGCGAAAGTGGTCGATGTCGCGCTTAAATATGGCTATGATACTCCCGAGTCATTCTGTAAAGCGTTTCGAAAGCTCCACGGTGTCTCCCCGTCGGCAGCCCGGAAACCGGGCGTGTCGATCAAAGCCTTTCCCCGCGTTTCGTTCGAGCCGCACGCGCTGGGCGACGCGGAGGTGGATTATCAGATTGTGGAAAAAGAAGCGTTCACCGTCGTCGGGAAGTCGGCAGAGCTCGTTTGCGGTCAGGATGGCCGTACCCGGCAGTGGTTTTGGGGGGAAAGCCGGAAGGACGGCACGCTTGACAAGCTGGGCTCGCCCTCCACGGAGACGCCTTTGCTTGGCCTAACCATGAGTTTTGAGGAAGAATTCACATATATGATCGCTAGGGAAGCAGACACCGCTTCTTTGGTTTTGGCACAGGGATGCTCCGTCCAAACGATTCCGGCTGCCACCTGGGCGATCTTCCCTTGTGCGGGGCCACTGCCGGGGGCGATGCAGAGCGGATTGCGCAAAATTTACAAGGTGTGGTTTCCAGCGACCGAATTTGAGCACGCAGGTTTGCCGGAGCTTGAAGTGTATTTGCCGGGAGATGCACAGGCGGAAGCGTATCGCTGCGAGGCTTGGATTCCGATTCTGAAAAAAACGAACATTTGAAAGAGCCAACTTTCTCCGCAGGGGGGAGTTGGCTCTTTGGGCTGGGAGTGGAAGTAGTGGTTAATGTCGATACTGTGTTCAGGTATTTGCAAAACGGATTTTAGTATAGGGGAATCACTTAGACATGTCTACGTTCTGGTACAAGCTGGGGAAGCAGGCGTTCGACAAGTCTTGGTATTTTATCGCCGTTTGGGTCGCGGTGTTTGCGATCGTGCTCGCCACTGATGGCATTCGGTACGTTCATATCATGCAGCATCCCGATTACCCTACGAGGGTAGGGCAACACTGCGCTCAGTATGGAAAGCGAATATTTTTCGGCGAATGGAACGGGAGACAAAGCTAAAGAACAGGTATATGCGTCCCCAGAGCTTTCTCAAGAAATCCTGGCATTCTAACAACAAAGGTAACTTCGCATTGAAATACAAAGGCTACCACTTCACGATGATGAAAAGCAAATTCGGAAACGGCGGCTATGGCGTTATTTTCCTACGAACATTCAAGTGGGAGTATAAAGGGGACAAGAGATTGACATTTGAACGTGCGAAACGGTTGGCATTTGATATGTTGGAGGAAGCGTTACAAAGAGCCCACCGGTGAGGATCGGCACTTTTTATAGGATCAAATGAAAGAACTTTTTTGTCACTCTACAAGAGTTGTTCCTAGAAATATGGCTTTTTCCTGAGGCTGTGTGCCATGAGATGATCATGGCACACAGCCCTTTTGGTATCAGAAGGGGGAGAGGTAAACGTGAGGGGGCAACTCGGTTACACGAAGTGCAGCATGATCTTTAATCATTTTGCATTCATGCACACGGAACGTTTCTATGATACATGATGATGCAAGTTCCGATGACACTAGCGAGATGTCCTTTAGAGGAGTCAACGCTTCACAAGGGTTTGGGTAATTGTACTGAATGGATTTTTGCAGGACGAATGAGGACGAGTCACAGAGGAAATCTTATTTTACTTTTAATATGTAATTTCATATTATTTTGTTATAATATCCATGTATAACATTTTCCAGGAGGTATTGTATGGAAACGAATATGAACCTCGGTGAGATTGGAAATAGGATTCGTTTTTTGAGAAAGGAAAAGGGACTTTCCCAAAGAGAGTTGGCCGTTGGTGTATGCTCTGAATCTGCTCTTAGCCAAATCGAGAACGGTAACTACCCAAGCATGCCCTCGAATGCAATTCTTCAAGGTCTTTGCGAAAAGTTGGACACTTCGTTTGGCGAGTTGCTGAATAGAATTGCTTCTCGAAAAAGTATTGAGACGGATGTTCTTCTTGACTACGTGAAAGGTTTGATTCATCGCCGGGAGTTTCAGTCTGCCATTCAGATCCTAGACGAAGTAGGAACTCGTAGTTTACACAAGTACCAGAAAATAGACTTGATAATCTGCTTTAGTGATTGTCATATAGGTGTGTCCGAGATGGAAAGAGCAATCGCTCTTCTTTCAAATCTCCACCAGGAACTTGAAGCTGATCGGGAAACAGACCCGAAAGTTCTTGCAACCGTTTTTAATAAGCTCGGCATTGCTTGGCAAAGAGCTAGAAATCTCGTCAACGCCTATAATTACTACACAAGAGCCTATCAAAACAGCCTTCGGTTCCCTGAACCGGATATTTTATGTGGCAACATTTCATACAATCTGGGGAACTCATGCAGGTGGTTGCGTTTAGACAATGAAGCTCGGACCTATCTTGAACATGCAATCAAAGTGTATGAAAAAGCTACTGATCCGAAAAAGTTGGCCGATGCATATTTCGTTCTAGGGATCGTATATAAGAACCAAGAGCAGTATGTAAACGCTGGAGAGTATTTTAAAAAGGCTCTTGTTTTATATGAGACGCTGGAGATCGTGGAGTGGGTTTTGGAAGCAAAGCACCACTACGCTTTCTTTGTTCAAAGTCAGCAGTCACCGGAGGAAGCGATCCCGAATTTAATCGAAGCAGCTAACGAATATGAGCGTATCAAAGACAAACGGAATCAGGCATACTTATATGCGCAAGTGTGTGTATTGTATCAACATGTCGATGACTTCGAACAGGCAAAACAATATATTTCAAGTGCATTGGATCTGTTCACGAGGGATGAGGCAGAAGGTGAAGCCAAATATGCATATGTCTATCGAGTATTTTCAAATTACCTCATAGACATTAAAGAATATGCAATGTCGATTGAGTATTCTGTTATTTCTTCTGAGATTTTTGGTAAAATGGGATTGGAGAAGGAATCGGCGGACTCTTTGGAAGCAGCAGTCATCGCATATAAAGCACAGGGAAACCTTGCGCAAGCTCTAGAGTTTTCTGAAAAGAGGAACCGTTTACTTCGGAATCCTGCTGTGCTGTTCGTCACTCCCAAATAGGTTAGGAGGGAAATGAATGAGAAAGTGGTTACTGACGGGCTTTGTTCTCTTGTTACTGTTTTCCTTTGGGGTAAATTTCATAGATTCAGACCTACAGCCTCATAATACGAGACATACAGCAAGTTTTTCTGACCCTGGTCCACATGGTGTCGGGTATTTTCCCAATTTGGGATGAGTTGTAATATGCGAAATCCCCTTATGGCGAGTGAATCTCCACGAGGGGGTTTTTTTGTTGCGGAAGAACACTCTGTCAACCTTTCTGAATCTATAGTTGGGGATGAAAAATGTGCGAACATTGCTCTACACTAAATGATACTGGTAATACAAAGAACTTCAAGGATCAGGTTGTACTTTCTAACGAAACGCCCGACTCATCGGGATTGTCTCTTCTGATCGCTAAGTTTCTGAAACTTCAAAAGGTATATATCCAACTCTTGACTAAGGGCGATCACATTATAGTTACGAAGATCGCCAGTCTTCTCATAGTTTCGAATCATCTCACTCCTCAAGCGGTTAATGGTTGTTTCCAAAGCAACAGCATCTTTCACAATCCCACCCCATCCCGATTGTTCTTCGAACAAAAAAACAAGGTAGCAGTTTCGCTACCTTGTGTGTGTCGTCGACCGTATCGGTCAAGGCTTCCGCATCGAGCTCGGCGAAAGATTCATGCAGTTTGCCTTGAAGATAAAGTCGAGTTGACACAAAGAAAGGAGGTCACTGCCAGAAGTAGTGATCTACTCCTTGATGCAAGTGGTGACAGGATCTTACTGAATTCCCCATATTTCAGTTCTGCCAGACCCCCTTGCACAATTGATCATAACAACCGACAGAAACAACAACAACGTTTAAAAAAATATAAATATTTATATATATAATTGAACTATGAATATAAAAGGAAAAGATGCCGGCATGCCGAATCTACACGAATAACGGGCTTGGCGAAAAGTTCGGTCAAAAGTACAAAGGTGGAAGGAGAATGATGAAGAATGAAAAAAGCGGTTGCAATCACAAGTCTGTTGGCATTGGCACTTCCGGTTGTATTGGCTAGCTCTGCCAATGCTTCTGACAGCAAGGTTCTCGGGGTGAACTCGGATGGCTCCAAGGTACGGATCGACTACCCGATCGATGCGCAAACACAAGCCATCATCAAAGAGAAAGAGAAGCTTGTCCAAATGCATAAAGAAGTGAGGGCAGGCAAACGATCCAAGCAGGAAGTTGACAAGGGAGTGGAAGAGTTCGGGAAACGTCACGGCGGAATGAAGCGCTCCCCCACCGCTTCGAGCAAAGCGGATGATCCGTCGACTCTTCAAACGATGGTGTCAGCAGTTGAGCCTGAAGCAGCGCGCTACTCGAGCAATTACATTACCAACTTGATCCAAGAAGCGCAGATCAACGGTTACTATTGTGGACCGGCGACTGCCAGCGCCATCATCAAGTCGAAAGGTATCCAAGCGAGCCAGAGTCAGACGGCCGCTTATATGGGCACCAATACGTACGGTGAAACACCTTGGTACAACGGCACGTACCCGATGCGGGATGCACTCAATTACTACATCAGCGGCAGTTGGTACTCGCCGTACGGCACTTCGGTTACAACAACAGAGTTCAAAGACAAGGTAACGTTTGACATCGACTACGGCTATGGTGTAGCGGGTGATGCCTATCAGGTGCCGAATGGACCACACTTGAATGGTCATCCGGACAACCAGACCATCTTGCATTGGTTCGCCATCGACGGATATTCGGCATATGGAGATAGCACGCATTATGCTGATCCAGCATCGGGGTGCAGTGCTTTAACGTGGGGCAACCAAGTACCGAGATATTCGACTTTGACTACGACAAAAGTTGCCACGATTGTGGATGGGAGAGGTATCATATGGTAAAAAAACTGCCTCTGTCAGTGATCTCAGCTCTTGGATTAACACTTTCACTGATGGTCGCTGGCTGTGAGAAGGGGACGGTATCCCCGTCCCCTTCTCCTTCTCAGCAAACGATTGGCGAGGAGACTCAAGAGCCAGAAAAGGTGAATAAATTCAAAGTGAATCGCAAAAGTAGTGAACTACCAGAAGTGATTTCTCGTCAGGATGCTTGGAAGGATGCAAAAATAAAGTCATTTGATGCAGTTCTGCCTGATGGCCGTGCGTGGGCACCGATCACTCTAACAGATGCCGGTCTCATTGCTGGAGCGGTGCCAACGCAAAAGCCGGTCACAAAGCCTCTTGATTTGATCGTTTACGATCCTAAGACTGACACGTACGAAGTGATCTCGACACTTTCCGGAACGTCTCAAGCTATCGGTGTCTCGCTGAATGAAAAGTGGATCGTCTGGAGCGAATCTCTCGATAACACCAGCTATGTCAATTGGAAGATGCACGTCTATGACCGTTCAACCAAACAAGACCGTATCGTTGCAGAATCTTTCAAGGATGAGATTGGAAGAGGGTTTGATGGTCCGCTGTGGATGCCGAAGTTATATGGGGATGAGTTTGTCTGGAGCCCGAGCGTCGGCAAACCAACCCCAGAACTAGGGGTTCAGGTTGTTGTGAAAAAATACAACATTCTAACGGACAAAACGACAGACCTCGCCAAACCGGGTGGTAACCCAGCGCTTTCGAAAGACTTCGCGCTGTGGATTGGGCGTGATGATCAAACAAATGATGGTGCGCTCTTCTGGAACAAAGGAGGCAAGAACCAACAAATTACGGAAGGCAAATCCATTTCACATTTCGCAACGGATGGTGAATCGATCGCTTGGTCAGGCTTGCAACGTGGATCACAGGAGCATTGGGAACTCGCATTGATCGATCAGCAGGGAACGGAGAGACTGCTTAAATCCACGAGGTCTGAAGATGCACTGCAATTTCTAACGATGGGAAATCGAATTCTTGGTTGGAAAGCAAATGACAAAGTGCAAGTCTACGACCGCAAACTGGATAAGGTTGTAACATTGGAAGAGAAGGATGCAGAATATAGTGCGGTTCACGTCACCAACAACTACCTGTTCTGGACGACACCGATCCCACAAACTGAAGAGGAGCGTAGACAAGCGAAGCTCAACGGAATCTACCCAACTCGGATTCATTTGCTCGATCTGCAATCCCTAAAGTGAAAACTGGACAGTTCGCCATAGGTTTACTCGACCAACTTACTACCAAAATAGTCATGGTCTTAGTTGAGAGAGAGACCCTCAGAAGTAGACGTAGGAAAACACCTTGAGTGTTCCGAAAGTTACTTTTGAGGGTGCTTTGTTATGGTAATCGAAAGTCAGAAGAAGTAACCCTTATCCGACTTCAATCAAGTTGGCAGATATCTGACTTCATAAGGAGTTGTGATAGTTGTACTTAAAACTTTGGAACGCTTTTAGATACATGATCTATGGTCTGGTATGCGTTAAGGTAGGGAAGTGGAAAGTATTGTAAGAAAAAGAGCGTTTTGTTCAGTACTTAACGGGTGCCAACTACTGAGGCTTGACAATAGGATACGGAGGGGTTGTAAACATGGCAAACCTTAAAAAATGGCCCGTCACGATTGTCACTGCTTTTTTAATTCTGTCTGGTATGATCGTAAGCCAAGCCAACTTTGCAGAAGCAGATCAGACGAGGGCAAAGAAAGAAGAGACACTTACGAAGCTCAAAAAACAAGAAGAAGTAGAACGTGCCAAGCTTGAATCCATGCCTGCTAGTACTCAGGAGGAGCTTGACAGGGCCATTACATGTCATGGAATAAAAGGGTATCCTGCATAAGGGGTGGGTCTGCGTAGGAATGGACGACTTAGGGGAAGACCTAGTGGAAATGGACGCAGATTCTCGGTGGGTTTTTTACGAGACATGTGAAATGTGTGAATATGAAGGAATTCGGTACGTTCATACCATGAAGATTTTCGACTATCACACTGAATTGAGGGTCGGGCAAAAATGGCCGGTATAGCCTAATCCATCCATACGATGAGGAGTCAGGTATTTTTATATTTTCTATAATATTCATAATATTTATTCTGAAATATTACAATACATTTTCCGTTTTACAATTTATTGGTGCAGCATACCAGGTATTAATACATAACTGGAAGCCAGCGATCTACAAGATGGGGAGCTCCAAATAAAAAATTTGAATCCAAAAAACTACACGGGACTTCGACCAAACAGGGCGTGGTCTTTTTTTGTCTAAAATCGCGCGCGGGTATTATTATTTTGTATTATAAAACAAATATTACATTTTTTCTATATACATTGACGTGGTTTGATATTAAGAAGTAAAATAATTTCGTTGTTAAAAAATAGGAAATACAGTAAATAGTTGTATATCAATACAACCACTGATTTTAGTTTCCGTATAGGAGGGCATATTTACGTGGATTTTTCATTTACAGAGCAACAGCAAGCCTTTCGTACAATGGTGCGAACATTTTTTGAGTCGGATTCTGTACAAGCGCAACTTCATCAGATTAAGCAACGCCCGGAAGAATACGATGCCCGCTCGATTTATCGCTTGATGGGCGAACAGGGTCTGCTCGCCGCGAATTGGCCGACTGAGTTGGGCGGTCAGGGGCGAACGATGCTAGAGTCGGCGATCGTCGCCGAGGAAATGTCCCGATACGGGATTCCTGAAGCTTTGCAGGTGATTTCCGTTCAGATCGTTGGCATGTTACTGTTCCTGTCTGCGAGCGAGGAGCAAAAGAAGCGATATTTGCTCCCGATGGCGCGCGGTGAGGAATTTGCCTGCGTGCTGTATACAGAACCGCGTGCAGGCTCGGATCTCGGATCATTGGAAACAAGAGCGGAGCGGCAGGAAGACGGGACCTATGCGATCTACGGACGAAAGGTATACAGCATGAAAACGCATTTGACAGACTACGGACTCTGTGCGGCACGAACATCGAATAAGGGTAGCAAATACGAAGGATTAACATTGTTCATGTTGCCTTTGCGACAAGAGGGCGTCTCGTTGCAACCGATCGACAGCATGGCGGATGAATCTTTTTATCAAGTGCTTCTCGATGGAGCGCGTGTTGATGCAGACGCGATCATCGGCGATTTGGACGGAGCGTGGTCGCTGATCAACAAGGCCTTGGCGGTCGAGCGGACCGGACTTGACTACTATGTGCGCGCGCAACGTTGGTTCGATATGATCTGGGATCAGGCAATGAACTCAGGACAGATTGAGGACGACACGACGTTGATCGAATTGGCCCGACTGAGCAGCAAGCTAGATGCCTCTCGCTTTATGACCTATCGCGTCTTGGAGCAATTGCAAAAGGGAGCGGTTGAAGAGGTCGTGGCAGCAACATCAAAATGGTATGCCAGCGAGTTGGCCTGCGAAGTGGTCTTTACCGGCACAGAGTTGCGTGGATTTGAGGCTTGCATGGCGGACGGTCACGGCTATTCAGACCTGTATGGGAGTTTGGAAGCTGCCTACCGTGAGACACCGGGTCTTACGATCTCGGCAGGAAGCTCTGAGATGATGCTGGAGACGATCGCCCAAATGGGACTTATGGGCAACCGCTAAGAACGGAGGAGAGCCATGAAACTGGAAGTAGATCCGCTAATGAAAGAACTGCAACGCACAGTGCATCAAATCGTGCACAACGGCAAGATCAAGGGCAAATCTGGTATGAAGGAGATCGACAGTCTGTCAGCAGGTGTCGGTCCGGATTTTGCAACTGCGCAAGTTCATGGGCAATTAGTCGAACTGGGGGTGCCTGCGTTCGGCATCTCGGTGGACGCTGGCGGCATGGATCTAGGCCAACAAGTGATGCTGATGGTCAGTGAGGAACTGGGAGCCGTCGTGTGGCAAGATCCGTTGCTGGACACGCTGGTGGCTGCCGATGTGTTATCCCTGTACATCGAGGAACAAGCCCCCCGTCTTAAGGCGATCTCAGAAGGCGAGCTGTCGATTGTGACCAGCGGTGTGGTGACGAACTCGGAGAAAACAGCTCGATTGAGGGTGGAAGACGGGCCGGACGGCTGGACGGTCGACGGCGACGGCGGGTCCGTGCAGCATCTGAGATCTGCGCAGGAAGTCTTGCTGTCGATCCCGTTAGAGGGCGGTGAGTCGTTGTTTTTGATCCCTGTCGACCGAGTCGGCATGAGTTCGACTGTCCGTGTGGATGTGGCGAAATCTCCTTGGTACGACCTGCATTTTGACGGTCTGCATCTGCGGCGGGAGGACTTTGTGGGTCGAGTGGATGAGCGCATGCGCTCTGTGACTGCGCGCGCTCGAATGCGTCAAGCAGGCTTTCTAATAGGGATCGCTGGCGGCGCGCTGTCGGAAGCGGTACAGTACACTGCATTCCGTCGCCAATTTGACAAGCGTATCATCGACAATCAGGCGGTAGGCATGCGGTTGGCTTCACTGTCTGGACGTCTGGAGGCGGTTCGATTAAAAGCGCAGCAGGCAGCGTGGCTGGATGATACGGGCGAGGACGCATTGCGTGCGGCGACGGAAGCGTTGGCAATGGCGGCGGAGTTGGCGTTGGAGTCCGAGCGAGAGTCGTTACATTTTCACGGGTCGTTTGGCATGACGAAAATGGCGTTGGCACATCTGTACTATACGCGGGGTGCAGTCGAAGCAATGCGCTACGGCACTGTGCACAGCTTGTGGCTGGAAGCTGGGCGTCTTCGTGTTGAAGAGGCTAAGGCAAGTAGCCTCCCGCAGACGTTTGCTCAACCGGTACATGCTTGATGGCTTGGACTGTATGAATAGATTTGCAAAGGAGTGTATCGAGTGATCCGAACGGAGGCTATGAAGGAACGCGGCGGAGTTAAGCCGGTGAATCTAGATGAGATGTATTGGAGTCAGTTAAAATACGCGCCGCTGGCGATTGAATTGCCAGTGGATCGCTTGCGATCGGCTAGGCAGACGCTGGCTGTTCAACGGTATGTCTGCTCCTGGCCGACCGTCTTGAAAGATCAGGCGGAGAGGCTTGGTCGCGAACTGCAGGCGGAGCTCTCCGATGTAGTACTGGCCGCTTATGTCACGCTGTTGCATCGGTACAGCCGACAAGAGGAACTGGTGATCGGCATCGACGGTGTAATGCCAATGTACTTGAATCTGGAAGAAGAGTTGTCGTTTGCGCAGTTGGTGTCATATGTTCAGGCGGCACAAGAGGAGGCTCGCTGTCATGTTGGTCTGACCGTAGAGGAGATCGCCGAGGCACTCGGTCTGGACACAAATCCGAGCCGCCACCCGCTCTTCCAAGTTACATTTGAACGGCAGGCGGACCTGATGATGGCGCGGATGGAATCCCCGTACGAACTGTCCTTGCTCGTCAGCGAGGCTGAAGGTGACCTGCTTATGGCGATTGAGTATAAGCAGGCGCTGTTTGAGAGCAGGACGGCCATGCGGATTGCCGATCAGTTGCGCCTGTTGTTGGAAGGAGCGGTCGTTTGTCCGGATGCTCTGCTCGGCGATCTGCCTTTGTTGACGGAAGCGCAACGCAGCCAAATCCTGATCGAGTGGAACAGTAAGCCGGCTCTGCAGAATGGTGAGGAAGCTGTTCACCGTTTAGTGGAGCGCATCGTGCAACAGCAACCTCAAGCGGTGGCCGCCACCTTTGAATCGGAAGAAATCACCTACCGAGAGATAGATGAGCGCGCCAATCAATTGGCCCATTACTTGATCGCTGCGGGGGTACAGCGGGAGGATCTCGTCGGCATCTCGCTCGACCGCTCCTTCGAGCAGTTGGTGGCGGTGCTCGCTGTCTTGAAAGCGGGAGCTGCGTATGTGCCGATGGACCCGATGTACCCGGTGGATCGTTTGGAGTATATGCTAGCAGACGCAAAGCCGAAATATCTGCTCACGGAGAGCTATCTGCGTGGAAAGTGGGGAATCGCACACGATGTCGGCACTGCGCTGTTGTTCCCGCGTGAGATGGAGGCGGTGCTGGCTGAACAGGATCGCCAAGCGCCAAAGACGGATGTGCAGGTGGATCAGTTGGCCTACATCATTTATACATCCGGCTCTACGGGGAGGCCCAAGGCGGTCATGGTGCCACATCGCGGGTTGATCAATATCGCGCTGTCGGCAATCCAGACATTTGATCTGAAACGTGATAGCCGGGTGTTGCAGTTTGCTTCGCTGAGCTTTGACGCATCAGTGTGGGAGATTTTTATGGCTTTGCTCTCCGGTGCTTCTCTGCATCTGACGACCATGGACAGCCTGATCGCCGTGGTCAATGAACGCTTGGTGACGACCGGGCTGTTGCCGCCAGCCGTCTTGAGCGTGGTCTCGCCGGATGATGTGCCGACGCTGAGAACGATCATCTCTGGAGGCGAACCTTGCTCTGCCGAGATCGTCAAACGTTGGTCGCAAGCGGCTTTCTATAATGCATACGGTCCTACTGAAGCGTCTGTCTGCGCGACGATTGCCCGCTGCGAGCCGGACGGGAGAGAACCGTCAATCGGTCGAGCCGTGCCTGGGGCGCGTCTCTATGTGTTGGATGCTCGGCTGCAGCCGGTGCCGGCCGGCATGTCGGGCGAACTGTATATCGGCGGTG
The DNA here is from genome assembly GCF_042682745.1 of Tumebacillus lipolyticus. Taxonomy (NCBI): domain Bacteria; kingdom Bacillati; phylum Bacillota; class Bacilli; order Caryophanales; family Alicyclobacillaceae; genus Tumebacillus; species Tumebacillus lipolyticus. Next base: position 709,403 of record NZ_JBHUIO010000005.1, on the reverse strand, counting down.
TCGGTGTGGCTCGCGGGTACCTCAATCGTCCGAATCTTACAGCCGAGCGCTTTCTCCAAGATCCGTATGCAATGACACAAGGGGCCAGGATGTACCGAACAGGTGACCTCGTTCGCTATGATCGAAATGGTGAGTTGCGATTTATCGGCCGCTTGGACAGTCAAGTGAAGATTCGCGGCCTGAGGATCGAACTTGGCGAGATCGAGTCGGTAATCGCCTCTCATGAGGGAGTGCTCGATGCAGTCGTGACAGTGCAGGATCTGAATGCGGAAGACAAGGTGATCGTCGCGTACTACGTGCCAGAAGATGAAAGTGTCGGATCGATGGAGCTTTACACGTATGCGAGCAGCAAACTGCCGCACTTCATGGTGCCGGCTACCTTTGTCAAACTCGATCAACTGCCGCTAACTCCGAACGGCAAAGTGAACGTCAAAGCATTACCTGTCCCAAATTTCTCGATATCGACAGCGCTGGATAAACTGCAACTTCCTAAAAATAGGACAGAACAGCAGATTGCCAACATCTGGTGTGAGATCCTGCAGATGAAGGAAGTTAGCACGACCGATGATTTCTTCATGCTTGGCGGTCATTCGCTGCGTGCGACGCAGGTGACTTCTCGCATCTGGGAGCGATTTGGCGTGAACGTCTTGTTGACCGAATTTTTCCAATCGCCGACCGTAGTCGGGTTGGCACAATTGGTGCAAAGTCGCGAGCAGTCGGTCGTTGAGGCAGTTGGGCACGCGAATCAGATTCGAAAAGCGGATCACGGCCGCGACTTGCCGCTGTCGTTTACACAAGAGCGCCTTTGGTTTGTGCAGAGCTTAGATCCTGAGTCGGCCGCATATAACATCCCGGTCTCTGTTCGATTGCATGGGGAGTTAGACGTCGAGGTGTTGCGTTGTTCATTGACAGAGATCATTGAGCGCCATGAGGTATTGCGCACCGTCTATCGCGTAAACCGTGAGTCGCCAACGCAGATGGTATTGCCGGAGTGGACGTTTGAATGGGAGATTTCAGACCTACGTGATCTGGTACAGGAAGCGGCAACTGCCCAGTTGCGGCAGATCGAAGAGGCGCTCTTCCGCCGAGTGATCGACATCAAAGCGGGCTTGCCGTTCAGAATAGCGCTCGTGCGGATCACTGAAAAAGATCATCGCTTGCTGTTGAATTTCCATCACATCGCGTTCGACGGGTGGTCGCTAGGTGTCTTGTTCAAAGAACTGGGCACTCTGTACCAACGTAAGAGCAAGGGTAAACATGAGCCGCTGGCACCGCTGGCTTTGCAGTATCTCGACTATGCTGTATGGCTGCGCGAGACGTTTGCGGAACAGTTGGACGAACAGATGACGTATTGGCGCGAACATCTCCAAGGGATGAACGGCGTACTCGAACTGCCGGCAGACCGTCCGCGTCCGCCTGTACCGACTTATCGCGGTGCTCGTCACCTTTTTAAAGTGCCAAGTGCTCTGGCTCACTCGTTGCGAGAACTGAGTCGCCAAGAGGGCGTCACGCTGTATATGACGCTGCTGACCTGCTTTAAGATTCTATTGGCTCGGCTGTCGGGTGAGCGCGACATCGCGGTCGGCACTCCGATCGCCAACCGGACTCGTCCCGAGCTGGAAGATCTGATCGGATTTTTTGTCAACACGTTGGTCATGCGCACCAAGCTGACGGATAAAAAGTCGTTTCGCGAACTGCTGCAAGCGGTACAGATGACTGCGCTGGGAGCGTTCAGCCACCAAGATATACCGTTCGAACGTCTGGTCGAAGAACTGCAACCGGAACGTGACATGAGCCGGAACCCGCTGTTTCAAGTGATGTTTAACATGCTGAACCTTCCGCCGATCCGACTGCAGATGGACGATCTGACTGCAGAAGTCTATGAAGACGGCGGTGTGATGTCCAAGTTCGATCTGACTCTGTATGCGAGGGAGCTTGACGATGACTCGCTGGAGATGGACCTCGTCTACAGCACCGACCTGTTTAACGAAGAGCGGATGGCGGAGTTTGGCCGCCAACTACTCGTGATCATGGAGCAGGCAATTGCTGATCCAGATCGCAAACTAAAAGATTTGTCGTTGCGGACAGCTCACAGCGCGAGTCTGCTCCCGAGTGGAGTCGGCGAGATGGCGGCTGTCGAAGAACTGCCGGTCGCCAGCCGTCTCACACAGACGGCAAAGCTGCTGGACGTCCGCATCGCGGTGGTAGATGCGGAAGGTGAGTGGAGCTACGGGCAGTTGGAAGCCCGCTCGAATCGTATCGCTCACTATCTGCAGGCAAACGGATTGCAGCGCGGTGAGGTAGTAGCGGTCTATGCGCAACGCAGCGCAGCACTGCTCGGGGCGTTGCTCGGAATTCACAAGGCGGGTGGTGCGTTTATGATACTTGACCCGTCCTACCCCGTCGCTCGGCTGAAGGATTGCTTTGATCTGGTCAAGCCGCGTGCACTGCTGCAGATCGAAGGAGCTGGTCCGTTGCCTGTCGATCTCGCTGAGCGGGCAAAGGCCTTGATCTGCCGACTTTCGTTGCGAGGGGATGGCACCGATGTGGCTGACAGGTTGTCTGTTCTGCCGGATGAACCGTTGACGATGGAGATCACAGCTGATGACACAGCTTATATCGCGTTCACATCAGGGACGACAGGAAAGCCGAAAGGGATTGTCGGAACGCACGGACCGCTGTCCCACTTCTTGCGCTGGCACACGGATATGTTCGAGATCACGTCGACAGATCGCTTTGCTCTGATGGCTGGGTTGGCGCACGATCCGCTGTTGCGCGATCTGTTCACCGGTGTCTATGCAGGTGGGATGCTGGTAATCCCGCACCCGGACGATATGCAAGATTCGAAGCGTCTGCGCGAGTTCCTGATTGACAAGGAGGTCACGATCCTGCACCTGACACCTGCCATGGGGACGCTGATCGGCGAAGGGGCGAAAGCAGGCCGATTCACTTCGCTGCGTCTCGCATGCTTTGGCGGCGATATGCTCACTGCGAGTGACGTCCGTGACCTGCAACTGCTCGCTCCAAACGTGTGCTGCGTGAACTTCTATGGCGCGACGGAAACTCCGCAGGCAATGGGCTATGCACTGGTCGATGGTCAGACTGAAAAAGCGCGACTTCCGATCGGCCGCGGGATCGATGGGGTGGAGCTACTGATCATCGGCGACGGCAATCGACTGCTCGGCGTCGGAGAACTGGGCGAAGTGTATATCCGCACGCCGCACCTGTCGAAAGGCTATCTGCACGATGAGCGCAACACCCGCACGAAGTATGTGGCCAACCCGTTTACAGGCGATCCTTCCGACCGACTATACCGCACGGGGGATCTAGGTCGCTATCTGCCGGACGGTCAAGTGGAACTGGTAGGCCGCAGCGATCGTCAAGTCAAGGTGCGCGGATATCGTATCGAGCTTGAGGAGATCGAAGCGGTGATCAGTCGCCACCGCGAGATCTGGGACACGGTCGCCATGCTACGAGAAGACAAGCTGGGCGACAAGCAGCTCGTCGCCTACGTGGTGGCTCCAAAACTTAATGAGGTAAAAGAACTGCGCTCGTTCCTTCAAGAGCATCTGCCCAGCTATATGGTGCCGTCCGCGATCTTGTTGCTGGAGAACATTCCGCTGACTCCGAACGGCAAAGTCGACCAGCGCCAACTTCCGTCACCTGATCATCTGCAATCGGGGGCAGCAGTCTACGAACCGCCACGAAATGAGACGGAAGCGGCGGTGACAGAGATCTGGAAAGAAGTGCTTGGTGTGACGCAAGTCAGCATTTTTGACAACTTCTTTGAGATCGGTGGGCATTCATTGAAAGTCATTCGTGTGCTCAGTCACGTCCGTGAGCAGTTTGGGGTTGATCTACCGTTACGCTCGTTCTTTGAAGCGCCGACAATCGCCAGTCTCGCAGACGTGATTGCTTTGCAACAGGGGGAACTTCTGGACTCTGACGATATCGACCAAGTGATGGCGCAACTGCGCATCATGGCGGGGGGAGATGATGCCAGATTGCAGGAACTGATCGACGCATTGTTAGGAGAGGAAGAAGAAGAACAATAAATTAGAAAGGTGTGGGAATCGGCAGTAGCGGCTGACGATTCCCATATCAGTTGAGGTGTATGTAGTTGAAAAAACTGTTTACCGGCACGCTGTGGAAAGACAAGGATTTCATGCGGCTGTGGGCAGGACTGTCTGTCTCTTTGGTAGGCAGCGAAGTCACCGTGTTGGCGTTGCCCACTATCGCTCTGCTGTTGCTGGGAGCTAGCTCGTTTGAGGTCGGAGCTCTACGCGCTGTAGAGACGATCGCTTTTCCTGTGCTCGGGTTGTTTGTCGGGGTGTGGGCGGATCGGCTTGACCCGCGTCGGATCATGGTGGTCTCCAACTTGATCCGATTGCTGGCCTTGCTGTCGATTCCGATTGTGGCATTGATGTTTGATCTTACGATGATTCAGTTGTTCTTGGTGGCCCTGTTGCTTGGCGTTTGCACCGTGTTCTTTAATGTTTCGTACGCGACGTTTCTGCCGCTGATGGTCAAACGTGAAGATCTGATTGATGGAAATGCCAAGATCACGCTGAGCCAATCGGCTGCGAAAGTTGCCGGACCGGGCTTGGCCGGCTGGCTGATCGGCGTGGTCGGTGCGGTGCAATCGATTGTCATCGACGCTGTCGGATATCTGTTTGCAGCGGTCATGCTGATGCGGATCAAAACCGAGGAGCCAAAGCGTGGAGCTGGTAGTAACGGTGGTCAGGCAGGGTTTTGGTCGATGATGGGCGATGGGATCCGCCTTGTGTTTGGCAATGCGATCCTACGTTCGCTGATGATCATCACAGGGTGCATGAATTTTGGCTTCTCGATGGTGCAACCGATGCTATTGATCTTTGCCTATCAAGAACTTCAACTCACAGCTGGACAGGTCGGGATCATCCTCTCCCTCGGGAGCACCGGTTTTGTTGCGGGGGCATTGGTGGCAAAGCGTGTCACGCTGTCGCTCGGACTTGGCAAGAGCTTGTTCTTCACCTCCAGCCTGATGGGATTGTCGTTGGCGGGTCTAGTTTTTGCTAACTTCGGTTCGCCGGTTGTGCTACTCACTGCGTTCTGGTTCTTGACCTCGTTGGTCCTGCCGATCTATGACATTAATGCGGTTACCCTGCGGCAGTCAGTCACGCCGACGGAGTTACAAGGGCGGATGAACGCGACGATGCGCACCGTGATCTGGGGTGCGATTCCGCTGGGGGCAATGCTCGGCGGAGCGATCACAGGAGCGGCAGGGGTCACCGCTTCGATCTTGATCGGTGGAGGGGTGGTGTTCCTGTCTTCGTTCCTGATCTTGTTCAGCGATCTGATCAAACTGTGTGAACAACCCGCCGAGCCCACGGCCACGCTGCCGAGTAAGCAGGCTATATAAGGAAAGGGAGCGACACGTGATGGATTTCAGCATATTTTTCTTTTCGTCAAACGGAACGACCTCTGAAGAGGACAAATATCGATTGATTAAAGAAGTGGCGAGATATGCGGATCAGCATGACTTTACTGGAATCTGGACGCCGGAGCGGCACTTTGATGCGTTTGGCGGCCTGTACCCGAATCCCTCGACGATCAGCGCGGCATTGGCAATGATCACCGACCGGATCAAACTGCGCGCTGGTAGTGTGGTCATGCCCTTGCAGGATCCGTTGCGAGTAGCCGAAGAGTGGGCGGTCGTAGACAACCTGTCAGGCGGCCGAGTGCAACTCGCGTTTGCGTCAGGCTGGCACGTGAATGACTTTGTGTTGAAACAGGAGAATTTTGCTGATCGTCACGCTGCATTGCAAACTGGCATCGAGACGTTCCACCAACTGTGGGCCGGAGAGAGCGTGATTCGACATAATGGGCAAGGGGAGCCGATCGAAGTCAAAACGTACCCACTTCCGATTCAACCGAAAGTGGAGATGTGGCTCACCTGTCAGGCGGATGAATCGTTCATCACCGCAGGGGAAATGGGCATGAATGTACTGACGAACTTCACGGGTAAACGCATCGAGGATCTCGCGCGCAAAGTGCGACTCTATCAACGAGCACGCCAACGAGTGGGCTTCGACGCGGAGACGGGCAAGATCACGCTGATGATGCATACGTTCGTCGGTGCTGAGGAAGACGTTGTGCGGGAGAAAGTCACGAAGGCGTATACCGATTATCTGACCAACAATTTGAATCTGCAAACCAAACATTTTGAAGCGGCCGGCTCTTCTGACGAGGAGCAAGAGTCGTTGATCGCCCACGCGGTGGATCGCCTGTTCGACTCCAACGGGCTGGTCGGTACGCCGGAGACCTGCGAAGAGATCGTCGAACGGTTCCAATCGATCGGTGTCAATGAGATCGCTTGTTTGATCGACTTTGGGATTGGGACAGAGGATATTTTGGCGAACCTGCCGATGTTGAACGAATTGCGCAAGAAATACCAAGACTGAGAAGGAGGCGTGTTGCTAGATGAGCGACTTGGCAAACCGACTGAAACGTTTATCAAAAGACAAGCGATCCAACCTGTTGAACCAACTGCGTCAAAGCGTGGAGAGCGAGCCGAAACAAAAAGTGATATTGCAAAAACGGGAGTACGGGAGCTTCGTGCAGACTTCCAGCCAGCAGGAGCAACTCTGGTTCATTGATCAGATGGCGACCGACGGTAAGGCGCGCAACAATGTCGCTCTTTTGTTCCGATTCCGCAATCGGTTGGACAAAAACGTCATGCGCCTTGTGATTCAGGAGTTGGTGAGCCGCCACGAATCGTTGCGTACCGTCTTTGCCAACGAGAACGGCACGGCGATGCAGTTGATCAGATCGGAGGTGGAGTGGGAGTTCCCAGAACACGACCTGAGCATGCTCGATGATGCGGTGCGAGAAGAGCGGTACAAACAGATCGCCGTTGAGGAGTCGGCGCGTCCGTTCTCGTTTGAGATTGGTCCGCTGTTCCGGACGTCGTTGCTCAAGCTTCGCGAGGATGACTATGTGCTGCTCTGGGTGGCACATCACATCTTGTGGGACCCAGGTTCCACAGCGGTGTTCATTCGCGAGTTGATGGACCTGTACGGAGCGTTTGCGGCAGGGAGTCCGTCGCCATTGCCAGAATTGACCTTACAGTATGCCGACTATGCGCTGTGGCAACGCGACTACCTGCAGGGCGAGACGCTAAAGAAGCTAAAGACATTCTGGAAAAACAAGTTGAGCGGCATGGAAGTGACAGAGTTGCCGGCTGATTTCCCGCGTCCTGCTCAGATGACATTTGATGGCAAGCGAATCTATCATCAGGTGGAGGCCGAGGTGTTGCAGGCGATCAAAGAGCTAGACAAGAAAAAGGGAACAACGTTGTACATGACTTTGATGGCTGCGTTTAAAGTGCTGTTGAAGCATTACACGGGCAGTGAGGACATCGTGGTCGGCACGCCAAGCGAAAATCGCTCGACTCGCGAGTTGGAAGCGATGATCGGATTTTTCGTCAACATGCTCGTGATGCGCACCGACCTCTCCGGTGATCCGAATTTCTTGGAGGTGCTGGAGCGAGTGCGAGAGACGGCACTGGGGGTATTTACTCACCAAGACCTGCCTTTTGAAAAAGTGGTGGAGACGGTCAACATGCCGCGCGATCCCAGTCGCCATCCGTTGTTTCAAATCGAGTTCACCGTGCAAGCAATGGGTGGGGAAGTCGCTTCGTCGCTCAGCGGATTCAACATGGAGCATCAACTCGTGCATGACGGCGGTTCACGCTTTGACATCAGCATGATTGTACACGAGTCGCGGGAAGGGCTGACCTTGATCTGCGAGTACAATACCTCGCTGTATAGCCAACAGAGCATCGAACGTTTCTTGACGAGTTATGCACAGGTACTCAAAACGGTTGCACAATGTCCAGAACTGCCGATTTCGCAAGTGTCGGCACTCTCGGAGCAGGATTTCCGCTTGTTGACCGAAACCTGGAGTGGCGAGAGGGAGGCTGAGATCCCGGCGACGACCCTGCACGAACTGATCGAGCGGCAAGCTGTAGACCGTGCCGAGCAGCAAGCAGTCATTTTTGAGGGCTGTACGCTGAGCTATGGCGAGTTGAATCGCCGGGCCAATCGCCTGGCTCATCTGTTACTTGAAAAAAATGTGTGTGCAGAGGACAGAGTCGGGGTCTTCCTAGAGCGATCGCAGGATATGATCGTGGCGATCCTCGCCGTTTTGAAGGCGGGGGGTGCGTATGTGCCAATCGATCCGAGCTATCCGAAAGATCGGGTGAGGTTTATTCTTGACGACTCACAAGCGGTCTGCTTGATCACCGAGTCTGGCCTGATCTCTTCACTCGAACCTGTTGAGTTGGCGACTATCCGACTTGATCAAACTGCAGTGCTCGCAGAACAGCCGGAAACAGATCCGGTTTCGGATGTGCTACCGGAGCATCTGGCCTACGTCATCTACACCTCAGGAAGCACCGGAACTCCTAAAGGGGTCATGGTGGAGCATCGTTCAGCTGTCAACTTCACCCTGCAGACGATTGAGGAGTTTGAGATCACCGATGCAGACCGCATCTTGCAATTTGCTTCGCTGAGTTTTGATGTGTCTGTATTTGAGGTGTTCACCGCGCTAACTGCCGGAATTCCTCTGGTCGTTGCCAGCGCGCTTGACAGACGCTCGCCTGAAAATCTCACAGTGCTGATGCAAGGCACGAATGTCACAGTTGCGGAATTGCCGCCTGCCTTGCTTCCGTTGCTCGACGAAGCTGCACTGCCGCATCTGCGCCTAGTTTCGGTCGGGGGAGAGATGATACCGGGAGATCTGGTGGGTGTCTGGGCAACCGAGGTGCGCCGCTTTATCAACGGGTATGGGCCGAGTGAGGCGACGGTCGCCGTGATCTTAAATGATTGCAAAGGGGAGTGGAAGTCGACGCCACCGATCGGCCGTCCAATGGCAAACCATCGCGCTTATGTTGTAGATGCTCATCTGCAACCAGTTCCAATTGGCACGCCGGGCGAACTGTGCCTGTCGGGTGCAGGTCTTGCTCGCGGGTATCTCAATCATCCAGATCTCACCGAGCAGAGCTTTGTAGCCAATCCGTTCTCGACCGACCCGCAATACACCCGTCTCTATAAGACGGGCGACCTCGCGCGTTGGATGCCAGACGGCAAGTTGGAGATCCTCGGACGTGTTGATCGCCAGATTAAGATTCGCGGTTTCCGTGTGGAGTTGGGCGAGATCGAAACTGTCCTCAGCGAGCACCCGGATGTGAAGCAGGCGGTCATTGAGCCGCACGATGATCAAGAACGAGGTCGTCGCCTGATTGCCTACGTTGTGTTGAACAGCGGTGCGGTATTGGATATCAAATCCCTGCGCGAGTTCGTTGGTAGCCAACTGCCGACCTATATGGTACCGAGTGTGGTACTGGAGATCGATCATGTGCCGCTGACCAACAACGGCAAAGTGGATCGGAAGCGACTGCCAGTGCCCGATGAGTCCCAGATCGTTATCAGCGACGACTACATGGAGCCGACCAACGAGACGGAGCAACAGATCGCCGACCAGATCTTTGCACAGATGCTCGGCGTGGATCGGGTAGGCTTAAAAGACAACTTCTTTGACCTTGGCGGCAACTCCCTGCAGGCGATTCAAGTCGTCTCCCGCGTCCGCACGATGTTCCAAGTCGAACTGAGCCTCGTCGATTTCATCCAATCGGCGACCGTCGCAAATCTGGCAAATCTGGTGCTCAATAGCAAAGAAAACCAAGAGGCGGAACGATTCCGTCTGTTGGATTCGTTAGATGAGCTCGAATCGATGTCTGAGGAAGAGGCAGTTGCGTACCTTCAACAGATTGAGGAGGCAAACGCATGAGTGGAACCGAACTGGATGCACGGCTCGCCACGTTATCAGACACCAAACGTGCCTTGCTGGAGCGCTTGATGAAAGCCAAAGGCGAAGCGGCGGGTCCCGTCCCGATCCAGGTGATGCCGCGAGCGGTCCGCCGAGTGATCGAACCGGCGACAGCAGCTCAAGAGCGAGTGTTCCGCCTGTGTCAACAAAACTGGAACGACCCGGTTGCCAACGTGTCGTTCGCATTGCGCTTGAGGGGGAAACTGGATCGCGCGGCGTTTGTCAAAAGCATGCATGAGTTGGTCGAGCGTCACGAGGTGCTACGTACCGTCTTCCGGGAGGAAGACGGCCGTTTGCACCAATTGATCCGATCGGCGGCAAAGTCGAGGTTTGAAGTGCGGTGGGAAGATGTTCAAGAGTTGCCGCCCGACGAGCAGGAGCAATGCATTTTGGAGTGGGCGGAGCAAGAGGCTCTCCAGCCGTTCGACCTCGGAGCGGACTCTCTGTTCCGCGTGAAGGTTGTCTCTGTAGATGAGCAGGAGCACATCTGGTATTTGACCTTGCACCACATCGTCTTTGACGGGTGGTCGATCGGGGTGTTATTGGAGGAATTGGCCCAGCTCTACAGGGCCTTCACCGCCGGACAACCCTCGCCGCTTCCTCCGCTTGTCCTCCAGTTTGCAGACTATGCGGCGTGGCAAGAGAAATGGCGGAAGAGCGGTCATCGCACCAAGGTACTCGAAGAGTGGAAACAAACGTTTCGAGATGTCCCGTCCCTTGGACAGCCAGTCTATGGCTATTCCAGAAGCAGTTTGGAAATTGCGCTAGACTCAGGCCTGACGGAGCGGATCCGAAAATACAGCCAAGAGCAGCATTCCACGATCTATATGACTCTGTTGAGCGCCTATGTCGTAGCGTTGACCCGTTTGACCGATCAGCCAGAGGTGGTGATCGGAACGCCAGTGGCTGGCCGCACCCATAAGGAGTTCGAAAGACTGATCGGCATGTTCGTAAATATCGCTCCGATGCGCATTCAAGCAGAGATGAAAGTATCAGGCGAGATGTTGCAGAAGGTTCGCCTACTGACAGCCCAGGCGTTTGCCCGCCAGGACTTGCCGATCGATGATCTGCTGGCCGATCTGGCAGATGATCTGCCAAGCGGTGAGCCACCACTTTATCCTTATCTGTTCGTGCTACAAAATGCGCCGGCCAGCAACGAATCGTTCGTCGGTTTGGAGCTGTCGGTGGTGCGCAGAAAAAATGTGACGCAGGTGCTTCCTGTTCAAGAATTTTATAGTACGCCGGGGGCTGCCAAAGTCAACCTGAGCCTCGTGTTGAGCGAGAGGGCGAGTGGAATCGCAGGTCTCGTAGAGTACAATCGCGAGGTCCTGGACGAGTCGGCCGCACAGCGATTTGCCGCACTCTTCGAAGAGGTGCTACGATCTCTTTAGTTCACGAAGATAGGGTGTGTCCAGATGAAACAGTGTCGAGTGATAGGCAGCGGTGGAACGGAACTGCATGTGGTGGAGACTGGGAATCCGGACGGGCAGGCAATTGTTTTCATCCACGGTTTGGCCCAGAGCTGGCTGGCGTGGCGCAAGCAGTTGGAGTCATCCGACCTGCAGCGGCAGTATCGGCTGATTGCGTATGATCTTCGTGGGCACGGTCAGTCGGACAAGCCGGATGACGCATATGGGCCATCGCAGATCTGGGCTGATGACCTGCGCTTAGTGATGGAGGCTCTTCAGGTGAAGCGTCCGTTGCTGGTCGGATGGTCGTACGGGACGCGGGTTATCGGCGATTATCTGTCCGTCGTCGGGGATCAGAACATTGCCGGACTGTGTTTTGTCGGGTCGGTACCCGGTGCGGATGTTGTGGATGAGACGTGGGAGAGTTTGGAGCCCCGATTGTTTGAAGAGGCTGCGGAAGCTTTTATTAGCGGGACAGATGCACTGGTCAGGGCGCTGACGCATCAAGCGATGAGCCGAGAGGATCATGTTTATTTTCTTGGGTTTAACGCAATTGTTCCGCCACGAGTACGGCGTCAGTTGCTGGATCGTCCGGCTTTGGATGTGGATGGTCTACAGGTAACCAAGCCGATCATGATCCTGCATGGCCTCAATGACCGTCTGTCTCTGCAAGAGACTGCTCTGCGTGGGCAAATGCGGTTTGCCGGTGCAGAACTCTCGCTGTTTCCGAATTGCGGTCACAGCCCGTTTTGGGAGGACGCCGAACGATTCAACTGCGAATTGAGTGCCTTCGCACAACAGCTTAACAAAAGGCTGTAAAAAATTTCGTAGTGGATTAGGGAAATCATCCAATTCGCTATTGAATGCAGGTCGCAATAATCGTTCAGCCAAAAAAGTTCGCGCAGTTGCAGAATTCCTGAAGGATGAAAACGGCAGGGGCTTTGATCTCGACCAACTTACTATCAGCCTCGTCATGGTTTTAGTTAATAGAGACCCTCAAAGTAGAGGAAGGAAAGCACCTTGAGTGTTCCGAAAGCTACTTTTGAGGGTTCTTTGTTATGATGATCAATCAGCCAAAAGAGAAAAACCTTATCCGACTTCATACGGGGTTGTGAGGATACGGTCAGTTGGAAAAGGCGTCCGCCATTATCATGTCGAACCAGACAGACAAAACCATCAAAAGTGAATGACAGATGTATGTGCAGGCGGCAAGTGAGGGAACATGATCCAATGATTTCGGAAGGCTAAAGTAGCTTGCGATCTGGGCAATGTCTTGGTCTTGTATCTGTGGAGGATGCAACCAACGCATTCGAGGTTTGTCACCTGCTCAATCACCAAGAGTGCTACGAGTACAAGACTGATCCTACAGGTCGCGATCTGATCTTTGTTCTGAGGTATCCCTCCTACATAAAAACCACAATCTTTTCCTGTATAATTCTTTTGCTTCACGAAAGGAGGGATTGGTGTGCAAGTGTTGCTTATCGAGGATGAATCCCAAATGAGAAACATGATTCGTGTCTATCTAAACGCAAACGATATGGTTGTCACCGAAGCAGAAAACGGTCAGCAAGCGGTCGAAGTATTGCGACTCCAAACATTCGATGTGATCATTTTAGATTTGATGATGCCGGTGATGGATGGATTCAAGTTTCTTGAACACTATTCCAAAAGCACTCCAGTATTGGTCCTTTCTTCAAAAGCGCAGACAGAGGACAAACTGCGCGGGTTTGATCTGGGAATCGACGATTATCTGGTCAAGCCATTCGATTTGCGCGAATTGGTGGCGCGGATTCGCACGCTGACCCGTCGAGCTGAGAGTTCGGTGCAACCGGGTCAACTTGTGCCAGATCTCCAGTTGATGAAGGCGTCACATAGTCTCTTGGTCATGGGAAATCCTGTGCCCCTGACGCCAAAGGAGTTTGAAATTCTAGAACTTCTCTGTCGACGGTCGGAACGCGTGTATACGCGTGAGGAGCTGCTCGTTTCAATCTGGGGATATGATTTTGAAGGAGATGTACGTGTGGTCGATACGCATGTGAAAAACATCCGAGACAAGTGCAAAAAGGCAGGCCTGGCTTACAATCCCATCCTGACAGTATGGGGAGTTGGGTATCGGGCTGGGAGCAAGGGATGAGATGAAGAGGCGTAAAGTGCGGGGGAAGATTCTGCTGATCCTCTTGGTTTTGCTGGCTGTTGTGATCTTGTCATTAGCGATGACGGTAAGCCATCTATTCCAAACGATCTTTACATCACAGCGCCTGGAGGAACTGGAGCTGGATGTTTATCACTATGCGGACATGGCTGGGGCAGGCGGGGATTTCTCTAGGCTTTCAGCATTGGACTTGCCACCAGAGCGTCAACTGATAGCGATTGGTCAGGAGGGGCGGGTCCTGTTTCGAGGCGGATCTTCCTCGGATGATCTCGAGATGGGATGGCTGCCAGAAACGGAGAAAATCTTCGCGGGAACGGCAGTGACGGTGAAGGCAATCGATCCCCAGCTCAATGAACCAGTGCTTGTGACGGGTGTTCCAGTAGGCTCCCCGACTGACATGGCATTGTATTTGATTGAACCAGCTACAACAGGAGACAGACTCATTCAGAAAATGAACCAAGTTCTGTTGCTCGCAGTCTTCGGAGCTTTGTTGCTCGCAGGAGGCGGCTCTCTGATCGTTGCGGACCGCATGGCACAACCGTTGATTCGTATGGAGCGGATGGCAACCAAGTTGATGCGAGGAGATTTTACCGAGCGGGTGAAGGCCGGTGGGCGAGATGAGCTGGCGAGCCTTGGCAACACGCTGAACCGATTGGCTTCTCATTTGGATCAGGTGGAAGCGACGAGAGCGGAATTTCTGAGCAATGTTTCACATGATCTGCGGACGCCACTCAGCTATATTCAAGGTTACGCACAGATTCTGTCAGAAGGCTTGGCCCAATCAGAAGCAGACAGACAAACGTATGCGAACATCATCCGAGAGGAGGTCGGCCGACTGGGGCGAATGCTCGACGATCTGCTGGAGGTCGCGAAGTTTGAAGAATCCCAGTTTCGGCTGGAACCGATCCCCCTCGATATGGGGCACGTGATTGAAGAGATGGTGCACAGGTTGACACCTTTTGCCGAAGCGAAGAGGGTTGATCTCTCCTATGAGGGATCGATTGCTTTGCCACTCGTCTTGGCAGATCAGGCGCGGATGGAGCAACTGCTCATCAATTTGATTCAAAATGCGATTCACTACACCCAGGAGGGAGGTCGCGTCGTCATTCAAACACGCGATTCTGCCTCACAGGTGCTCGTGTCTGTCGTTGACAATGGACCAGGGATTCCGGCAGAAGACCTTCCGTACATCTGGGAACGTTTTTACAGAGGAGATAAGTCGCGGAACCGAACGCTGGGCGGAACGGGTATCGGTCTCTCGATCGTGAAAAGGATCGTCGAGGCACATCACGGTCAAGTTCAAGTGACCAGCGAGTTGGGAGTCGGAACTACCGTCTCTTTTGTGTTGCCGCGTATGGATGATTCACAGAAAGGGGGGCTCCCACGATGAATAGATGGATCTGGGTTCTTTCGATGATGCTGATTCTCGGAGGGGCTTCCTGCTTGGCGGTGTCGGCGAACGGCCCTTGGGGGTTTGCGCTGTTTGGATTCTTCTGTTGGGTATCGCCGTTGTTTCGAATTTTGTTGCTGGTGGCGGGCGTGTTGGTGATCGGTGGGATTGCCATTCGCGGCTTCTACAAAGCATCGGCACGCAAATCGCATTGTCCCCGCTGTCATGCAGTGCGGCTGCAAGAATGGAGTCTTTGTTACCGATGCGGTCATGAATTGTCGGCCGACAACCACAAAAAAATCACAAATCTTTGAGATACAGTAGGGGTACTTCAGCGGAGAGGAGCAAGCCGATGGAAGCAACCCCTACTTTTTTTATGGCGTTTCTTGCAGGTTTGTTGTCATTTGTTTCGCCTTGTTGTTTACCGTTGTATCCGTCGTACCTCTCATACATCACAGGTGTTTCCTTTGATGCGATGCAGGCGGAGAAACGGATGGTAAGGATGCGTGCCTTGAAACACTCTTTGTTTTTCGTGCTTGGTTTTTCAATTATTTTCGTGGCGCTCGGCATGTCTGCGAGTCTGCTCGGATCTCTGTTTGCCATCTACAAAAATGAGGTGCGGATCGTCGGCGGTGTGCTGGTGATCGTGATGGGGCTCTTTTTAGCAGGAGTGATCAAAGCCGATTTTTTGTACAAGCAGAAAAAGTGGAATCTGAGATCGAAGCCGGCGGGGTATTTCGGTTCGATGCTGGTGGGCGTCAGTTTTGCTGCAGGGTGGACGCCGTGTGTGGGGCCGATCTTAGCATCTGTGTTGGTGCTCGCATCGACAGAGCCTGCGAACGGACTCGCTTTGATGTTGGCGTATACGTTGGGGTTTGCACTACCGTTTTTGATGCTGGCCTATACGCTGGGATCAGTGCGTTGGATCATGCGGTATTCGGAGCTGATCTCCAAGATCGGCGGCTGGATGATGGTCGTGATGGGGCTGCTCTTGGTCACCAATTGGATCAGCAAATTGACAGCTTGGTTGATCGGGTTGTTTGGTGGGTTTGTCGGATTTTAGAGTCGAAACGTGGAGGTATCTGTGATGGTGAAGCTCATCCTGCTATTTACGGTGACGGCCTGCCCTACAGGGCGAAATATTGGAACTGTGTTACGAGAAGTTGTGGCCAACCATCCTGAGGTGGCGCTGGTGACCAAATATGTGGAGATCGATGTAGAGGAGACCAACCGATACAGAATCAAGCAAAACCCGACGGTGCTGTTTCTCGATGGGAACGGACAGGAGATCTGCCGTCTGACAGGCATGCAAGAAACGGAACAGGTGGAGGCGGCTCTACAACTGGTAAACAGTGGAAATGGAAATGTGCAGCGTGAGCAATATGAAGAGAATCAAGCCAAGGTGGAGTCGTATACGATTTATCTGTATCAGCATCAAGAACTGCTTCCTGTGCAGATCGAGTATGACAACCAAACAGGTATCGGAGCACCGCGGATCACAGCGGTACAGTTGATGCTCAAGGCACAACGATCCGGGTATGAGAATCCGTTTCCGCAGGGAACCAAACTGCTCCACGTGCATTTTCCTGCAGGTAAGGGGCGGATAGTTCTGCAAACGACTCATGAAGTGGATGTGGAGACGGAACAACGGATGCATAAGGCGCTTCAAGCAACCTTGTCACATTTTCAAGTAGCCGAAATTGAGTTGATCATCGAGGGTGCAAAAGAGGAGGTGCAATAGGATGAATCGTGTGATCAAGTGGGGGGGAGTGTTGGCGTGCCTTGCTTTGGTGATCGGAGTGACCCTGTGGTCCAAGCAGTCAGGAAATCAGGAGGTTGGCGCGTCCGATGTGGCGGGGGCGCAATCAATCAAGTCTGTTGAAGTGAATTCGGCTGCAAACCGACCCGTCAAGCCATTTCCTACATATCTTGCACCCGATTTTACCCTGACCGATCTGTCGGGAAACGAGGTGCAGTTGTCAACGCTAAGGGGGAAAAAGGTGTTTCTCAACTTCTGGGCGTCTTGGTGTCCACCCTGTAAAGCGGAGATGCCCGATCTGGTGAAAATGAGCGAAAAGTATAAGGGGAAAATCGAGTTCTACGGTGTCAATCTGACGTCAAACGATTCTGTCGAGAACGCCCAGAAGTTCGTAGAGGACTATCAAATCGGCTATCCTACTCTGATGGATCACAAGGGCAATGTATCGACTCAATATCGTACCTTTTCCATCCCCACTTCCTTTACGATCGATGAGAACGGTGTGGTTGTCCATCGCATTGAGGGGCAACTTAGCGAAAAGGCGATGGAAGAAATGTTTAGCAAATTAGCAAGGAGGTAAGTGGAATGGCGCTCTTACCTGACTTGATTCGCATCGGCCCTGCTGCCCTGTCCGCGAAATGGGTTGCGCTGATGATCTGTTTCCTTTTGGGAATCGCACTTGTGAAAAGAGGCCTGAGAGCTCGCTCGTTTGACGGAGAAAAACAGAGGGGGTGGTTGATTGAGGCCTCTTTCTTGGGATTTTTGCTATACCGCTTGATCACGGTTGGTTTCGATTGGCAAGATATATGGAACAATCCGCGCACGCTCCTGTTTTCGATTGGCCCCTCCTATGCGCTGTGGATCGCGATGACAGGAAGTGTGATCTATTTCATCTGGCGCGTTTATAAGGCGGGACTCTTCTCGTGGCGCTGGTGGGAGACCTGGATCTTGCCGTTTTCACTTACGGTTGTGCTGTATTCGCTGTTGATTGCCGACGTCGGTGGTGTTACAAATATGCCTTGGGGAGCATCCTTTGATGGGGTGTTCTACCATCCGCTGAACTTGTATCGAGCGATCGGCTGGGGGATCTCAGCGTGGTGGTTGTCCCGCTTTACAGGGCGGTCAGAAAATAAGATAGCTGCTGCACTCGTTTTGTGGTCATCCGCAGAGCTACTGATCTCTTGGTTTGGCTTTCAAAATACATAATGAGTAGTGCTGGTCTCATTTCAAAACGCTTGATCCGCAAAAAGCCCTGCCTTCTGCCAAGAAGCGGGCTTTTTGCGTTTCACATTTCTCAAAGGGATTAGGAAGCCAGTCGCTTTTCTTGGAGCAGCATATTGCGGAGGACGTTGATGTCGCTCAGAACAGAATGCTGTTCGATAATCCCCTGTTGATTGATCAGCACACCAAACGGAACTTTCGAGATCTCATAGGCTTCGACGATTTGCGGAGAGCGCAGGTAGAGAACGCTTTCCGGCAGCAGGGAGGTAATTGCTTCGTCGTTGCTCTGGTTGTCCTTGTTGATCATGATGAGATGCAAGTCGTAGGTCGAAAGGATGCTGCCGAGTTGGGGTAAGATGCTCTTGCAGGTCGGGCAATCGGTATTCACGAACATCAGCACGGTCTTTTTTTCTGCGACGAGTTGGGAGAGCACGACAGGGCGTTCCTGGTAGTCATGCTTGCGGAACGTCGGTGCTTTGTCACCGACCTCCAGCGTCCCAAATTCGATCCCGCGGAACCCGCGGATCTTGTTCATAAAGTTTCCGATGTATCGTGCGAGCAAGAAGATCAATCCGAATTGCAGGATGACGAGCACGAGGATCGCCACTACGAGCGCTTGATAGGTGGTTGTCATGAGTGAGAGACCTCCTTTAGAAGAGTTTGGTTTGCAGTCGATGTAGCTTTTCCTTGATCTTGTTTGCCTCACGGGACAGCATGAACAGCATCAAGGAGGCGATTGCGAGCAGGAATGTTGCGATCCGCTCCATCCAAGACAGGTCGATCGTCACGTCGAGGAAAAAAAGCAGTGCGCCTGAACCTAGCATCAGGATCACGTTGCGGACGATCAAGCCGACATGCAGGTCTTCGCTGTTCAAAAAACCGCCGCACCCGCAGTCGATGTTGCGGTGCCCGCGATACAGATTGACCGCGATCGCAGCGGTATAGGTCACAAACAGGGCGATGGAAAGGAACTGATTGTACCAAGTTGGCCCCTTTAGAAAGAGAGTCAGACTGACGATGAGCTCGCTACACACGAACATCACGTGAAAGGGGGCGACGAGCGGGTGAGGCAGGATGTCGTATGCTTTCATGGTTTGGAGGTGATGCTTCCAGTTGCGCAACTTGTCCACTGCGGTGGACAGGAACAGACAGGCGAAGAGCATGCTCAGATAATTGAGAAGAACATTCATGTCAGCACTTCCTCCTCTTGTTCGTAATGATCTGATTCTTGTTCTTGCGCTGTTTCTTGGGGATTGTTATACCACTTCGCTTGCGAGTTGTAGAGTTTTGCATACTCACCATCGAGCGTGAGCAATTGGGCGTGAGTACCCTGTTCGACGATCCGCCCGTTCTTCATGACCACGACTTCATCGGCAAGCGAAGCTGCACCCAGTCGGTGCGTGATGAAGAGAATCGATTGGTTGGTTGCCAGACGGAACAGGTTGTCGATGATCTCCACTTCTGATCGAGGGTCGAGTGCGGCTGTAGGTTCATCCAAGATGATCAGATCGCTGTTTCGGAACACAGTGCGGGCCAGCGCTACTTTTTGCCATTGACCGAGCGACAGTTCGTTACCGCCGTCAAACGAACGGCCAAGCAAAGATTCGTATTTTTCATCGAGGGAATCGAGATAGTCATGGATGTTTGTCTGGGCGGCAGCATGCTGGATGCCGACCAAATTGTCCACGTCCTCTACGCGCCCAAATCCGATGTTGTAGCGGGCTGAGAACTCGTATTTGGCATAATCTTGGAACAGCACAGCGATTCGATCTTGATAGGAACGACGGTCGACAACTTGCAACGGTTCGCCATTCACCTGAATCATCTGCGGTTCGGTATTGTACAAACCGGTGAGACATTTGATTAAAGTTGTTTTGCCCGAACCGTTCTCTCCGACGATGGCAATCTTTTTTCCTGCTGTAATGTGCAGATCGATGTCCTGGATGACTGCATGCTCTTGATTCGGGTAGCGAAAGCAGAGCTGGTCGACCACGATTGAGTCGATGCGTTGCACCTGAGCCTCTTGTTTCCCCACCACCTGTTCTTCCGCTTGGAGGAACTCTTTAAGGTCCTGAATGTTGAGGCTTTTCTCGTAAAGGCGCGAGATCGTGCTCGTACTATTGCTCAACCCTTTCTGCACATTCTCCATCGCCTGCAAGACGGCGATGAAATCTCCGACGCGGATGCGTCCCTGCATACCAAGCAGCAAAGTGATCACCCCGGATGCACTGTAAGCGATCAGCAGGAGAACCTCACCGATTGAGGACCAACGGACCTCTCGTTTCATCAGGTTCATCTGCTCACTCGCGTTGATCCGGAACAACTTCGCCCATTCTCCGATCAGGAAAGGGGCCAATCCGTACAACCGAACCTCTTTGAACGTGAATTTGTTGTTCAGAAGGTTGGATACGTACGATTCTCGGCGACCCATCGGGGTTAGGAAGCGAAGAAGTTGGTAGCGCATCCCTCCGAATTTCACATCGATCATCAGAATCGGAATGGTTGTAATCAGCAGGAGCACGATGAAGCTCCAATGGATGCTGAACAGATAGCCGATCAGGGAGAAGATGGTGATCAGACTGCTTCCCAGCGACAGTACTTCCTGCACGATGGACATAACATTTGAAGAACTATTGCTCACTCGCTGGTACTTGTCATAGAAAATCGGGTTCTCGAAGGTGAGGTAGGGCAGTCGATCCACTTTTTTTAAAAGAGTGTGCGTCATATAGAAGTTCACCAAGTTGTCCAGATGTTGATCGTTGATCTTAGCCACTTGCCCAATTAGGTAACCGACTCCGAAGAGCACTAATTGTCCCAAAAGAAGATACAGAGCAAATCGGATGTCGGTCTGATTCTGAATCACGGACACTACTTCATTCACCAACAAGTTCGTAAGCCAGATGCTGGTCAGTGGCAAGATCCCGAGCAGGACCCGAAAGGTGAGTGAAAGCATCAAACGCCACTTATGAACGCGCCATACAAGCGACATTGAATACAAGATCGAGGACAAGACTTCATGTAAGTGAAACAAAATCTTCCCTCCTTGTTCGAAATGTAATTACAAAGTTTTCTATATTTGACATTCTTCGAAATTTACAATATCATACTATTTATGAATGGTAAATTGCAAGTTTTAAATATATGGAGGTTATGTATTTGTTTAATTTACTGATATGGATAATGGTTGGTGCTCTGCTCTTCACAACCTGCCTCTTGTATGTCTGGTTAAGACAGCGTGTCAAGGAGAGCGCGAGCGCCGTCCAGAATACTGGCGGCCATGAAGCTTTGAGCGGTGGGGGTATGCAAGGACAGCCGGCGCCCGACTTTGTGCTCGCGGATGCCAGACAGAAGGCGTACGCGTTACGCGACGTTATCAAGGATGGCGTGGTATTGGTTTTCATCGACAAAATGTGTCCTCATTGCGATTCTCATTTGGAAATGTTCTTGGAGAGCTCCGCTCATCTTTCGAGCTTGGAGAAATACGTGATTCTGCGAGGAGATGATGCGAACTTGGCGAGAGAGATTGAACTGCTGTACGAGAGGAAGGTGACAGTTCTTCTGGGGGAGCAGGAGATTTTCGATGCGTATCAAATCCCGGCATATCCAAGCTTTGTTTATGTGAATCGAATGGGAAACATCGACATCATCACGCCAGTGACCGGCTGGGTGATTCAAGTCGCAATGATGAGAATGCAAGAGGCTGTGCAGCGAAGCGGCAAAGTAGGATGAACTATCTAACAGTTTGCAAGGGGCAAAATTCCAAAAACCGAGAGGAGTATGAAAGATGAAAAACTTCATGTCCAAGATCACAGGTTCTGTATCTCCAGAGGCAAGTTGCAATGCAACCTTTTACAAATGGTGTGGTACCAACAACTCCTGTATAACTCCAGCAAACGGCATGTCCGCAAAAGCAACTTGGGGCATCTGGCTCGACTCGAACGGTCAGGCTACGTGCGGCTCCGCACAATTCTGCAACTGCGGTTGCTAATCAAGCCATAAAAAAACTGTGCAGGCTACCCAGCCCGGCAGCCTGCACTTCGAACTATCGCACATCCAGCATCAACCAAGGGCTTCTTGTGAACTGTTAGATAGTTGATTCAATTTTACGCTCAAGCGGCAGGAAAATGCAAGAAACAGCGCCCGAAGTGATCGCTGCACATGGGCGCGCGTGCAAGCGACTGTAGAGTAAAGGACGTATCTCGACCAATAATTAGGCTAGACCCCGCTTAGGAGGCTAGCCTTTCCCGTTCATTCAGTCTCACTCAATCGATCGAACATGGAGATCGTATCGATCAAATGATTGTTAAAAATCTGGCGAGCGACCGCCAAGAGCTCGATGATCATCGGATCGCGAAGCGAATAGGTGACTCGATTCCCATCCTTCGTCCCGTACACGATGTTTTTGTTCCGCAAAATGGCGAGTTGCTGAGAAACTGCAGAACCTTCGCTTCCGCTTAACGTCTGCAACTCGTTGACGTTTTTGTCTCCCTCAGACAGCAATTCTAAAATTCGAATTCGCAAAGGATGCCCCAATGCTTTAAAAAAGTCTGCTTTGAATTGTTGCAATTCAAGGTTCAACGAAAAATCCCCCATTCTTGTAATGAAAACAGCGCAGGCTGCTAGAAAACGCAGCTCATCTGGGAAGAGAGTGAAGCGAGTGCGGCGATGAAATTCATCGAAAAGGCACTTCTGCTATCGCTTGCGATCAATATGCTACACGCATTGGGATCGGCTCTTTACTTGTTCAGGATCTGACAGATCGGCACATTCACGAAAGGCATGATGTTGGCAGCCGATACACCGATTCTGTTCCAATTGCGTAAGTGCGAAATCGATCGCTTCTCCTGTGTGTGCAAAGAAATGTTGTTGCCCGATGTATTCATCCAGCCCAGTATGTTGGAGTACCTCCTTGGGCTGGGCTTGAAGGCCGGAGATCAGCACGATCCCGCCATGTTTTTTAAAATCTTTGACCACGCTCGCCAAGTTGGATTCACCTGTGGTATCCAGAAAAGGAACTTTGCCCATTCGGAGGATCAAGATTTTTGCACGGCGATGTTGAATCGTGTTCATGATCGACTGTTCGAACGTGGATGCTGCGCCGAAAAATAGAGCCCCTTCAACGGTGAAGATGCTTACTTGCGGACAATCGTGGTGCTCGGTGACCATATGTGGTCTGACCTTCGCATGCTTAACTGAAGGATCTGGAAGCACTTTGGCTACTGTCAAAAGGTCGCTCATTCGCTTGACGAAGAAGATCAAAGCGAGAATCAAACCGATTTCTACCGCAGTTGTCAGGTTCGTAAATACGGTAAGCAGAAACGTGATCAACAGCACGACAGAATCGGTCGTCTTTGTTTTGAGCAGATGAGCAAATTCTTTGCGTTCGCTCATGTTCCAGGCGACAACCATCAAGATGGGTGCCATGCTGGCCAACGGGATATGCGAGGCATAGGGAGCAAACAGCACCAACACGAGCAAGACGACAAGCCCGTGGATAATACCTGATAGGGGAGACACAGCGCCACTTTTAATATTCGTCGCCGTTCGAGCGATCGCACCGGTTGCTGGTATCCCGCCAAATAGGGGCGTGATGAGATTGGCGATCCCTTGCCCGATCAATTCCCGATTGCTGTTGTGTCGACTGCCTGTCATCCCGTCGGCAACGACCGCCGATAAGAGCGATTCGATGCCGCCAAGCATCGCGATGACAAAGGCAGCAGGAAGCAATTGCTGGATTCGTTCCCACGTGATTTCAGGAACGTGAAAGGTCGGCAAAGTGCTGGGGATCGTGCCGAACGTGGAGCCGATGGTGGCCACTTGGCCTTCGAACAGGAAGGTGGCGACGATGCTTGAAATGACAAGTCCGACCAGCGATGCGGGCACTTTCGGCCAAACTCGTGGAAGGATCAACAGAATGGCCAAGCAAACACAAGCTGTGATTACACTATAAAGATTGGTTGTAGCAAGATGCAACCCAATCTCCTTCATATTAGAAAAGAAATCCTCATGTTTGGGAAGATCGCGAAGCCCGAAGAAATTGCCGATCTGTCCAGAAAAGATGATCACTGCGATCCCGGCGGTAAATCCGATGGTTACCGGTCGAGGAATGAATTTAATCAGAGCCCCTAGCTTAAAAATTCCCATCAAGATGAGCATGATTCCTGCCAATAATCCGGCAAGCAGCAAGTTTTCATATCCATACTGCATGACGATCCCAAACAAGATCGGAATAAAGGCACCGGTGGGTCCGCCAATCTGAAATCTGGAGCCGCCAAACAGGGAAATCAAGATCCCAGCGATGATCGTGGTGTAGATGCCGTATTCTGGTTTCACACCGGACGCAATTGCAAATGCCATCCCTAATGGAATGGCAATGATCCCTACGACTAGACCTGAAAGGCAATCTTTTTGGAATGATTTCGCCTGATAACCGATAAATCGTCCTGTCCCGCTCATTTTGCGACCCTTCTTCTTATGAATATTTGATTATTTGAATATACGAATACAATACTCCTGTTATGAACGCACTGTCAATTCCACAAAAACGGATGAGTAGGGCGTTTCTCATGATGAGAATGGACAGGGGATCGTGTCAGATCGAAAGTTTGCTCCTTGATGTGCAGGGCTTGAGCGTGTAAGAAAGGAATCAGTAAGTGGCGCGATTCGAAACTTGGAACGAACGGCTGACGGCAAATAAAAGTAGTTTCACTTCTGGTCTGCATGATCTAAAAGTTTTGGACTTCAAAAATCTTCACACGGATCGGCTTCGTCAAAACGAGATGATGGAAGATCAGTTTCTTTGGCTGGCAAGTCGCCAAAAGGGTATAAGAGGCGTAAAAGGCGAAAGAGGCTAAGAGGCTAAGAGGCATAAGAGGCATAAGAGGCATAAGAGGCATAAGAGGCATAAGAGGCATAAGAGGCATAAGAGGCATAAGAGGCATAAGAGGCATAAGAGGCATAAGTGGCATAAGTGGCATAAGAGGCATAAGAGGCATAAGAGGCATAAGAGGCATAAGAGGCGTAAGATCACGCAGCACTCCAGCGTTACTCGCGCAGGTTACATTGCGCATCTGATACATACAAGGAGGGGTGGCAGCAAAATGATCCACCAATTGACCGCAGAAGCAACATCGCTTGAAAGAATCCGCCCACTATTCAAAGAAAATAGCAGACACCCGATTCTCAACGGCATTCTCGCAGGGCACAACAAAGGGCGTATCTTCGTCGACGACCTGCATCGACCCGCCTGTGCATTGGTCTGGGCGGAGCAAGAAATCTTTTATCTGATCGGGGAACCGCAGGAGAGTTTTGTCTCATCGCTTTCTTCCTTGATCAAAGACGTGATCGCACCGGAGGCGGAGCGCATCGGCGATGCGTTCTTTCAGGTCGAACTGATGCCGGAGGAAAAATGGCAGCCGGTCGTCGAGCGATGTCTGCAAGCGTTTCTGCCCAAGCGATACGAGCGGGTGACGTTTGCGTTTGACCAAGAGCTGTTCTACAAGATGCCTCACCTGCCGATCCCAGACGGGGTCAGCGTGGAGCGCATCACGTTGGAAATGTTGGCAGACGAGTCGTTCGGAGAGGTACTGAACAACATCAACGACTTTTGGCAATCGCCGGAGCTGTTTGTCGAAAAAGGAATTGGCTATGCGGTGCGCACAGGCGGTGAGGTGGTGTGCAGCTGTCTGACCGCTTTTGCGGCGGAGACAGATGTTGAAGTCGGGATCAGCACATACAGTCGCGCCGATCGGGGTAAAGGCTATGCGAGGTTGGCTGTGCAGGCGCTCCTCGACGAATGTCTGCTTCAAGGCAGGACACCGCATTGGAAAACGGAGGATTTTCGGTTGCCGTCGATCAAGCTGGCGGAGAAAGTCGGGTTTACGAACCGCCGCTCTTACTACGCGTATGTGTTTGTCTACAACGAACAGGACAACCTCGTGTTCACTGCGTATCACCGTTTTCGTTACTTCGGTGACATAGCAGAAGCGCATCGCTTGTTGGAGCAGGCGCTCGCTTTGGGCAATTTGAACGGTTGGCATCATTTTCTGCTCGCTTGTGGGTACTCGTTGGTCGGGCAGACGGAACAAGCGCTGGAACATGTGAAACGGGCGGTGGAACTCGGCTGGAAGGATGTCTCCGATCTTCGCTATGATCTGGATCTTGCCAACCTCCGCAACACCGAGCAGGGACGCGTCTGGCTGGAAGAGTTTGAGCGGGGACTGAGCTGACGAGCAAGAAAGCAGAAAATCATCTCACTGCTGAAACCGAGCGCCTTGATCTGCCCGTAACGAGGTGTGAATCGTATAGAACCAGCACAAGAGACATGCTACGCCGATGTCTCTTTTTATCATGAGCAGAATCGAAGTCGAGGGCGGAGTAGCAGGGGGGACGGCTTTCGGCATCGTCTCCACTTGGGGCGCGATCGCTCAGATGTATCCGCTCGGAGTGCGATTCTAATCTCCCGAGCTGGTTAATTGCCGCCTGCTCACGCTCTTCTAGGATCAAGAAATGGTTTATTATTCCACCTCCAACGCTTATAATCGAAATAACATAATCGGAGGGGTGGGGAAGCGGATGCAGGCCTCCATCTGGCGAGATCGCAGATATGTGATGCACGCGCTCGGCGGATTTGTCAACAATACGGGAAACGGCATCTACTTTGTCGCCTTGCCGCTGATGGTGTTTGCGCTGACCGGATCGGTTGGCGCGATGTCGATCATGGCGATCTGCGAGACGGTGCCGCGGTCGCTGATCGGGCTGTTTCTCGCCGGGCCGTTGGTAGACCGTTTGAGCAGACGGGTCGTGCTGATCGCCGCCCTGATCTTTCAATCGATTTGCAGCATTAGCATCGCCTTGTTAAATTCCAGCGGTCACTTGGAAATCTGGATGCTGTATGTGCTCGGCGCTTTCATTTCCACCGCGCACGAGTTTGTGCGCTCCGCCAATTTTGCGGTCGTGCCCTTGATGTTCGGCGAGCGAAAAATGGAGGCGAACTCCGGGCTGAACGCGATGTTCAGACTGTCGATGATCCTCGGCCCCGCCTTGGCCGGGCTTTTGCTCGCGTTCACCGATTACAGCACCATTCTTTGGATCAATGCCTGTACCTACTTCGGCCCGCTCCTCGCGCTGTATTGGACGCGCATTCCCCATGAAAGCTTGGGTGGGGTGCGGACGGTGCGCCAGATTGCGGTCGACCTGCGCGCGGGGCTACAGTTCCTCTATTCGCACAAGCAGATGGTTCGCATGTTGGCAGGAAGTCTGTTTCACAGCTTGTCGATCGGTGGAATCACGACGGTGATGATCTTTTATTTGAAAAATAGCTATGACCTGTCCGATGAGACGATCTCCGGATATTTGACTTTGAGTGCGGTCGGAGCTTTGCTCTGTTCTTTGATCACACCGCGCCTGAAGCATGTGGACAGAGGAACGCTGATGCGTTGCGGGCTGATCGTCACGACGGGCAGCATCATGCTGCTGTTGATCCCTGTGTTTTGGATCGTGCCCGTCGCGCTGGTCATCACAGGGATGGGGCAGATCTTTTTCTCCATCGCCTACACGGTGTCGATGCAAGATCTGACGCCCAATGAGATGCTCGGGCGCATCGGGAGCACGATGCGGATGATCGAGTTTTTCAGCCGGGGGCTGTCCACCTCGCTGCTCGGAGCGCTGACGGCGAGGATGGGGGTTGAAGCAGCATTCTTTGGAGCGGTCATCATCAGCTTGCTCCCGTTGCTCGTCCTTTCCCAAGCTGCGATGGAGAAGCTAGTTCGTCCTTTCCGCCAACTGCACGGTCAAAAGCAGAAAGGTGAGCGAAGCGAAAAATATTGACGGTGCGGAGTCTGTTGAGTCGGGTTGCCTACTCGATAGACTCCCTTTTTTCCTTGCAGACTTTCTTTCTAGCCGATCGGTTGCACAGTCATTGCCTTGTCGGTCGATCTAAGCGACGAAGCCCCGTCTTTCAGCTCCCTGAGGACATATGTCCTACCCAAGATGCCAGGATCTGCTCTTTAATGAGTAAGAGAAATCGACGAGGGGAGCGAAACATGAGAGGGGCGATCTTTGCGTTTCTAGGCGGTGCTCTGATCACGCTGCAAGGGGTGGCGAATGCGCGGATCAGCCAAGACATCGGCACTTGGCAAACGGCGACGATCACGCAGTTTATCGGATGCGTGATCGCCTTGCTGATCTTGCTGTTTGTCCGCGATGGAAGCTGGGAAAGTTTTAAGCGAGTGAAACCGCTCTATCTGACGGGCGGTGCTTTCGGGGCGATCATCATTTTCAGCAACGTTACGGCGATCCAGCAGATCGGTGTGACGCTCACGATCTCCATTCTCTTGATCGCTCAGCTAAGCCTGACCTTTTTGGTCGAGAGCAATGGGTGGTTTGGCACGTTGAAGCAGCAGATGGGATGGCCGCAGTTCATCGGCATCGGAATGATGATCGCAGGTGTGGTGATCCTAAAGTTTTGATAGCTAGACGAGTGAAAATGAGTGACAGGTGAACGGCTGGAGGTGAGATTGCGCGATGAAAGAGATGGAAGATCGTGAACGGCTCGATCAGTATTTGCATGCTCATCAGTTGGAACCGATCTTTGGCGAGGCTTTGCTGCCACATTTGTCGCTGTACGGTTTTGAACAAGGGGAGCTGATCTGTTCGCAAGGGGCAACCCCACACTATCTGTACGTGCTGGTGAAGGGGAAGATAAAAATCTACAACACTTCGGCAGAAGGCAAAACGCTGATTCTCTCGTTTAAATCACCGCTTGAGCTGATCGGGGATATTGAGTACGTGCGGGGGATTGAGTATTTGAACACGGTCGAGGCGGTATCGTCTGTCCAGATGATCGGGGTACACCATCATTGGTTGAAAAAGCATGGAAGCGATCATGCGCCACTGTTGCAGTTTCTGTTGGACATCATCACGAGAAAGTTTTGCATCAAGTCCAACTCTTTGAGCTTCAACCTGATGTATCCGGTCGAAGTGCGGCTGGCGAGCTATCTGCTGTCCGCCTCCGCTGATGAATCTGACACGGATGGACCGATCGACGCGGTCAGTCTCACCGATGCGGCAAACTTGATCGGAACCAGCTATCGGCATCTCAATCGGGTGATCCAACAGTTCTGCACAGAAGGGCTGATCGAGCGCGCCAAAGGGGAACTTCTGGTCAAAGACAGGGAAGGTTTGCGCGCGCTGGCAAGCGACCATCTGTACAAATAGAGAGATTGATTCAGGAAACAGGTAAGCAGGCGCACAGGTAGCGCATCAGACCGAGAAGCGGCGAATGGGGGGATGCTGGCGATGATGCAGGGACTGTTCTTGGCGTTGCTCGCAGGTTCGCTGGTCAGTATGCAGACGATTTTCAACAGCAAGGTGAACCAGCGCGTAGGATCGTGGGCCGCAACCGCATTCGTTTTAGGGCTGGGATGTGTGGCGTCGCTGCTGATCGGCCTGCTCTTTGAGGGGAAACATTTATTCGACCTGCAAAAGATGAAGCTCTGGTACTGGTTCAGCGGGGTGATCGGAGTGGGCGTGGTCACCTGTCTCATGCAGGGGATCAAGCGGCTCGGGCCCACGTATGCCATCTCGATCGTTTTGACTGCACAGCTCGGATTTGCTCTCTTCTGGGACTTGCTAGGCTGGCTCGGTCTGGAGCAGGTTCCTTTTCGTTTTCAGCAGTTGATCGGTGTGTTGGTGATCATCGGAGGCATTGTCGTTTTTAAAGCGGGCGGTAGACGTGAGCGCCAGCAGTCGTCTAAGCTGATGTAGAAAGGATAGGAGGGGTCGGGATGAAAAACTACAAGGCGCTGTTTTTCGATGTGGATGATACGCTCTTAGATTTTGGTGCAGCAGAAACTGCAGCCCTGCGCCTGCTGTTCGAGGAGCAAAAGATCGCGTTAACAGCCGAAATCGAGGCTGATTATAAAAGGATCAACCGCGGGCTTTGGAAGTCTTTTGAAGCTGGGGAATTAGATCGAGACGAGGTGGTGAATACGCGCTTCGCTCGTTTGTTTAAGGAATACGGGCAAGAGGTGGATGGTACCGCACTGGAAAAGAAGTATCGGAGCTATTTGGAAGAAGGGCATCAGCTGGTGGAGGGCGCCTTCGAACTGATCACCGACCTGCAGGATCGGTATGACCTCTACATTGTGACGAACGGCGTGTCCAAGACGCAGGCGAAACGCTTGCGCAATTCGGGGCTTCACCCGCTGTTCAAAAGCATTTTTGTTTCGGAGGACACAGGCTTTCAAAAGCCGATGAAGGAGTTTTTCGACTATGTCTTCGCACAGATTCCCGCGCTCTCTGTGGAGCGGAGTTTGATCATCGGCGACTCGTTGAGTGCGGATATAAAAGGTGGACAGCTTGCAGGACTGGATACATGCTGGTTCAATCCGGATCGGAAAGCGAATGACAGCGGAATTGTTCCAACATATGAAATCCAAACGCTTGATCAGCTGTATCGAATTCTGCGTGTTGAAAGCAGGGCAGAAGCTGTTCGTTTATGAGTCCCTGGTGAATCGAGAAGTAGCACGCTATTTGAGAAGTTCGAATACCTGCTTCCCTATCGAAAAGCTCTCGAACGAGCGAGAGGGCGGTTTGCATCGAAATGCGCATCGGGGAAATGGTTGAACGGGCGGATCTTCAAAATAAAGAAGCAGAAAAACGCTGGGTCTGAGGACTCAGCGTTTTTTTGCTCGATCGGCCTGCTGTTTCATAATCTTGAGGTTCTATGCGGCGATCTTTTTCTTCTCCGCTTTCGGAAAGATCGTGTAGGACAGGGTGATCACCGCATCGATCGCCAGCACGATGCTCCAGATTCGGCTGATGTTGTTCGCATCTGGATGGTCGAAAGGAAACAGCGCTTGATTCTCCGCAAACCACATGGTGAAGAGGGTGTTCAACGAATCGATGTCTGCCATCTGTTGTGAGGAGCCGAACATCAGCAGCATCGCGACATGGGCGAGCGCGTAGATCAACAGATGCCCGAGGAACTGTTTCCATTCTTTTATGGCGTACGCATAGCCGTAAAGCTCGCGAGGTTGCTCGAATGCGGGGATCGATTCGCCCTTGAACTTTGCCACCTTCTTCTGGATGAATGCATCGAGTTTTCGGAAGTCAGATTTGCCATAGGTGAAAGCGTAGACGATCGCGATCAGAATGACCACTTGGTAGCTTGAAATCTCTCCCGTCCTGGTGTAGTCCATGAACCCGAGCGCCGCAATCCACAGGTCGTTGAGGAGGAAAAGGGCGATGAAGACCAGGCTGAGCTTGTTCAGCTTGAACCAGTAACGCAGTGTAAAAAAGGTCAAGATCGAGATCCAAAAGATGACCTCTGCGAGCACAAAAAATACCCACTTATGATCTAGGATAAAATCCAAATGTTCCGCCTCCTTAATCTTCGGGCGTTGATCCCGATGATCTCCTCTTCAATTATACCATCTTATCCTTAAAAGGCATATTATCCCAACGTGGTTAAGGAGGCGCTTACCGTATACGAGTGCCGCGAGTGCGAGCTAGAGCTTCCGGCGCGTAAGATTACACTTCCTAGAAGAACATTAAAAGAATATTCATTCCAAACATTTATGATTGCTGGAGTATTCTTGACCAAAATATTGATTTTATTGATCTGAATGTCAAGTAAATCACTTGAAATACTACAATTATATTTTTATGTAGCGTAAAAATACATAAAAAATAAAAGGTATTTTCTTGTTTCGTGACGAATTTTCTATTGATTACGAATCTAATTAATTTTCTTTCTAATATTGACTTTGTTTCTTATATTGTATTGCTTCAACAGTTGACTGGCGGTGCCTACAGAGTCGGATCAATTGCTGGGGTGGGGGAGGTTGAATCTATGGTTTGCATATCGTGTAGGGCGGTGAGAACTGCCGAGCTGCTCAGAAGAAGAGCTGTCGATCAGCCGAGAAGACTTGCCTTTTGGCCTTGCTCGGAGGGCGGCTAGGCTTTTTTTGTATGTCCACATGTGGCCGTTCTCATAAAGCCAGACCTCCGCGCTCGAATGTTTACCCGTGCGAGTCAGCCCATGCAGCTTTTTTCATCGTGTGAAGTAACGAGCTGGGCCCAAGTATTTGTTGAGTTCACAAGGTGTTTCTACCCTGCTATCACAGCTTTTATGAAAACATGACGTTGAGTTAAGGAGGCAGTCCCATGAAATCAACTACCGAACAAGTCAGCCAAGCCGAACAGCAGAACAAGGGAAGCGCTGTTGAAGTCTACGCGTTCCCCGCATCCTTTTCGCAGCAACGGCTGTGGTTTCTTGACCAACTGACACCGCACAACACAATCTACAACATGCCAGCCGCCTTACGCCTTCGCGGGGAACTTGATGTTGCCGCCTTTGAGCAGAGCTTTGCGGAGATCGTCAACCGGCACGAGAGCTTGCGCACCACTTTTTCTTTTCAACAGGATCAGCTGTTGCAGGTGGTTCGCAGCGAGCAGCCGTTCGTCTTGCCGATCGTCGATCTGCAAGGGTTGCCAGAAGCGGTGCGCGAACAGCAGGCAAAAGATCTGGCAGAAGCGGAGGCGCAGCACGCGTTCGATCTGGCACAAGGGCCGCTGCTTCGCGCTCGCTTGCTGAAGCTGGCAGCTGAGGATCATGTGCTGATCCTCAACATGCACCATATCATTTCGGACGGTTGGTCGGTGATGGTGCTGATTCAAGAGCTGGCAGCGCTGTATGCAGCGTTTCGCGGTGGGCAGCCTTCGCCGCTGCCGGAGCTGCCGATTCAGTATGCAGACTTTGCCCACTATCAGCGCGAATGGATGCAGGGGGAGGTGCTGGAGGAGCAGCTGGACTATTGGAAGCGGCAGTTGGCGGGCGATCTGCCGGTGTTGCAGTTGCCGTTTGACCGCTCGCGTCCCAGTGAGCAGACCTATCGCGGCGCGACGGTGACGGTCGAGCTGTCCTCGCATGTCACACAAGCGGTCCATGAGGGGAGCCGAAACGAAGGGGTCACACCGTTTGTCCTGCTGTTGGCGGCGTTTGACGCACTGCTCTATCGATACACAGGACAGGATGAGATTCTGGTCGGCTCACCAGTTGCCAACCGCGATCTGGAAGAGGTGGATGGGCTGATCGGCTTCTTCGTCAACAACATCGTGCTGCGCGCCAACTGTGCGGACAACCCCAGTTTCCGCGAGCTGGTGCAGCAGATGGGCAAGACGGCGTTCGATGCCTACGCGCATTCGGAAGTGCCGTTTGAAAGGATCGTCGAGGAGCTGCGGCCGGAGCGCAACATGAGCTACTCGCCGCTGTTCCAGGCGATGTTCGTGCTGGAGACGGCGCCGCTGTCCAATCTGCAGCTGGCCGGATTGACGATCGATTGGTTGCAGGTGGAGCGCGGCACCGCCAAAAATGATTTGACGCTGTCGTTGGTGGAAGAGGATGGGCAATTCAAGGGGCAGCTGGAATTTAACACCGATCTGTTTGAGCGGGCGACGGTGGAGCGGATGGCACGTCATTTTGAGCGCTTGGTGCAAAGCGCTGCGGAGCGACCGGAGCTGCGCCTGTCCGAACTTCCGCTTTTGACAGAGGAAGATCTGCGGTTGCTGGACGGATGGAACCGCATGGCGGCAGATCATCCAGCAGATCGATGTGCTCATCAGCTGTTCGAGGAGCAAGCGGCAAGCACGCCGGACGCGGTGGCGCTGCAAGCGGACGGAGAACAGTGGACATACGCGGAGCTGAACGGGCGGGCAAACAGAGCGGCACGCTATCTGCGGCAGCTCGGCGTCGGCCCGGACGTGCTGGTCGGCCTCTGCATGGAGCGCTCCGCCGAGCTGGTCATCGCTTTGCTGGCCGTCTTGAAAGCGGGCGGCGCGTATGTGCCGATCGACCCGTCCTACCCAGAAGAGCGCGTGGCGTTCCTGTTGGAAGATGCGAACGCGCCGCTTCTGTTGACGCAGGAGCGGCTGGCGCAACGCCTGCCGCAGTCGAAGGCGCAGCGGGTGCTGTTCGATGCGGAGTGGGAGCGGATCGAGCTGGAGAGCGCGGAGAACTTGGCATGCACGGCAACGCCGGACAGCCTGTGCTATGTGATCTACACTTCCGGCTCGACAGGCACACCGAAAGGCACGCTGATCGAGCACCGCGGTCTGGTCAACTATCTGCTCTGGAGCAGAGCGCAGTACCCTGTTGCTGACGGCCACGGTGCGCCCGTGCACTCTTCGCTAGCGTTCGACTTGACGGTGACCGGCCTGTTCCTGCCGCTGCTGAGCGGGAAAAAGGTGGTTTTGCTCCCCGAGGAGGCAGATGTGGAAGCGCTCGGCGACCTGTTGCGAACCGAGGGTGGCTTTAGCCTAGTCAAGCTGACCCCCGCCCATCTGCACCTGCTTGAGCATCAGCTGGCAGAGCACGAGGCGGCCGGTTGCACCGCGTCTTTTGTCATCGGCGGTGAAAATTTGCTGGCCGAACACCTCCAGTGGTGGCGTGAGCACGCCCCGGAGCTGCGTTTGTTCAACGAATACGGTCCGACGGAGACGGTCGTCGGCTGCTGTGTGTACGAGGTGCAGGCGGGAGATACGCTGTCAGGATCGATTCCGATCGGTCGACCGATCGCCAACACGCAGCTCTATGTGCTGGACAAGCATCTGAATCGCGTGCCGATCGGCGCGGTCGGGGAGCTTTACATCGGCGGCGCAGGCGTGGCGCGCGGGTATCTGAACCGTCCTGAGCTGACGGCGGAGCGCTTTCTGGCGAACCCGTTTGCCAACGAGGAGCATGCGGGGGACGGCGTGGCAGACCGCCTGTACAAGACGGGCGACCTGGCGCGGTATCGCGCGGACGGAACTCTTGAATATCGCGGGCGCATCGACCATCAGGTGAAGGTGCGCGGCTATCGGATCGAGCCGGGCGAGATCGAAGCGGCGTTGGCTGCACAAGCTGAGGTGCAGGAAGCGGTCGTGGTGGCGCGCGGCGACACGGGAGACGGGCAGGTGCTGGTCGCCTATGTGGTCGCCAAGCCGGAGCGAGTCCTGTCGGTTGCCGACATGCGAGCGGCGCTCGTGAGCAAGCTGCCGAGCTACATGATCCCGACCTTTTTTGTCGAGATGGGAGCACTGCCGCTGACGCACAACGGCAAAGTCGATCTGCGCGCTCTGCCGAAGCCGGACGGAACGCGCGAGGTGGACAACGTTTTTGTTGCACCGCGCACCGAGACGGAACAGCGGGTGGCAAGCATGTTCAGCGAAGTGCTCGGCGTAGCAGAAGTCGGCGTGCAGGACAGCTTTTTCGATCTTGGCGGCCATTCGCTGCTCGCAACGCAGTTGATGTCGCGCATCCGCAACGGGTTTGGCGTGGAACTGCCGTTGCGTCTGCTGTTTGCGGAAGCGTCGACGGTGGAAAAGTTGGCGCAGCAGATCGAGCGGCAAGTGAGGGAAGCATCTGCTGGGCAAGGCGAGACCGCACAGATTCGGCCGATGCCGAGAGCAGGCAAGCTGCCGTTATCGTTCGCCCAGCAGCGGCTGTGGTTTATCGATCGCTTTGAGCCGGGCAGCAGTCTGTACAACATCCCGATGGGTGTGCGGCTGCGCGGCACTTTGCAGGTGGCGGCGCTTCGGCAGGCACTGCAGGAGATCGTCAACCGCCATGAGGTATTGCGCACTTCGTTTGCGCTCGTCGACGGCGAGCCGGTGCAGGTGATCGCGCCGGAATCGGTCTTGCTGTTGCCGTTTGCAGATCTGCGTGACATCCCAGAGGCGGATCGCGAGGCGCAGGCGATGCGTCTGGTGCTGGAAGAGGCGGGCGCACCGTTCGATCTGGAAAAAGGGTCGCTGGTGCGTGCCAAGCTGTTGCAGCTGACTGAGGAGGAGCACATTCTGCTCGTCACGATCCATCACATCGCGGCAGACGGCTGGTCGATGGGCGTGCTGATCCAGGAGTTTTCTGCGCTCTACACCGCTTTTGTCCAAGAGCAACCTTCGCCACTTCAGCCGCTTTCGATCCAGTATGCCGATTTTGCCCAGTGGCAGCGCGACTGGTTGCAAGGCGAGGTGCTCGACCAGCAGCTCGGCTATTGGAAACGGCAGTTGGGCGGCGATCTGCCGATGCTGCAACTGCCGACCGACCGTCCGCGCCCAGCGGTGCAGACGTTCGAGGGAGCCACGCTGAAGTTCAAACTGCCACCAGCTGTCACCGATTCGCTCGCCGCTTATAGCAAGCAGCAGGGTGTGACGTTCTACATGACGCTGTTGGCGGCGTTCAACACGCTGCTCTACCGCTACACGGGTCAGGAAGATCTGCTGGTCGGCTCGCCGATCGCCAACCGCAATCGGAGCGAGATCGAGCATCTGATCGGATTTTTTGTCAACTCGCTGGTGCACCGCAACGATCTGTCGGGCAATCCGACATTTGCCGAACTGCTGAATCGCGTCAGCCAGGTGACGCTCGATGCGTATGCGCATCAAGACCTGCCGTTTGAGCGCTTGGTGGAGGAGATCCAGCCGGAGCGGAGCCTCAGCTACAACCCGCTGTTCCAAGTGGTGTTCGTGTTGCAAAATGCGCCGATGGACGCACTGGCCTTGCCAGGTCTGGAACTGCATGCGGTGGAGGCAGACAACGATGCGAACGTTGACTTCACGCTCTTCCTCAACAACACCTCCAAGTTCGACCTGACGCTGTACATCGTCGAGGAAGCGGACGGCTTCGTCGGGCGTTTTGAATACAATTCGGATCTGTTTGAAGCAACGACGATTGAGCGGATGAGCGGGCATTACCTGACCTTGCTGGAGAGCATCGTGGACAATCCGGCGCAGAAGATCGCCGAACTGCCGATGCTGACCCAGTTAGAGCAGGAGCGGATGGCGCTCTGGAACGATACGGATGGAGAGGTGTCGGACGAGCTGTTGCACACGCTGTTCGACAAGCAGGCGGCGAAGACGCCGGAGCGCACCGCGATCGTCTCGGTGGCAGGGACGATGAGCTATGCGGAGCTGGATCGTCGCGCCAACCGAGTGGCGCATCTGTTGCGCGACCTCGGCGCACAGCCGAACCGCCTCGTCGCGGTCGCGATGGAGAAAGGGTGGGAGCAGGTGGTCGCCGTACTCGGCATCCTGCGGGCAGGCGCCGCCTATCTGCCGATCGACCCGACGCTGCCGCAAGACCGCATCTGGCACCTGCTGAAGCAGGGAGAAGTGGAAGTGGTGCTCAACCAGTCCTGGGTGGACGAGCGGTTGGCATGGCCCGATCATGTGCAGCGCTTGGCGGTGGATGGCGACCAGATGGCGAGCTATGCCGACACGCCGCTCACGACCGTTCAGGGCAAGCGCGACATCGCCTACGTGATCTTCACGTCCGGCTCCACCGGGCTGCCAAAGGGCGTCGTCATCGACCATCAAGGGGCGGTGAACACCTGTCTCGACATCAACGAGCGCTTCGGGGTCACGGAGGAAGATCGCGTGTTGGCGCTTTCGTCGCTCAGCTTCGACCTGTCTGTGTACGACCTGTTCGGGACGCTGGCTGTCGGCGGCACGGTGGTGATCCCCGACACGAGCAAGCAGGGCGATCCTGCCTACTGGACGGAATTGGTGGAACAGGAGCGCATCACGATCTGGAACTCTGCGCCCGCGCTGGCCAAAATACTGGTCGAACATGTGCGCGAGACCGGCAAGTCGCTGTCGCAATCGCTCAGGCTGGTGATGATGAGCGGCGACTGGATTCCGCTGACGCTGCCCGTTCACCTGAAGCAGTTGGTGCCGAGCATCGAAACGTACAGCTTGGGCGGAGCGACAGAAGCGTCGATCTGGTCGATCCTGTACCCGATCCGCGAGATCGATCCGGCGTGGAAGAGCATTCCTTATGGCCGACCGATGAAAAACCAGCAGTTTTACATCTTGAACGATGCGTTCGAACCCTGCCCGATCGGCGTGGCGGGAGATCTGTACATCGGGGGCATCGGCTTGGCGCTCGGATACTGGCGCGATGAAGAGAAGACGAACGCCAGCTTCATCACCCACCCGCGCACCGGACTGCGCCTCTACCGCACTGGCGACCAAGGTCGCTACATGGCGGATGGCAACATCGAGTTTATCGGCCGCGTGGACAATCAGGTCAAAGTCCGCGGGTTCCGCATCGAGCTCGGTGAGATCGAAGCGGTGCTCGACCAGCATCAGAGCGTCTTGGAGTCGGTGGTGTTGGCGCGCCCCGATGCGCGCGGCGACAAGCAGTTGGTCGCCTACGTGGTGCAGCAGGAAGCGCGAGAAGTGTCTGTGGAGCAGGAGGAAGAGCAAAAGCAGGAGCGCCTGGAGCAGTGGGAGCTGGTGTTTGACGAAACGTACAGCCAGCCGCTGTTGACAGACGACCCGACCCTGCACATCGCAGGCTGGAACAGCACGTTCGATGGCGAGATGATTCCGGCGGACGAGATGCGCATCTGGGTGGAGCGGACGGTCGAGCGCATTCAAGATCTGAAGCCACAGCGCGTGCTGGAGATCGGCTGTGGCACCGGCATGCTGCTCTACCGGATCGCTCCCGACTGCGAACAGTATGTGGGCATCGACCTCTCGCAAAAAGCGCTGGCGATGATCGAAGCGCACCTGCCGCGCCTTGGCCTAGCAAACACCGTGGAGCTTGTGCACGGCAAGGCGGCCGAAAGCGTGGAACTGATGGAGACGGCAGCGTTTGACACGGTGGTGATCAACTCAGTGCTGCAATATTTCCCCAGCGTCGACTACCTGCTGCAGGTGATCGAAGAAGCGTTGCGCGTGCTGAAGCCAGGCGGACACCTCTTCCTCGGCGATGTGCGCCAGTATGCGCTGTTGGAAGTTTTCCACGCGGCGGTGCAACTGCATCAAGCTCCAGACAGCATGAGCAAAAAAGAGCTGGTGCAGAAGTGGGAGGCGAGCCTCGTCCAGGAGAAGGAACTGACGCTCGACCCGGCGTTTTTTGAAGCGCTGATGGTCGAATGGCCGCAGATCACCGGTGTTGAGGTGCAGCTGAAGCGCGGGTATGAAGACAATGAGCTCACCGGGTATCGCTACGATGTGGTGCTGACGGTGGGGGAGAGTGAAAACAGTTCCGATCTGTTCCCTGCCAAGTCGATCCGCGCCGAACAAAGCGCTGTGTCGCCGACAGCATCGGCAAGCGAAGCGGATCAGCCAACTGGATCGACAGCGCCTGTCGCGGTCGCCGCGCAATCGCAGGAAGAAAAGGTGGTTCACAGCATCAGGTGGCAGGAAGCTGACCGTTCGGTCACTGATGTCCGCGAATATCTGGTGGAACAAGCGCCGCAAGCGCTGCTGTTGCAAGGCATTCTGAACGAACGCTTGACTGCGCACGTGCAGGCGCTCGAATGGCTGAAGCGGTCAGAGGGGCCGGAGACGGTGGGAGCTTTCCGCGCCCAGCAAGCGGAGTTGATGGAAACGCACGCGCTCACAGCGGTTGACGGGCAGATGGCGTTGCACCCAGAGGCGTTTTTCACGCTGGAGGAAGAACTTCCGTATGCGGTTCGCATCGATTGGCAGCGCGGTGCAGTGGACGGCAGTTACAATGTGCTGTTCACCCGACTGCCGCAAGCATGCACAGGCGATGTGAGCGCTGAGGTGAGGGAGCATTCAACTGCGAGCCTGACCTGCTGGGGAGAAGCGGAACTGATCCCGCTCTCCGCCCTGCACGTGGGCGTCGGCGCGGAGCGTCAACCGTGGAACGCCTACGCCAACGAACCGCTGCAGAGCAAGCAGGAGGCGAGATGGATCGCCCAGTTGCGCAGCCATGTGAAAAGCAAACTGCCGCCTTACATGGTACCATCCGCCTTTGTGGTGCTTGATGCGTTTCCGATCACCGCAAACGGCAAAATCGACCGTCAGGCCTTGCCGGAGCCCGAGCTGAAGCGCAGTGAGCTGGATCGCCCCTATGTGGCGCCGCGCACCGAGTTGGAGAAGCGAGTGTCGGCGATCTTGGCGGACGTCCTCCAGATCGAGCGA
This sequence comes from Tumebacillus lipolyticus, assembly GCF_042682745.1. Lineage (NCBI taxonomy): Bacteria > Bacillati > Bacillota > Bacilli > Caryophanales > Alicyclobacillaceae > Tumebacillus > Tumebacillus lipolyticus. The sequence continues at coordinate 669,663 of NZ_JBHUIO010000005.1, read as the reverse complement.
GTAGGCGTGCACGACAACTTTTTTGAACTGGGCGGCCATTCGCTGCTGGCGACTCAAGCGGTCTCGCGCATCGCCACCGCCTGTCAGGTGCAACTGCAGCTGCGAACTTTCTTCGAAGCGCCGAGCGTTGCAGGATTGGCTGAACACATCGCTGCCGAGCAGCAATCTGGTATGCAACTGCCGCCGCTCCTCCCCGTTGCACGGACGGAGGAACAGGCGCAAAGCATGCCGCTCTCGTTCTCGCAGGAGCGGCTCTGGTTCCTCGACCAGTTCCAGCCGGAGAGCAGCGTCTACAACATCAGCGACGCTGTGCGCCTGAGCGGACGATTGCACCTCGCCGCGCTGGAAGCGAGCGTAAACGCTGTGGTCGCCCGCCACGAAGCGCTGCGCACCGCCTTCCGCGTCGTCGATGACAAACCGGTGCAGGCGATCGCGCCGCAGCTGAATCTACAGCTGACTGTGATCGACCTGCGCGGCATGCAAACGGACGAGCAGGAACGGGAGACGGTGCGACTGGCGAAGGAAGAAGCGCAAACGCCGTTCGATCTGGCGACAGGCCCGCTGCTCCGATTGACCTTGCTCCAACTTGCGGATGCGGAGCATGTGCTGTTGCTGACCATGCATCACATCATCTCCGACGGCTGGTCGATGGGCATCCTGATCGGCGAGTTGATCACCGGCTACGAAGCGAGTTTACAGGACGACAGAACAGCGCCCGCATGGCCGGAACTCGCGGTGCAATTTGCAGACTATGCGCTGTGGCAGCGCGATTGGATGCAGGGAGCGGCGCTTGAGGAGCAACTGGCGTACTGGAGACAGCAGCTCGGCAACAACCCGCCCGTCCTGCAACTGCCGACCGACCGTCCGCGCCCGGCGGTGCAGACCTATCGCGGTGCCAGCGAGCGCTTCGTTCTGTCGGCTGAGCTGACAGCCGCCCTCAACCGAATCAGCCAAGCGGAAGGTGCCACCCTGTTCATGACGTTGCTCAGCACTTTCCAAACGCTGCTCTATCGCTATTCGGGGCAGGAGGACATCTTGGTCGGCACGCCGATCGCCAACCGCACTCGCTTGGAGATCGAAAGCTTGATCGGCTTCTTCGTCAACACGCTGGTCATGCGCGCTCAGCTGTCCCCGGAGATGAGCTGGCGCGAACTGCTGCAGCAAACGCGGGAGACGGCGCTGCAAGCGTATGCTCATCAGGATCTGCCGTTTGAAAAGGTGGTCGAAGAGCTGCAACCGGAGCGCTCGCTGAGCCATTCGCCGCTGTTCCAGGTGATGTTCGTGCTGCAAAACGCGCCGATGGAGCGCATGGAAGCGACCGACCTGACCTTGACGCCGCTTGCGATCAGCGACACGGCGACGGCCAAGTTTGACCTGTTGCTCTCGATGACCGAGATGGAGCACGGCTTGCAAGGTTTGCTCGAATACAACACCGACCTGTTTAACGCCTCGACGATCGGGCGACTCCTCAACCACTTCACCAGCTTGCTGCAAGGGATCGCCGAAGATCCGACGGCGAAGCTGGTGCAACTGCCGCTTTTGACAGCGGCGGAGTCGGAACAGCTGTTGAAAGCGTGGAACGACACAGACGTTACCTTCGCAGACGGAGAGCTGTGCGTCCACAAGCCGGTGGAGCGCCAAGCGGCGCTCACGCCTGATGAAATCGCGGTCATCTGCGGCGAGGAGCAGCTGACCTACCGCGAGCTGAACGAACGGGCCAACATCGCGGCACATCGACTGCAAGCGCTCGGCGTCGCCCCGAACACGCCGGTCGGGCTCTGCACCGATCGCTCGCTGGCGACGGTCGTCGGCATGTTGGCGATTCTCAAAGCGGGCGGCGTCTACGTCGCGCTCGACCCGACCTATCCGGCAGATCGCCTGGCGTTCATGCTGGAGGACACCGACTTGGCTGTGCTGGTGACGCGCCCGCATCTGGTCGATATCTTGCCAGCGCATGGCGCGGCGATCGTGGCGCTCGACGAAAAAGGCAGGCTTACCAGCGCATCCGATCTGTCAAAGGCGGCAGAGTCGAGGCAGGCGGAAAACGTGACGCTCGCCATCGACGATGCCCACACCGCCAACCCGACGAGCGCTGTTCGTCCGGTCGACCTCTGTTTCATTCTGTTCACCTCCGGCTCCACAGGACGGCCGAAAGGTGTGGCGATGGCACACGCCCCGATGACTAACCTGATCGCTTGGCAGCTGGCCGAGTGGGAGTTCGAACCAGCGCGGACGATGCAGTTCGCCTCGATCAATTTTGATGCGTCGTTCCATGAGATCTTCAGCACGCTCAGCAGCGGCGGCACGCTGGTGATCGCGTCAGATGAGGTTCGGCGCAACTCGCTGGCCCTGCTGCGCTTTCTGGTCGAGCAAGCGGTCGAGCGCGCCTTCCTGCCGTTTGTCGCCCTGCACCATCTGGCGGAGATCGGTGCACAGGAGGAGATCGTTCCAACCCGCCTGCGCCAGATCATGACGGCAGGCGAGCAGCTGCAGATCACGCGGCACATCGTGAGCTGGTTCCAGCGGATGGACGGCGTCACGCTTAGCAATCAGTACGGCCCGACCGAAAGCCATGTCGTCACGTTCCACACGCTGACTGGCGATCCGTCCGCATGGCCGGCCCTGCCGCCGATCGGCCGACCGATCGCCAACACCAAGCTCTACATTTTGGACAGGGCACATCAGCCGGTGCCGATCGGCGTGCCAGGCGAGCTGTTCATCGGCGGGGTGGTGCTGGCCGACGGATACTACGGCCGTCCGGAGCTGACGGCAGAACGATTTATCCAAAACCCGCTGTCCGCCGAAGCGGCAACAGCGCCCCGCCTCTACAGAAGTGGAGACTCGGTGCGCTATCTGGAAGATGGCAGCATCGAGTACCTCGGGCGGGTGGACAACCAAGTGAAGATTCGCGGCTTCCGCGTCGAACTGGGCGAAGTGGAAGCGGTGCTCCGCCAGCATCCGAGCGTGAACATCGCCGCCGTCATCGCCCGCGACGACGTGCTGAAGACGAAAGCGCTCGTCGCCTACGTGCAGCCTGAACCGGGCGCGCACTTGGAAGCGCGGGAACTGCGCGAATACCTGCAGGCGAAGCTCCCGGAGTTCATGGTGCCTGCCGTCTACTCGCTGATGGAGGCGTTGCCGCTCTCGCCGAACGGAAAAGTGGATCGTCGCAGCCTCCCAGCTCCCGACCTGTCAGCTGAGCTGACCGAAGCGCATGCGGCACCGCGCTCGGCGATGGAAGCGCGCCTGAGCGCGATGTTTGCAGAAGTGCTCGGGCGGGAGCAGGTCGGGATTCGCGACAGCTTCTTTGAACTGGGTGGCCACTCGCTGTTGGCGACACAGCTGATCTCCCGTCTGCGAAGCGCGTTCGGCGTGGAAGTGCCGCTGCAAGCGCTGTTCCACACGCCGACTGTCGACATGCTGGCAGAGCGCATCGTGGAACTGCAAGCGCAGCCGATCGGAATCGAAGCGCCACCGATCGTTCCCGTCGCCCGAGAGCGCGTGGAAAACTGCGCTCAGGCAAGCGAAGAGGAAGCTGCTGGGGAGAGCGCGACCACCGATGTGAGCGCAGAAAAAGCGCCCGTCTCGTTTGCGCAACAGCGGCTGTGGTTCATGGATCAGCTGCAGGCGAACAACCACGCCTACAACATGTTCTCCGCCCAGCGAATCTGTGGCCGATTGGACGCAGACGTGCTGAAGCGCTGCTTCCAGAGCATCGTCAGCCGTCATGAAGCGCTGCGCACTACGTTCAGCCAAACGGACGGTCAGCCGTATCAAATGATTCGCGCCGAACTTGAGCTGCCGTTGTCGATCATCGACTTGCAACACTTGTCGGCGCAGGAGCGGACAGCAGAAGCGCACCGCTTGGCGGTGGCAGAAGCGACACAGCCGTTCGACCTGTCCGAAGGCCCGCTGATCCGCACCTCGCTGCTGCGCATCGGGCAAGAGGAGCACCTGCTGCTGCTCAACATGCACCACATCGTCGCCGACGGCTGGTCGACCGACGTGCTGATCCGCGAGCTGCTCACGCTGTATGCCGCCTACAGCGAAGGCGTTGAACCAGAGCTGCTTCCACTGCCGATCCAATATGCAGACTTTGCCGCATGGCAGCGGAGCTGGTTGCAAGGCGACGTGCTGGACAAGCAGCTGAGCTACTGGAAGCAACAGCTCGGCGGCGATCTGCCAACCTTGCAATTGCCGACCGATCGACCGCGTCCCGCGATGCAGAGCAACCGCGGCTCGACGCAGAAGTTTTACGTGCCACAAGCGCTGAGTCAAGACCTGCTCGAACTGAGCCGCAAGGAGGGCGCCACCCTGTTCATGACGCTGTTGGCCGCCTTCAACACCTTGCTCCATCGCTATGCCGAGCAGGAGGACATCATCGTCGGATCGCCGATCGCAGGTCGCAACCGCGAGGAGATCGAAGGGCTGATCGGCTTCTTCATCAACACGCTGGCCCTGCGCACCGACCTGTCGGGCAACCCGAGCTTCCGCGATCTGCTGAAGCGGGTGCGCGGCGTGACCCTGGGCGCTTATGCGCACCAAGACCTGCCGCTGGAGCAGCTGATCGAAGAGCTGGATCTGGAGCGCGACCTGAGCCGGAGCAACCCGCTGTTCCAAGTGATGTTCGTGCTGCAAAACGTCAGACTCACCGAGCTGAAAGCGGCCGGCATGCAGCTGGAGCCGTACCAGGTGGAGTCGGACGCTGCCAAGTTTGACCTGACCTTGCAGATGACCGAGACGGAAGCGGGGATGGTCGGCGAGTTTGAATACAACACCGACCTGTTCGACAGCGCGACGATCACGCGCATGATCGAGCACTTCCAAGTGCTGCTCGCCGGAATCGCCACCGATCCAGACGCTGAGATCGGACTGCTGCCGATCTTGCCGGCAGCGGAACGGGCGACCTTGCTCGGAGAGTGGGCGGCGACCTACCGCGACTTCCCGCAGGAGCTGCTCACCCATCAGCTGGTCGAACAGCATGCGGCGCAAACGCCAGAGGCGGTGGCTGTCCAAGATGCGGAAGGCAACAGAATCACGTATGGCGAACTGAACCGCCGCGCCAACCGCTTGGCGCATCGCCTGCAAAAGCTCGGCGTCGGCCCAGAGCTGACGGTCGGGGTCTGCATGGAGCGCTCGATCGAAAATCTGGTCGCCCTGCTCGGCGTCCTCAAAGCGGGCGGCGCGTACGTGCCGATCGATCCGAGCTACCCGGGCGATCGTATCCGCTACATGCTCGACAACTCCGACGCGGTCGTGCTCTTGGCACACGATCGCACGCTGGACAAGCTGCCAGAGCATAGCTTGCCATCACTCCTACTCGACGAAGCGGAGGAGCTGCTGGCGGCAGAGAGCGACGAAAACTTGGCGAACACCGCCAGCCCGACAAACTTGGCGTACATCATCTACACGTCCGGTTCGACCGGACTTCCGAAAGGCGTGCAGACGGAGCACCGCAATCTGCGCAACTTGGTCAGCTGGTACCATCCGCAGTATGATGTGCAGCCCGATTCCCGGTTCACCTATCTGGCGGGCGTGGCGTTTGACGCGACGATCTTCGAGATCTGGACCTGTTTGACCAGCGGGGGATGCCTGCACATCCCAGACGAGGACACCCGCCTGTTGCCGGAGCGACTGCGCGACTTCCTGCTGGAGCGCCAGATCACGCACTGCTTCCTGCCGACGCCGCTCGCCGAGGGCATTCTGTCTGTCGACTGGCCGCAGGAAGCTCGCTTGCAATATCTGTTCTCAGCCGGCGATCGCTTGCGTCACTACCCGGCGCCCGGTCTGCCGTTCGCGCTGTACAACCTGTACGGCCCGTCAGAAGCGACCGTCTGCACCACATCCGCTCCGGTTGCACCGTTTGCGGAGGGGGCACCGCAGCTGCCGACGATCGGCCGACCGGTGCCGAATGCGGAGGTCTATCTGTTGGATAAACAGATGCAACCTGTGCCGATCGGCGTCCCTGGCGAGATGTACATCGGTGGGATCAGCTTGGCGCGCGGATATCGCAACCGCGATGATTTGACAGCAGCCAGCTTCCTCCCACATCCGTTCCAGCCGGGGCAGCGCGTCTACAAGACGGGCGACCGCGCACGCTACCTGCAGGATGGGCAGATCGAGTTCCTCGGGCGCAACGACTTCCAAGTGAAGGTGCGCGGCTTCCGCATCGAGCTCGGCGAGATCGAAACGGTGATCGCCAAGCATCCGGGCGTCAAAGAAGCGCTGGTTATCGCCGCACAGGATCGCGACGGCGGCAACCGCCTGATCGCCTACCTCGTGCCCGAAGCGGATCAATCTGCGCTGCTGATCGGCGAATTGCGCAGTGCGATCAAAGCGCAACTGCCCGATTACATGATGCCGTCCGCCTTCGTCCAGCTCGAAGCGATGCCGCTGACGCCAAACGGCAAGATCGATCGCAAGGCGCTGCCTGCGCCGGAGAGCTTCGCATCAGAGCGGGAGACGCCGTTCCTGCCGCCGCGCAACTCGACGGAGATGGCGCTGGTGCGCCTGTGGGAAGATCTGCTCAACACCAGCCCGATCGGCGTGAAGGACAACTTCTTCGATTTGGGCGGTCATTCGCTGCTGGCAGTCAAGCTGATGGCAGAGGTGGAAAAGCGCTTCGGTCGCGATCTCCCGGTCTCGGTGCTCTTCCAAGGCGGCACGATCGAACATCTGTCCGCTGTGATCAGCGAAGAATCGAACGAGCCGAAATCGCCGATCATCACCATGCAACCGCATGGTACACGGTTGCCGTTCTTCTGCATCCACGCGGGCACGGGCGGCATCCTGCAGTACATGGAACTCGCGCGCACGCTGGGCGCCGACCAGCCGTTCTACGGCATCCAAGCGCCCGGTCTGGAAGATGAGAGCGAACCGCACGCGGAGATCGGTGCGATGGCAGAACATTACTTGCAAGAGATCAAGAAGATTCAGCCGGAAGGTCCGTACGTGCTCGGAGGGTGGTGCGTCGGCGGCGCGATCTCCTTTGAGATCGCCAAGCTCCTGCAACAGCAGGGCGAAGAGGCAGTATTTGTCGCCATCATGGACACCAACGTGCCAAACGCAGAAGCGGGCGAGCAGGAGCTGCCGGACAAACTGTTTGCGATCGAGTTTGCGAAGATGATGTTGCCGCATGTGGACGAGCAGACAGAAGCGATGCTGGAAGCGCTGGCGCAGCTGAGCTTGGAAGAGTGCTTGGGCGCATTGCTCCAGCACGGCAAGGTGGCGGAGATCGTGCCACCCGACCTGACCCTGCCGAAGTTTGCTCGCATGCTGAACGTCTTCAAGAAGACCAAGACTGCGTTCGACCGCTACCGCCCGACCCCAGGCTCCGGCACGATCGCGATGTTCATGGCAGCGGAGAAGTCGCCATCGCTGCCAGATGCAACGCCGTACTGGCTCGACCTGATCGAAGGCGGGGCGGATGTGCACGAGATTCCGGGCGATCACAACAGCATGCTCGAAGCGCCAAACGTCCAAGTGCTCGCCGATCGTCTGAACCTCTATCTCGATCCGATCAACGAGCGGCATTTAGCAGCGCAAGAAGACTGATTCGATTTTGAAAACGGGTAACTGTCCTGCGGTCGATAGTAGCTGGCGATCGCAGGGCGGACGGCCCTTCGCGAATGACATATGCAAGAAGGAAGAAAGGTGGAAGCCCTATGAGCGATACGAACACAGCCTCGCCCTCGATCTTAGCCCCTCTCAAGCTACGGCCGTTTCGCCTGCTGTTTGGCGGACAGGTGTTTACCGATCTCAGCAACTGGCTGGACTTCACCGCGCTGACCGTTTTGCTCGTCTACGTTTGGCAGCACGGGCCGGAAGCGATCGCCGCACTGATGATCACAGTCGGCATCCCGTGGGTGTTCATCGGGCCGCTGGTCAGCGTCTGGGTCGACCGTTTGCCGCGGAGACCGCTGATGATCTATCTCGTCTTGGCAAAACTGCTCGTGACGGCAGGCTTTCTTTTCGCGCCCAATCTGTATGTCCTCTTGCCGCTGATCTTTTTGCGCGGCGTCTTGGGCGTGATGCTCGTCCCAGCGCGTCAGGGCGCGATCAGGAGCATCGTGCCGGAACAACTGCTGCCGGGGGCGGTCACGCTGGGCGAGCTGTCCACGCGATTGACGCAAGTGCTGGCCCCGGTGCTCGGCGGCGTGATCGTCGCCTACTCCTCACCGCAGGTGGTCTTCGGGGTAGAGCTGGTGATCCTGATCATCGCCGCGATCTTTCTGATGCGCCTGCCGCGCTTGCAGAATGAGCCCAACCGGGAGAACAGGGAGAAAACCAGCTTTTGGGCTGAGTTTGGCGAAGGCTTGCAACATATCCGCAGCAGGCGGATTCTGGCGATGGCCATCCTGCTGCTCGGCGTCGGATTTTTCATGATCTTTCTCTATGATGGGATGCTGGCGCTGTGGGCGAAGGGCATCGGGCTTGGAGAGTCGTCCTACGGCCTGCTGATGAGCGCGATCGGCTTCGGCAACATCGTCGGCGCGATCGTCGCCGGACAGTTTGCGTTTTGGCGAAAAAATCCGCTGCAGTTTATCGTCATCGCCGCCGTGTTCCTCGGCCTGATCAACATCCTGATCGGCTTTGGCGGCCTCGGTCATGTGGTGACGCACGTGTCGCTGTGGGTGCTGACCTTCCTCGTCTTCGGTGTGGTCGGGGCGGCGGCTACCGTGCCCTTCGGCTACATCCTGCAGACGGAGACGCCCAACCATCTGATGGGCCGCGTCTCCGGCGTCGCCAGCGCGATTTCCAACGGTTCGATGCTGGCCGCTCCGGCGATCGGCGCGGCGCTGGCGAAGTTTATCGGCGTCGGCGGCGTCTTCGCCGCAGCGGGTGCGCTGATGACCTTGATCGCGCTCTGCGTGCTGGTCGTGCTCCCGCGCCTCGTCGCTGGGCACAAACCGCTGGTGCAACCGGATGGGGAGAGCGCTTCGGTGTCGTAATCCAATACAAATAAAAGCCCTTGGACTCGCCGACTGGCGTTTCCAAGGGCTTTTCAGCTTGAGCGGAACGACTTCCCCCGATTCACTTTTGATCATCAAGCCTCGTATCCTGTACGGTACGGACGGCGGTGTGAACGACAGGGGATCGCTCCCTATCTGTGAAACTAGCCGCGGCTCGGGAATTCACCCTGCAAGCAGATGATAAAATTCTGCGCGATGAACGGCTGCATGTTGTTGTGCGCCTGCGTCCCGCCGGCTACGTTCAATGCCAACGGGGACATTGGGACGTTCGGGGTTGGATCGTAGAGATTCGGAGGTGGGTTGAACGGGTCATCCGGGAGCTGAGCCCAGATATTGCCCTGCGGATCGCCAGTTGAACCATCTCCGACGATCGCCTGCGGGATGTGCGTATGGGCAGGGATTTGCGTGCTGAGCAGCGTGACGGTCGAGGCGCCGACCTGCTGACCCATCGTGGTGCGCGGCGTCAGACCTTGGCCAGCACCTTGATTCATCGCCGCATTGCCCATCAGGTTCGGCAGGGCGAAGGTCGTCTTACCGTCGCCGCCGTACTGCACGCCGAGGATGGAATAGAGCGCTGGGTTTTGCTGAATCGGCAACAGTTGACCGTTGCATAAAGCCCAACCTTTGGGAGCGAAGTTGCCTGCAAAAATTCGAATCTCACCAATATATGCGTCTGCCATGTTCGATCGACCCTCCTTTAATTTCTGCTTGGGAAAATGCCTTGGACTGCAATCGCATAGTTCAGCACCAGATAAGGCTGCATGTTGTTGTGCGGTTGGCTACCCCCTGCGGTGCCGATCGCCGCTTGGTTCATCTGCACCATCGTTTCAGCTGGACCGTATGCATTCAAATCTGTACCTGAGCCCCATGTGTTGTTGGCTGGAGATGGGGCATTGGAAGCGTTGGAACCTGATACCTGATGCGTGTGCTGCGGCATCTCATTGACGGTCAAGATGTGTGTCGCTTCCCCTTGAGCAGTACCGAGTGGAATGGATTGGCTGACATGGATCGGCACGCGGCCGCGATAGTCTGGCAAGGCGAACGTCGTCACACCGTTGCCACCATAGACGGCGCCGAGCAGAGAATAGAGCGCTTGGTTCTGATTGATCTGCAGGATTTGCCCTTCACAAAACATCCAGCCTCGCGGGGCATAGTTGTTGGCGAACAGGCGGATTTCACCCACGAACGGTTCTGACATGAGAATTCCTCCTCAATGGTTGATGGTCGGTCATTTTAAGATTGGGGCGGGAAGATGCCGTACAGCGAGATGATGAAGGAGATGGTGGTCGTCGGCATCATGTTCTCATGCGGTTGGTTGCCGCCGACAGATGCAATCGTTTGCGCGCTCATGTTTTGCGTGGTGCCGCTTCCGAAGTTGGTGTGGATCGTTTTGCCCCAGATGGCATTGGCAGACGTATCCCCGTCGGATAAGGTGTTGTTGGCGTTGGCGATGTGCGTGTGCTGCGGCAGTTGATTCGCGACCACGGTCACCGTCTCAGATCCACCTTTTGTACCGCGCACATAGGTGGTGTTCGGGTGAATTGCAACCCGGCCTTGCAGGTCTGGCAAGGCGAAGGTGGTCTGTCCGTCCCCACCGTAGGTGGTGCCGAGCAGGGCAAACAGCGCTTCGTTTTCAGCAATGCTCAACAACTGACCATTGCACAGGGCCCAGCCCTGCGGAGCGAAATTGCCCGCAAACATGCGAATTTCGCCCAAATAGGATTCGCTCATCGTTGTGTCACCTCATGTCATTATAATGGGAAGGCTTGGACACCTGAGGTGCCAGCCATTCCATGCGGATGTGCAACCCGTTCTCTGCGGTCTGCACGAAACCAGTGCGGTCGTACAGGCGGCGCGCCGGGTTGGTGGAAAGGACGCTGAGCCGCAGCGGACGCGCAGATGCTGCCGCTTCCTCCTGCAGCTGTCGAATCAGAAAAGCGCCGATTCCTATGTTTTGGAAATCAGGGAGCAGCGCGATGTCGACCAGCACGATCTCTTCATCGGAGCGGGCGACGAGCAACCTACCTACCTGAAGATTCCGATAAAGAATTAGCGAGTGATCTGCAGCCGGATACTGCATGGCGTAGGAGCGCTGTTGAGCGGTCCACTGCATCTGCAAAAACTGCTGTTGCATCTGCTCGTCCCATCCCCACGCCTGAAGCTCCGCTCTCCGCGTGCTCGCATACAGGTCAAACAGGAACGAATCCTGTTCAGGAAGAGCTTGAGAAAGTTCGACCATCTTTTTCTCCATGATCAGCAATTTTTGGGTGGTATGATCTTGATGGGAAGATTATAGCACAGCCCCTTTCAACAATCATTATCGATTTGGTAAAAGTGGTTTTATAACCTAATTTTTTCTTTGATGAGGTTTACCTGTATTCAGCGATGCATTATGATAAAAGAGGTAAAATAGACAGTTTTTCAAGCCTCAACGGGGGGGTGAGGAAAAGGGAAAAGTTCGAAGTCATTTATCTTACGGGGGCTGACAGTCTACATGTTCAGGCTCTCTGTAGGGAGGAATGGAATGAGTTCGGTTCAATTATTCAAAAAATTCCAGAGGATGATCAGTCTGCTGCTGGTATTTTTATTGGTCGCCTTTTCCTCTGGAATCGACCCGTATGTACAACGTGCGGAGGCGGCAACTTGGAGTTCGTTCAATCCTGGCTATGGCGTAGGGTCGTTCGGCAATGAGGTCGCCTATGGCAACGGAACTTGGCTGCTATTTTCGCAGTCAGGGGATTATGGGAAGTCCACAGACAGCTCTGGAACTGCTTTTCAAAAGGCTGGGACGGTCTTCCCCTGTAAAGTGTTGGAGATGGAGCACATCGGCACACAGTGGCTCGCTGCGTGTGACAACGGGAAGATCTACACGTTGGCAGACGGACAGGATCCGTTGGACGTGGACAACTGGTCTCCCCAAGTCACTGGCAAGACAGGCAAACTGGTCGGGATCGCCACCGATGGCAATAAGATTGTCGTGGTGGGGGATGCGGGCGGCACGGTGTTGTCCTCAGCAGACGGTCATAACTGGTTCGATCGCTCGATCGCCGGTATAACTGGGTTTAACGCAGTCACCTATGGCGAGGGCAAGTTCATCGCGGTCGGCAAGGCGTCAGACAACAGCAATGTCATCTACTCTTCGGTGGATGGCGAATCGTGGACCAAAGTCACGACTGCCGCACCGAGCAAGCTGTTATATGGGATCGACTATGGCGCTGGCAAATTTGTCGCTGTCGGTCTGACCGGCTACCTCTACGTATCGGACGACGGCGTGACTTGGGAAGAAAAGACGGCGCCAGATGATACCGGATCGGTCAGCTTTGCTACCGTCACCTATGGGCTTGGCCAATTTTATGTGGGCGGGACGAGCGAAACGATCCTGACCTCTTCGGATGGCTCGACCTTCGTGAAGGAGATCAAAGGCGGGAGTGCCAAGTCGGTGACTTCGATCGCTGTAGCCAATGGGAAAGCGTTCGCCGTTGGCAGCACCGGCCTCGTTCTGACGGCTGCCGCAGCTCCTCCGCTCAGCTCCAACGCACTGTTGAGCAATTTGACGGTGACGCCAGGCTCGCTGTCGTTTAACCAGGGAACGGCGAACTACACGGTTGAAGTTCCCTATGGAACCACATCTGCGAGCGTCACCCCGACCTTGCAAGACACGACGGCAACGCTGAAGGTGAACGGTGCGAGCAGAGCGAACGGTCAAGCGACTTCCGTCACGCTCGATGCTGACGGATCGACAGAGATCACGATCGTCGTGACCGCTCAAAACGGTACGACAACGAAGACGTACACGATCACGGTGAACGAGGCGGCGCCTTCGACCAACAGTCAGCTGGGCTCGCTGACTGTCGATGGAACGCTTGTGTCCGGTTTCGTGAAAACAACCAAAGACTACAGTATAGAAGTGCCGAATAGCAAGAGCAGCGTCGACGTGAGCTGGGTGCTGGATGAGCCAGGTACACAGACGCTACAAGCGGTGAAAGTGGACAATATTGCCCAATCGCTTGGACCGGTCACAGGGTTGTCCTTGACGCCCGGCGTGGAGCGAGTGATCGAGATCACCGTGAAAGCGCAAGATGGCACATCGAGCACGTACACGCTGAAAGTCAAACGGAAGCTGTCGAGCAATGCGAACTTGAGCAACTTGACGGTGACGCCGGGCTCGCTGTCGTTTAATCAAGGAACGACGAGCTATACGGTTGAAGTTCCCTATGGTACCCCCACCGTAACCGTCACTCCGACCATGCAAGACACGACAGCGACGATGACGGTGAATGGCACGGGTAAAGCGAACAGCGAAGCGACTTCGATCACGCTCGATGCTGACGGCTCGACGGAGATCACGATCGTCGTGACCGCGCAGGATGGCACGACGAAGACGTACACGGTCACGGTGAACGAGGCGGCGCCTTCGACCAACAGTTATTTGAACTCGCTGAGCGTTAATGGAACGCTCGTGTCCGGTTTCGTGAAAACAACCAAAGACTACAGCACGGAAGTGCCGAACAGCAAGAGCAGCGTCGACGTGAGCTGGGTGCTGGATGAGCCAGGTACACAGACGCTACAAGCGGTGAAAGTGGACAATGTTGCCCAATCGCTTGGGCCGCTCGCAGGGTTGTCCTTGACGCCAGGCGTGGAGCGAGTGATCGAGATCACCGTGAAAGCGCAAGATGGCAAGTCGAGCACGTACACGCTGAAAGTCAAGCGGAAGCTGTCGAGCGATGCGAACTTGAGCAACTTGACGGTGACGCCAGGCTCGCTGTCGTTCAATCAGGGAACGACGAATTACACGGTTGAAGTTCCCTACGCTACCCCCACTGTGACCGTCATCCCGACTTTGCAAGACACGACGGCGACGATGACGGTGAATGGCACGGGTAAAGCGAACAGCGAAGCGACTTCGGTCGTGCTCGATGCTGACGGATCGACGGAGATTACGATCGTCGTGACCGCGCAGGATGGAACGACGAAGACGTACACGATCACGGTGAACGAGGCGGCGCCTTCGACCAACAGCTATTTGAACTCGCTGACCGTCGATGGAACACTTGTGTCCGGTTTCGTGAAAACAACCAAAGACTACAGCATGGAAGTGCCAAACGAAACGGGGTTTATCAATGTAGAGTGGTTGCTCGATGAACCGAGCACGCAGACGCTGCAAGCGGTGAGAGTGGACGATGTTGCCCAAGCGCTTGGACCGCTCACAGGGTTGTCCTTGACGCCAGGCGTGGAGCGAGTGATCGAGATCACCGTGAAAGCGCAAGATGGCACGTCGAGCACGTACACACTGAAAGTCAAGCGGAAGCTGTCGAGCGATGCGAACTTGAGCAACTTGACGTTGACGCCAGGCTCGCTGTCGTTCAATCAGGGAACGACGAACTACACGGTTGAAGTCCCCTATGGAACCTCCACTGTGACCGTCACCCCGACCATGCAGGACACGACGGCGACGATGACGGTAAACGGCACGGGTAAAGCGAACAGCGAAGCAACTTCGGTCACGCTCGATGCTGACGGGTCGACGGAGATCACGATCGTCGTGACCGCGCAGGATGGCACGACGAAGACGTACACGATCACGGTGAACGAGGCGGCGCCTTCGACCAACAGTCAGCTGAACTCGTTGACCGTTGATGGAACGCCCGTGCCCGGTTTTGTGAAAACAACCAAAGACTACAGCATGGAAGTGCCGAATAGCACGAGCAGCATCGACGTGAGCTGGGTGTTGGATGAGCCAGGCACACAGACCTTGCTAGCGGTGAAAGTGGACAGTGTCGTCCAAGCGAACGGGCCGATCGTTGGCTTGGCTTTGACGCCCGACATGGAGCGAGTGATCGAAATCACCGTGAAAGCGCAAGATGGCACGTCGAGCACTTACACGCTGAAAGTCAAGCGGAAGCTACCAGACATTGCGAAGTTAAGCAACTTGACGGTAGCACCGGGAGAACTGGAGTTTCATTCTGAAACGGTAAGCTATCTGGTGGAAGTGCCGTATGGAACGGACACTGTGATCGTCACTCCGACCATGCAGGATGTATTGGCGACGATGAAGGTGAATGGCACGAGCAGAGCGAACAGCGAAGCGACTTCGGTCGCGCTCGATGCAGACGGATCGACCGACATCACGATCGTCGTGACCGCTCAAGACGGCACGACGACGAAGACGTACACGATCACGGTGAACGAGGCGGCACCTTCGAGCAATGGATATTTGAACACGTTGAAGGTGAATGGAACGCTCGTGTCCGGCTTTGTGAAAACAACCAAAGACTACAGCATGGAAGTGGAGAACGAAACGAGCAGCATCGACGTGAACTGGGTGCTGGATGAGCCAGACACACAGATATTGCAATCAGTAAAGGTAGATGATGTTGCTCAACCGCTTGGAGTGATCACCGGATTGTCCTTGACGCCCGGCGTGGAACGAGTGATCAAGATCACCGTGGAAGCGCAAGATGGCACGTCGAGCACGTACACGCTGAAAGTCAAGCGGAAGCTGTCGAGCAATGCGAACTTGAGCAACTTGACGGTGACGCCAGGTTCGCTGTCGTTTAATCAGGGAACGACGAATTACACGGTTGAAGTTCCCTACGGTACCCCCACTGTGACCGTCATCCCGACTTTGCAAGACACGACGGCGACGATGACGGTGAATGGCACGGGTAAATCGAACAGCGAAGCGACTTCGGTCACGCTCGATGCTGACGGCTCGACGGAGATCACGATCGTCGTAACCGCGCAGGATGGAACGACGAAGACGTACACGATCACGGTGAACGAGGCGGTGCCTTCGACCAACAGCTATTTGAACTCGCTGACTGTCGATGGAACGCTTGTGTCCGGTTTTGTAAAGACCGACCTTGAGTACGAGATGGAAGTGCCGTTTGGAACGGGTAGCATCGATGTGGATTGGGTGTTGGATGAGCCAGACACGCAGACGTTGCTCGCGGTGAAAGTGGACAGTGTGATCCAAGCGAACGGGCCGATCGTCGGCTTGGCTTTGACGCCCGGCGTGGAGCGAGTGATCAAGATCACCGTGGAAGCGCAAGATGGCACATCGACCACGTATACGCTGAAAGTCAAGCGGAAGCTGTCGAGCAATGCGAAATTGAGCAACTTGACGGTAAACACCGGCAAGCTGACACCTAATTTCGCATCGGGCACCGACACCTACAAGGTGACTGTGTCGAACAGCTTAAAACAGTTGAGCGTAACGCCTACTCTGGCAGATGTTGATGCCACGATGACGGTAAACGGGAACCCGGCGGGCAGCGGGAATGCTGTGTTGATCAACCTGAACGATGGAACAAACGTGATCACCGTGGTGGTAACCGCTCCGGATGGCACGACATCGACCTACACGATCACCGTGACGCGCGAGACGCCTGTCGATGACAAAATCAAAGGCACTCTGTATGGAGACATCACCAAGCTGATCGGCAACAGCACCAAGCTCAGCGCCGATGTCTACAGCGCTGATGGCAAGACCTTGATTCAATCGGGTGTTGCGGTAAACAGCGCGAACGGCAAGTTCGAGCTGAACAAAATCGAGCCCGGCTCGTACCGCATGGTGCTGTACGCGTTGGCAGACAACGGCATGAAGCTGGCCGGTCAAACGGTGACGCTCACGGTCAACGGTTCAAAAGAAGCGACGGCAAGCGCATCTGTCATCGATCCGTTCGGCGTGGTGACAGACTCGCTGACCAAGAAAGCGATCGCGGGCGTGAAAGTGACCGTCTACTGGGCGGATACAGAGCTCAATCGCAGCCTTGGACGCACGCCGGGCACGCAAGTCGTGCTGCCAAAGTTGGCCGCGATGACCAACAAGAACGAAAACGGTCAACTGAGCACCAAAGACGGTCAATTCGGCTGGTTGCTCCTGCCTGAAGGCGACTACTACATCATGGCGGAGAAAGAAGGCTATGAAGCGTACGATGGTCGCAACGCATTCTTCCATGTCGGGCAGACAGCTGTAAAGACCAACTTCACAATGCAAGCGAAAGTGCTGGAAGAAGGCACGATCGAGCCGTATATTAGCGGCTATCCGGATGGGACGTTCCGTCCAAACAATGGCATCACGCGCGCCGAACTGGCCGCTGTGCTGCTGAAAGTGTTGAAGATCCAAGCGGAGGCGGAGATTGGTAGCTACAGCGATGTGACGTCGTCCAACTGGGCGGCAGCAGCGATCGAAGAAGTCACCAAGCGCGGCTTGATGATCGGCTACCCGGACGGCACGTTCCGTCCGAACCAGCAGGTTACCCGCGCGGAGATCGCCATCGTGTTGGGCAAAGTGAAGCAGCTGACTCCGGGGAGCGGCGGCAAATCTTCGTTCCATGATATTGACGGTCATTGGGCGAAAGATGCCATTCTCCTCGCTGAACAAGCGGGGCTGGTCAGTGGCTATTCGGATGGTACTTACCGCCCGAATGAGCAACTGACTCGCGCTCAAGCGGTTGTGATCTTCAACAAAGTGTTGGGATGGAATGAGCTTCCTGTCGACAAGCCGCAGCGATGGTCGGATGTGTCCAGCAACCACTGGGCCAACAAGGACATCATGCGCGCTTCTGTCGCCCATTCGTATCAGAAGCTTGGGAACGGCATGATCGTTTGGAAGTAAGTGAGTGACAAGAGCAAACCGCCATCTGCATGTGCAGATGGCGGTTTGTTTTATTTTTGGAGCAAGGGAGCATTCGTCAATTGTTGGCTCATCACGAGAGGAGTATGGTCAAGGTCTCGCTCGTTCCTCGCTCGAATCTGGGGTCGTCGAGGACTGAAAGAAGGGGAGTCAATAATCGCTCGTAGCTGTTGCGCCGGGTAACAATGGCAGACCCGTATTAAAGGGGACTTAGAGTATCATCGATTTCAAAAGTGGTATTGCAAGTGTTGACTTCCTTCAATGTTGTCCTCAAGGGGTGATCTTCCAAACTTTCAGGAACAGGCCTTCTGCTTTAGATGGTCCAAAATACGAAAAAACCATAATTTTTACATGCAAAAAAAGAAGGAGCTCTAGAGACTCCTTCTTTCAATAGGTTGTGCCATGAGAATCTGAAAAATCGAGTCGTATCGCTGTCGGACTCTCGAAAGCGATTGTCATCAGTGGGTCTTTAAAGGTTTCAACGTATCGTCAGTGATTTCTTTTTCGTTAAGAGCGGCGATTAGTTTGTCACCCTCGACGTCTAGGTTTGGTAACAGACGGTTCAGCCATTGCGGTAGCCACCACGCTTTGTCGCCAAAGATCGCCATGACAGCCGGTACCAAGATGATCCGGACGATGAAGGCGTCGAGCAGTATGCCTACCGCCAACGCAAAACCGATCTGTTTGATCATCACATCTTCAGCAAAGGAGAACCCGGCGAAAACGGCGACCATGATTACAGCTGCAGCCACGACGACGCGGCTGGCCTGCTCATATCCGTGAACGACACTCGCAACGCCCCGATGCCCATGAACATACGACTCGCGCATCGAACTGACCAAGAAGACCTGATAGTCCATCGCCAGCCCGTAAAGAATTCCTGTGACCATGATCGGCATAAAGCTCAACAGCGGACCGCCCGTGTCAAAGCCGAAGAGGGAGTGAAGCCATCCCCACTGGAACACGGCTGTTGTGATCCCGAACGTGGCAAGCACACTAAGCAGGAAGCCGAGCGTGGCTTTAATCGGGATGATGATGGATCGGAATACCAACAGCAGAATGATGAGCGAGAGGATGACGATAACCCCTATATAGAGCGGGAAGACCTCCGCTAGCTTGGACGACATATCAATGTTGATCGCGGTGAACCCTGTAACCCCAAGAGTGAGGCCATATTTCTGAGCAATACTCGAATCGGGATCACGCAAGTCTTGCACCAAGTTTTTGGTCTCTGCGTCGGTAGGTCCCGTTTTCGGAATGAGGCTTAGAATTGCCATGTCCCCAGTTTCCTTGACGCCCAACGGTGACACCAGCGCAACGTTTGTTTGCTGTTGGAGATCCTGTAGCAGAGAGTAGAGCATTTCCATTGTCACTTTGTCGGAACCCTTGGGCTCAGCAACTAAGAGAAGCGGACCGTTAAATCCTTCCCCGAAAGCATCTGAAATCGCGTCGTAACTCTGTCTTACTGTCGTGTCAAAGTTCGCTGTGGCACCAGACGGAATGCCCAGTTCCATACTCGCTACCGGAATCGTCGCCACACCGAGAATCGCGATGACACCGACAATTAAGGGCCAACGATACTTCACGACCCCATTTATCCAGTTCGTTGCGACCCCGCGCCGAACTTTGGTCGCATGGACGCGGCTGTTCTCGCGCGCTTTTTGTGAGCAGATTCGCTCTCCGACCAAACCGAGCAGTGCAGGTAGCAGGCTCAGAGCAATGAACACGTTGATGAGGACGGTCGCTGCAGCGACCAACGCCATCGTGGATAAGAATTCAATCCCGATCACGAGCATGCCGCACAAAGCAATGATGACCGTCAAGCCGGCGAAAAATACTGCGCTGCCAGAAGTGCCGATCGCTCTGCTCGCAGCCTCGCGAGCGCTCAGCCCCTGTTCGAGAATCAGTCGGCGCTGACGGTTCACGATGAACAGTGCGTAGTCGATTCCGACTGCCAGACCGACCATGAGAGCCAAGGCAGGAGTGATGTCAACAATATTGATGAACTTGGAAATCGCAAAAGCTCCGCCAACGCCAACGCCGACACCAAGGATTCCGGTGAGAAGGGGAAGGCCAGCCGCAACAACTGAGCCAAGCGTCATGAATAGAACAACAGCGGCAACGACCAATCCGATAATCTCAGCTGAGCTGAACACTGTGGGTTTGCCCTTGATCGAGTCGCTGGGCAACGCCTTAATGTGGGTGCCATCCTCAACGGCAGTGACGGCCTCGACAACGGAATCGATGACGGTCTTGGGCACTGACATCTGCGGTACGGTGAACTGGAATTGGAACATGGCGATGTTGCCATCGGAGGAAATGATCACACCAGGAACCGGAACGCCATTGGCCATCAAGGGGCCGTACGGAGGTCGTTCAGTCGTGGTAGCCTGATCGGTTCCAGCGCTCTGAGGAGATTCAGCAAGCGATGCGCCCGCTTTGGCGGCCATTTCGACGGGATTAATCACATAGTCCATGCTGTAGACTTCGTTAACGGCTTTGCTGATCGAGGTCAAATGTTCTGGTGTATCCAGACGTTCACCCTCGGGCACTGTGAACACAACACTAGCTTGTCCGCCAGAAGCTTCCGGAAGTTCTTCCGCCAGCATGTCCAGCACCTTTTGGGACTCGGTGCCCTCAATTTTCATATCAGAACTTACGTGTATGCCATTCACGCTGATTGCGGCGATGACAACTCCGAGGATCAAGGTCCAACCGACGATAAAGTACCAGGGTTTGTCGTATGCTTTCTTCCCTAATCTGTACAAGAATGTAGACATGAGAGTGATAGTCTCCTTTTGCTAGAAATCGTGAGGGGTCAAAACTTAAAACCGTTTCGCAAGTAACTGAACATGGTGTCCCAATATTGATCAAATGTCATCGCCTCAGGGTTATCGGACGTCGATTGGTCCGGTAGCAACACATTGAAGCTTCCGTCAATGATAGGCAACGATGCCCCTACAACTGCCCCAGTAAGCAGATGCGTGTACCCTTCGGGGTAACGCCCGTGAAATAACTGGCTTAACAAATTCTGGGCCGACGCTTGCATTTGGTGGAGAACGCTGAGTCTGTAGGGCTCGAGCGTCGGATACCGTTGGGAGAGCGACGAGAGTTGACGCATTTTCCATAGCAGCTCTGCTGTAAGTTGCATCTTCATAAAGTGGTAAAGGGCGTCAACAGGGGACGTGTTTTCATGCAGTTCATCTAGCAAGTTCTCAAATTCGTTGATGTCATTCATAGGTTCAACCGCCATCACCACAGCTTCTTCCTTACAGGAATAGTGGTTCGCGAACGTTCTTCTGGAGTAACCGGCGCGTTGCACCACATCTTCAACGACAAAGCCGTCCAAACCTCGTTCAAGTGCAAGCTCGAACGCCGCGTTTGCCAATGCTTGTGCGGTTGCCTCCTTTTTGATAAAGCGCAAGCTGTTTTTGTTCATCGTACAGCGCATCTACCTCTCTTGTTTGGATACGAATAGATCGACTAGAATTTACATTAACACATCGTTGCACAATGAGCAATGATGCCCAATGGGCAACGATGTGGAGAAAGTGCAAGTGCAGATGGAGCAACTGAGCGAGTACCACTCCTATACCATGCATGATGTGAATGCTCGTTATCTCCTCGTAGGAGGAAGGTCGCTTAAAACATGATTTGGGAAGACTAACAATTGGTTGGGGGAATTTTGAGGGGTGAGGAGTTTCTAAACGGAGATTGAGATATTTTGCTTCCGAACTACAACAAAAAGACGACGCTTCAGCATCGGAAGCGTCGTCTTTGTCATTCGATGGTTCATGTGGTGAGGAGGTACGGGTCACTTCACTACTCAACACCAAGGTTAAATTGCCAACCAATGCCGAATTTGTCTGTGACCATACCGTAGTATTTGCTCCAAAATGTTTCTTGCAGTTCCATGACGACATTGCCGCCCACTTTCAGTTTGTCAAAGGCAGATTGAATTTCATCTTTGTTGTCCGTTACCAAGGCCAAACTGATGTTATTGCCAACAGTGAAAGGCATTTCGGGCAAAACGTCCGAAAACATTACTCTGCTCCCGCCGATTGTCAGCCGTGCATGCATGATTAAGTGCTTTGATTCCTCAGCAAGTGGATAATCAGGATTCGGTGGAACTTCTCCAAATGTCATCAGTTGAGATGGTTCTGTCCCGAAAACTTCTGCGTAAAACTCTACTGCTTCACGACAGTTTCCTTTAAAATTCATGTACACATCGATCGACACTTTCGTTCACTCCTTTTGTAATGGTAAACTATGTAAATATCTTTGGGTAATCAGTGTATCATCGAAGCAGTACGAAATCAAGAACGAAGGAGAACTGTCTTCGATCGCAACGCTTCTATCGTAGAAGACAAGGGGAGGGCAACTCTGGTATTTTACCCGAAGTTAGAATGCTATATACCTAGGAAGATAAAAATAAGAAGAGCAATGGATTTATTCGTCTCGGTCGAACGTTCTCGGTAACAATGGTAGACCTGATAAATAGGGGACAGAAGGATAACGGACGTTGAGCGATCATCTTGGCCTGTGGCAAAGTTTACAAATGAGAAGGTTCACATCTGGGGGAAGGAGGCTGTTCAGCAGCCTCCTTTATTGTTACATCTATTCAACAATCTCGACCTCTACTCGGCCATCGCCGAACTGAGTGGTGATTTTGACGTTCAAGCTTTGCTTCTGGTAGTAAAGGATGCACTTGTCGTTTTCTTGGAGGGTGGAATAGTCAACGATGGGGCTGTAATCATCCTCGTCTAACAAAGAGCCATTGTCCTTCGTAATCGTTAACCTAGCCCCTGCTTGAAGTGCGAGTGCCTGCTCTTCCGGTTCATCGGATGGCTCTTGTTGCGGTACGGTGAAATGGTTGAGCTCTTCGAGGGCATGGAGTGCGCCACCGATCTCCATGTGGTCCGATTGGCTCCAGTTGTAGATGCCTTTTGCTAGATCAGCTACAGATTCTATCTGGCTGACCATACCGGCGAATGCCTCCAACATGCCGGTGCGCCAGTCCGACACAAATCTTTCCTTTTTCATTACTTGCATGTGTGTGGCGAAGCGCACTAGCTTGTTCATGAAATTACTCAGTTCTTGTCTG
Source organism: Tumebacillus lipolyticus (assembly GCF_042682745.1). NCBI lineage: Bacteria > Bacillati > Bacillota > Bacilli > Caryophanales > Alicyclobacillaceae > Tumebacillus > Tumebacillus lipolyticus. Next base: position 646,949 of record NZ_JBHUIO010000005.1, on the reverse strand, counting down.
GCTTGCTCTGCATCGTCGTTTGTACAAATCTTGGTGACCACGGCACTGATCTGCGTGCGGATGTCCTTGTTTGCCATCAAGTTGTCGAGGATGTACCAGGAGGTCGGATCCAACGCTGCTTTGTAGAGATCCTCAACCTGTTCCTCGCCGCTGAAGTCTGACTTGGTTGTGTCTTTGTCATAGGTGAAAAGAGCAGAGATCTTCTTGACCTGCGCTCCGGTCAGATTGATCGACAGGGCGTCGTAATTCTCCTGAGCATGTCCGCCGGAGTACATGACGACGCTAACCCCGATCGCTTTGGCCCATGCGAGCAGCAGTTGGCTCGAATCCATATGAAACTCGTCTGCCAAGGCGAGGAAGCGCTGATCCTGTAGCACCTGCAACTGCTGCTGTGGCAACGCGTAGCCTTGTTTGCAGGCACCAAGCCCGGCCCCGCCTTGGATGCCATAGCCCATGAAGGTGATGTCGTTGCTGTGGCAGAAGTCGAGGATCTCCATGTTGAGATTGTAAGGGGAAAAGCGGTTTTGTACGTACCGGAGGCGCATCATCTGCTTTTGCACGGTGTAGTCATGGATGGCCTGTAACTGCGCCAAATTGACATTGCTGACCCCAAGCCCTTGCACGGCCCCTAGCTTGCCGGAGACCATCTCCTTGTACAGCTGTTCCATGTAGTCAAAAATCGTATCCGGGTTCTCCGGCATCTCATGCAGCATAATGACTTTTTGCGCCGATTCAGGGATCGTCTTCATATGGAGAGAAAGGCGCTCGCCCATATTGTCCAGTCTGCTCGCGAGGTTCTGGCTTTTGGCGCTGTTGGCGCCTTTTGTCGCGGGGTCTTCCGGCTCGACTTTGTAGATGATCTCGATCTGGTCGGGCGGGATGTCCAGCTCTTTTGCCGCTTTGAAGATCAACTCGGCTGCATTGCCATATAGTTCAGCCGTGTCAAAGATGCGATAGCCGGATCGGAGCGCGTTTTTTATGATCTTGATCTTTTCATCATCCAGCTTTTCGATCATGATTTCCATGTCTGCAACGCTTTGGTCGCGGTCTTTTGGGATGTCGGTGCCGAAGATTGGTTTGGGAGTCAGATCTTCTTTTCCGGGAAGGCCGTCCGTCCACTCGTTTTTCCGCCAGACTTCGATCCATTCTTTGTAGGGGCGGGGTTTGTTCTGGTAGGGCGCGAGAGCTTTCATGAACAGGGGGCTGTCGTCGAGGATTGTAAAGTACATCAATTCGGACACCGAATCGAAGTACCATTGGAGTCCGTCCAAGACTTCATCCCACTTCATTTTGCCGTCACCAGCAGACTCCCAGGCCATCTGCATCGGCGAACTGCTTAGTCCAGGTACAGTGCTTCGCTGGAGAGTCGGTAAGTGCTGCATCTGGTAGCGTAGCATCTGCATCGCGGCTCGATTGCCCACCGCCCGCTGCATTTGCAAGATGCGTTCAACTGAATTCGGCACAGATGCTTGACTTTGCGTAGGCGGGCGTTTGAAAGTTTCCCTTGTAGCTGGTGCTTCCATCGATGCGTTCTGTATGGTTTGAGATGGCCTCAAGATAGCATCCTCCTTGGGTGACACCAAGATGAACATATTTATATGTTAAATTTCTGGATAGAAATATCAAATCCTTTTACATACGAGTGAGGATGTGCGGAAGTCCTGTTTTGAAAGTCTTGGCAAAATGGTATGACACTGTTCAGTGACTGGTCTTTTGGAGTACATCAAAATAGGTTTTGAATACTACGCCGCTTCGGGAAATGGAGGAGATGGCAGAGCGGTACGTGCAAGGGGATGATGTATAGGAAAGGCCTTTTTTGTGCAGAAAGTTTCTTATTCTCTCACGACTATACATGAATTATACTGGAAGGTAGATAATAATTGCATAAGGGTAAAGTTTTTGAGGATTTCCCCATGACCGGAAGTAAAAGGTCGATCCTCGAAAAAGTGTCGATCTGTGTTCCAACGAGAGTGGCTGGAACCCACGTCACGTCTAGGTTTTGAGGAGGCGACGATTGTGAATTTAGTTTTCCCGTCAGCAGAACACAAAGAAGCCGTTATACATTTTTATAACGAAATCAAAAACGACGAGAACCATATCATTGGGTTCGGTGCGTTTGAAGATTACGAGTCGTGGCTTGCGATGATGCAGAACAGGTTGACTGGCAAAGATCTGCCTGAACACATGGTAAAAGAAACTTATTATTTGTGCTTTGACGAAAATAGGCTAATCGGCGTTTTGAGTATCAAGCATGAACTGAACGACTACCTTTTGCAATTCGGAGGTCACATCGGTTATGCTGTCCGCCCGTCCCAGCGCCGGAAAGGATATGCAACGGCAATATTTGCGGCGGCTCTCGAAAAAGCCAGAGAACTTGGAATTGATAAAATTCTTGCCATATGTGACAAGGGGAATATCGCCTCCGCAAAGACCATTTGCAAAAACGGCGGTATTCTGGAAAACGAGGTCTATGACCCAGACGATGAGCTTATGGTACAAAGATATTGGATTTCGGGCAGATAAAACCCCAAACAGTACATTCGCATTTGTAACGATAGAACCCCCTTGGCAGAAAGTGAACCACCTGTACATATTTTGAACTCGCTAATCCTTTCGAAGGTAACAATGGCAGACCCGACTATTAGGGGAATGAAAGTTGGCGGATGAAGGAGCGAGCTTCGGTGAGCTTCTCTGTATCAATGGAAGACCCGATTTATAGGGGACTGAAAGCCGTTACGGATAATCCGCTTGATGCCATCAATCAGCTGTAACAATGGTATCCCCGGCTTACAGGGGACTTGAAGATAATATGACTGCCAAAAACCACCAACCGACCTTAGCATGTACCATCACCAATCCCGAACGACACCTCCCCAAAAGCTCCCTGCAATCGACACGAAAATCTCCTCTACCACCCCAACCAAATCCCTCCTCTCAACCGAAGTCTCCCAATCAATCACTACCAAAAATCGTCTCCTAAGCAGGAATTGGATGGAAAAAGAGCAATTGTATAGAAAGTCCTATTTAAAATAAGAGACAAAAGCGTATCTTTACGGAGGAGATTTGACAGTGAAAGCGGTAGAGACCAACCTGCTGAAATTCCTGCAAGGCACCAAACAGTTCATCATCCCGATCTATCAAAGAAAATACAGCTGGACGCTGAACCAGTGTCGTCAGCTTTGGAACGATATCGTTCGAGCGGCAGAAGATGAGACGGTAAAAGGTCACTTTGTCGGCTCGATCGTCTACATCGAGCGCGGGCTGTATCAGATCTCATCAGTTCCCCAACTGTTGGTGATCGATGGGCAGCAGCGGCTGACCACTTTAACGCTGTTTTTGCTTGCGCTGGGCAAAGCGATCGAAGCGAGCGGACAAACGTGTGAGATCACAAAGCGGAAGATTATGAACTACTACTTGGTCAACAACGACGAAGAAGGCGACCAATACAACAAATTGATCTTGACGAAAAGCGACAAAGACACGTTGCTGAGCCTGATCTCCGATAAAAAACTTCCGGACGAATATTCGCAACGAGTCTATGAGAACTATACGTATTTCTACGAGCTGATCACGAAGAGTGAGATCGACTTGAACAAGCTTCATCAGGGCATTGCGAAACTGATCGTCGTCGACATCTCGTTGGATCGCGACCATGATAATCCGCAGTTGATCTTCGAAAGCCTGAACTCGACAGGTCTGGATCTTTCACAGGCCGATCTGATCCGCAACTTCGTCCTGATGAAGTTGGAGCCGAAGGAGCAAACCGATCTCTACACCGACTACTGGTATCCGATGGAGCGCAACTTTGGCAATCTGAACGATTCGGCGCTCTTTGACCGTTTCATGCGCGATTACTTGACGGTGAAAACAGGAAAGATCCCAAACATTCACCACGTCTACGCGGTGTTCAAAGAGCATGTCACGCAACAGAGTGAAATGACTGTACAAGAGATCGTAGAGGATATCTATCGTTACTCCAAGCACTTTGTGAAGCTCGCCTTCCAGACCGAAAAAGAGCCGAGCATCAATCAGGTGCTCACCGATATCAACACTCTGCGGGTCGATGTTTCCTATCCGTTTTTGCTCGAAGTGTACGATGATTATGAACAGCAGAAGCTTTCCAAAGATGACTTCGTGGCGATTCTCAAGCTGGTCGAATCGTACGTATTCCGCCGAGCGATCTGTGGAGTTCCGACCAATTCCTTGAACAAAACGTTCGCCTCGATCAGCAAAGAGATCAGCAAGGACAACTATTTGGAGAGCGCAACGGCAGCGTTTTTGCAAAAAGAGTCCCACCGACGCTTCCCGAAAAACGAAGAGTTTGTGCAGGAGTTGGTCATCAAGGACGTATACAACTTCCGCATGCGCAACTACTTGCTGCGCAAGTTGGAGAACTTCAAGCGCAAAGAGGTTGTCGACATTGAAAGCTACACGATCGAACACATCATGCCGCAGAACGAAAACCTGTCAGCGAAGTGGCAGCAAGATCTTGGCGCCAATTGGATGGAAGTGCAAAAGACCTATCTGCACACGCTGGGCAATTTGACCTTGACCCGGTACAATTCGGAGCTAAGCGACCGACCATTTCTGGCAAAGCGGGATCTGGATGGGGGCTTTGCTGACAGCCCATTGCGGCTGAACAGAGGGCTTGGCAAACTGGATGCCTGGAATGAAACGGAGATCAACAAGCGTGCTCGCTCGCTTGCGGATAAAGCGTTGCAAGTATGGGAATATCCGCAACTTTCGGAAGCTGCACTTTCCAAGTTGAACGGGAATGATCCGACCGCACAAGCGGTGATCGATACCGGGAAGAACCATCCTGGGTTGCAGGGGGAAATGCTCACATTGTTCGAAGAGCTGAGCAAGCGGATCTGCAATTTGGACAGTTCCGTTCGAGTAGAGGTCACCGAACAGTCGATCGTCTACAAAACGTTTACCCCTTTTGTCGAGATCGTGCCCCATGAGAACAAGCTGGTCGTGAGCTTGGGTACTCCGCTTGCCGAATTGAACGACCCGAAACAACTCTGTAGAGAAGTGAGTGAGGTTGAACGTCAGGGAACTGGTGAAACGGAGGTAGAAATCTCCACTGCCGATCAGATTGAAGATGTGATGTCCCTGATCAGGCAGTCTTTTGAAAAGCATCGCGATGATGAATAGAGTAAAGAATCGCTGGTAGGGAGCATAGGTTTGGCAGGACGTCGGTAGCTTGTTGGAAAATTGTCTTGTCACCAGTTGCCGTGACATGTGTGGCCAAAATAAGAGACGGACGCTCGGGCGAATCGCTCGGCGTCCGTTTTTTCATTTGTGAACCTGCTTTCCTTCCCACAGACAAGCCGTGACTTCGCAAAAGAAACCAAGATTATAAAATTCTGGAATCTATTTTTGAACCTTTCGCGTCCAACTGTTTTGATAGAAGCAAAAAGATATTCGGTGAAAATAGGCAAAAATCGGGTTGACACTTCACTTGTCGCTCCCTATAATGAGTAACAAATCAATACGACAGGCGATGAAAAGGCAAAGTAGACCAGAGCGCTGGTGTCAGAGAGCCGCCCCGAGGGCTGAAAGGGTGGTCACCATCTCGACGTTGAAATTTCACCTTGGAGCCTCGCTTTTGAAAGGATCATCTAGGTCTGAGTAGAGGGTGACGATTTGTCTTCGTTAACCGACAACAGTCATTTTGACTGACCAAGTCTGCCTTTTGTGAGAAGGGCAGAGCAACTGGGTGGTACCGCGGTTCCCTCGCCCCAGCAATCGAAACGAGCATGTTGCTCATACGTTCGATTGCTGGGGCGAGGGATTTTTTGTTTTTATTTAGTTTAGTGCTTCAACGCGTTTTGGTAGAGAAGAGCAATGTGGTAGAGAAACTGAGTAGAGCCAAGAAGAGCCGAGAAGAGCCGAAAAGAGCCGAGAAGAGCTGAGGAGAGCTGAGGAGAGCTGAGGAGAGCTGAGGAGAGCTGAGGAGAGCTGAGAAGAGCTGAGAAGAGCTGAGAAGAGCTGAGGAGAAGCTGAGGAGAAGCTGAGGAGAGCTGAGAAGAGCCGAGAAGAGCTGAGGAGAGCTGAGAAGAGCTGAGAAGAGCTGAGGAGAGCTGAGGAGAGTTGAGGAGAGTTGAGGAGAGTTGAGGAGAGTTGAGGAGAGCTGAGAGAAGCTGAGAGAAGCTGAGAGAAGCTGAGAGAAGCTGAGAGAAGCTGAGAGAAGCTGAGAAGAGCACAGAAGAGCACAGAAGAGCACAGAAGAGCACAGAAGAGCACAGAAGAGCACAGAAGAGCACAGAAGAGCTGAGCAGAGAGGATGAGCAAGTGGTGAAGAGAGTTGCATACTTAGGTCCGCAGGGAACGTTTACGCAGGAGGCAGCCCGCCGATTCTTTGCTGAACAGGACGTTCAGATGATCCCGTTCACTTCGATCCCCAACGCGTTAAATGCGGTGGAGGACAAGGAAGTCGATCATGCGGTGGTTCCCTTGGAGAACTCGATCGAAGGCAGCGTCACGATGACGATGGACTGGCTGATCCATCATGTCAGTTTGAAGTTGCAAGCGGAGTTGACGCTCCCGATCGCGCAACAGCTGCTGGCAGGGTCTCACAAAGAGCTGCAAGAAGTCCGGACAATCTTATCGCACCCGCAAGCGATCTCGCAGTGCCGCACGTTTTTGCACGAGCACATGCCGCATGCGGAAATCGAGTTCACGCCGAGCACAGCTGAAGCTGTCAAACGGGTTACGTCAGATCCAGACAAGCCGTGGGCGGCGATCGGGCCGAGCTTTGCCCGCTCGATCTATCGGGCCGAGCTGTTGCGAAGCGACATCCAAGACCATGAGAGCAACCGGACGAGGTTTGTGCTTGTCGGCGCGACCGACCTCCCACAGTTACATTCTCCAAACGCCATCGCGGTCAAAACCACTTTGGTGATCGAGCTAGCATCCGATTACCCGGGCGCTTTGTACCAAGTGCTGGCCGCCTTTGCTTGGCGATCGATCAACATGACCAAGATCGAGTCGAGACCCACGAAAAAGCGATTGGGGAGCTACCACTTTATCCTCGACGTAGAGCGGAAGATCGACGATGTATTGTTGTCGGGGGCGATCGCCGAAGTGGAGGCGCTCGGCTGCGATGTTCAGTGCTTTGGTAGCTATCCTGCTTACGTACACCAAGTAGTCAACACCACCACAGATTGAGGAGAGGGATATCATGATCGAATGCAAAAGCATCGAAGAAGTGCGAGACTGCATCAACCGAATCGATGATCAAATCGTGCGTTTGATCGCCGAGCGCAGTCAGTATGTCAGCGAGGCGATCAAGTATAAAAAGTTGCCGCAGGAAGTGAATGTGCCCCGTCGCAACGAGGAGATCATTCAACGAGTGCGTGAACTGTCGAATCACTACGGGCTCGACCCCATCATCGCTGAAGGGGTGTACCGGAGCATGATTCATGAGTTCGTCCAATTTCAAATGAAAGAATTAGAAAAGAGAATCTGATGACCAAAACGCGAGGGGAGCAAGCCGATCCACGCGATTTGGCGAAACGATGCTTAATCATCTTTGCCGAAAACTCTAGAATGAAATGCACTTACAAGTCCCCCATCGGTACGATGAGAAAGTGAAAGCACACATTGCTACCGGTGGGCGATGCGCTCCAATCGTTCGAAACATATTGTTTAAATCTACGGCGGTATCTCGTCCTTAAAAAATGGTCCGAATGATATGGATTCCACACAGACATTTGGATCTTGAGTGGAGGAAAGGGGAATCTGAGCTGTCCACTTGGCACCGGTTCACCATTTCGCTCATCGAGAAGCGCGGACCGATATTGTCCTGATGGTTTGAAAGGCGCCGTGCAAGCAGGCAGACAAGTATCATGCACGTAAAAGAAAGGGGCGATCTCCAAAGGGAGATCGCCCCTTTCTTTCAAAAGCTCCACCAGCTAGGCATAGTCAGCAGAATTGTCCAGAACGTCAGCCAGAGATCGATGCCTTTGGAGTCATGTGCTTTCAACAGGAGTAGAAGGAACGTCTGCAAGCTTATCAAGACTGATAAAATAGGCAGGAAAGCCTGACAGAAAAAAGCAAGCGGTAGAGCGCCAGCAAGCATCGTTTCCCCAACTCGGTGAAATACGATCACCAGTCGAAATGCATAAGCGGCCCTACCCCTCTGCTATGCTATCGATCCCCTGGTGCTGGCATATCGACACCTTTGACATGATGTCGATGACCATCATCCTCCGAAGTATAGAAGTCGTAGTAATGGACATGTCTACCGTTCCCAACTGGGATAGCCGTACTTGAGTACGCGCGGTAGTGGTGGGTGTGACCGTCTTCGAATACCACATATCCCTCAGTGTAGTGAATGTGGCTTCCGTCGGGAGTTGGGATTGCAGGATGAGTCACATCAAGACATTGGTGGACATGCCCGTCAGCTAACCCTGTATAATCCACCGAGCCGTGCGTATGTCCGATCACCCGCCCCCGTACCGCATCATCTTTGCCAATTGACATGGGAGAGGCTCCTTTCCAAATTCATTTCACCTTCATTTTAGAATATGGGCGCTGGCCTCTTTTGGTCCGCAAAGTGGATGCTACTTCCCACGATATCCACCGCCACAAGCTGATGAGGCTTTTGCTTCAATTATCCATTAGCATTTAGGTGAACAAAAAAGTACGCGGACACACATACTCAACGCTTTGCACGCCTCCGAATTCATCCGCGGCAACATATATCGAACCAAATTCCAAAACTAAATGGGAAGCACAACAGGAAACTCAACACACGAAACACGCCGCGTAAAACCGCACCAGAAAACGGCTGCAACTCGAAGTCCTTCCGACCGACAAAACCAAAAACAAACAGCGCGACCCGCTCCAAAATACGCCCTAGATCGTAAGTTCTTTTAGCTAAATGAACTCTGACTGATGAAAAAAATCCAAAAAATGTTTGCCTGCAAGATAATAAACGTGTATAATAACAATGTTGCTTAATTCCCGATAAACCAATTGGGAAGCGGGGGAACCACATTTCCTTTGGGGCGCATCAATGCTTGGCGAAAGCTGAGCTTTTGTAGGGAACCATCTTTCCCGAGCCCGTCAGCTAACCTCGTAAGCGTGGAGATGGGTCAATTGCATGAAGGTTTCACACACATTGACCCGACAAGAAACGATAGGGTCTTTTTGCATACCTTTTTTTAGGCCCTATCGCCTTTGGTAGGGTCTTTTTGCATTTTTTTAATCGCCTAAAGACCCTACCAAGCCTGTTTAGCACTGGGAGGGGTTGTTGAAGTGAACAGAAATGCAGTCGAGTTTCAAAATGTCAGCAAGTCGTATGGAGACAAGGTAGTGATCGACAACTTAAGCCTGTCGATCCCAGAGGGAAACATCGTCGTGCTCGTCGGGCCGTCCGGGTGTGGAAAGACGACGACGATGAAGATGATCAACCGTCTGATCGAGTCGTCATCAGGAGAGGTGCGCGTGTTCGGACAGGACGTTCGGAAGCAAGATCGCGCCGAACTGCGCAGACAGATCGGGTATGTCATTCAGCAGATCGGCCTGTTTCCGCACATGACGATCGCTGAGAACATCTCGTTGGTGCCGCGCTTGACGCAGGGGAGACAGGGTCATGATCTGACCAAGATTGATCAGTTGCTGGAACTGGTCGGGCTTGATGCAGCCTCGTATCGTGACCGTTTCCCGGCAGAGCTGTCCGGAGGGCAGCAACAGCGCGTCGGCGTGGCGCGTGCGCTGATGGCAAATCCGCCGATCATCCTGATGGACGAACCGTTTTCCGCATTGGACCCGATCACGCGAGAGCAGTTGCAAGATGAGCTGATCCGCCTAAACGAAGAGCTGCACAAAACGATCGTGTTTGTCACGCACGACATGGACGAGGCGCTGAAGATCGCCGACCAGATCATCATCATGCAAGGCGGTCAGGTCATCCAGCAGGGCACTCCTGACCAGATTCTCCGCCATCCGGCAGATGATTTTGTGCGCGGCTTCATCGGTGAAAAGCGTCTCGCCTCGAACTTGTCGCTCACCGTGGCCGATGTGATGCTTCTGCAACCGGTCAAGTTGAGCCGGTTCAAAGGTCTCGCCGAAGCGGTGCAGACGATGCAGCGCAAGCGCGTGACGGCGGTGCTCGTCGCCGATCAGGACGGGCGCTACCACGGCATCGCCGACACGAATGACATCTACAAGCGCTATCTAGAGGAGTCGTTGACGCTCGAAGATGTCATGCGCAGCGATGCTCCTACTTTGCGACCGGAGATCGCGCTGTCGGAGGCGATTCCGCTGGTGCAGGACGCTCCGTTCGGACACGTGCCGGTCGTCACCGATGGTGGGAAGCTCGTCGGGCTTGTGACGCGCGCGAGCTTGGTCGATGTGTTGGCCAAACCGTATCTGGAGGAGGTGGTCGCCAGTGGTGAATGAGATTTTGACCACGTTTGCTGATCGTTGGACCGACATTTTAGACGCGAGCTTGCAGCATATGATGCTTTCGCTGATCGCCCTGTTCTGGGCGATTTTGATCGCCGTTCCGCTCGGCGTGCTGTTGACTCGCTACCGCAAGCTGGCTGGCGTCGTGCTCGGCCTCGTCTCGGTGTTGCAGACCATCCCGAGCCTCGCGTTGCTCGGCTTCATGATTCCGATCTTCGGCATCGGCTCGGTGCCTGCGATCATCGCGATGGTCGCGTATGCGCTGCTGCCGATCTTACGCAACACCTACACGGGCATCCTCGATGTCGATGCATCTTTGCTCGAAGCGGGGCGCGGGATGGGCATGACGCGCTTTCAGCTGTTGCGGATGCTCGAACTTCCGCTGGCACGACCGATGATCTTCGCTGGCATTCGCACGGCGACGGTGATGACGATCGGCGTGGCGACGCTCGCGTCGTTTATCGGTGCGGGAGGCTTAGGTGACCTGATCTTGCGCGGGATCTCGATGGTGGACACGGGCGTGATCTTGGCGGGGGCGATCCCGGCGGCGGTGCTCGCGATCCTGTTCGACCTGCTGCTCGCGTGGACCGACCGGATGGCGACGCCAAAAGGGCTGCGCATCCGCAAAGATCTGCATTCCTAGAGAATCTCATCTGCAGACGACGTCATTCCGAGAGGAAAGCATGGAGCAACAACTTCATCGAAATAGGCGAACTATGATCGCATTGAGATAGATCTGTACATTCTGAAGGGAGAGGTTTTTTTTGAAAACAACAGTTCGGAACAAACTGATGGTAGGAGCGCTCGCGCTGTCGCTTGCCGCCATGACGATCGGCTGCTCGGACAGCTCAGGTTCGAAAGCTTCCGATCAGATCACAGTTGTCGGAAAAAATTTCACCGAGCAGGACATCATGGCCAATTTGGTCGGCGTGTTGCTGGAGGAAAACACCGACCTGAAAATCAAGACAAAAGCGTTTCTCGGCGGCACAGACGTCTGCTTCAGCGCTTTGAAAACGGGAAGTGCTGACGTCTATGTCGAGTACACGGGGACAGGTCTCGTCAACATCATGGGGGAAAAGACGATCAGCGACCCGGACGCTGTCTATCAAAAGGTGAAAGAGCAGTTCCCAGGCAAATATCAGATCGAATGGCTGGAACCGATCGGGTTTAACAACACGTATGCGATCGCGGTGACGCAGGAGACTTCTCAGAAATACAATCTGAAAACGGTCTCCGATCTGCAAGCGCACCAAGCGGAGATCGTCTTCGGTACCGAGCAGGAATTTCTCGACCGCGACGATGGACTCAAAGGGATGAAAAGCACCTACGGCCTGAACTTCAAAGATGTGAAGGCGATGGACGCAGGGCTCAAATACCAAGCGCTCACCTCCGGGGATGTGCAGGCGATCGATGCGTTCACCACAGACGGTCGCTTGGCGAAGAACAACCTGGTGCTGCTTGAGGATGACAAACAGTTCTTCCCACCTTACTACGCGGCGCCGATCGTGCGCAGTGAAGTGTTGAAACAGCATCCGGAGGTCGGAGAAGCGTTGAACAAGTTGGCTGGAAAAATTGATGAGAAGCAGATGGCCGAGTTGAACGCCCAAGTGGATGTCGAGAAGAAGAAGGCGAAAGATGTTGCCAAACAGTGGTTGGAGCAGAACGGTCTCGTGAAATAGTGAGCACAGGTCTTGTGAAATAGCGAGCAAAGGTCTTGTGAAATAGCGAGCAAAGGTCTCGTGAAATAGCGAGCAAAGGTCTCGTGAAATAGCGAGCAAAGGTCTCGTGAAATAGCGAGCATAAGTCTTGTGAAATAGCGAGCATAAAGGTGAGCCTAGCACTGACGCTAGGCTCACCTTTTTAGTGCCGACCGATCTCAACCAGCAAACTTCGGTCAAAATGAGGCTGAAAGCGGCGGTAGTTGCTCGTTTCGAACCGCTCGACATCTCTGCGCTTTTGGTGGCAATCTTGGAAATTCATTGAGGGAAGACGATGATCACCACATCGATTGAACCTGCAAGCTCGACCAGATGTGAGGAGCAGATAAACGAAAACGGTAAGCTTTACGGCGCCGATTTGAAAGACGGGGCGCACCCCCCAAGCGTCCGTCATACCGCTGTTCGATGTCGCCCAGAAGCCGATGGAACAGGCGATGGAAAATGTGTCGTTGCGAGAGGTCGTACAGGAGATCGCTGCCAATGAAAGCTTCCATACAAACTGAAATCGAAACGCTCAACCTTTGTTCGGACAAAGCGATTGGGCGTTTTTTCATGCGTCGTTTTCCGAGTCGGGCTGTTAAGCGATTTGCTTCCGGCAAACATCCTTACTTCCACAAATAAGAATAATTACGATTTACATACCGATAAAACTTGTGTATGATGGTGGATGTCAAACTTAAATCGTAATGATTACGAAAAAAGAGGTGAATGATATGCTGACAGACGACCGGATTCCTGTCACTGTGCTAAGTGGCTATTTAGGAGCTGGCAAGACAACGCTGCTCAACCATATCCTCAACAACCGCGAAGGCTTAAAAGTGGCGGTGATCGTCAACGATCTGGGAGAAATCAATGTTGATGCTGGGTTGGTCAAGGAAAAAGGTGCGCTTTCCAAGACGGATGAAAAGCTCGTCGAGATGTCCAACGGGTGCATCTGCTGCACATTGCGAGAAGATCTGTTGGTCGAAGTGGAGCGGCTGGTCAAGGAAAATCGATTCGATTACATCCTGATCGAATCGACCGGAATCGGGGAGCCAATCCCGGTTGCCCATACGTTTACTTACGTCGATGAAGAGCAGGGCATCGACCTGTCGGCGATCTGCCGTCTCGACACGATGGTGACAGTCGTCGATGCGAACCGCTTCTGGCATGACTACTCTTCCGGTGAGACGCTGCTCGATCGCAAGCAGGCTGCCGGAGCGAAAGATACGCGCGAGGTGGTCGACCTGTTGATCGATCAGATCGAATTTTGCGACGTGCTGATCCTGAACAAGTGCGACATGATCCCTGCTGAGCAACTTGAACAGCTGGAGCATCTGTTGCGAAGATTGCAACCTCGGGCGAAGTTGATCAAGACTTCGCAGGGGCGGGTGGCGCCTGCCCAGATTTTGAACACCGGCCTGTTCGACTTTGAGGAAGCCAGCCAATCGGCAGGGTGGATTCAGGAGCTTGAGCGGGAGGAGCACACCCCGGAGACGGAGGAGTACGGTATCTCCTCGTTTGTCTATCGCAGCGATGTTCCGTTTCATCCGGAGCGTCTGTACGCTTGGCTGCTCGAATTTCCCGTCGATGTAGTTCGCGCAAAAGGAACCGTTTGGGTCGCCAGCCGCAACGATGTCGGCATCAGCCTTTCGCAAGCGGGCCCATCGATCCAGTTCGGGGTGGAGGGAACGTGGGTGGCGGCGCTCGACCCGGAAGAGCAGCGCGCGATCTTCGAGGAGCAGCCTGACATTTTGGAGATGTGGGATGAGAAGTGGGGCGACCGCTTTACCGAACTGGTTTTCATCGGTGTGGAGATGAATCGGGCAGAGCTGATCGGCGCGTTGGATGGCTGTCTGCTGACCGATGCGGAGATGGAAGCCGACTGGAGCCAGTTTCCCGATCCGCTTCCCGCCGTCCAGTTGGAGGAAGCGGCTGCCGAGTTGATCGAAGGGAGAGGGTGACGATGCGGGAAAAAGTGACGCTCGCTTGCACCGAAAGCGGTGATCGCAACTATGTGACGAGCAAGAATAAAAAGAACAATCCCGAGCGGTTGGAAATTCGCAAGTTTTCTCCCCGCCTGAAGAAATACACGATGCACCGCGAAACGAAATAGCCTGTATCTGCTCCCCGTGAGGCGAATGTGCGCACGATCTCGCGCAAAGGAGCGGATCGATTCACAAGCTGAGGAAACGAATCTGCCCAGCCTCTCGACAGTTTGTCGCGCCAGAGGTTGGGCAGTTTTTATTTACTCGATCACTTAATGATTAGTTCGTCTTTCACAAAATGGTAACAATAGTAGCCCGATCGAGTCATAGGTGTGAAAAGGGCGCCGCGCTATACTGGCAGTGATAGAAAGGAGGGGAAGGATGAAAGCTTTTGCAAAAGCGGTTTGGCTGGCACTCCCCCTGTTGACTCTTGCCGCTCTGATGCTGCCGGCCCGCTTGCCCGCCGAAGCGGCAGGCGCTCCTTTCGATTTGCAGCGCGCGCTGGACAGCGCTCAGCCGGGAGCAGAGATCAGGCTGCCCGCTGGCGACCATTTCGGACCTGTGGTCATCCGCAAGCCGATCAAGCTGGTGGGCGAAGGAGCGCAACTTCGCCGGGCTGCCGATGCAGCTGCTGATCAGCCGCTGCTGCTGATCGAGGCGAACGGCGCGACCGTCTCCGGCCTGCAGTTGACCGACGAGCAGTTAGGGCTGGTCGTGCGCGGCGATGACAACCAGATTCTCAACGTCGCGATCCAAGCGGGGCAGACTGCGCTGAAGATGGAGAAGTCCAATCGCAACCTGCTCAGAGGGCTGAAGATCAGCGGAAGCGCTGCCGATGTGGAGCAGCGGGGCAATGGGATCGAGGTTTGGAACTCCCGCGACAACCGCATCGAGGACTCGACGCTCGACAGCGTGCAGGATGGGGTCTATCTGGACAACAGCGAGCGCACCGTGGTGCACAACAATCGAATCTCCAACTCCCGCTATGCGGTGCACATGATGTTCTCCCATCAATCGGCAATCAGCAGCAACGAGCTGCGGCGCAACGTGACCGGCGTGATGGTGATGGAGGATCAGGGGAGCAAGGTGGCGGACAACCGGATCACCGAACAGGCGGAACATGTGCAGTCGCAAGGCATCCTTCTCTTCCACGTACAGGATGCGCAGGTCGCCAACAATCGCATCGAGGGCAATCGGGTAGGCCTCTATGTCGATCAGGCGGAGCAAAACCGCATCGCGGGCAACCAGATTCTGCACAACTTTTTAGGCGTGCGCATGACCGAATCGCGGAACAATGAGTTTTCTGGCAACCTGTGGGCGGGCAATGTGGTGCAAGCCGAGGCGACAGACAGCGTGGACAACCGGATGACGGGCAACTATTGGGACACGCATCAAGGTCTCGATCTGGACGGCGACGGCCGCTCGGAGCTCCCGTATGTCGCCTCGCCCTTTTTCCTGTCGCTGACCGAGCGGGCGCCTGCCTACCAACTGTTTTTCCAGACGCCGGGGCTGGTCATTCTCGAAGATCTGTTCACCAGCTCGACCGATCGGTGGTTGCGCGATGATGCCCCGCTGCTCGTCCCGCCGGTGGCAGAGCCGCGCGATGCGGAACGGTCGCGCACGCCCTTATTCATGTTCTCTTCGCTCCTGTTGGGAGCGGGTATCTATCCCTTTATTCGAATGATCAGAAGGAGTGTATCGTCATGAAAAAACGTCAGATGGTCTATGCGGTTCTCACCGCGCTGGTGCTGAGCACCTCGGTGGTCGGCTGTGGCAATGAGGAGGCAAAGCCGGTCGCGATCGACGAAAAGGTAGACAAGTGTGACATCTGCAACATGACAGTCAAGAACAACCAGTTTGCGGTCGAACTGATGCAAAAGGACGGGAAGGCGATGAAGTTTGACGATCTCGGCTGCCTGTTCCAATGGACCGAAAAGAACGGCAAAGATCAGGTGGGCACGCAGTATGTCCGCGACTACGCGACACAAGAGTGGGTCAAGCTCGATGAGGCGACCTATGTGTTCGACAAGGAGATCGCCACGCCGATGGCCTACAATGTGATCTCCTTCAAATCGAAAGCGGATGCGGAAGCGTTTCAAAAAAAGGAGGGCAAAGGCGACCTGCTCTCCTATGAGGATCTGCTCAAACACACGTGGGAGCGCAACAAAGACATGATGAAAAAGATGATGGAGATGAGCAAGGACAAGCATGGTGAAGGCGGGAACTCCAGCTCGTACTCGACGGGGATGTAGAGCATGAGCGTGTGGATCATCGCGCGACGGGAGATGCGCCAAGGATTTCGCAATCCCTGGTCGTACTCTTTTCTGCTCCTGTTCAGCCTCTTCAGCCTCGCGTTGCTGCTGATCCAATCGAACAACGCGATGGGCTTGCAAGGGTACACGCACACGACCGGAATGATGATCAATCTGACGCTCTACCTGCTGCCGCTGATGACCTTGCTGCTCGGCTCTTTCTCGCTGACTTCGGAGAAAGAGGACGGCGGGTGGCAGCTGCTCTCGACCTATGCGCTATCATCTGCCGCCTTTCTGACCGGCAAGTTTCTCGGTCTGTTCGCCGTCTTGCTGGCGATCGTGGCGACCGGATTCGGGCTGTTCGGCGTGGTCGGTGCGCTGGTTGGACAGGATATTTCGCTGACCAGCCTGTTCGCGTTCGTCACCTTTTCGGTCGCGACGCTCGTGCTCTATCTGGCTGTGGCGCTCCTCGTCGGAGCGGTGGCGAAAAACAGGTGGCAGGCGCTGACGATCGGCGTGG
Source organism: Tumebacillus lipolyticus (assembly GCF_042682745.1). Taxonomy (NCBI): domain Bacteria; kingdom Bacillati; phylum Bacillota; class Bacilli; order Caryophanales; family Alicyclobacillaceae; genus Tumebacillus; species Tumebacillus lipolyticus. The sequence continues at coordinate 630,073 of NZ_JBHUIO010000005.1, read as the reverse complement.
GCATCTGGTTTGTCACCGTGCTCGCCTGGCCGACACTGCTGATCTCCCTGTTGAACCTGCTGCCCTATCCGGCGATTCGCCCGACGCTCGGCATCCTCACGCTGATCAACCCGGCGGAGGTGGTGCGCGTGGTCACGGTGACCAAGCTCGGCGGGGGCGCTGTGTTCGGCCCGGAGTATTACCGCTTTATCGATTGGATCAAGGGCGGGTATGGCACGACGGCTGCCGTCGTGTTCGGCCTGCTCTGGACGATCGGGTTCACCGGGCTGTCCAGCTGGCTGTGGGAGAGGGGGCGAGGGCGTGAGTAGTCATTGTTTAGAGCTGTGCGAGGTGAGCAAAGTCATCGGTGGCAAGACGATCGTCGAACCGCTCTCCCTGACGCTCGAAGCGGGCAGCGTGCTCGCGCTGTGCGGCGGAAACGGGGCGGGCAAGAGCACGATCCTGAAGATGATCGTCGGGATCGGGCGCCCGACCGCCGGGACGATCCGCGTCAAGGGACTTGATTGGAAACGGCAGCGCGAGGCGTACGCGCAACAGATCGGCTTCATGCCGGATGATTTTCAGTTCGCCGGCGGGCTGACCGCTTGGGATACGATCCGCTTCTATGCGGACTTGCGCGGCGTGGGCGAGCAAAGGGCGGCAGAAGTCTTGGCGATCGTCGGGCTGGCAGACGATCGCCACAAGCTGGTCGCTCGCTTTTCAAAAGGGATGCGGCAACGCCTGCTGTTCGCCCAAGCGCAGCTGGCAGAACCTGCGCTGCTGGTGCTCGACGAGCCGACCAACGGGCTTGATCCCTATTGGATGGAGTCGCTGGTCGAACTGCTCGCACAGCGCAAAGCGGCTGGCCAGTCGGTCATCTTTTCGACGCATCAGCTGGATGTCGCGGAGGCGGTCGCCGATCAGGTTATTTTCCTCAATCGAGGGAAGGTGATCAGCCGGGGAAGCGTGCGCAGCTTTCAGGAGCAGCATGGCACCGCAGGTCTGGCGGCCGCTTTCACCGCGTCGCTCAAAGGAAAGTAGTGGGGGAGCGCTAGATGTTCTGCCCTTCGCAATGCGAGGCAGAAGATCGATTTCGAGCAGAAGTGTGATTCGTCGGTCGCAGGGGAGAAGAGTCGCCGGGAGAAGTGCGCGATGCCTTTTGTGCGCATGCCTGTTATCCGGCCTGCGAGCTGACAGATGATAAAAAGCACGACACAGATCGAATGATCTGTGTCGTGCTTTTCGATGTAGCAAGCTGGTGATCACACCCAGCATCGAACCTGCGCGTCACGCCTCCGCTCTTTTGCGGATCGGGATGTACAGATCGATCTTCGCCTTCCGCTCAGGATCTTGCGCGGGGTCGTTCATCGAAAATTCGAGGCAGGGGCGATCGTCCGCATCGTACTCGCTGTTGGGCAGCCATTGTCCGAACAGGCTTTGGTAAATGATTCCGAACTTGTCGATCGTGTCGTAAAACTGGTACAGGGCAAACAGACCGCCGGGCAGCGTTTTGAACTGCACCTCTTCGTGCCCTTCGCGATCAAACTCGGGCGGAATGGTGATGCAAGCATCGTAGCGGCAGGCGTATTCGTCGACACTGCTCGGATCGTCTAACGAGATCCCGATAAAGTGCTGTTCGGGCGGATACAGCTTGTGCTGCGCCGAAAAAGCTCCGAGCTTCTGCCAGGCTCGATACGTTTCCATGTAGCTTCCCACATGTCTGAAATAGGCCACCTCGTAGGCGGGCAATTCTTTGATCGTGATATTCATGTCCCAGACCCTCCTCATAAAGCTTTTCTTCTCACTCTGATCGTAGCGCAGGGGGCTGGAAAACTCTTCTTGCTTCTTGCTCACTTGTCGCAAAATATTGCTATCTTTCAGATCGTCGCGAACGGCTCGCGGCGTCAGGTTGAAATGCTTCTTAAAGGCAGTGTTAAAAGTGGAGATCGAATCGAAACCGCAGAGAGCGGAGATCTCCAAGATGGTCTTGTCCGTCTTCGTCAGATAGTCGATCGATCTTTCGAGGCGCTTCAGGTTGACGAAGGAGACGGGCGAGATGCCGACCGTGTGCGTGAAGATTCTCGCGAAGTGATATTTAGAGAAGTTGGAGACTTCGGCCAATCTCTCCAAGTTGATCGGATGAGAGAGATTGTCTTCGATATATTGGATCACGCGATCGATCCGCTGCTGATAGTCCTCGTTCATGTTGCCCTCCTCACTGTTTTCGGTACTCACAGCTTACGTCAAGTGTGAAAGAATTGAAAGAACTTTACTGCTCGTCAGACTGAAAAAGGATTTGCTGACCGAAGTGCGAAGTATCTATACGGAACCGACAAGTAAATCGACCAGCAGCGAGGTGCCCTCGTCCAACGCACGAGGGGTAACAGGGAATCGGGTGCAAATCCCGAGCGGTCCCGCCACTGTAACCGGGGAGTAATCTCTCAGCGAAGTCACTCGATCAGCGATCGGGGAAGACCAGAGAACGCGATGATCCGGGAGCCAGGAGACCTACCTCGCTTGCTACACCAGAATGCCTTCGCGGAAAGGAGCGGTGTGCGGATGAGACGACCAGCCGTTTTGTGTCGTTCTCTTCATGTTGCACATTCCCCCAACCCTTGGTTGGGGTTTTCTTGTTTGGGGCAACCCTTTTTGTTTCGGGTGCGCTTGGCGCGCGGTGAGCAGCGCGAGCAGTTTGAACAGGCGCAAGGGCGCTACCAGATTAGGATGAGGCGCAGGGAGGAACTGCGAGGCGAGTGTGCGCGGTAAGTCAGGCTTTCCCACGCTTGAAAACGCTTGAAACCTTACAACTCTGCGCAGCGCAGGCGATCGTCCGCGCAGGCGTTGCACACGCACAGACGGACAGCAGAATGGCGGACGGCCCCGCCTTTTCTGCTGTCCCTTTTTCATCGCTTATCAAGTTATTGCGCCCGAGGAAAACACCAAGACACAATTAATTAGTCATAATTCAAAATTAATGGCAAAATTAGTATATATTTGTCGAAGAAACTGTAGTACCATAGAACTAATCATAAAAAAGTTGCTCGCAAGGGAGGCAGTCTGATGAGCATAGACCTGAAAAAGAAGGCAGAAGCGAACCTGATCGACCTCAGCAAAAAAGCGAACATCTCATTGGCGAAAAAAGGATTGGGCAGTCAGAAAGCTCGCGTCGCTCTCTGCTTGGACATCTCCGGATCGATGCAGGAGCTGTACCGCAGAGGCGTCGTGCAGGATGTGACCGAGAAGCTGTTGGCGCTCGCCATGAACTTCGATGACAACTGTGCGGCCGACGTGTTTCTGTTCGGCGTGAAAGATTATGAAGTGGGCGAGATCGAGCAATCGAACTTCTTTCAATTTGTGGATCGCGAGATCTTGTCCCGCTATGCGCTGGAAGGGGGCACTCGCTACGGCGGTGTGATCAAGCGGGTTGCCGACCACTATTTCCCCGGCGCGGTCAGCGTGGAGAAGAAGGGCTTTTTTGGATTCGGCGCCAAAAAAGGAATCTCGGTCGACACATCGAAGTATCGCAATGAAGAGCCGGTCTACGTGCTGTTCATCACAGACGGGGACAACCAGGACAAAGATGAGACGACCAAGATGATCACCGAAGTGTCGAAGCTGGGCATCTTCTGGCAGTTCGTAGGCGTTGGCAACAGCGGTTTTGCCTATTTGGACAAGCTGGACAACCTGGATGGGCGGTTTATCGACAACGCGAACTTCTTCAAAGTGCCGAAGCTGGATAAGATCACCGACGACCAGCTGTACGACCAACTGTTAAATGAATTCCCCGCTTGGCTGAAGGAAGCGAAGGAGAAAGCGCTGATCAAGTAAGCGGCAGGCTCAATTCGATCGGAACACCTGCGACATCATCACCGATGCGCGGTGGCAGTCTGGATCGAAGAATAGCTTTTGCACAGAGTGGAATGATAGAAGAATGTGGATATTTTAGGAAAAAGATCAGCGACTCGCTTTCATGTAGATAGGTGTGACCGAAAGAAAGGTTGAAAGGAGGTGACCCATATGGCAATCTCTCTCGTAAAAGGTCAAAAAATCGATCTGACCAAGTCGAACGCCGGTCTGACCAACCTGATCGTCGGCTTGGGCTGGGACCCGGTCGAAGTGACCAAGAAGGGGCTGTTCGGCTTTAAGAAGAAGGCGGAGATGAACATCGACTGCGACGCTTCGGCGCTGTTGCTCGATGCGAACGGTAAGCTGACGGACGGCAAAAACTTGGTCTGCTTCTACAACAAGCAAAGCCCTTGCAACTCGGTCGTTCACTCCGGTGACAACCTGACAGGGGAAGGCGATGGCGACGACGAGCAGATCTTTGTCGATCTGAACAAAGTTCCCGCAAACGTACATAAGATCCTGATGGTGGTCAACATCTACCAATGCGAAAGCAGAGGACAGGATTTTGGCATGATCAAGCAGGCGTTTATCCGTGTGGTCAACAGAGCGAACGATCAGGAGCTGGTGCGCTTCAACCTGTCTGATGACCACTCGGGCAAGACGGCGCTGATCGTCGCCGAAATCTACCGCCACAACGGCGAGTGGAAGTTTAACGCGATCGGTGAAGGCACGCATGCTGCCCATATCGATCTGCTGGCTGCAAAGTACAAGTAACTCCCAATCCAACCAAATGAAAAGGGGTTTTTGACGATGGCAATCTCTCTCTCTAAAGGGCAAAAGGTAGACCTGACCAAAACGAATCCTGGCCTGACCAAAGTGGTCGTAGGCTTGGGTTGGGACACGAACAAATATGACGGCGGCAGCGATTTCGACCTCGATGCATCTGTGTTCAGCGCCAACGGTGCGGGCAAAGTGAACTCCGAGAAAGACTTCATCTTCTACAACAACCCGCAAAACGAGAACGGCTCGATCGTGCACACCGGCGACAACAGAACGGGCGAAGGCGATGGAGATGATGAGCAGATCAAGATCGATCTGGCAAGCGTTCCGGCGGACGTGGAAAAAGTTGCGTTCTGCATCACGATCCACGATGCGGATTCGCGCGGCCAAAACTTCGGACAAGTGTCGAACGCATACGTTCGCATCGTGAACGAAGCGAACGACCAAGAGCTGATCCGCTTCGACCTCGGCGAGGACTTCTCGGTGGAGACGGCAGTTGTCGTCGGCGAGCTGTACCGCCACAACGGCGAGTGGAAGTTTAACGCGATCGGCAGCGGCTACCGCGATGGCCTGGGTGGACTGTGCCGCGACTACGGTCTGAGCATTGCCTAATCAGGCAAGAACATCGGGGGCTGCTCTTTTGGCAGCTCCCGCTTTTCACGATCATGCTATGGAGAGCGAGGGAAAACGATGACGATCAGCCTTGCAAAAGGACAACGAATCGATTTGACCAAGACGAACCCAGGTTTGTCCAAAGTGATCATCGGCCTTGGGTGGGATACCAACAAGTACAACGGTGGGCACGATTTCGATCTGGATGCATCCGCATTTTTGCTCCATGAGGATGGCAAAGCGAAAGGGATTCAAGATTTTGTGTTCTACAACAACCTGACGGGCGGCAACGGGTCGGTCGAACATACGGGGGACAACCGGACGGGGGAAGGCGATGGCGATGATGAGCAGCTCAAAGTCGATCTGAGCGCAGTCCCGCCGAACATCCACCGGATCGGGATCACGGTGACGATCCACGATGCGGCCGCGCGCGGGCAAAACTTCGGACAGGTGTCGAACGCGTTCGTTCGCGTGGTGGACGAGCAGACGAACCGCGAAGTGCTGCGCTTCGATCTGGGAGAAGAGTTCTCCGTCGAGACGGCAGTCGTGATCTGCGAGCTGTACCGCCACGGCAGCGACTGGAAATTCCAAGCGATCGGCAGCGGTTTTTCTGGCGGTCTGCAAGCGCTCTGCAAAAACTATGGTCTGGACGCTCAATAAGCCATGCAAAAAGGGAGTGGCGGCGCAAACTGCCACCCCCTCTATTTCTCGTTGAAGGGTGAGATCAAATGACCGTTAGAGTTGTGAAAGGTCAGCGAGCTGACCTGACCAAGCCCACGCCAGGACTCACGCAGATCGTTGTGGGCATCGGCTGGAACGCATCGGCTCAACTCGAACTCGATACGTCCGCCTTTCTCTTGCGTGCGGACGGCAAAGTATCGAAGGATGAAGATCTGATTTTCTACAACAATCCTTCCACTCCTTTTATCTCCTACCTGGATGCACCGAACCAAGGGGATCAAAAGCAGTTCAAGATCAACCTCGGCCTGATTCCTGCACAAGTAGAGAAGATCGCCTTCTCCCTGACCATTCATGAGGGTGAGAAGCGGGGCCAAAGCTTCGGCTCCGTTGGAAACATGTACATCCGCATGCAGAACGATTCGACAGGACAAGAACTGCTTCGCTTTGACCTCGAAAATCTATTCTCCGTGGAGACGGCTGTGGTCATCGGAGAGTTGTACAGATATAACGGCGAATGGAAGTTCAACGCGGTCGGCGCAGGCTTTACCGATGGCCTCAAGGCGCTCTGCGGCAACTTTGGCATCGACGTCGAAGCGGAGCCGGAAGCGCGTCAACCTGCACCGAAGCCAGAACCAAGACCTGAGCCGAGACCGGTGCCGAAACCAGAACCAAAACCTGAGCCCAAGCCAGAGCCGACCCCGGCGGTCAATCTGACGAAGATTGAGCTGAAGAAGCGGGGGGAGAAGATCAACCTCCAAAAGAAGGCGGGGAATCTGGGCGAGATTCTGGTCAACCTCAACTGGAACCAAAGCCAGGGCGGCGGTGGATTTTTCCGCAAGAGCGCGGCGATCGACTTGGATCTCGCCTGCTTGTACGAGCTGAAAAACGGTCAGAAAGGTCTGATCCAAGCGCTCGGCAACAGCTTTGGCTCGCTGACGTCCTCTCCCTACATCTCGCTGGACGGGGATGACCGGACGGGAACGGTCAAGACGGGCGAAAACCTGCGCATCAACGGCAACAAGCTCAAGGAGTTTAAGCGTTTGCTCGTCTTCACTTTCATCTACTCCGGCGTCACCAGATGGTCGGACGCAGACGGCGTCGTCACGATCAAGCAGCAGGGTGGGCCGGATATCATCGTGAATCTAAACGAGCATGATAACGGCAAAGCGATGTGTGCGATCGCGATGATTCAAAACGTCAACGATGAGACGCTCAGCATTGAGCGGCTGGTGCAGTTCTTCCCCGGGCATCGCGAATTGGACAAAGCGTTTGGGTGGGGCATGAAGTGGAAAACGGCCAGCAAGTAATCAAAACAGATGGAGGAATCCAGAATGGATTGGCTAACTAACTTTTTTCAAAGTGCCGTTGAGAACTATGGGCACTTCTTTTCATGGGCAGACATCACAGGTGCGCTCTCCGATCCGGTAAACTGGGGGATCATCGCCAGCCTGATTCTGCTCGAAGGATTGCTCTCCGCAGACAACGCGCTCGTTCTCGCCGTCATGGTCAAACACCTGCCGAAAGAGCAGCAGAAGCGCGCGCTGTTCTACGGGATTCTCGGCGCATACGTCTTCCGCTTCCTGGCGATCGGTCTCGGCACCTATCTCGTCACGTTTACGCCGGTCAAGGTCGCAGGGGCACTCTACCTCTTCTACATCGCCTATAAAGGGCTGTTCAAGGGCGGAGATGAGGACGATGTGAAAAACAAGCCGCTCTCCTTCTGGAAGACGGTCCTGATGGTCGAGCTGATGGACATCGCGTTCAGCATCGACAGCGTAATCGCAGCATTCGGGATCAGCAACCAAGTCTGGGTCTTGTTCCTCGGCGGGATCTTGGGCGTTCTGATGATGCGCGGTGTCGCACAGATCTTCCTCAAGCTGATCGATAAGTTCCCAGAGCTTGAGACGACCGCTTTCATCCTGATCGCGATCATCGCAGGGAAGATGATGGCTGCTGTTTTCGGCTTCGAACTGTCGCACATCGCATTCTTCAGCATCCTGATCGCAGTGTTTATCGGCACGATGATCTACAGCTCCATCCGCAAGAAAAAGACAGCAGAGTAACTCCCTTCCTTCATCATCCAGATCGAATCTAATCTCTCCTCAAAAGAGAGATTTTTTTTTCTACGTCACGCAAAGGTAAGAAGGGAGACAGTCCTTTGAGATACTTCAACTATTTATCTGAGGATGAAGCGCTGGCGGCGTTTTACAAACAGCCCGCACCTTTTTGCAACCATTCGAGCAAAGAGATGCTCTCCTATGCGGCAGGAGCCGCCCTCTATTCTCCTGCCACGCGGCAGACGATCGCAGAGGACATCCTGCATCAAAAGCATGAAGGCTTGGTCGCGATGGTGTTCGATCTTGAGGATGCGATCGGCGATCATCAGGTGGAAGCGGCCGAAGCGTCGCTGCAGCAGCAGCTGTTCAAGTTGGCTTCCTACGTCGAGATCGGAGCGCTGTCCGAAGATCGAGTGCCGCTGCTCTTTGTCCGCGTCAGAAGCCCGGAACAGATGCGGCGCATGATCTTGCGCTTCGAAGCGCGAGTCGCGCTGATCACCGGCTTTTTCTTTCCGAAGTTTACGCCGGAGCGGGGCGAGGACTTTTTTCGCATCCTTGAGGAGTACAACCGGCACAAAGAGCAGAGCGCACCGACGCTCTACGGATCGCCGATCCTCGAAAGCGAATCGATCATCTATCTGGAGCAGCGAGCAGTAACGCTTGCAGGCAGCAAAGCGATCGTCGATCGCTATCGAGACTATGTGCTGAACGTGCGCATCGGCGCCACCGATTTTTCCAGCCTGTTTGGCGTTCGGCGCAGTGTGCATCACACGATTTATGACATCGCCGTCATCCGCGACTGCATCGCCGATATTATCAACACGTTTGGGCGAGCTGGCGATGGCTACCAGATCTCCGGTCCGGTGTGGGAATACTTTCCGCACAGAGGGACAGAGCTGTCACCGCCCGAAGAGCGGGTGGAGCGAATCGCTCGCCAATATAGGCTGCGACCGACCCATCCGGCCGAATGCGGACTGATTCGCGAAGTGCTGCTCGACAAGGAGAACGGGCTGGTCGGGAAGACGATGATCCATCCGAGCCAGCTCAGGATCGTCCAGACGCTTCATGCGGTCACGCGCGAAGAATATCTGGATGCGATCAGCATCGTGCAGAGCCAAGATGGACGGCAGGGTGTGGTCAGGAGCGAGTACGCCAACAAGATGAACGAGGTCAAACCACACCTGAACTGGGCCAAACGAATCCTGGCCAAAGCTAACGTATACGGGGTGTTACATGAGCAGGACAACTTTCACTCACCAGTCAGCAAGCAGGGACAAGCATACGTATGACATCATGGGGGACCTGAAAGTCCATGTGACCGTCACGGAGAACCCGTTCGATCTGCCGCTCGATGCGCTGTTTTCGATGGCAGCGCGGATCAACAAGAAGCGGGCGTTTCTTTTTGTCAGCAAAGTGTTGGGCAAGCATCTGGCTGTCGATCCGTACGTTTCCCTCCTGAGCGGCTCGGCGCTCGCCGTGCTGTTGCAGCGGGAACTGAACGGCCCAGCACCTGCTACCGAGTTGATCATCGAAGGGCTGCGCGATCGATCGCAGGCGAAGCGCGCCTACCTGCAGCTGCAGGCCAATCGCTTGGTGCCACCTCGCCCGCTCGCCTTTATCGGCTTTGCGGAGACGGCCACCGCCTTGGGGCACAGCATGTACGATGCGTTTGCCGAGGGGTGTCGCTATGTCCACACGACGCGAGAGCTGATCCCCGAGCTGACCTCTTCGATCAGCTTTGAAGAGGAGCATTCCCACGCGACCGCTCACCGCTGCTACGCCGAACATCCGGTTCAGGCTGGCGAATCGATCGTGCTGGTCGATGATGAGATGACGACAGGCAAGACCGCGCTGAACATCATCCGCGAACTGCACCAAAAATACCCGCAGGCAGACTACTATGTCGCCTCGCTCTTAGATTGGCGCACCGCTCAGGATCAGGCGAGATTTGACGAGTTGGCGAGAGAGCTCGACATCTCGATCAAGACGCTCAGCTTGATCAAAGGGGAGATGGTGGCGGAGGGGGGGCCGATCCTCGAAGCGCCGCGCGCGAAGCAAAGCGAGTCGCTCGTCAAGGCGCAGGTGGAACAGATCGACCTGCACGGCCTGTTCGACGTCGTGCCGGTGTCTTCGCTCGATGCGGCAGGTGAGCGCAACCTGGCGCCCTACATCGGATGCACAGGAAGGTTTGCGATCGAATCCTCCGCCAATGCGGAGGTGGACAGCCGCATCACCGCAGCTGCTGAGCGGCTGCGCAGCATGCGGACGGGCAACAAGACGCTCTGCTTGGGGACGGGCGAATTTATGTACCTGCCGATGCGGATCGCAGCGGAGATGGGAGAAGGTGTCGCTTACCATTCGACGACCAGAAGCCCGATCCACCCGCACCAAGAGCCGCCCTATGCGATCTGGGAAGCGCACGCCTACCCAAGCCCAGACGATCCGACGATCAGACATTTCCTCTACAATGTGACTTCGCACCAATATGATGATCTCTTTGTATTTTTGGAACGGCAGGTGAAGCCGGAACGACTCGCGCCGTTTGTCGAACTGCTCGGCAACCTCGGCATCGAGCGCGTCCGCTTGGTCTTTGTCTCTTGAAAGGAAAGGAGCACCGTCTATGAACTCCGTGCTTGCGAAGCAGATCCCCTCTCCTCGCCCGATGGGCAGCTATTCACCTGAGGATGTCATTTTTTTGTTGAAGAACTTACAGCACGCATCGCTTGAGCGATCGAATGAGGATCGAGAGGAAGCGATCCAGAGCGGAACGCACTACTCGGAGATGCTTCCTGTCGAGTATCATCCATCACCCGAATACTTGCAGCTGTTTCACCAGACGCTTGAGCGCACCTCAGCAAAAGTGGCGCTGGCGGCAGGAACGGTTGCCGAGCTGATCGTGAAGGAGCGCGGAACGGAGGTCGTCCTCGCCTCGCTGGCGCGGGCGGGCACGCCGATCGGCATCCTGATCAAGCGCTATCTGGCACAGGTCTATCAGATCGAAGTGCCGCACTACAGCATCTCGATCATCCGCGGCAAAGGGATCGACGAAAATGCGCTCCTGTACATCTTGCAGAACCATCCAGATCGGCAGATTCAGTTTGTCGATGGGTGGACGGGCAAAGGCGCGATTCGACAAGTGCTGATCGAAGCTTGTGCAGACTTTGCTCGCCGCTACGGTGTTGAGCTGTCCGATCAGCTCGCCGTGCTCGCAGACCCGGGCAGCTGTTCGGAGCTTTATGGAACGCGAGAGGATTTTCTGATCCCGAGCGCCTGTCTGAACTCGACCGTCTCCGGGCTGGTCAGTCGCACGGTGCTCCGACCGGATCTGATCGGAGCGCTCGACTTTCATGGGGCCAAATATTATGAGGAGTGGCGGGAAGATGACCTGTCCAATCATTTTGTCGATGTGATCAGCGCGCATTTTCCGCAAGTCAGCGCACAGGCGAAACTCGATGCGCAAGCTCATCAGGATGCAGAGGTGAAGGCAGACTGGCAGGGCTTGCAGAGCATCAAACAGATTCAGGCGCATTTCGGGATCGAGGACATCAACCTGGTCAAGCCGGGCGTCGGGGAGACGACCCGCGTGCTGTTGCGGCGAGTACCGTGGAAAATTCTTGTCGATCGCCTCGACAATCCGAACTTGGAGCACATTTTGCTGCTCGCGTCCGACCGCAGCGTTCCGGTCGAAGTGTTTCCTGGGCTCGCCTATTCCTGCTGTGGTCTGATCAAGCCGTTAAAGGGGGAAGTGGAATGATCTTTGCAAGCGATCTGGATCAGACGTTGATCTACTCCCTGCGCTCGATGGGCAGCGAGCATGAGGAGCGCGACCTGATTCCGGCGGAGTCGAAGGATGGGAAGACCCTCTCCTATATGGCGGTCCGCGCGCTCTACCTGCTGCGGGAGCTGTCGGAGCGAGCGATGTTCGTGCCGGTGACGACGCGCACGATCGCGCAGTACGGCCGCATTCACATCCTGCAGGATCTGATCAAGCCGAAGTATGCGGTGACGAGCAATGGGGGCAACCTGCTGATCGACGGGGAGCCCGATCGGAGCTGGAACCGCAACATCTGCCGCCAGATCGAATCAGAATGCGCGCCCAGCGAGCAGGTGCAAAAGCTGTTTCAGGAGATCGCCTCGCCTGAGTGGGTGATCGGCGAGCGGTTTTGTGACGAGATGTTTTTCGCCTATGTCATCGATCGAAAGCGCATGCCGATCGAAGCGGTGAAAGAGCTGGCAGCTCGGCTGGCGAAAGAGGGCTGGGAGACATCGATCCAAGGTCGGAAGGTCTATCTGGTTCCGCGCGTGGTGAACAAGCGGGATGCGCTCTTGCATCTGCAGGAGCTGGAAGGCAAAGAGATTCGCATCGCATCGGGCGATTCGCTGCTCGATCGCTGCATGCTCGACATCGCCGCCCATGCGATCGCGCCTCGCCACGGCGAGCTGTATCGGGAACATCAGGCCGATCCGATCGAGCAGAACTATCTGTTCACCAACCGATCGGGGATTCTGGCTGCGGTGGAGATCTTGGAGAGCGCCGCAGAGCTTTTGAGCGGCGAGAAAAAAGCGGCCCTGCAATCTGGGGCGAGGGGTTGAGGCGCAGTGACGAACATCTGGATCAATCGCTGGTTTTCGGTGGCCTATCAATATTTGAACATGATCCGCAACAATGAGGACGGCATGCCGTTCACCCTGTATGGGACGCATCCGAATCGGATGCACATGTCGCTGCAAGCGTGCGATCATGCGGAGGTGGAGCCTGCTGTGACAGGGTCTTCCTATGTGGAGTTCTGCTTAGATTTTTGTGACCGCAATCGCATCGATGTTTTCATTCCCCGCTGGAATATGTACGACATCGCCAAAGAGGTGCGGCGCTTTGAGGAGCGCGGAACAAAAGTGATGGTTTGCCAAGACCTGTCGCTGTTGGAAAAGCTGATCGACAAGGAGAAGTTTTACCGATCGGTCGAAGCGACGGGCATCATGACGCTGCCAGACTACCAAGTGGTCAACACGGTGGAGCAGTTTCGAGCAGCGTATCAGCAGCTGATAGACAAGGGGCACAACGTCTGTATCAAACCGACCAAGTCGGAAGGTGGATCAGGCTTTCGCGTGATCGAAAACGGTCGGGATCGAGTGCAAGATCTGTTTGGGCCGATCAATAAATATATGGCGTTCGATGAGGTGGTTCACCTCTTGGAGCAGGTGGATCGCTTCGATGATCTGATGGTGATGGAGCTGTTGGAGGGGTACGAGTACAGCATCGATTGCCTGGCAGATCCTGCCGGAAAGCTGATCGCCGCTGTCCCCCGCAGAAAGGCAGGCGGGCGATTGCGTGCGCTGGAGCAGAACGAAGAGATGCTACAGATCGCCAAAAGGGTAGCAGAAACCTACAAAATCCCCTATAATTTTAATATACAGATGAAATATAACAGAGGCGTACCGAAGCTGTTGGAGATCAATCCGCGGATGTCTGGCGGTTTGCACGTGTCCTGTTTATCAGGTGTAAATTTCCCTTATCTCGCGGTGAAGCTGATCCTCGGCATGGACGTTCCCACACAGGAGCCAACCTACGGGATCTTGGCCAGCCATGTGGAACAGCCTGTTCATATGAAGCGTTTCTGAGCTGGAGGTGAGAGTCTTGTTGAAGAAAAAAGTCGTGCTCGGCGCTGCGGGTGGCTATCTGATCGCCTTGATCACCAGCCCGATCCTTCCGGAGATGATCTCGCTGCTGATTCCGTTCATCGGGATGGGAGTCGGTAGCGTCCTCGATCGGAATACGAAGAAGAGCAACATCCCGGACGTCTTGCCCGAATCGCCAGCAGAGCCGACCGTGCAAGCGGAGCAGAGACAGGCGACAGATCGGCGTCCGCAGGTGTCGCCGGAGTTCGCGCCGGTCTTGGAATACTTGGAGATCATGGAGGACATGATCATCTCGGAAGGTCAGAAGAACAACCTCGACGATGAGATCGTCGAAAAGTCGCTCGCGCTGTTCGCGAGGTTGCAGCGTGTGATCCCGCTGCTGCAAGAGCTGGACAACGGGACGATCAACCATACGATTCGCCGGCTGGTGCTCAAAGACTTGAACAGTTTTATCACCCCCTTCCTGCGGCTCAGCGGTGATACGAAGACGAAAAATCGCCGGATGTTGTTGAACGGGTTGAAGGATATCAACATGAAGATCACGTCGATCGTCGAGACGATCGAACATAAGGATCTGATCGAGCTGCAGACGAAAGCTGATCTGATCCATAGCCGCTATAGCGAATCTGATCATCACTAAGGAGGTGCCCGCATGACAACGCAAGCGATCGAACTGAGAAAAGAGGACGAGCAGAAGGTTGTACATGAGGCAACACAGCTGATCCAAAAGGTGTCGACCACCGATACGCTGTCTTTAGATTCCCTGATGGACGATATCGGGAAGCTGGGGATGAAGACGCAGGAGAAGGCAGGGCAGACGCTGCAGATGTTGGACAGGCCGGTCAACGACCTGATGTCTGGCAAGCGGGCGGAAGTGTCGAACATGATCCTCAAGCTTCGCGACGAGTGCGAAGGGCTTCAACAGAGCAAAAACGTGGGCTTTTTCGGGAAGCTGGTGCGCAAGAGCCCCTTTAAAAACTACGTCTACAAGTACCAATCGGTCAAAACGAACATCAATGCGATCTTGGAAGGGCTGCGCGACGGCAAGGACACGCTGCAGGAGAACATCGCCTACATGCGCCAGCTGAAGCGCACCTCGATGGAGGAGATCTACAACCTGCAGACGAAGATCGCCTTTGGCGACAAGCTGAGGGAGATGTTCGAGGTCGAGATCGCCAAGGCGGAGAACACGTCGCGCAAAGCGCATCTGGAGCGCGGGCTGCGCAAGGTCGTATCGCGCATTCAATCGATGACCGAGATGATCATGCTCTACAACCAAGCGATCGCCGCGACAGACATCATCAACGATAACAACGACAAGCTGATCGATGCGGTCAACAACGCGATCGACAAGACGGCCAACCTGATCACCGTCTCGGCGATGATCGCGATGGCGCTGGGCGATCAGGAGAAGGTCATCGCGGCGGTCGACGCGACCAACAAGACGCTGGAAGACCAGTTCAAAGAAAATGCGCGCCTGCTGCGCACCACGACGGAGCGCACCAACGAACTGCTCAGCAAACCGTCGATGTCTTTGGAAGCGGTCAACCAGGCGATCGGCGACCTGATGGCAGCGCTGGATATCTCGGAGCGCTCCAACCAGCAGATCATCGAGAGCTGCAAAGATTATACCAACAAGATGACGACGATCAACCAGCAGATGAACGAGCGACTGGGCCTCAGATCGGGCGCGCAAGCTGCTCCGGCGATCGGAACGAAGGAGAACGACATCTCCAGCTTTTTGAACTAGACCACTTTTTGAACTGGATCAGCAGAAAAGACAGCCGGCACAGGCTGTCTTTCTTTTTGCCCTGCCCCTTTTGCTCTCGTTGAGCTGGTCTAAACGGAGCGGCTGCTTTCATACAATTCTCTAACATACGACGCAGAACGAAAGAGGCGGTGTCTGTGGGGCAAGGTGTGTTGATGGGCGGATTGATCTTGCTGCTGATCGTGGTCGCCAGCTATGAGCGCGCCGAGTCGATTTCGAAGCTGAACGAGCGGGATGAGCGAGAAAGGTGAAGCGGGTGCTGGTGCACACAAAACAAAAACATGTCGCGGCGACCGAAAACGTCTGCTGGCGACATGTTTTTTTGTTTGCGAAGCGGATCGGTCTCCCGCTATTTTTCCATCACGATCTGATCCCACAGCGCGCCCTTGGCGTACAGCTCTTTGCGCACTTGCTCCCAGCCGCCCAGATAGTCGATGTCAAATTGGCCGGCGGGCGTTTGGTACTTCTCCGCATACTTGGCGGCGACCGCCTGGTCGACCGAACGGAACCCTTTCTCGGCGAAAATGTTTTGCGCCTCTGCGCTCCAGAGGTAGTCGACAAACGCTTCGGCCACTTCCCGCACGCCATGTTTGTCTGCATTTTTATCGACGACCGCAACCGGGTTGTCGATGCGAATCGTGTAGTTCGGCACGATGATCGAATATTTGCCGCCCTCTTGGACGCGGGCGAGCAGTTCGTTTTCATAGGTGACGACCGCATCGCCCACCCCGCTTTCAAACGTCGTCATCGACGCGCGACCGCTTTTGTCCATCACTTTCACATTTTTATGGATCGCGGCTAACAGGCTGGCAGCGGCGGCCGGGTCTTTCGCTCCTTTTTCCTCCGACAGCTTGAGGCCCGCGCCGTAGATCGCGTTGATGTCCCACTGCGCCCCACCAGATGATTTCGGGTTGGGATAGAGGACGACCGTGTCCGGCTTGACCAGATCGCTCCAGTCTTTGATGCCTTTCGGGTTGCCCTCGCGCGTGCCGATGGCGACGACGGAGGAGGTGATCATGCCGCCGTTCGTCTTTTTCCGCCAATCGTGGGTGATCAGCCCGGCCTCGGCGATCGTGTCGATGTCCGCTTCTAAGGACAGGGCGGCAATGTCCGCTTGGAAGCCGCCGGCGATCGCCCGCGCTTGTGCGCCGGAAGCTTCGTACGATTCTTGGAAGTTCACCTGCTGGCCGGTCTTCGCTTGCCAAGCTTGCTGGAATTTGGGCAGGATCGCTTGGAAAGCTTCTTTCGGCACCGAGTAGGAGCCGAGGATCAGCGTGACCTCCTGTTTTTGCTCACCGTTTGCCGGCGTGGAACTATCCTCGGTGCCGCAGGCGGTCAAGCTGGCGAGTGCGAGGGTGAGCAGCGAGAGGCTGATCGATCGAGTGACCCATTTTTTCATTGGAAGGACCTCCTTTTTAGGCGAAGCTGTGCTCTTTCAAGCTGTGTTCTTTAAGGCTGTGTTCGTTCAACCGGTGCTCCCGCTTGCTGTTCTCCAAGATGATGTTCTCTGTGCCAGCAAAGAGGTGGGCGCGGTGGAGGATCACCGAGACTTGATCACCCGGTCGAAGCGGCTCCTGTTCCAACGGGCGCTGGGCGAGCAGCTGCTGACTTCCGACCTGCAGCTCCACCTGCCAATAGGAGCCGCGAAACTGCACGTTTCGCACGACGCCTAGAAGCGCCGCACCTGTAGCAGCAAGCTCCTGCTGGCGATCGATCTCGATCGATTCGGGGCGGACGAGCACTTTGCTGCCCGCCTCGATCCTGTCGAGCGAAACAAGATGTTCGAGCAGGGACAGATCTTCGATCGCGTTCGTATCGCCGATAAAGGAGGCGACAAAGGGCGTGGCGGGGTGGCGGAAGATCTCCCACGGCGTTCCTTGCTGTTCGATGCGCCCTCTGTTGAAGACGATGATCTCATCTGCCACCGCCATCGCTTCCTCCTGATCGTGCGTGACGAAGATGCTGGTCACGCCGAGCTGGGTGATCATGTCGCGCAACCAATCGCGCAGCTCTTTGCGCACTTTCGCATCGATGGCAGAAAACGGCTCGTCGAGCAGCAGCAGTTGCGGCGCAGGCGCGAGCGCGCGGGCGAAGGCGACCCGCTGACGCTGACCGCCGGACAGCTGATGCGGGTACCGCTTCGCCAGCTCCTGCAGGCCGATCAGCTCCAACAGCTCCTGCACGCGAGCGGCCGCTTCCGCTCTGCTTTTTTTCTGCACGCGCAGGCCGAACTCGATGTTTTCGCTGACGGTCATATGCTTGAACAGCGCGTAGTTTTGAAAGACGAACCCGATGCCGCGATCTTGCGGGGGCAGGCGATCCACTCGCTGCCCGTCAAAATAGATCTCGCCAGACGACGGGGTTTCCAAACCGGCTAAGAGGCGGAGGATCGTGGTTTTGCCACCGCCGCTCGGGCCGAGCAACCCGATCAGCTGCCCTTTGCGGATGGAGAAGTGAACATCGGACACGACCGAGGTGCGGTCGAACGATTTGCTCAGTTGTTTGACTTCAATCTGCATGAGCTACAGCGCTCCTTTTCGTTTTTTTGTCCATTCGAGCAACAGCAGCGTGGTGATCGACAGCAGGGCGAGGACCAGCGCGACCGAGTTGGCAGCTGCGAAGTTGAAATTCTCGACTTCCTGATACACGAAGATCGTAGCTGTCTGCGTCTGATTGACGATGTTGCCGGAGACGACGAGAACTGCGCCAAACTCACCGAGCGAGCGGGCGACCGTCAGCACGATGCCATAGTAGATCGCAAAGCGAATCGAGGGAAAGGTGACGCGCCAAAAGGTGGTCCACCGCCCCGCGCCTAACGTGAAGGCGGCCTCTTCTTGCTGGGTGCCGATCTCTTGCAGGACGGGCAACACTTCGCGCACGGTGAAGGGGAAGGTGACGAACAGCGTCGCGAGCACCATGCCGGGCAGTGCGAAGACGATTGGGGTGCCGACCCCTTCGAAGAAGGCGCCGATGATCGTGTTCGGGCCGAGCAACAGGACGATCATCAGTCCGGCGATCACAGGTGAGACGGCGAAGGGCAGATCGACCAACGAGTTGAGAAACTGGCGAAAGCGCCTGCTGAGACGGGTGTCGCGTGCGAGCGTGAGCGAAAGCAGCACGCCGAACAGAACGTTGAGGATAGTGACGATCAGCGTGATCAGCCCGGTGACCCAAAGCGCATGCAAAACGTCTTGCCGGGTGAGCGTGGACCAGATGCTGGCGAACCCCTGCTCACCAGCACCTTGAAACAGCTTGATCAGCGGAACGATCAGGAGCAAGAGACAGATTAGATAGGAAGCAGCGATCAAAGCTTTTCTCATCTCGATACTCTCCTGTTCAAAAAGAGGTTGATCGAAAGCAGGATGAGGAAGGAAACGGTCAGCAACATGATGGAGACGGCAGCCGCCCCCTGCGGGTTGGCGCTTTCCACCTCGCCGAAGATGTAGACGGAGGCGAGGAGCGTTTTGCCCGGAATGTTGCCCGCCACGAGCACGACCGCGCCAAACTCGGCGAGCGATCGAGAGTAGGCGAGCAATCCTCCCCCGATCAGACCGGAGCGGATCGCCGGAAAGATCACTTTGCGAAAGGTGGTGAATCGCCGTGCTCCCAAGGTGTAGGCAGCCTCTTCCTCGCCCTTGTCGATCTCTTCCAGCAAGGGCTGAACGGTGCGGATGACGAAGGGGAACGTCGCAAACATCATCGCGAGCACGATCGCCGGAGGTTGAAACACGATCTCAAAACCGACCCGCTGTGCCAACTGGCCGAGCCAGCTTTCCGGTCCGAGCAACATGAGCAGGATCAAGCCGCTGACCGCCGTCGGCAGAGCGAACGGCAGGTCGATCAGCGCGTTCAGGAAGCCCCGTCCCCAAAAGCGATACCGGACGAGCGTCCAAGCGAGCGTCGTGCCGATCACCAGGTTGATCAGCGTGGCGACAAGTGCCAACTGAATGGAGAGCATCAGCGAACTCCAGGCCATCGGGCTGGTGACCTCCGACCAAAAGGCGTCCCAGCCGACAGAAAATCCTTCGACATAAATGCCGGTCACAGGCGCGATGACGACGAGGATGACGAAGAGCACAGCCGTATACGACAAGCTGTTGCGAAGCAAGCGAACCACTTTTCCACCTCCACTGGGAAACATTCATCAAAATCGTTGATCAGTAGCCAAGTTTTCGTTATGTGTTGCGCCAAAAAAACATCCCTTGCACGGGACTTTTCTTTGTATTCCTATTCGAATACTTGGAATTATAGGTGCCTTTGATTTTGCTGTCAACAACTTTCCGGTTGATGGAAAATTGGCACAGTTCGTATGGTAAGATACACCTGTGAGCATCTGCGGAAATGGATAGGCATCTAACTCTGCTACAATGTATCGACCCATCTTGCAAATGGTGAGCCCAAATGGGGGGATGAGATGAATCTGTACGCATTGTCGATCTTCACAGAGGTTGCGAAGCACCGCAGCGTGACGCGGGCAGCCGAAGCACTGGGGCTGACCCAACCGGCGGTGACGGCGCAGGTGCGCAAGTTGGAGAAGGAGCTAGGCGTGACGTTGTTGTCCCCCCGCGGCAGAGGGATTCAGCTGACCGATGTTGGGGAGATGCTGATGGGCTATGCGCATCGCCTGTTCGCGATCGAGCGGGAGATGGAGCTGAAGGTGGAAGATTGGAAGCGGGGGATGAGCGGGTCGGTGCGCATCGGGGTGTCCAACCTGCCCGCCTATCGACTGTTGCCCTCTTGGATTGCCAGCTTCAAAAGACACTACCCCGATGTGGAGGTCAAGCTGATCACCAGCAACGCGCAGCAGGTGTTCGATCTGTTGCTGGAGTACCGGGTCGATGTGGGCATCGTCGGCGGGGAGCATGTGGTGTCCGCTGTGGAGCAGGAGCGCGTGTTTGAAGAGCAATATTGGTTTATCGTGCCAAAGGGTCATCGGCTGGCTGGGGAACAGGCAGCGCTGGCGGAGATCTTGGAAGAGCCGTTCCTCTTCCGCGAAAAGGGGAGCACGGCGCGCGAGACGCTGCTCACCCTTTGCCGCGAGCACAAGCTGCCGCCGCCAAAAGTGGGGCTTGAGCTCAACGGGACGAACGAGGGGATCCAGGCGGTGCGCGCAGGCTTTGGCGCGATGCTGGTGCCATCGCTCTTGGTGCGGGAAGATGTGGAAAGCGGTGAGGTGGGCCGGGTGTATGTGCGCGATGTGAATCTGAGCGTGCCGATCTATCTCTGCACGCGCGCAGGCGAAAGCGTGAGCCCGTCTGTTCGCAATCTGGTCGAGGTGGTCAGAAGGTGAGCGCGCTGTGACAGGCAAGTGTGTGCGCCTTCGCCAGCAGTTTTAAGGGCAAGCGATCTGTGCATCAGCGATTGGAGAGCATTAGTGATCGGGATTACATTAATACTCTCCCGAGGAGCATTTGTGATGGAGATTATATTATTATTCTCTGTTAGCAATTTATGGACAACAGATAGTTGATTAGATAGAATGATAGACTAATGACGATAATTTTTGAGATGAAGAGGTGTATCGCGATGAAATATGATGTGATCGTACTCGGTGCAGGCCCTGCGGGGTTGAGCGCCGCCATGTTTCTGCACGATAAAGAGATCAATACGCTGGTGATCGGCGATGGCCGCACGATGATGAAATCCGCATGGGTCAGCAACTACCTGGGCGTTCGTGAGCCGTTCCTCGGCACCGACCTGGTCGAAACAGCCCTGAAACAAGTGCAAGAGGATCGCGGTGTCACCGTGCTCAACGAGACGGTCACAGCGATCGAGTATGGGGAAGCGGAGATCAAGGTCGTCACCGAACAGGGCACCTACCTTGCTGAACAGCTGATCTTGGCAAGCGGCCAAGGTCCTGGTTTCGCTACGGCAGAACTAGCAGGCGTTGAACTGCTGGAGAACGATGAGCCGTTCACCAAGAAGAAGATCAAGATCGATGACCGTTGCCGCACATCGCAAAAGAACGTGTATGCGACGGGCATCGCGGTTGGAATCGCTTCGCAAGCGATCGTCGCAGCCGGACACGGTGCGCAGACTGCGCTCAACCTGATCAGCGACCGGGTGGGCAACCGCGTCCATGTTCACCAAACTCCGAAGCGAGACTGATTGAGCGAACAGCCTCGAAAGCATCACAGATTGAAAGATCCCCTCGGTGGCAAAGAATCGAGCGCACAGGTTCGTGTGCAGCTCGTCTCAACTGCGCCGAGGGGATTTTTTGATCGGAGAGGTGGGGGGCTTGCAGGACGGAATGATCGGCCGCGAGTGGAGCGGGGGCTTGGACAGGAAGAGGGCAAGATCTCGATCACAAGAGAAGGATACGACATGTGGTGAACCGATATGCGACACCTAGGAAGATGAGCCTATGCGCCAAGCGCGGGGCTCCTTTTTTTGTTGGCAGAAAAGCGGGGCGAAGCTTGATCCGCTCTGGCTTGCAAGCGGTCTTTCAAGAGTTTACCAAAAAAGAACAAAAAGTCCCTTTTCAAAACTCATGATGTTAATGTAGAATAATAAATGTAATGAGGATCGTGGTCTGTCGTGGAGTTACGAATGATTGCTCTCGATCGCTCTGCAAACGATTCGCATCGATCTTCGCTTTGTACAGTGAGCAGAAAGCGTGTGGCGAACGGCAAGCTCGTTCGATATTTGAAGATATTTGAATAGGTAGGTGAACAGACTCATGCATATTCCCAATCGCTTGCTTCGGGTCGTCTATGCGGAAAGTCAGAACGTGCTGATCGCATCTGATGTCCGAGGTCGCATTCACAAGTTTGATTTGGCGCTCAACCTGCTGCAATCATCCCCGGCGGTGACCTACGACCGCCCGGTCAACTCCCTCTGCCTATCTGACAAGTACGTCTTTACGAAAGACCGGGCAGGTGCGATCGGCAAATGGGACTTGGCGACGTTGCAACCGCTCGATTTTTATGATGAGGTGATGATCTGCGATCGCCGCGATCTGTTTGAAGATGAGGAGCCGTCCCCTTCACCCAACCGCGGCATCGCTTACCTGAACGGCAAGGTGTATACGAACAACGGGTACACGCAGATCGTCGTGCTCGATGCGGAGACGTTCGAAGTGATCGACATTCGCACCTCTCCTTCGCCGACCTTTTTCGACTGCATCTGTGTGGGCAACCCGGAGTTGCATGCGCTGTCAGACGTAGAGGGGAAGCTGTACATCGGCAATCTGGAGACGAACGAGTTTCCAGTTCAAGCGCAGGTCGATACGAACGTTGTGCACGGCGTCGTGTACGACGCTCGCCATGACCGCTTCTGGACGACGCAGGATGGTGGGCTCGGCGAAGACAAGCTGGTTCGCACCGGCGTCACGACGATCGAAAAGGACGGCACAGGATTTCAGGAATATAAGATCTCGCACGAGGACAATGAGTTCATCCAGTTCGATCAGGACTGTCGCAACCTGTTCGTCGGCGGGTTTAACGGCAAGATCTTTATCTTCGACAACGAGACGAAAGAATTTCGCCTCAAGCGGGTGATCGGCCCGCTCGACTTCCAGATCATTCATGCGGCGATCGTCTCGGAAGATCAGATCTACGCGCTGCTGCAGACGGGCGATCTGATTCAGCTCGATAGGCGGGGCGTCGAAGTGAATCGCGCGCTGTTCCACAACCGATGCGTGTGGATCTTGGAGCCGCATCCAGATGATGAGAGCTTGCTGTATGCGGGCACAGATGAAGGGGTGCATCTGATCCGCTACGGCCCAGGTCGCTTCGATACGGTTCATCTCGAACAGCTGGAGAAGCATGTGCACGGCTTCGGCATCACCAAAGATGTCAAGCCGCTGCCAGATGGCTCCTATGTCGGCATCTCGCGCAGCGGGATCGCCTTCCAGGCGGAGCGCGATGGAACGATCAGGTGGTATCGGCAGGTGTTGGGCGTCCCTCGCGGCGTGGCGCTCAGCGCAGAGTACGACAGGTGCATGGTCGCCACCGATGAGGGCACCGTGTGGGAGTTCTGCACGGAGGACGGCAGCGTACTCGATCGCATTCCGGTCGGCAGCCCGGTCTATGCGTGCGCCTATGCGCTGGACGGTCGCCGCATCGTCACTGCCGATCAGCACCAGATGGTTCACGTCTATCCGCCCGACTCGCATGAGCGGCTCGGCTCGATCCAGTTCACCCTGCGCCTGAAGCGGATGATGCGAGGAAGCGCAGGTGAGATCTATGTGACGGGCGGCGACGGGATGGTCGAGCTCGACTTGGAGAACTATGCGATCAAGAAGCAGTTTGTCAAATATCTGACCAACACCAAGGAGAACGGCGTCTATTGCGAGGGGCATATGTACGTCGGCGGCTATGGCTATCAGGTGGGCACCTATCGCTATGAGGACGGCGAGATGGTCGACCTGCAAGAGTACCTGCCCGACTTCTCGAAGGCGTTTGCCGCCCGAGTGCCGGAGGACGGCATTCCGATCCTGCTGGTCGGCGGGCGAAGCGGGTATATCAATGCATACCGCATCTACGATGGCATCCCGTTCAAGGTGCGCGAGTATTACATCCGCTAGCCGATCGCCAGACGATTGGAAAGGAGGTGATCTACATGAAAAAGAAAGAGGCGTTCAAAAAGCCGGCTCGTCGCGTAAACCAAAACAACGGTTGATGAGCGAGGAGAGCCAAAAGCATCGTGGGTAGGCAGATTGGGGAGTGGTCGGTCAACTGGCAACTCTCCCTTTCTGCATTTCTTGAACGGTGAGAGCAAGGAGGAATGAGGATGAGGGGCATTTGGTTGGAGCGAAGGTTCCTGACCTATGCGATCGGTCTGATGATCGACCGATTTGGCAACGCCGTGTATTCGGTCGCCCTGCCCCTGTTGGTATACAGCTTGACACAGTCGGTGCTCGACATGAGCTTGATGGCGATCTGCCAGTTTGTTCCCCGCGCTGTGTGCAGCCTGTTTATCGGCTCTGTCGTCGACAGGGTGAGCAGGCGAACGGTGATCTTTGCGGCGCTTCTCTTTCAAGGCGGATGCAGTTTGCTGCTGGCTGGGCTCTATCAGGCAGAGCTTTTGCAGACGTGGATGCTGTACCTGTTTGGCGCTTTGATCAGCGTCGGATTTGAGTTTTCCCGAACGGCGGAGATCGCCGTCGTCCCGATCATGTTTGGCGAGCGGCGCGTTGAGGCGACGACCGGGTTGGCGTCTGCGCACACGCTGATGTTTATCGCCGGACCGACGTTGGCGGGGCTGCTGCTCGGCTTTCTCTCCTATGAAGTGCTGCTGTGGATCAATGCGCTCAGCTATCTCGGTCCGATCGTCATGTGCTGGTGGAGCCGCATCCCCAACGAAAAAAATCTCGGCGGCATCCGCACATTGCGCTCGGTGATCGACGCGATGGGCGAGGGTTGGACATTTCTTAGAGGGCACGCGGTGCTCAAAGGACTCATTCTGGTGATCTTGGTCGGGGGGCTGGCGACGAGCGGCATCCAGACGATGATCCTGTTCTATTTGAAAAATGAGATCGGCGCCTCCGACATGTTTACAAGCTGGGTGATCGCCTGCAGTGGGTTCGGACTGTTTGTCGGCTCGCTGGTGGTGCCTCGCTTTAAGCACTGGAAGCGCAGTCGCCTGCTGTTGAGCAGCTTGGTCGTGAGCTGCATCGGCCTGGCGCTGTTCCTCATCCCGCAGCAGGGTGTCTTGATGGGGGCGCAATTTATTGTCGCGATCGGTATTTTCTCCTATTCATTGGCGCAGGACCTATTGATTCAAGATGTGGTTCCCAATGAGATGATGGGGCGGGTCGGCGGGCTGGTGCGGATGATCATGCACGTCACCCTCTCGATGTCGACCGCACTGCTCGGCTGGATTGCAGGACTGTTTGGAGCGCAGAGCGTGTTCGCCTTTGCCGCCTGTCTGGCCTTGCTCGCCATCCTGCTGGCCGCCAAGGGGCCGCTGTCCAGAACTGTGAAGGAGGTAGCTCATGAAAAGACGACGAGCATATCATGAAGAGCAGTCTGCGTATCTTGAGATGATGCGCCAAGCGTTCGCCGGCCATTACGCCGCTGGGACGGACGTCTGGTCGCAGGACGATTCCCTGCTGAAAGCGGCGCGCATCGCACATGCTCTCTGGTGCGATCACAATGAAGGGCAGCGGCCGAATGCGCTCGACATCGGCTGTGGGAACGGCAGAGCGCTGCGCGCCTTCGATCCGCAGATCGAGCGCTATCTGGGCGTCGATCTGTGCGAGCACCCGGAGTGGGCAGGGATGCAAGCTGGCTCATCTGGTGCGGTCGAGTTTGTGATCGGCGATTTTGTCAAATGGTCGGCAGATCAGGCGGGAGGCCAGTTTGACCTCGTGCTCGATCACGGCTGTTTCCATCACCAGCACCCGAGCGACCATGCCACCTGTCTACAAGGGGTCGCCAAACTGTTGGCGCCGGGCGGCATCTTTTCGCTGGTCGTCTGGGCGGAGAGCTGGAAGGAAGAGAACATTGGCGAGGACGGACGGTTTCATCTGCCGTTCACGCTGGAGCAGATCGAGAGCATGATCGAGCAGGCTGGCCTCAGCTTGCTGCAGGTTGAGGAGGTGCGGGCGAAAGTCGGCACCAACCAATATCATGCGATCGCCTGCAAGCCAAAGGGAGGAGTGAAGTGAGATGTATAAAGTGATCGTGTTGGGTGGAGGGCCATCCGGGTTGAGCGCCGCGCTGTTGCTCGCCGATCTGGGCTATCAGACGTTGGTGCTGGAGGACGGTCGCACGCAGATGGGGCGAGCTTATGTCACCAACTACCTCGGGTTGGACGAGTTCGAAGGGCCGCAGCTGTTGGAAAAAGGTCGCCAGCAAGTGGAGCAGCGAGGGGTGGAGATCCGCTCGGAGCGCGTGACGGCGATCGACGAACAGGAAGATCATCTGCTGGTCACGACCGCGGCAGGACAGCATCGGGCAGAGTCGATCCTCCTCTGCTGTGGGCAGGGGCCGGGCATGGAGCTGGCCAAATTGGCAAATGTCGAGCTGGTCGAGCATGATGAACCGTTTACCAAGCTGAAAGTGGCGATCGATGAGCGCGGGCGCACCTCAAGGAAGAACGTCTACGCGGCTGGCATCTGTGCGGGGACTTCCTCACAGGCGATCATCGCAGCCGGCCACGGGGCGCAGGTCGCGCTCAATCTGATCTCCGAGCAAGCTGGAGAGCGCGTACATATCCATCGCACCATCCCGCCGAAGAAGTAGTGGCGGGAAGCTTCGCGCTTTGAACTCACTTGAGGTTGTCCCGATCGGAGGAGGGTCGAGCATGCTGCAGAAGATGCCAGAACAGATCACAGAGACGGTACAGGAATTTCTATTTTTGGACAAAAGATATGCGATCCTAGGCCCGATTCGCCTGCCGATCGCCGTGCGCGAGGAGGAGCACACCTTTCGCTGGTACGGATACGCTCAGGTGCCAGCCGATGTCGAGCTGGATGTGAAGTGGGTGGTGGAGCTCAGCGAGCGTCAGCAAACGTTCTCCTCCTTCCTCGTCTACGGTGACTTTGAGCGACACGACCTGCCCGCGGTGCGGGTGCACAGCGTCTGCCAGACGGGCGACGTGTTCGGCTCGCTGCGCTGTGATTGCGGGCCGCAGCTTCAGCGGTCGCTGCAGAAGATCGTCGAACTTGGTGCCGGCTGCCTGATCTATCTCACCGGACAGGAAGGGCGGGGGATCGGGCTGCTGGCAAAAGCGCTGACCTACAAATTGCAGGAGGGTGGCGCCGACACGTTCGAAGCGAACCGACTGCTCGGCTGTCCGGATGATGCGCGCGATTATGAGGAGGCGGCGGCGATGCTCTATTTCCTGCGAGAACAGCGGCCGGTCACCCTGCTTACCAACAATCCGCGCAAGCTGGAGGAGCTGCGCCGCTATGGGATCGCGACAGCCGTTCGCGGCGACCACACGGTGCCCGCCTCCCCGCACAACCGCCACTATCTTCGCGCCAAGATCGCCTCTGGGCATGTGGTCGACGAAGAGAAGCTTGAGCGATCGATCAGCCCGCAACCCAATCTGTAAGGAGGAGAAACGCATGCACAGAGGGCCAATCACATCTGTTGTCGTCAGCAAGGAGGGTCGCTATGTCTATACGGGCGGCTATGACAAAAACATCTACCGCTGGGATCGCCAGCAGGGGACGTCTGAGCGGTTAGGAGCGCATCAGCACCTCGTCAACGCGCTGGCGCTCTCAGAAGGAGGGCGATGGCTCGCCAGCTCCTCTTCCGACTACACGCTGCACCTGTACGATCTGGAGAAAGGGGAGCGGCAGCAGATCCTGTACGGGCACAACGATGATGCGGAGGGACTGACGTTTGTCGACGGCGATTCGAAGCTGATCTCCGTCTCGCGCGATCATCGCGCGCTGGTGTGGGATCTGCAGACGGGCCGCATCTTGACCGAGTTTCGCGGGCACAGCAAAGATGTGCTCTCCGTCTGGGCCTATCGAGATCGCGTGTTCACCACCGGAGATGATGGACGCTGTCTGGTCTGGAAGTGGGCGGACGGAACGCTCTGCGCGGAGATCGGACCGTTCGAGTACGAGCTGGATGCGGTCGGCGGTCATGGCGGTGTCGGGCTGTTTGCGATCGGTGGGGATGATGGGCGCGTCCTGATCTATCTCGCCGAGGAGCTGACGTTGCACACCACGCTGCAAGCGCACGAGCGCGGGGTCAAGCGGGTGGTCTTCTCCCCGAGCGGTCGCTGGTTGCTGACCGCAGGCTATGACCACCGGATCAAGATCTGGGACGTGAAGACGGGCAAGCTGGCCAAAGAATTGCCCGCCTTTCGCTACCAGTGGGAGCGGACGCTTGCTTGGACGCCAGATGAGCAGCAGGTGTTGAGCGGCAGTTTTGGCAACGTGTACGCGGAGTGGGACGTGGAGCAGGAGCGCTTGCTCAGCGTCGGACGCGAATTGGCCAGCCCTTCGATCAACGACATCGCGATCGGCCCTGATCTGATCCTCACCGCCTCTGATGACGGAAAGTTCCGCATCCAAGGCGTGGCGGTGAATGCGGAGGGCGGAGTTTTGACCAACGGGGTGGCGATCTCCGAAGATGGCCGCTTTGCGCTCTGGGGCGACCATGCGGGCAACGTCTCGCTGGTGGATGTGCAGCAAGGCGTTGTCGCCTGCGCGGTCGAGACGGGCACAGGGCCGATCAACACGATCTTCTACGACGCGATGCAGCATGCGTTCTATGTCGGAACCTACGGGGGAGCTGTGCACCGCTTCGACCTGGCGACGCGCTCGTTCGGTCAGAGTTGGCAGGCGCACCAAGGGGCGGTCAAAGCGCTAGCGGTGAACGATCAACATGTGGTCACCTGCTCGTCTGACGGTTCGATTCACGCGTATGACCGCACCGATCCGACAAGGCGAACCGAATTTTTCGGACCGACGGCGATCGTCAACGATATCAGCTTGCATCCGAACGGACGACAGCTCGTCACAGTCGGTCGCGACAAGGTGGTCAGGCTCTACGAGATCGATTCGCAAAAAATTGTGGCACAGCACCTCACGCATCGCTATTCGGTCAAGTCGGTCGCCATCGCGCTGGATGGCACGATCTATGCGGGCGACTATTGGGGCTATGTCAGCATCTGGCACCCCGATCGCGAGGAGCAGCCGCTGGTGGTGCGCGTCGGACAAAACGGCATCAGCGCGCTGCGCGCAGCTGGCGATCAAGTATACGCATCTTCCTATGATGGCTGCGTGTACACGGTGAGCAAAGAGGGGATCGTGCAAGAGGCGCTGCGGCTGTTCAACCAGTCGGAGGAGGGTGTGGAATGCTGATCGATTTTCAATGGATCACCATTCCGGCAGGAGCTGCTCGCGTCGGCAGCACGCTGGACGAGGTGGAGCGTGCGGTTGCCGATTGGGCAGATCACCTGCTGGAAGAGGCGTACGAAACGGAATTTCGCAGCTGGTTGCTCAAAGAGACGCCGCAGCATTTGGTACAGCTCGCCTCGTTTGCGATCTCCGACACGCCGATCACCAACCGGATGTATGCGCAGTTTGTCGAGCAGACAGGCGCGAAGCGTCCAGAAAGTTTGACAAGGGCGCAAGTGGAGAGCGAGATAGATCATCCGGTCTGGGGTGTCAGCTTGGAGGACGCTCGCCAGTTTTGCCGATGGTTGAGCGATCGGTTGGGCTGCTCGATCTCATTGCCGACCGAAGCGCAATGGGAGCGAGCGGCGCGCGGGGATACGGGGAGAGAATATCCGTGGGGAGACGGTTGGTCGAAAGAGCGGTGCAACTCGATCGAAGCGAAGGTCGAGAACACGACGCCGGTGCGCCGCTATGAGGAGGGGCGCTCCCTGTTCGGCCTGTATGACATGGGCGGGAATGTGGAGGAGTGGGTCGACTCGCCCTATCAGGTCTACCCGGGCGGACAGGTGGTCGTGGACGATCTCTACGAGGCGCTCGGCCCCGACTATCCGATTCTAAAAGGCGGATCGTTCGCCCGAGGCGGCGATCTCTGCCGCGTGGCCAGAAGGCACGGCCCTTTTCCTGAGCCTGTCTTTCGCTTCACCGGGTTTCGCGTCGTGCGGGAGGTGTAATGCCGGGTCGCATCGAAGTTTCGCAGAGAGAGAAGCGCTGTTGAAGATCGCCCTCCTCCTGCATCCTGACCTGTGCACGTCTTGCGATCAGCTGAGGTTGGCATGATATTTGCTTCTACTCTCTCGTGTAACTTCACATAGGGGGTCGTATCAGATGCAAACACTAACCGAACTGAGAGCAAGCTTTCAAGAATGGAACATCGATGGACTGCTGATCACCGGCGCGCAAAACCGCCGTTACGTCACCGAGTTCACCGGAACGTTTGGGGTGGTGCTCATCTCGAACCGCGAGGCGAAGCTGATCACCGATTTCCGCTATGCGGAACAGGCGGCCGCACAGGTGACCGGATTTGAGATCGTCCAATACAAAGGCAGCATCCAAGAGGAAGTGGCTCGCCAAGCGGAACAGATGGGCATCTCCCAGCTCGGCTATGAAGAGGCGCACCTGACCTGCTTGGGGTATCGCCAGTATGCAGAGCAGGTGAAGGCGGCGACTGTGCCGACGAAAGGCGTGGTGGAAGCGCTGCGGCTGATCAAGTCGGAAGCGGAGATCAAGTCGATCAAGACGGCTGCCCAGATCGCCGACAACGCCTTCACGCACATCTTAGGGTTTATCCGCCCTGGCGTGACGGAGCGGGAAGTTTCGAACGAGCTGGAATTTTTCATGAGAAAACAAGGGGCGACATCATCCGCTTTTGACATCATCGTCGCCTCTGGCGTTCGCGGCGCTCTGCCGCACGGTGTGGCGAGCGAGAAGAAGATCGAACAGGGCGAGATGGTCACGCTCGACTTTGGCGCGCTCTACCAAGGATACCGCTCCGACATCACCCGCACGGTGGCGGTCGGCGAGCCGAACGAAAAGTTGAAAGGGATCTACCAGATCGTGCTGGAAGCGCTTCATCGCTGCACCGACGGCCTGAAGCCGGGGATCACCTCCCGCGAGGCAGATTCGCTGGCGAGAGAGTGGATCACCCAGGCGGGATATGGCGATCGCTTCGAGCATGGCACCGGACATGGGGTCGGCTTGGATATCCACGAAGACCCGTTCCTGTCGCAAAAGACGGACGTTTTGCTGCAAACTGGCATGGTGATCACCGTCGAACCGGGCATCTACCTGCCGCAGTTCGGCGGAGTGCGGATCGAAGACGATGTGCTGATCACAGCGGACGGCCATGAAGTGCTCACGCAGTCGGCGCGAGAGCTGATCATCTTGTAGCATCGGGTGCGGAGAGGGAGAGCAGGCCGAGGCGGTTGAGCTTGTTGTACAGCGTGGCTCGCGAGATGCCGAGGCGCTCGGCGGTCGCCGCCTTGTTGCCGCCTGCCGCCAGCAGTGCTTCTGCCAGAACCTGTCGCTCGTACGCTTCGAGCAGATCGGCTAACCGCTGCGGTGGCTCCTGCTCCTGCTCCAAGGGGCGCGCTGCTGGGAAAAACGGCAGGTCTTCGCGCTTGATCACCCCGTCAGTCGAAAGCACGACCAAGCGCTCCATCGTGTTGCGGAGCTCTCTGATGTTGCCCGGCCACTCATACTGCATCAGGTCTTGCAGGACCGTGTGGGGCAGCCCTTTGATCTCGCGCTGATGCAGCAGGCCGAACTCGTGCAGGAAGTAGTGAGCAAGCTCCAGCAGGTCCTCTTTTCGCGAGCGAAGGGGCGGCACGTTGACCGAGACGACGTTTAAGCGGTAGTAGAGATCTTCGCGAAACTGGCCGCTGCGCACCATCGCTTCTAAGTCGCGGTTGGTGGCGGCGATCAGGCGAAAGTCTGCCTGCAACAGCTTGGTGCCGCCGACCGGATAGTACGTTTTCTCCTGCAGCACGCGCAGCAGTTTCACCTGCATCTCCAGCGGCAGTTCCCCCACTTCATCCAGGAAAAGGGTACCGCCCTGCGCTAACTCGATCTTGCCTTTTTTTCCTTTTAGATCGGCGCCTGAAAAGGCGCCTTTTTCATATCCGAACAGCTCGCTTTCAAACAGCGAAGGGGGGATCGCCCCGCAGTTGATCGGGATGAACGGCGCGTCCGCCCCTTCGCGCAGCTGATGGAGCGCTTTGGCGAACAGCTCTTTGCCAACACCGCTCTCGCCGAGGATCAGCGCGGTCGCCTTCGTCGTGCTGATCTTGGTGATCATCTCGATCGTGTGCTGGATGGTGGGACTTTTGCCTTTGATCGGTGAAAAGGGATCGACAGACGGCCGCCATTTGGCGATCTCTTTTTCCAGATGGTGCACTTTGGTCACCGCTTGGAACAGCTCTTGATTGAGGCGAACTTGGCTGGTCACGTCCGTCTCGGAGACGACAGCGCCGATGATCTCCCCGTCGAGCACGACCGGCTTGCTGTTGATCAGGACGAAAAGGTCAGATCTGGCTTGGTGAAAATGGTGATACAGCGATTCGCCCGACCGCAGTGTCTCCATGCAGCGGAGCATTTCTCGTGAAAAGAAATCGTCGATCGGATGGCCGAGGATCTGCTCTTTGGGAATGGAGAAGATCTGTTCGGCGCCGGCCGTCCAGACGGCGGTGCGCCCTTCCTCATCGACGGCGGTGATCGAAGCGTCGACCGTCTGGATCAGCGTCTCGAAGAACGCTTCCAGGCGTCGATACGCCTGATGAATCGCCAGCAGCGCATCGCCCGCATCGAGCGACCCGACGATCTCTCCCTGTTTGTTTTCGACGGCAAGCCTGCCCGCCGCTGCCAGACGGGGCAACACGTCAGCCAAAAGCAGATCTTCACGTATGGCGGACGAGCTGTCGGACAGATCGCCCTTTGGCGTCACGAGCGCTGACACGCTCGGCAGTTTTTGTTTCATCAGGATCGCCACCTTTCTGTGTTACACATCTACGTGTCTAATAAATTGGACACTCATTCGATCTATATGTCAAAAATATTATACACGAAACGGCACAACTTCCGCTCTACCGACTGGCACAATTCTTGCTTTCATACAAATGAAGAAGAAAGTTGCGCTCGACGAGCGGTGGGGGTCGTGACATGGATTCATTGATCGTAAAAGTGATGGTCGTCTTTCTGATCATCGGTGCTGTCGACAAACTGCTCGGCAATCGGTTTGGCTATGGGCAGCGATTTGAGGACGGATTTCGGGCGATGGGGCCGCTGGTGATCTCGATGGCGGGGCTGTTGTCGCTCTCGCCCGTGTTGGCCAACCTGATCGCTCCGGTCGCCGCGCCATTGCTTGCGCTGATCGGCGCCGACCCGTCTGTTGCAGCCGCGTCTGTGCTGGCGATCGACATGGGCGGATATCCGCTCGCGGTCGAGCTGGCGCAGCATCCGGATGCGGGACAGTTTTCTGGCGTTCTGTTGGGCACGATGATGGGGGCAACCCTGTCGTTTACCATTCCGGTGGCGCTCGGCATCTTGCGGCGCGAAGACCGCGAGCCGCTCGCCACCGGCATTTTGATCGGGCTATCCACGATCCCGATCGGCTGTCTGATCGGCGGTGTTGTGGCTGGGTTTGCCTGGAAGATGATGTTGCTCAACCTGGTGCCCGTCACCCTGTTCGCCGCCCTGATCGTGTTCGGACTGTGGAAGCGACCTGCGAAGATGGTCGCATGCTTCCTCGTGTTTGGGCGGATCATCGAGATCGTCGCGCTGATCGGTCTCGTGCTCGCCATCTTGTCCGCGCTGCTCGGCATCGAGCTGATCGATGGCCTGAAGCCGCTGTCGGAGGGGTTGCTGCTGGCCGGACAGATCGCCGTGATCCTCGCCGGAGCCTTTCCGCTGGTTCATTTCCTGACGACTGTGTTCCGCAAGCCGCTGCTGCTGATCGGCTCACGACTGGGGATCGGGGAGACGTCGACCGCAGGGCTGATCACATCGCTGGCGAACTGTCTGCCGATGTTTGCGATGTTGCACGCGATGGATCGCCGGGGCAAGATCTTAAACATCTCCTTTGCGGTCAGCGGTGCGTTCGTCTTCGGCGGGCAGTTTGCCTTTGTCGCCGGCGTCAGTCCAGAGATGCTGGTGCCGATGATCGCTGGGAAGCTGGGTGGAGGCGTCGCAGCGCTGCTGGTCGCGATGTGGTTTTTGCGCGGCATGCGCGAAGGGGAACAAGAAGGCGAAAAAGAGGGAGGGAAGAGCACATAGCCTGTGCTCTTTCTTTTTTCAGTTTTGCTGCAAATCAGCAAGCGATTCGAAATCGGCAGAACGATCGGGCGTTTACAAATTATTTACAAAAGGCTGGACAATCGATTGATCGGAGGGATAAAATGGACGGACTGAAGTTTCAGAGCGCGTGTTACAATTGGGCGTGCGCCCCGATGGGCACGTGCTGTTTCGTTCTCGGACCGAACTTTCCTTAGAATGATGTGTCATTTTTCTTTCGAATGATGTGTCATTAGTAGTAGAGGGGGAAAATACTGATGAACTATGACCTTTTTCAAACGATCAACAACTGGTCAGGCCACTACAAGTGGCTCGATGAAACGATGATCTTTTTCAGTGACAAAGCGCTGCTCTTATATGCGATCGGCTTGGCCTTGCTCTGGATTGCATCCTCTTCCGCGGGAAAGCGGATTGCCTTGTTTGCAGGTATCACCGGGGGCGTCGGCCTGTTGCTGAACTTCCTGATCAGCCTTGTGTATTTTGAACCGCGCCCCTTTATTTCGCACAGTGTCAATCTGTTGATTCCGCACGCAGCAGATGCGTCATTTCCAAGCGACCATACGACGGGAGCGTTCTGCATCGCCTTGGCGATCTTCTTGCGCAATCAAAAGATCGGCACCCCATTTTTGCTGCTCGCGATCGCGACCGGCTTCTCCCGTATTTTTGTCGGCCACCATTACCCGGGGGATGTCTTGGCATCGGTGATCGTCGGCTTGGTGACCAGCCTGATCATTCTCAGGATTCAGCATAAGCTGGAACCGATCTTCAAAGGAACTCTCTACCTGTACGAAAAAGGTACGGCACGATTTGGTGGTTCGCAAACAAGAAAGTCATGACCAACGGTCATGACTTTTTTGTTTCGGCCGCCCTCGCCAGAAATTGGGCTGCTGCCGTTCAAGACTTTGAATCGAGAGCGCTCAATTTCCTACGCGACATCTAGGCTGTCAGTATGCTGGAAAATCGCGAGAGAAAGAACGTCGCTGCCTCCCCCCTTTTGGCGAATAAACGGCAGTCCAGATGGGCAGGCTAGAGGTAAAACGCGCATGGGAGGTAGCAGATCATGGAAGTGACGATGGGTGCTGATGAAGTGATCGCTCGTATCCAACAGATGGCAAGCTCTGGGGAGCCGACCAGCAAAAAGAAGGTCAAACAAACCGATCCTGAGCTGATGCGAAGTGCGCTTTACTATTATCCCAGCTGGGAACATGCACTGAAAAATGCGGAACAGCAGTGAGGGCATCACCTCACGATCGAATTTAGAAAAAAGCGTGCGATCATCGCATGCTTTTTCTTTTTGTTTAGAATCAATCCAAAAAAGGATTTCCCTTTCGGAACGCGAATAAGCAATACCGAACCAACAATTACATAGGACGGCGATGAGGTGCCTTCGCAGACGAACAGCGAAGGGTAACAGGGAATCGGGTGCCAATCCCGAGCGGTCACGCCACTGTAACCGAGGAGTTTTCTTTCTATGATGCCACTCGATCGAACGATCGGGGAAGGCGAAAGAACGCGATGATCCGGAAGCCAGGAGACCTACCTCATCTGCTACACCAGAAGTCCTTCGATGAAAAGGAGAGGTGTTCACATGGAACGACAAGGAATCAATTCTTTGCGATCGTTTGCCTGCTTATGCACGTGACCCCAACCTTTTTGGTTGGCGTCACGTGCTTTTTTACTGTATGGGAATCGGATTCTATCACTCAGGTCAGGAGTTGAAAGAGATGATGACAAGAAAACTCACCAACTGGAAGCGGGCCGCCTTGAGCCTGCTCGCGCTACCGCTTTTGCTCGTCGGATGCGGCAATGATTCGCAGACGAAGGGCGGTGCGACCCCGCCGGCTGCCCAAGCGGACTATCAGCAGGTCACGCTTTCGACGGGCGGTCACACGATCACGATCAACGAAGCGCCCAAGCGCGCCGTCAGCCTCAACCAGCACACCACGGAGATCATGCTCGCGCTCGGTCTGGAAGATCGGATGGTGGGCACGGCGTACATGGACGATAAAATTTTGCCAGAATATGAGGCCAAGTATGCGAAGATCCCCGTGCTGGCCGATCAATATCCCTCGCTGGAAGTGCTGCTCGGTGCGAACCCCGACTTCGTCTATGGGCGCAAGAGCGCGTTTTCAGACAAGGCGCTCGGCTCGGTCAAAAGCCTTGGGGAAAAGGGCATCAACGGGTATGTCGCCAGAGGCACGGAAGTCTCCGGCGTGATCCCGACGATGGATGTCGTGTATGAGGACATCTTGAACCTCGGCAAGATCTTTGACATCAAAGATCGCTCCGAACAGCTTGTCGACAAGCTCAAACAGGGGATCGCCGACACGCAGAAAAAAGTGGGCGATGTGAAAAAACCGCTGCGCGTGGCCGTGTATGACGCGGGCGATACGGCGATGTTTACGGCATCGAAAACGCTGCAGACCCATCTGATCGAGCTTGCGGGCGGCAAGAACGTGTTTGACGATCTGGACAAGAGCTGGACAGAGGTGAGCTGGGAAGAGGTGGTCAAGCGCGACCCGGAAGTCTTCGTGATCAACGAGTATGACAAACCGTCCGCTGCGGAGAAGATCGCCTCGCTGAAAAAGCACCCCGCGCTGCAAGATGTGTCGGCGATCAAAAACGATCGCTTCGTGATCTTGCCGCTGTCAGACGCGTTTGAAGGCGTTCGCAACGTGCGTGCGGTCGAAACGCTGGCCAAAGGATTCTATCCGGACCGCTTTCAATGATGAAAAGGTGGCGTTCGTTCTACCTGCTGCTGATCATCCTGACAGGGCTTTTCATCGCGTCGATCACCGTTGCGGTCATGCTCGGCCCCGTCCCGATCCGGCCGGAGACGGTGTGGCGCATCGCCTTGTCCCACCTGCCGCTGTTCGGTGACTCGTTCGTCGTCGACTGGAGCAGAGGGCAGGAGAACATCGTCTGGGAGGTGCGCTTTCCGCGGGTGATGCTTGCGGCGGTGGTCGGCGCGGGCCTGTCGGTGGTCGGCGTCGCCATCCAAGCGCTGGTTCGCAATTCGCTGGCCGATCCGTACATCCTCGGCGTCTCCTCTGGCGCATCGGTCGGCGCCACCTCGGTGATCCTGTTTGGGACGTTCTCCTTCTTGGGTCAATGGGCGCTGTCCGCATCGGCGTTCCTCGGGGCGCTGGTCGCGGTGGTGGTCGTCGTCCTGCTGGCACAGGTCGGCGGCAGGTTATCGCCGGTGCGCCTGCTGCTCGCCGGCATCGCGGTGTCTGCCGTGTTCTCCGCGCTGACCAGCCTGATCGTGTTCATGGCGAAAAACGAAGCGGGCATCCGCAACGCGCTGTTTTGGCTGATGGGCAGCTTCGCGGGCGCCAAATGGGAACAGCTGCTGATCCCCGCGCTCGTCGTCGCGATCGCGATGATCTTGCTGCTGGTGCGATCCTCTTCGCTCAACGCGCTGCTGATGGGGGAGGAGACGGCCAACACGCTTGGGGTCAACGTCAGGTCGTTTCGATTGTTTCTACTGGTGCTCTCCTCGCTGGTGACCGGGGTGGTGGTTGCGGTGTGCGGCGCGATCGGTTTTGTCGGGCTGATGATGCCACACATCGTCAGGCTGTTGGTCGGCTCTGATCATCGCCGCGTCCTGCCGATCTCCGCACTGCTCGGCGCGCTCTTTCTGATCTGGGCGGACGTGCTGGCACGCATGGTCGTCGCCCCGGAGGAGCTGCCGATCGGGATCATCACCTCGCTCTCGGGAGCGCCGTTCTTCCTCTGGCTGTTGCGGCGCAACAGCTATCGATTCGGAGGTGATGGTCGATGAAAGTGGCAGGTGAGCAGCTGAGCGTCTCCAGAGAGGGCAGGCGCTTGCTGGCCGATGTGAGCTTGCATGTGCGGTCTGGTGAGCTGGTCGGGCTGATCGGCCCCAACGGGAGCGGCAAGTCCACCCTGCTGAAGAGCATCTATCGCGCTTTGGAGCCGGATGCGGGCAGGGTGACGCTCGATGACCGTCCGCTCGATCGGATGTCAGCGCGTGAGGCGGCGCAGAAGATGGCGGTGGTCGGTCAGGAGTCGTCGACCGAGTTTGAGTTTTCGGTGGCGGAGATCGTGCAGATGGGCAGACATCCGCACCAGCGCTTTTTCGGCGGCGATCAGCAGGGGGAGCGAGCGCTGCTGCGTCAAGCGCTGGTGCGGGTCGGGCTCGATGGCTGGGAGGATCGGAGCTTTCTCACCCTGTCTGGCGGCGAGAAGCAGCGGGTGCTGATCGCGCGCTGTCTGGTGCAACAGGCGCAGTTTCTCGTGCTCGATGAGCCGACCAACCATCTGGACATTCGCTATCAGCTGCAGCTGATGGATCTGATCGGCGAGCTCGGGCTGACCACGCTGACTGCGCTGCACGATCTGAACTTGGCGGCCGCCTATTGCGACCGGATCTACGTGATCGCAGACGGTCGCATCGCACTGTCGGGAACGCCGGCGGAAGTGTTGACGCCAGAGGTGCTGCTCGACGTGTTCGGCGTGCAGGCGGAAGTGAGCACGCATCCGCAGACGGGGCGGTTGCGAATCGATTTTTTCTCAAATTGGCAGCGTGCGGGTGAAAGGGCGGAGAGAGCATGACGGTGACCAAATGTACATTTTGCGGCTACTGCTATGACGAGTGGCTCGGAGATTGCAAAAACGGCGTGCCGCCTGGCGTTTTTCTCGGCGAGATGGGGGATATCCGTTTGGCGACGTGCTTCCCGCGCGCGAGCATGCGACAGGATCGCGGTGGACGCTCTTGGCGAGGCGGTCTGCCCGCTAAAGCAAACCTCGCTTTTACCGCTCCCATCTGCTAGCTAGCGAATGGGAGCGTTCAATCGATGAATCACAGGAACCAAGGGGGCGGAACTCGTTGACAACAAGTGTGAAGGACGACCGAAACATCGAGCAGATCCGAGAGGTCTTGCAGTTCGCCTGCGACGGGCTGGCAGGATGTGAGCCAGCAGAGCTTGAGGAAGAGCTGCAGGCGCATTGGACAGCTGGGCTGACCTCGACCGATCTGGAAAACATTCTGATGCAGTTGGCGGTGGAAAAGATCAGCGTGCAGCGGCCCGACTGGACGTTTGTGGCCGCTCGACTCCTCTGTCACAGCCTCTACCGCGAGGCGGGGCAAAGTCGCGGCTATCAGCACATCGGGTATGGCGACTTCTACCAGCTGCTGGTGACGTTGACCGACATCGGGCGCTACGGAACGTATATGCTGGATGCCTACACCGCAGCGGAGATCGCAGAGCTGCAAGCGTACATCAAGCCGGAGCGCGATCTGCTGTTCAACTATATCGGGCTGCGTCACTGGTCGGATCGCTATACGATCCGCGGGCTGAACCATGAGGTGATGGAGCTGCCGCAGGAGGCGTACATGGGCATCGCGATGCACCTTGCGCTGGTGGAGACAGACAAGATCGGCTACGCGAAAAAGTTTTACGATGTGTTGAGCCTTCACCTGATGACGAGCGCCACCCCCACGCTTGGCAACGCGCGAACCCCTTACCCGCAGATGTCATCCTGCTTTATCGACACGCCGGAGGACAGCTTGCGCGGCATCTACAACGGGCTGAAAGCGTTCGCCGATGTCAGCAAAAACGCGGGGGGCATGGGCGTCTATTTCGGCAAGCTGCGGGCGACCAACTCGGAGATCCGCGGCCACAAAAATGCGGGCGGCGGCGTGATTCCCTGGGCGCGACTCTACAACGACACGGCGGTCGCGGTCAACCAGCTGGGCAGGCGCGCAGGCAGTGTCAGCATCTGGCTCGATGTCTTTCACAAGGACATCGTCGACTGGCTGGATCTGAAGACGAACAACGGGGATGAGCGGCGCAAGGCGCACGACGTGTTCACCGGAGTGTGCATCCCCGACCTGTTTTATCGAACCCTGCTCGCAGAGGGAACTTGGCATCTGTTCGATCCGCACGAGATCAAGCTGCGCAAAGGGTGGTCGCTCGAAGATTCCTGGGGCGAGGAGTTTGAAGCAAAATATGCGGAGTGCGCTGCGGACGAGGCGATCTCGCGGACGGAGATTCCCGCCCTTGAGCTGATGATCCTGATCATGACCAGCGCGTACGAGACGGGCGTTCCGTTCGTCTTTCACCGCGACCATGCCAACCGGATGAACCCGAACAAGCACAAAGGGATGGTCTACTGCTCCAACCTCTGTGTGGAGATCATCCAAAACATGACGCCGACGACAGAGGTGGAAGAGGTGTCGGCCGAGGGCGAATATCTGATCAAATACAAGTCGGGCGATTTTGTCGTCTGCAACCTGAGCTCGACCAACCTCGGGCGCACCAACACGTTTGAGCTGATCGACGAAGTGGTGCCGCTGCAGATTCGCATGATGGACAACGTGATCACCTTGAACCAACTCCCGCTCTCCCAAGCGGCGATCACCAACAAGCGCTATCGGGCGGTGGGGCTCGGAACGAGCGGCTATCACCACCATCTGGTGCAAAAGGGGATTCGCTGGGAGTCGCAAGAGCATCTCGACTATGTGGACGAGCTGTACGAATATATCAACTTTACGGCGATCAAAGCTTCGATGGAGTTGGCGAAGGAAAAGGGCGCCTATGAATATTTTGCCGGGAGCGATTGGCAGACGGGCGAATATTTTGAGCTGCGGGGCTATCGAACTGCGGAGCGCGGGCCGGACTGGGATTGGTTGCGGGAAGAGGTGCGTAAGCACGGGCTGCGCAACGGCTACCTGATGGCGATCGCCCCGACCGGCTCGACCTCCGTTCTGGTCGGGACGACCGCGTCGATCGATCCGATCTTCAAGCGCGTGTTTGCGGAGGAGAAGAAAGGGCTGTTGGTTCGCCAGGTCGCGCCGGAGCTGAACGCGCGCACGATGTTTCTCTACAAAGAGGCGCACCATATCGACCAACGCTACTCGATCCTCGCGGCGGGTGTTCGCCAGCGCCATCTCGACCAATCGCAGTCGCTCAACCTGTACGCGACTGCCGATCTGGATGAGCAAAAGTTTTTGGAGATGTACCTGTTAGCCTGGGAGCAGGGTGTGAAGACCCTGTACTATTTCCGCAACTTCGACGCAGATGCGGAAGAAGATTGCGCAGCTTGCTCGTCCTGAGCGGAGGAGGGAATCGGATGACGGAGATCAAACGCAAAAAGCTGTTCAACGAAGCGGGCGACCGCGACTGGCAACAGCGACGACTGCTCAACGGCAACACGACCAACATGTTGGAGTTTAACAATGTGGCGTATGAGTGGGCGGAAAAGCTGTACATGAAGATGAGCCGCTTCTTCTGGGTGCCAGAAGAATGCCCGATGCTCGACGATAAAAAACAGTTTCTCCTGCTGACAGAGGGCGAGCAGACCGCGTACAAAAAGATCTTGTCCTTTTTGATCTTTCTCGACAGCATTCAGGTGGCCAACCTCGGCTACATCGCCAACTACCTGCATGCGCCAGAGATCGATGCCTGCCTGAAGACCCAGGCGTTTTTTGAAACGATCCACAGCCAGTCGTACGATTACATCCTGACCTCGGTGGTCGATGCGGTCACGCGCGATCAGGTATACAATGAGTGGAGAACCGATCAGCGACTGCTGGAGCGAAATCGATTTATCACCAACTTGTACGAAGATTTTATCGCCGACCCCTCACAGAAAAATTTGCTTCGGAGCTTGATGGCCAACTTTTTGCTGGAAGGCATCTATTTTTATGCGGGCTTTGCCTTTTTCTACGCGCTCGGTCGGCAGAACAAGATGGGGGGGACCGTGTCGGTGATCCGCCTGATTCAGCGGGACGAGCTGTTGCACCTCGCGCTGTTCACCAACATCTTCCGCGAGCTGCGCAAAGAGGAGCCGCACCTGTTCACGCCGGAGCTTACGGAAGAGCTGGTCGGCATGGCGAAGACGGCAGTCGAGCATGAGATCGCTTGGGGACAGTATGTGATCCAAAATCAGATCATCGGCCTGTCGGATGAGATCATCGCGCGCTACATCAAGTACCTTGGCAACATCAGATGCGCGGCGATCGGGCTGCCCAAGCCCTACCCGGAGATCACTGAGCATCCGATGAAGTGGGTCGATGAGTTTGCCAATATGAACGATGTCAAAACAGACTTTTTTGAGCGCCGAGTGGGAAACTATCAAAAGGCGGGCGGCAAGCTAAACTTCGACAAGCTGCGCAATCGACCGATCGGCGAGTGGGGGTCGCCGCTCTGATCGACGCAGCTTGTACAAGCGGGCACAACGGTCGGGAAGATCGGAAACAGGGAGGCAATTTTTGTGGCAAAAGTACGCGGTTTTGAAATCGTAGCGGACGTGGCAGACAAGGAGCAGGTCATCCTGCCCAAGCGCTCGACCGAAAAGTCGGCCGGATATGATCTGCACGCTCTGCGCGATATCGTGGTGGAACCAGGGCAGGTCGGGCTGGTGGAGACGGGGCTGACCGCCTATATGCAAGCGGATGAATGGCTGGGCATCTACATCCGCAGCGGAACCTCGTTCAAATATCAGGTGATGCTCGCCAACGGGGTCGGGGTGGTCGATTCGGACTACTACGGCAACGAGATCAAGATCATGATTCGCAACATCGGGGATCGACCGCTCTCCTTCCAGCGGGGAGATCGAGTCGCCCAGGCGATCTTTCAAAAGTATCTGCTCGTCGATGCGGATGAAGCATCAGGCGTGCGCAGTGGCGGCTTTGGCTCCACCGGCGTCTGATCGATCGCCAAGCGGCAGGCTGTGCACCAGATGAAAATCTGATGCACAGCCTTTTTTTCTGGTTACGAGATGAGCTGAACAGGTTGGATCAAGCAAGCTCTTTTGGCGATCAGGTCATGTGCGAGCGCAAGGGTGGAGCCGCTGTGACAATTATATTTACTAATGAACAATAATGAAGTTGCATCGGACATTCCTAATCGAGTTATCTAATAATAGGAACTATTAATGAAATCGTTGACAGCTGGATCGATAGAACGTAGTATGAGAATCGTTGATAATGATTATCATTCACTACTAGTGGATACTAAGGAGATTAAACTGATGAAGCGAAACAAACTATTCCCGACATTGCTCGCAGGTGTTATGGTTGCCGGTCTCTTGGCAGGTTGTTCCCCCGATAAGAAAGAGGATCAAAATGCTGGCGGCTCCAAAGATTCTAAAGAGCAAGTTGTAAACGTATACACAGCGCGAAGCTATGAAGTGGATGACACGCTGTACAAGCAGTTCACCGATGAGACTGGGATCAAAGTAAACGTGGTCAAAGGCAAAGCGGAAGAGCTGATCGAGCGCCTGAAGCGCGAAGGGGAAAGCACTTCTGCCGACCTGTTTGTCACCGTGGACGGCGGGGTGTTGAACAACGCGAAGCAAGCGAGCATTTTGCAACCGATGCAATCGGAGAAGATCGACCAACAGGTTCCGAAGCAGCTGCGCGACACAGACAACCAATGGGTTGGCATTTCGACCCGTGCGCGCGTGGTCGCCTACTCGAAAGATCGCGTCAAGCCGGAACAGCTCTCCACCTATGAGGATCTGGCGACCGACAAGTGGAAAGGCAAAGTGCTGGTTCGCTCCTCGACGAGCCTGTACAACCAGTCGCTGGTCGCTTCGATGATCGAGCTTAACGGCGAGCAGAAGACGGAAGAGTGGGCAAAAGGCATCGTCAACAACTTGAGCCGCACCCCGGAAGGCGCTGACCGCGACCAAGCGAAAGCGGTCGTTGCAGGTCTTGGTGATGTTGCGATCATGAACACCTACTACTACGGGTTGCTCAAAAACTCGAAAGACCCAGAAGAGGTAAAAGTGGCAGATCAGCTCGGTCTGTTCTTCCCGAACCAAGATACGACAGGCACGCATGTCAACATCTCCGGCATGGGTCTGACCAAATACAGCAAGAACAAGGAAAACGCAGTGAAGCTGGTCGAGTTTATCACCGATGTGAAAGCGCAAGCGACCATGGCGGAAGCGAACTACGAGTTCCCGGTCAACGAGAAGGCGGAGATGCCGGAACTGCTCAAGTCCTGGGGCAAGTTTAAAGCACAACAGATCGACTTTGCAAAGCTTGGCGATCATAACAAACAAGCGCTGCTGATCATGAACAAAGTGGGTTGGAAATAATCATGAGCTGGACGACGATCCGTCGCAGCATGAAAAAACATACGAACGCATGGCTGATCGTCAGCCTCGTCGGGGCAGCAGTAATTCTGTTGCCCGTTTTTTCAATTCTCGTCTCCCTGTTTCTGGAACCGAATGAAAACTGGCAACACATCAAGGAATACTTATTAACAGACTCGATCTTGCAGACGATCTGGCTTGTGCTGTTCACCGGCCTGTTCACCGTGCTGATCGGCGTGGGGCTCGCCTGGCTGGTCGCAGCGTACGATTTTCCACTGAAGCGCTTCTTTCGTTGGGGGCTGATCCTCCCGCTCGCCATCCCGCCGTATATTGCAGCCTACACGTTCAGCACGATGATGAGCTATACGGGCGTGGTGCAAAAGACGCTGCGGGAGCTCGGCATCGAGGCCAACCAGAGCTGGTTCGATCTGATGTCGCTCAAGGGAGCGATCTTCGTCTTCACGATGTTCCTCTTTCCTTACGTCTATCTGATCACGAGGTCGTTTCTGGAACGTCAGAGCGGATCGTTTATCGAGAATGCCCAACTGCTTGGCAGGAGGCCGTTTTCGATTTTTTGGCGTGTCGTCCTGCCGATGTCGCGCCCGGCGATCTTTGGCGGTGTGACGCTGGTCATCTTTGAGGTGATCAGCGATTACGGCGTGACGAGCTATTATGGCATCCATACGATCTCCACCGCGATCTTCCAGACTTGGTTTGGCATGTACGATCTCGATTCGGCCGTTCGGCTGGCCGCTTGGATGATGGTTGGCCTGATCGGGTTCTTCCTGGTGGAGCGGGTCTTGCGCCGTCAGCGCAGGTACAGCACGCCGACCGCAAAATTAAACCCGCTCG
Source organism: Tumebacillus lipolyticus (assembly GCF_042682745.1). Taxonomy (NCBI): domain Bacteria; kingdom Bacillati; phylum Bacillota; class Bacilli; order Caryophanales; family Alicyclobacillaceae; genus Tumebacillus; species Tumebacillus lipolyticus. The sequence continues at coordinate 585,138 of NZ_JBHUIO010000005.1, read as the reverse complement.
TCCCGAAAAAGCTGCGCGGGTGGAGCGCATTTCTGGCGGTAGCATGTTGCGGGCTGGTGTTTGCCATCGCGTTTTTGATCCCGCTGCTTCAGCTGATCTCTTGGTCGGCGCTCAGCTATCAGGATGTGCTGACGACCACCTTTACTGAGTTGGCGTACAACACGGTGCTGGTCGCACTGCTTTCCACCGCGATCATCATCGTGTTTGCCGTCATGGTCGCGCAGGTGTGTCGCCTGCAGAAAAACTGGTTTTCCTACGCGCTGTCGAAGATGGTGACAGCCGGATATTCGATTCCGGGCGCGATCATCGCGATGGGTGTGCTCGCGCTGTTCGTCTGGTTGGACAAGCGTCTGGTGCCGCTCTATCAGTGGCTGGGGAACGAGCAGGCGCCGCTCGTGTTGAGCCTGTCGATCGCCATGCTGGTGTTCGCCTATGTTGTGCGCTTTATGGCGACCGGGTACAATGCGATCGATGCCGGATTTGAAAAGATCGGCACCAAGTATGCGGAAGCTTCCCAACTGCTCGGGCGCGGGATGACCGCAACGTTCTGGAAGGTCGATCTGCCGCTGATCAAAGGGGCGATTTTGAGCGGGGCGATCTTGACCTTTGTGGAGATCATCAAGGAGTTGCCGCTTGCCCTCTTGCTCCGCCCGTTCAACTTTGAAACCCTCTCGACCAAAACGTATCAGTTTGCCAGCGATGAGCGGATTATCGAAGCGGCCGTGCCAGCGCTGTTTATCATCGCGGTGAGCACGATCTCCGTCATCATATTTCATCAAGTAGGAAAGAGGTTGGAACGATGAACATTGTAGACATTCGAAATGTTTCCTTTGCCTATGCGCGCAACCAACCTTTGATCATCGATGATCTTTCGTTCTCGATTCAGACCGGGGAGATCGTCGGAATCGTGGGGCCGAGCGGAAGCGGTAAAAGCACAGTGTTACGCCTGATCGCGGGGCTTGAACTGCCGACAAAAGGATCGATCTCCGTCGCTGAGAAGGTCGTGGTGGACGACTCTACGTTCGTCCCGCCAGAGCGCCGAGGAGTTGGCATGGTGTTTCAAGATTATGCGCTGTTCCCACATTTGAGCGTCGCCAAAAATGTGGAGTTCGGCCTGCATCGCCTCGCTCGAAGCGAGCGCAAAGAGCGGGCGCAGGAGATGCTCGAACTGGTGCACCTGAGCGGGTTTGAGAAGCGGTATCCTCACGAATTGAGCGGTGGGCAGCAACAGCGGGTCGCGTTGGCGCGCGCGCTAGCACCGCGTCCCAACCTCATGCTGATGGATGAGCCGTTCAGCAATCTGGATGCGGAGTTGAAAGCGTCGATCCGCAGCGAGCTGCGGGAGATCTTGAAAAAGGCGCAGATGACCTGTCTGTTTGTCACACACGACCAGCAAGATGTCGAGGATATCTGCGATCGCACGATTCGGATGTAAGCGAGACCCGCCCGCCTGCGCTATAGGTTGGGAGGGTCTGATTCGCTTTGGTATACTGGATTTGATCTGGTTTGGCCACAGGAGGAGGAAATGCGATGTATACGAACGTAGTGGATGTGCGATTTAACGATTGCGATGCGCTAGGACATGTGAACAATGCGGTCTATTTTACATATTTTGAGGAATGCCGCAAAGAGTTCTTCCGAATCTTCAACCCGAGCTTGGACATCCACGCTTGGAACTTGATCGTCGCATCGACCCGTTGCGATTTTCTCCAGGAGGCGGTCTATGCGCAAAAGCTGACCGTCTACGGATGGATCGGGAAGGTCGGCTCTTCCAGCTTTGAGGTGGAGCACGCGATGGCGGACGAGCAGGGGAACTGGGTGGCGCGCGGCAAGGCGACGCTGCTCGGCTTTGATTTTGCCAACAAAAAAGCGGTGCCGCTCTCCACAGAGATTCGCGATGCGCTGTTGCAACATGGCGAAGGCCCAGCAGGGGTGCCGACGATTCGCGGATAGGCGTTTTGTGCCACTCTTTTTTGACAGCTTCGCGCTTGATGAAGGGGAATGCGGATCGGACTGCACCACCTCATCGAGATCATCTGCGCCGATAAAAATGCCCGCCGAAGTTCGGCGGGCGTTTGCTGTTTAGCCTTGGTTGAATTCGGAGAAGCCCAGATGGTAGCCGAACGGATCGCGCAGGTGCAACTCGCGCGCCCCATAAGGTTGCTCGATCAGTTGCACGTCAGACGTGATCGCGCCAGAATCGAGAAACTCTTGATACAGCGCCTCGATGTTTTCTACGATGAAGTACACGTTGACGGCGCGCGTATTGGTGAAGTTCGGCTCCCCTTTGCCGATGTGGAGCTCCATCCCTTCGCGGTTCACGCCGTGATATTCCCACTCAGAAGTAAAGGTCACCGCAAAGCCGAGCTTCTCCGTGTAAAACGCCATCGCAGCGTCCAAATCCTCGACGATCAGCACCGGGATCACGCCTTTGAATGTTGCTTTCTGTTCCATGATGATCATTCTCCTTTATCGAGCAGAATGAGATCTTAATTCTGCATTTAAGGGTCGATCCCCTGCTTTATCATCGCGATCTTGCCCCGTTCGACCTGCAGAGCACCTGCACAGCACCTGCTCATCGACTGGCAGCAAGCGGTCTCCTTAAAAGGCGAGGGAAAGATAGCTGAGCGAGCCCAGCTCGTAACTGCGATGGATCGTTTGTGGGCACACCTCATCTCCGGCGCTGCCCAGGGTGATCAACAGCGGCACAAAATGCTCGGGCCGCGGGACAGCGAGCGAAGCGTGCGGAGCCAAGCGGTCATATTGCATCAGCGACTCCAGATCGCCCTGCTGCATTTTTTCCAACAGCCAGTCGTCAAATTGAACAGCCCACGGCTCTGGCGTCGTCTGATCCCAATTGAGTATCCGCAAGTTGTGCACGGTGACGCCGCTGCCGATGATCAGGATGTCCTCAAGCCCGAGGCCTTGCAAGCACCGGCCGATCTTCAACTGCTCCTCGCCTTTGAGGAATGGGTTGACCGAAACTTGGATGACCGGGATGTTCGCCGCTGGGTACATCTTCTGGAGCAGCACCCATGAGCCGTGATCCAGCCCGCGCTTCAGATCTTTCTGGACGGGGATGCCGCCAGCTTGCAAGCGAGCGATGATCTTGTCGGCGATCGCTTTCGACCCTTTGGCCGGATAGGTGATCTGGTACATCTCCTCGGGAAACCCGTAATAATCATAGATCGTCTCATACGCGTCATCTGTGTAGGTGACGGTCAGCGTCTCCCGCTCCCAATGTGCGGTGAAGATGACGATCGCCTGCGGGGTGTATGTGCTGCCAAGCTCGCGCAAAAACTTAGCGTAATCGTTTTCCTGAATGGCCAGCATGGGCGAACCATGTGCCAAAAAGAGCGAGGGAATCATGGAATAGCCTCCTTGCAGATTTTTTGTTTCCTATGTATAGTTAGTTTACAAAAGAAACAATTGAGCGTCAATCACCGTTTGCCTACAGTTTCTACTTTTTCCCTCCCGATGATTCGAAATTGACAGGAGTGGCGGAGCGGTCTATAGTAGAGGCAACTGGATAAGGTTCGTTCTCTAGGGTTCCGCGACCTTTTTGCTGAGGTTGGTCTGGTCCGAGAGAGAACGCACAGCTTCTGCTGTGTACACGGAGGGAGAAAAGCCCGGGAGGATATCGATCATGATATTCTTCTGGGCTTTTTTGCATGCTGAACGAGAGGGAGATGGTGAAGATGAATCGAAACTGGATGCTCGTCTTGGTCGCCGGGGTGTTTGAGATCGCGTGGGTGATTGGGCTGAAGCACGCCGAAAGTCTGTTGGCGTGGAGCGGCACGATCGTGGCGATCGCGATCTCGATGGTGCTGCTGATCAAAGCGTCGCAACGGTTGCCGGTCGGCACGACCTATGCGGTGTTTACAGGCATCGGGACGGCCGGCACGGTCGTGATGGAGATGGCAGTCTTCGGCGAGCCGTTTCGCTTGTCGAAAGTGCTGTTGATCATGCTGCTGCTCGGCGGTGTCATCGGGTTGAAAACGGTGACGACCGAGCGCGAGACGAGAGGAGGGGAATAGCATGGCGTGGGTTTATCTGATTCTGGCGGGCATCTGCGAAGTGATCGGGGTGGCGGGGATCAACCGGATCAACCAAAAGAAAAATTGGTCCTCCTACGCCATCCTCATCCTCGGCTTCAGTTTCAGCTTCGGCTTTCTGACGCTGGCGATGGAGTCGCTGCCGATGAGCACCGCCTATGCGGTCTGGACGGGGACGGGCACGGTCGGCAGCGTGGTGGTCGGCATGCTGCTCTATGGGGAATCGAAAGATTGGCGCAGAATGCTCTACATGAGCATGGTGTTGGCTGCGGCGGTCGGTCTGAAATTAATTGCCTAGGCGGGCGATCAAAAAGATGTTGCGCACGTCCGATCAGCATCTTCGCAAGTAGTTGATAACGGTTCTCAATTATGCTATACTGATCTCAATGAGAATAGTTATCAATTAGAAGAGGTGATCACATGGATTGGTTGGCTGTGCACGAAGTACTGCCCGTTCTTTGTGCGATCGTTCTGCTGGTTGTCGTTTCCGGGACTTGTAAACAGATCTTCACTGCCAAATAAGATAGGGAAAGCGCCTGTTGCTGCAGGCGCTTTTTTGATATACTAGGTAGGCATTTCCAAAAATTGAAGCATACATAAGGGGGAAAGTGAATCGGTATGTCGATTAAACTCCACCGCGATTATGGTCAGGAATGTACCCGATTGGATGAGACGGTGTCCTATCTGGAGTACGTCCTGCATGAGAGCATGCACAACGAGCAGGCGTTTCGCGAGAACATCAAGGAGGCCTACTCGCGCATCAACTCTCTCGATGGTTCGGAAGGCTACATCGCCTTGCTGACCAATGTTAAGTTTTTCGAAATGACCCAAGGCAACATTCGCCAACTGCAGCAGGTGCGGAGCAGACCTTACTTCTGCCGCATCGACATCCAGCCGGATGATACAGAACGGGTTCAGCCGCTGTACATCGGCAAAGCCTCGCTGTTTCGCCCCGACACGCAGGAGCCGGTCATCGTCGATTGGCGCTCGCCGGTCGCCAACGTCTACTACGAAGGGCGCATCGGGAAGGTCAGCTACGAGACGACCACCGGGACAGAAAATGCCAACCTGCACCTCAAGCGCCAGTACACGATCGAAGGCGGCGAACTGCTCGATTTTCGCGACATCGACATCACGACGCGAGATGAGCTGTTGCAAGAGTCGCTCGGCGGCAGTGCGGACAGCCGACTGAAAGATATCGTCTCGACGATCCAAGAGGAGCAAAACAGAGTCATCCGCGCCGAGATGTACCGCCCGATGATCGTCCAAGGGGCGGCAGGAAGCGGAAAGACCACCATCGCCCTGCACCGCATCGCCTACCTCATCTACACCTATGGTGACCGATTTAACCCCGAACAATTTATGATCCTCGCCCCGCACCAACTGTTCCTGAAATACATCGCGGACGTTCTGCCAGAGCTCGGCGTCGAAGCGGTCAGACAGACGACCTACCTCGATTTCGTGCAGGAGAACATCGGCAAGAAGCTGAAGCTCGTCGATCCTAACCAACGCCTGTTCCGCTTTTTGCAGCGGGATGAGGAGGTTCGCCTGCTCAAATTTGTGTCGCGCTACAAAGGGTCGCAATCGTATAAAGAGCAGATCGACCGCTACCTGGACGAGGTGACCGTGCGGATGCTGCCCCAGACAGACTGCAAGCTGGGCAAGCGACTGCTCTGTACGGCAGACGAGGTGCGCAAGTTTTTCTGTGAAGATTACCTGCGACTGCCGATCTACAAGCGCGTGGAGAAAGTGGGCAAGATCTTGCGCGAGCGGCTGAAAGTCAAAAAGAAGCAGCTGCTCAAAGACATCGCCGACCACTATGATGAGCGGTTGGAACAGGCGCTCTTTTTACAGGACCCGGTGAAGCGCAAAGCGAAAGTGATCAAGCTGATGGATGACAGAGAGGCGCTGTTAAAAAGTGTGGAGGCGCGCTCGAAGACGCTGGTCAAAGAGTATATGGCCCAGTTTCCGAAGCTCGACCTGATCGGCCACTATAAGGAGCTGTTGGCAGACGATGCGCTGTTCGACTCGCTGATGTCTGAAGAGGAGCGGCGCTTTTTCCAAGCGCACTCGCTGCAGCTGCTCGGGAAAAAGCGGATGGAGCTGGAGGACACGGCGGCGCTGCTGTATCTCCAACACAAGCTGTTCGGGCTGCTGACAGAAGTGAAAGTGCGCAACCTCGTGATCGACGAAGCGCAGGACTACAGCATCTTTCAGCTGTTGGCGCTCAAAGAGGTGCTCGGCTCGGAGATGTTCACCATCCTCGGCGACCTGTCGCAAGGGATCCACTCCTATCGCGGCGTGGAAAGCTGGGAAGCGGTGTTAGAAGCGGTGTTCCCAAACGGAAACTGTCAGTTTCTCCTGCTGGAGCAGAGCTATCGGACGACGGTGGAGATCATGAACCTAGCCAACCGGGTGATCGTTCACTCGCAGACGCCGGGGCTCGTGCTGGCCAAGCCGGTCGTCAGGCACGGAGAAGAGCCGAAGCGGGAGCTGTTTGGCGAACAGAGAGCGCTGCTCGCTCAAGTGCTCGCCGACACTGAGGCACTGAAGGGGCAAGGGATGCACTCGGTCGCCGTCATCGGCAAGACGATGGACGAGTGCGAGCAGATCCAGATGTGGATGGAGCAGCTGGGCACGAAGCTCTCGGTCAAACTGCTGGATGAGAAAGAGGATTACTCGGCTGCCGATCTGGTGATCGTGCCCTCCTATGTGGTGAAAGGCTTGGAGTTTGACGCTGTGTTTATCGTCTCGCTGGAGGAGGAGTACACGGCAGACGAGTTGGATGTGAAGCTGTTGTATGTGGCGATGACCCGTCCTCTGCACCGCCTGTTCGTCTATTCGATGGAGGGTAAAACGGAGTTGCTCGATCTGTTGGAAGCGTAGGTAAGACGCTTGCGGATGTGTTGCTTGTGGATTGATAGATCGCAGTTTTGAAAAAGGGAAGACCGTTGTGCCGCGCAAGGGCGGTGCAGCGGTCTTTTTGCAGTGGGGAAGGGCAGAGTTATAGCGCTGGATAATCGGGATGCTTGGACAACGCGATCTGATGCCGTTTCGCAAACTGTTCGAGGGCTTGGTCATAATTTTTCGGCATAAAATGCAGCAGTCGCCATCTCAAGCCGCTGTGGAAATGAAGGACGACGCACTTTGTCGCCCAGCCAGCCCGTTTGAATTCCATTCGCGAAACGAGGTCTGGCGTGCCAACTCGTGTCCAAAGTCGAAACCCCATCAGTTTCATCGTGTATCTGATTTCATCAACGTGAATTTGTAGCTCGTAGTTCAGGAAAAAGAGCGGAACCAAGATCAACAGCCAGAGAAACGATCGATCAAATAATGTTGGCAATACGGCGAGCAACAGCAGCAGAGGTGCCTTTTGTTCATAGGCGACAAATCGCATGGCAAGTCTCCTTCGCCTCTTTTGGTGACAATTTCCTTCGCGAAATAGACTCCCGATTCCTTCCAGCTCTGTTCACAAAAGCTTCGCGAGCAGATCTGGGCATGTACGTGTTTGCAGAATCGAATGGCGGAGTTGTTCGCAAATTTGTAGTTTATGGAAGAAGTAAAATATTGTATAATTAGTAAAAGAGAGTTCCGCCTTGATGCGTTCTACGCGAGGGCACAATCCGAAATACAGGGGGGCGAGGATGCAAAAAGGATGGATCGTTGTGCTTCTTTTGCTCAGCCTGTCACTTCCAGGTTGTTCGGATGATCGAGCAGAGCGGGAAGCAAAAGCGGTGGAAGCGGCCAAGCGGTTTAACGCCGATGTGTTAGATTACAGCAAGAGGCCAAACGGGGAAGTGGAGGAAGGCTTTCCCGATGCGACCGCAAGGGCGCAGCAGAGTGTGAAAGAGCAGTTGCTGTCGCTCGATGAAATGCGGCGAAATACGAGAGGATCAGTTCCCGAGGTGCAAGCAGTCCAGATCGTCAACACGGTGCCGCTCGGCGAGGATGGCGCAGATGGCTTTATCGTCAACACGAAGGTGAGCTACAACTTGGAGGCGGGAAGCGATTACCATGCGAAAGTCGGTTTGGTCATCATCCCTGATGGCGAGGCATGGAAAGTGGATCGAGTGGAATTTGCTCATCATCTCGACCTGAGCGACATACAAAGATAGGATGTAAATCCTTTTGGGATAGCATAAGAGATGTTATGCTTTTGAAAGAGAATCGAGGCGCAAATTGGGAGCCGGAAAGTAGGTCAGAATATGAAAAAGATGATGAAAGAGATTCGAAGTTGGGTGTTTTCGATCGGGCTCGCTCTCGTGCTTGCGATGATGATCGGCGTGTTTGTATTCCAACCGACAGAGGTGCTCGGTCATTCGATGGACCCGACCTTGCAAGACCAGCAGCGCATCTACGTATCGAAATTGTCACACACGTTCAACTACGAACCTGAATATGGGGATATTGTGATCATCGACAGCCGAGTGGATCGGGAGCGCACATTCAAGGACGATCTGCTCGACAATCCGCTGATTCGCCTGTTTCAAGATGCTGAAGAAGGGCGCAACTATGTGAAGCGGGTGATCGGTAAGCCCGGCGATGTTCTGGAGTTCCGCGACCACAAAGTGTATCGGAACGGGGAAGAGCTTCAAGAGCCCTACATCAAAGAAGCGATGCTCTACACGTCCGACGAGAAGCTTGTCGTACCGGATGAGCACGTTTTTGTGATGGGCGACAATCGAAACAACAGCAAGGACAGCAGACAGATCGGGTTCATCCCGCTCAGCCATGTGCTAGGGAAGAAGATTTTCTGAGTGGAGTTGAAGTGAGAGCTGGCTCAAGGTAGTTCGGATCTTTCGGAATTCGGTTACGGTGGAACGAGGGAATCATGCGTTCACCTAGCCGGATGAGAGAAACGGTACGAAGCGAATGGGTATAGGACGATTGGCTGTACAAAAAGGGGCAGTTTGTATGGTCTGACTCGTGGAACATCGCTCAGGAATTGAATCATGGTCAATCTTCTGAGGCGAGTGCTTCTCTTTACTCAACCGGAGGATCATTCGCCTCGTAGTATACGCATAAGCAGGGGGAAAAGGCGCATGGAGCGATGCCTTTTCCCCCTCATTTATTTCTGATGGTTAAAAGCGAGATACCAGCGATCCTCTTGTTTCTGCATGTAAAACTCATCCTGGACTGCTGTTCCTGCTTGCTCCGTATGCAAATGAACTCGGATGACGACCGTTGAGATGTTATCTGCACTCACCTCAAACTGGATCTTGTCCGGTGCGAGTCCGCAGAATTTATCTAAACGTTCTTGCAATTGAGCGGACGTATTGGTCGGTAAGGAGATGTCCTGCAACGCTTTCAGATCCTGCGAAGCCAGTGCTGTCCGATACTGTTCAAGCAGTTGCTCAGATGTAGCCGCCCCGCTCTTCGGCATGAGTGCGAAAATGATGAGTATCCCCGCTAAGGCGATTAGCCCAAGCAGAATCCATTTAGTTTTGTTCATGTCATCCTCCCAATCATGGAGTAGGTGCGGGCGATTTCTCTCCTCCCATCATCATATTATCGTTCGGTACGCGGTAGTTCAAGATATGGAATGATATCCATTATTTAGATTTTTCTTTGGGAGGTATTTTTAAGTTGCGATTTTGCTCAGCTTGAGAAACCGATTTATTTCCCTGTCCCGACCGTTCATCGAATGTTACGAGTCAAGGTAGGATTCCTACTGTCTATTTGTATCGATATCGATAGGTTACAGGCAGAAAAACGAACTGACCAATGACACGCCAGATTAAAAATGCCCTACTCCAATCGGTACGCATAGGAGTAGGGCAAAATATGTTTTTACAACGCAATGCCTCGCTCATCCAATGACTTTCGCATGAAACGATAAAATTGCTTGAAGCGCAGGAACGCCTCTTCATCGTTTCCGGTGTCGCTCAGATGGTGGCACATGAACATCGTGATCTCTTCAAGCTCTGCAAGTTTGCCATGCTGTTCCAAGATCGCAAACGAATTGTCGAGATGCTTTTGTCCTTTGGTTGCATCCTGACGGGCAAAGGAGACAGCTGCCAGCACTCGATGGACGATTCCCATCGCAGAGTGATGATGGGAGAGCAGCATTTTGGCTTTCTCGGCAAAGATGCAGGACTCGTCCAGACTGTCATTCTCAAGGTGGATCATGGCGATGTCAGCAATCACGACACCAGCCTGTTCTTGCTGGGATGTGCGCTCATACTGCTCTGCGATCTGCAGGAGGTCAGCCGTGTATCGTTTCCAATCGCCTTGTTTGCTCTTGAGCAATAGCAGGCGATGCTTCCACTCCTGCTGTTGATCGACATGGCTCTGCTCCTCTAAGAGCGTTAGCGCCTTGCTCGCAAACTCATCCGCTTTTGAATAATCGCCCTGCCGGTGGTGCGCTTCAGCCAGGCGCAGGAATGTCAGGCCGCGCTCTTCCAGTTTCCCCTGATTCAGCAGCAAAGCTTGGTCATAGAAGTTGATCGCTTCTGCGACTTTGCCGCTTTGCTCGTAGATGCTTGCTAACTGAATCAGAATTTTTGCGTGAAGAACTGGGTCGATCGTCGTTGCTTTATACACCTCGTCGAGGGCTCGCTTGGTGTGGAACATCGCGATCGCATTCTCTCTTTTTTGCTGATAGGCACGTCCAAGTTGAAAGAAACAGGTGGCGAGCAGATCGTGATCTTGCCGTACAGTTGCCTGTTCGAATACAACGTCCAGGTGAGTGATCGCGTCCTCCGTGTTTCCGATCTCCAGATGACAACAGGCGAGCTCCAGATGCAAGTCGGAGTTTGAAATTCGATGGTGCGGGTTCTGTAAAAGCTCCTGTAGCAAGGGGATCGCAGAGCGATACTCCTTCGATCGCACCAATCCGGTGACCAGCTTGTGCTTGCTGGTGTATTCGAGGTCAAGATTCACATCTTTCAAAAGATGTTCCAGCGGAACACCGAGCCGTTCAGCGAGAGCATGTAGAATCTTGTAGGAAGGGCGGGCGCGGTCACTCTCAATTTGTGAGATCATCGAAGGCGTGCAAAGCCCTTTGGCAAGTTCGATCTGTGTCATTGCTTTCTTTAATCGAAAATCTCTGATTTTTTGTCCGAGGGAGAGAAATACTGACATTTCAAAACCTCCTCTTAATCAACTTTGATGTTTTTATTTTAATAAAACCAATAATAGAAATATATAGAATATTAATGTTTGGTTTGCGGAAAGAAGTTGTGCCAAATATTATCTGATAATTTTGGTTCTAAGAAAGCAAAAACCTCTCGTGATTGACGAGAGGTGAAAAACGAATTATAGACGATTTTACCGCTTCAATACATTGACCCGATTTCATCGGGAGTAACAAAGGGGTGTTCAGCAATCTTGCGGCAAAAGTCTAGAATTTGGTCGGGTCTATAATATTTTTTCCCACTGGAAACGGTGGTACGAAAGTCGCGTTTTCCTCGCGATCACCCGTGGTGTAACCTAAAACAGCACATGTTACAACGATGACAATGCCTAGTAGCAAACGTCGTTTCATTACAAATCCTCCTCGTCTAAAATATCTGAAATTTCTTTGCCGCTTAGTTTCTCGGCAATTTCATAATACTTCATGAACATCAAAGAGTCATAGTTCTCTTTATAGAATTTTATTAAGAACTTACAACCTAGAAGCTGAACTTGGAGTCCATATTTACCTTCCTTAACCACATCGCTTGCATGTTCAGGTATGTTGCTAACTCTAGAGAGTAAAAGCAACATCCTTCCTTCCAAATCCAAGTGGCCTAATGATTGGACTTCTTTCATCGATTGCATGATCAGTTCTGTTGCACGTTCATGCTCCCCAAGCATTATCAAAGTTTTGATGTAATCTTTTACAGTGACAAGATACCAATAACGGTACTGCACTAACTTCTGTAATGCTTTTTCGAAGAATATTTTTGCTTTTTCATAGTTGGCAGTGGCATATTCAATGTAGCCGATGTTTTGTTCTGCCTGCCCAATGTTTTTCTCATCACCAGTCATTCGATAATACTCTAATGACTGGTATAATTTTTGCTTGGCCGACTCCTTGTTTCCTTTTTGATATTCGATCATTGCATAGGAGTAGCACAGGGCACCTGATCGTTCAGGTTTTGATTCGAATAAAGGTTCGAGTTCTGAAAGAATGCTGGAGAGGTGTGCATACTCTTTTCGAACGGAGAATGAAATCATTATATTCTTTGCAACGTCAAACAAATACTCAGAGTCGTTGTACCGCTCTTTAATCTCGTTTGCGTACTGATAGGCTTGTAACCACGCATCATGTGCCTCATCGTATTTGAGTCCAATAAAGTAAGCGCTTCCCAGATTGTTAAGTGAAATGCATCTTTCTGTAATGCCAACCGCAAGCTTTGCAAGTCTTTCAGCAATTTCGAGGGCGGATCGGTGATCTACCGCTTCTTGCAACAGTGAGTGCAAGCGTCGCTCCTCTTGCCTCGTATCATCCTGCTTGATCCGTTCCACAGTCATTTTCAGCAGAGCAGCGATCTGCCTCAGTTCGAAATCTAAGATCACGCGGTCGCCAGTCAGCATGGAGCGCAATGTCTCGCGGCTGATGCCCATCCTGCTTGCGACAGCCTGTTGCGAAAAGGCTCGCCCTTTTTCTTTCATGATTTCAGCGATTCGACGCCCTATTGGAATTGTATGCTCAAGGATTGAGGTGGAGTCCTGACTCATTCCGAAAAATCCCCCATTTCGAGAGTGATCGCACTCAAGACATCACTAATACTAATTATAGATGCTGAATTTGTTACTGTATATATAAAATGCTCGATTGTCGCTAATGGAAATTAACAACTGTAAATCGCAACTTCAAAATCGGATTCCTCCGATTCCACTTCATGCTATACGAGAGGCATCAGATCGATCAGATGTATTGC
>NZ_JBHUIO010000005.1:525214-572161 GCF_042682745.1 Tumebacillus lipolyticus | reverse complement strand
TTTTTGCATGTGTTTTCTACTGGTATTGCGAAGCTCTTTACACCATCACTCGTTTCAGTTGCGACAGGTAGCGCGAACGAACGAAGAAGAAGTAGACGAGCTGGGCGATGGTGAAAGCGCCGATCCCGTACAGCGATGGGGTGAGGATCGCCTTCCAGGAGAGCATGTCGGAGAGCACCGAGAGCAGGCCGACAAAGGTCAAGATCGCCGAGATGACGAGCGGGATGAAGAACAGTGCTGCGATCTGGATGGTGGACGCCTTGCGCATCTCTTTGATGCTCACCCCGATCTTGGAGAGTGCAAGATAGCTGACGCGATCCTGCTGAAGATCGGTGAACAAGCGGAAGTGCAGGAAGCTCGCCGTCGAGATCGAGAAGATCGCGGCGATGAACACACCGATGAAGGAGATCAGGTTGGTCGCTTCTTTCAGCCCCATATAATCGGCAGCACGTGCGCTGAGGTATCCGTTTGTTTCTCCATTGTCGAGAGCGGACATCATTTGATTGAACACCGCTTTGCTGACGATCACTTCTTTCGACTTGGAGTCGGGCACGTCTTGGCCATTCCATGCGGGCACATGGTAGATGATCTCTGTCTGCAGTCCTTTCGATTCGGGACCGGCCGCTTGGACGAGCGCTTTGAACTCTTCGTCAGCGATGACCAGCGTCTGCGCCATGCCGCGCAAGTTTCTCACTTCTTCTTTTTCGATTGTAAACGACTTGTTGCCTTGTTCTGTCTGCACTTGGTCGGGCAGCGTGCGCTTGCTGTTCGTTCCGCCCTTCAGTAGAACGCCATGACCCGGCTGAATGGCAGGCAACTGCTCAACATTTAATGCTTTGGCAAGCTTGTTGTAGTCGGTCAGAGAGATGAATGCTGCGAACCCATCTGGAACATCTTTGAGCGAGCTGCCGAATACTTCTGTGTCAATCCGTTCAAACGAGATGCCTTCTTGGTGCAGCGTTGATTCGATCATTTGCAGGTCTTTTTCTGCGACCTCTTTTCCAAACGAGCTATAGTTCATCGCGAACGGATCGTTTTTGTACATCTCATCATTTTGATTTTTTAGTGTCAGCACGATCCCGATCGAGGAGCAAGCCATCGTGGTGACGACGGTGACGAGGAAGAACATGCGGGCGTTGTCTTTCATCTTGTACGTCATCTCGGACAGCCAGATCAGGTTGGTGCCGCGCCAGAAGAAGGAGCGGTTTTTCTTGAGCAGGCGGATGATCATCACGCTCAGCTGCGTGTAGAACAGGTACAGACCGATCAGGCCGAGGACGAGAATCGCGAGCAGGGTTTCGGACTTGAGATTCGTCTGCGCGATATAGATCGCACTTCCTAGAAGGGCGACACAGACGAGCGAGAGCAGCACAGACGATTTCGGCTCCGGCTTCGGCTTGTTGGTGCCTTGCAACAGGTCGAGCACTTTCGACTTGCGAACCATTCCGACAGACAGTACGGAGATGACCAGAAACAGGGCGAAGAAGACGGAAGCGGTCAGGATGATCGCATTCCACGGCAGGTAAAAGGGCAGTTCGTCGATGTCGATCACCTTCGCGCCGAACATCAGGAACAGCTTGGACAGGATCAGGCCAAAGCCTATGCCGAGCACGATCGCAACGATCCCGATCAGCATGTTTTCCAGCAGGAGCAACTTGTTGATCTGACGACCTTCAGCGCCGAGGATGGTCAGAATCCCAAACTCTTTTTTCCGCGCTTTTAAGAAGGAGGAGATCGAGTAGAGAATGAACAGGAACGAGACGACGAAGATCACATATTCGGCACCTTTCATCCCCATCTTCGCCATCCTCCCCAAGTTGGAATCTTCGATCCCAGGATGGAAGTAGAACATCGCATAGATGAAAAAGATCATGACGGCAAACGCGCTGCTCAGCAGATAGGCGGAATAGGAGCGGGCGTTGCGCTTGACGTTGTTAGAGGCGAACTGCAGAAAATTCATGTGCGTTCCCTCCTAAAAACGAAAGCATGTTTAAAATCTCTTGGAAGAAGGTCTGGCGGTTGTCGCCGCGGTAGATTTCGTTGATCACCTGACCGTCTTTCAGGAACAGCACGCGGTGGCAGTAGCTGGCCGCTTGCGGGTCGTGGGTGACGAGCAGGGTGGTCGTGCCTCCGGTGCGGTTCATCGTCTCCAGCGCTTCCATCACGCCTTTGGAAGATTTGGAATCGAGCGCGCCGGTCGGCTCATCGGCCAGCAGCAAGGACGGCTGGTGGATGAGCGCGCGGGCGATCGCAGCGCGCTGGCGTTGACCGCCCGATACTTCGTAGGTGCGCTTGTTCAAAATCTCGTGGATGCCGAGCTGTTTGGCGATCGCGTCGAGCTTTTCCTGCATCTCGCGAACGCTCTTGCCGTCCAGTGTCAAGGGAAGCACGATGTTTTCGGCGAGGGTCAGCGTGTCGAGCAGGTTGAAATCTTGAAAGACGAACCCGAGCTGTTGGCGGCGAAAGACGGCCAGCTGGTTTTTGCGCAATCGGTACGGGTTCTTGCCGTTGATCAGCACTTCGCCAGAAGTCGGGTTGTCGATGGTGGAGAGCAGGTTGAGCAAGGTGGTCTTGCCGCTCCCAGACGGCCCCATGATGCCGATAAACTCTCCTTGTTGAACGGTGAAATTAATATCGGACAAGGCGCGGTAGGTCACTTTGCCTCCGTATACTTTGCTTAGGTTTTGAACGGTTAGCATTTCCATGTTCACGTCTCCTTTTAGGTGATGCCCTTACTTTACAGGAGGATGGCCTCCGCGAACTATGGATCAACCTTGCATCTACCTTACATCGGTGTAAGGTTGGGAAAAATAGAGGCGGACGGTCGTGCCGACCCCGACCTGCGATTCGAGCTCGACTCGGTGTCCGAGCCGATCGCAGATCTGCCGCACCAGATACAGCCCCATCCCGGTCGACTCGGAAAACACGCGCCCGTTCTCCCCGGTGAAGTAGGGGGCGAACACGCGCTTCAGGTCCTGCGAGGGAATGCCGACTCCGCTATCTTTCACTTCCAAGAGGATGTCTTTGCCGCGGATGCGGCCGGTGATCGAGATTTTGCTGTCCGGCTTGTCCGAATAGCGAATGGCGTTGGTGACGATCTGCCCGAGCAGAAAGCCCAGCCATTTTTCATCCGAGTAGATGCGATAGGACGGATCGACCTGCACCTCTGGAAAGACGCGGTTGCGAATCATGTACGCTTTGTTTTCGCGGATCACCGCGCGGACGACGCTGGTGAGATCGACCGGCTCGACGTGAAAATCGTGCTCAAAGGAGCCGAGGCGAGAGGTGTAGAGGACGGTCTCCAAGCCGCGCCGGAGCCGGTCTGTCTCTTCGCGGATGCTGTGGAAGATCGGATCGTCCTCCTCTTGGATCGTCAGGTGAATGACAGACAGCGGTGTTTTCATCCCGTGCACCCACTGGTTGATAAAGTTCGCATGGTCGCGAATGCGCCGTTCATAAGCGTGTATCTGTCCTTGACACTGGCCGTACTGGGAGCGCAGCAACTCGTCGAGCGCTGTGGCGAGCGGCGCGTCGCCGAGGCTTTGCATCGCGTCGTCCAGCTTGGTCATCGGCGTGGATACGCGGCGATAAAAGCGCGACAGCCGCCAGTAGCGGTAGGTGAGAAAGAGCAGGAGCAGGCAGGCGCTGAGCAGCACGATGTAGAGGGCGATCCAGATGTTTTGATTGCCCGCCAGCCAGTAGACGAGGATGGAGACGCCGATTTGGATCGCAAACATCGGGAGCAGGTACGCGTGGTCGCGCAGGAAGAGCTTCAACGTCATGCCTCCCAGGTGACCCGCAGGAGGTAGCCGCTGCCGCGCACCGTCTCGATCGCATTTTCGATCCCGAGGTCTTTTAATTTTTTGCGAACGCGCGTGATATATACGTTGAGCGTGTTGTCGTCCACAAACACCTGATCGTCCCAGAGCTGGTTGAGCAACAGCTCGCGGGAGACGACCCGATCGAGCCGCTCCATCATCGATTGCAGCAAGGCGGACTCTTTGGCGCCGAGTTCGACCGTCTGCTCGCGATAGGACAGCTTCAGCCGCTCCGGATAGAGCAGCAGTCCGGCCGCTTCGATGGTGCGCTCTTTTTGCGGCGCTGCGTAGGAACCGTAGGCGCGGCGCAGCTGGCTGCTGATCTTCGCGAGCACCACCTCATAGTGAAACGGTTTGGTGATGTAGTCGTCCGCTCCGTTTTCCAGCGCCATCACCTGATCCATCTTGCCTTCGCGGGCGGAGATGAACAGGATCGGGCAGCTCGATTGCAGGCGGATCTGACGGCACCAATAGTAGCCGTCAAACTTCGGCAGGTTGACATCGAGCAGCACCAAGTCGGGCTGCACGTCGCCAAACTGCTCCATGATGCGGTTGAAGTCGGTGATCGGAAAGGCTTGATAGCCATATCGTTCGAGATGCGAGCAGAGCAGATGCGCGATCTTCTGGTCATCTTCGACGATCATGATCTTAAACAAAACGGGTCCCTCCTATCTTCTCTATGTAAAACTACACGACGAGCAGGCCATGCGCAAATGATCCAGACGGCTGCGCGGATCAAAAAAGACCGGCAGATCGCCGGTCGCAGGTCATTGCGCTCGTTTCAGTTCGGACAAACGCTCGTTGCTCATCGCCAGCACAAAGGCGAAGGCGAGCACAGCTGCCAAGACGGTCCAGAAAAAGGTGGTGGCGATCGAGGAGGAGAGCGCCTCGGTGATCTTCTCCAAGACCTGTGGTGGCATCATCTCGCGCGCCTCTGGCGAAAGGATGGCGCGGGAGTCGGTCGGAAAGGCACCGCCCGGCGCTTGTCCTGTGCCGGAGAGCGACTCTTCCATCTTGGTCGTCAGCGCGTTGCGCTGGATGATGCCGAAGATCGAGATGCCAAGCGTCATGCCGAGCGTGCGCAGGAACGAGTTGGTCGAGGTCGCCTGCCCGCGCTGGCGCATGTCCATCCCGTGGACGGCAGCTGCCGGAAGCACGGAGAAGGAGACTCCCACCCCGAGCCCGGTGATCACCATGAACAGGGAGAGCATCAGATTGGACGTGTCGGGCGACAGCGTCGAGAGCAGGTAGGAGCCGAGCACAAAGAGGATGCCGGAGAGGATCATCACGTTTTTGTAGGACATCCTCCCGGTGATCATCCCGCCTGCAGACGCGGCGATGACAGAGCCGATCGTCATCGGCAGCAGGATCAGGCCGGAGTTGGTCGCCGTCCCGCCCATCACGCCTTGCACGAAGATCGGGATGTAGATCGTCGCCACGATGAAGGCTGCACCGTAGAGCACGCCGACCATATTCGAGGTAAAGAACAGGCGCTTCTTGAACATGCCGAAATTGATCACCGGCTCTTCCGCCTTGCGCTCGATCAAGAGGAAGGCGAGCAACAGCACCGCAAAGGCGGTGAACAGCGACAGGATCGGGGCAGAATTCCAAGCGTATTGGTTGCCGCCAAGCTCCAGCCCGAACATCAGGCAGATCACCGCTCCGACCAGGGTGATGGCACCCAGATAGTCGATCTTCTGCTTGGAGTGCTCGACCGACTCTTTATAGTAGATCGAGATGATCAGGAGCGAGATGATGCCGATCGGCACGTTGACATAGAACACCCAGTGCCAAGAGATGCCCTCGGTGATCCATGCGCCGAGCAGCGGTCCGAAGATGCTCGACGTGCCGAAGACCGCTCCGAACAGGCCGGTCATCTTGCCGCGTTTCTCCGGCGGAAACAGATCGAAGACGATGGTGAAGGCGATCGGCATCAGTGCGCCGCCGCCGATCCCTTGGATCGCGCGGAAGATCGCCAGCTGCGTCATCGTCTGCGCGATGCCGCAGAGGATCGAACCGATCAAAAAGACGATCAGGCCGAAGAGGAAAAACCGCTTGCGTCCATACATGTCGGAGAGCTTGCCGAAGATCGGCATCCCCGCCATCGAAGCGACCAGATAGGCGGAGGTCACCCAGACGAACTGCTCCAGCCCGCCGAGGTCGGCGACGATCGTGCCCATCGCAGTCGCGACGATCGTGTTGTCCATCGCCGCCATCAGGATGCCGAGCAAGAGCCCCGCGACGACAAAGCCCATCTTGCTTTCTTTTGCAACCATCGGTGAATCATCCTTCCTTGAATTAGCTTGAATCGGATAGGTCGTGATGCGGTAATGTGCTGATGTGCGATCATGAGGTTGCGGTCGAGGATAATTTCGAATTTCCATTTTGATCCTTGTGTTATGAAGTATATATCGACCGGAACATTCGGTGCAAGCGACATAGAAAAAGGATCGCATTGCTGGTATCCTAGTACTAGACATCAGATCAGGAGGAAACGACATTGAGCAAGAGAATCCGAATTGCCGGTCTCGCCACCCTGCTCCTCGCCGCTCTGGCGCTTGGCAGCGGGTGTGATTCGTTGACGGCACAGTCTAAAACGCCCAAACCCCCCGCAGTCGGTCAGTCTGATCAGCAGGAGCCAAGCGGTCAGGATGGACAAGCTGGGGAAGCAGGTCAAAACGGGCAAGCAGGAGAAAGCGGGCAGACGGGAGCAAACGGGCAAGCTGAAAAGCCGAGCAAGCCTGTCGCCGGTCAGCCTGGAAGCGTCACCGTCCTCGTGAACAAAAAGGTCGGGCTGCCCTCCGGCTTTCAACCGCCCAATCTGGTCGACGACAGAGAGTTGCCCTTTCTCTCCGGAGAAGGCGGAGAGAAGCGCCTGATGGCAAAAGAGACGGCAGAAGCGCTGAAAAAAATGTTTGCAGACGCCAAGCGAGATGGGATCTATCTGAGCGTCGCGTCCGCCTACCGCTCCAACGCCACGCAGACGCAGCTCTTCAACTATTATGTCCAGACGCAGGGCGAAGCGGAAGCGCGCCGCTACAGCGCAGTGCCCGGTCACAGCGAGCATGAGACGGGGCTTGCGGTCGATGTATCGGGCAGCGACGGCAAGTGCGCGGTGGAAGACTGCTTTGCCGATCTGCCAGAGGCGAAGTGGATCGCAGACCACGTCGATCAATATGGTTTTATCATCCGCTATCCGAAGGGAAAAGAATCGATCACCGGCTATGCGTATGAGCCGTGGCATCTGCGATATGTCGGCACGGAGCTGGCAGCAGAGCTGCGAGCGAAAGATCTGACGATGGAAGAATATTTTCAGATAGACTGATCGAAAGCAGGCTCGCGAAGGACGAGTCTGCTTTTTCGCTTGGATAAAGTTATGGCAGAGGTGTCACACTTTCGTAATAAAGATAGCCCGTTTGAGTAATGTCCTCGCGAAATAGAGTTTGGTATGATTGCCTGTGAATGCAGGAGGTGCAGAAGATGAAATGGAAATTATGGGTGGCTGTGTCTGCCATCGTTGCGATGACAAGTGTTGGATGCGGTAGCGATCAGGCGCAAGATCCTCATCAAGCGCATGGGTCGAACGCGCCCCAGAAGTTGACCATCAATTTTGCCACCAATCCGAGCCCGGTCAAGGTGGGCGAGGAAGCGGAGCTTGTCGCCAACATCTCGCAAGGAGATGCAAAAGTAGAAGATGCGAAAGTCGAGTTTGAAATCTGGCGCGGTGAGGAGAAGCATGAGACTCTGAAGGCGACAGGAAAAGACGGTGTGTATTCGCTGAAGAAATCGTTTGCCGAGGCTGGCAAGTATCAGGTGACGATCCACACCACGACAAAAGAGATCCATCAGATGCCGACCGTCAGCTTCGAAGTGGTGAAGTAGTGCAGGTCTGAATGTATGCAGAGCGTCTTTGCGACGTGCGGTCGGATGATGGACATGAGGAGGTTCAACAGTGCGGGAATATCTCTTTGAGATTTTCGGGTTTGCCGTACCGTCCCACTCGGTGGTATCGGTGCTCGCGATCATGCTTGGACTCGGCGTGACCGCCTATTTTGCCAAGCTGCAAGGAAAGGACCCGGAGAAAGTCAGCGAGATGGCCTTTTCGACCATCTTGGGCGGCCTGATCGGGGCGCGGCTCTGGGAGGTGCTGTTCTTTCAGGGCGGCTATTATCTCTCCCACCCGTTGCAGATCTTTGCCGTCTGGGATGGCGGAATGTCGGTGCAGGGCGGCCTGATCGGGGGCATCCTCACCGGAGCTTGGTATGTGCGGAAGCTGAAATGGTCGTTCTGGGAGACGGCAGACATTTTCGCGCCGGGGATGATCTTGGCTCAGGCGATTGGGCGCGCCGCCTGCTTCCTGAACGGGGATGCGTACGGTGCGCCGACCAACAGCGGATTTGGCATCGTCTATCCGCCCGGCACGAACGCGCATGCTGAGTATGGCGATCAACCGCTGTGGCCAGCCGAAGTGTTTGAGAGCATGTGGAACATGGTCGTCTTCGCGCTGTTGATCCTGCTCAAGTTCAAACCGCTTCCAAAAGGAATGCTGTTTGTCGCCTATGTGACGCTCTATTCGGTCGCGAGGTTCTTTCTGGAATACTTGCGCGGTGATACGCCAGAGTATCTGTTTAACTGGACGGCAGGTCAATGGACAAGCGTGGCAGCCATCGGGGTGACGGTGGTGCTCTACGCGGCGACGCGCCTGCTGAAGAAAGGGCAGTGAAGATATGGAAGCAACCAGCAAGCGGCGTAACAACCTGTTGGTAAATGGCTTTATCGTGTTGCTGATCGTCGCGTTTATCGGAGGGATTGCATACTGGTTCTGGTCGGGATACACCAAACTGCCGATCTTGAACCGCGCCCCCAATTTTACGCTGCAGAATATAGACAACCAGGATGTCTCCTTCACCGATTACAACGGGAAGGTCAGACTGGTCGAGTTTTTCTTCACCAACTGTCCGGACATCTGCCCGATCACGACGGCGAAGATGGTCAACCTGCAAAAAGAGCTGAAAGCAAAGGGCTTCTTTGGCGACAAGGTGCAGTTCGTCTCCGTCACGTTCGACCCGGATCGCGACACGCCAGACGTGTTGAAAGCGCACGCGGAGGCGATGGGCATCGATCAGAGCGGGTGGACGCTGCTGCGCGGCAAGGAAGCGGATACGCACAAGGTGGTCGAGAGCTACGGCGCCTTTGTCGAAGAGCAGGCGGACGGCACCTTTATCCACGCCACCCGTTCGCTGTATCTGGTGGACGCGAAAAACAATGTGCGCAAAGTGTATTACATGGGCGACGAGATGCCGACCGAAGATGTGCTGAAAGATATTGTGAAACTAGCGAAAGAATAGCGATTTTGACGCGAGATTGTAATGCCAACCCCATCCGTTTTTTACAAGGATGGGGTTTTTCATCGCCCGCATCTAGTGTATGATGCAAAAGAGTATTTTGAGAGGAAAGGAAGTCGGCCATGGATTATATCACTGCGCTATTGATGGGGCTGATCGAAGGCTTGGCAGAGTTTCTGCCGATCTCCTCGACCGGGCACCTGATCCTGACGGGAGAACTGCTCGATTTCACCGGGGAAGCGGCCAAGACGTTTGAGATCTTCATTCAACTTGGAGCGATCATGGCGGCTGCCGTGTTGTATCGCAAGCGCATCTTCGCGCTGTTTGGCATTCGCGGGGCGAACACGCCAAAGTACAACATCAACTTGCTCCATGTGTTCTTGGGCATCTTGCCGGCGATGATTTTAGGTCTGCTCCTGCACGGCTTTATCAAAGATGTGCTGTTCTCCCCGACCACCGTCCTGATCGGTTTGGTCGCAGGCGGGGTGCTGATGATCGCGGCAGAGAGGTTTCAAGGCGAGATCAAAGCGAAGACGATCGACGATATCACGTACAGACAAGCTCTGACGATCGGTCTGTTTCAATGCCTCGCCCTGTGGCCAGGTTTCTCGCGCTCCGGTTCGACGATGTCGGGCGGTCTCCTGTACGGCGTTCATCGGAAAGCGGCGGCAGATTTTTCGTTTTTTATCGCCATCCCGATGATGGTCGGTGCGACCGGGCTCGATCTGTTCAAAAGCTGGGGGCATCTCTCCTCCAGCGACTTCGGATATTTTGCGGTCGGCTTTGTCGCTTCGTTCGTCGTCGCGATGGTGGCGATGGTATCCTTCCTGAAGTTGCTCGAACGCGTCAAGCTGACCCCGTTTGCCATCTATCGCTTTGTGTTGGCCGGGCTTTTTTGGCTGTTCGTGTTGTAAAATGACCTGCAGTTGTACGCAGTCGACAAAAAGACCTTTGCGCTCTGGAAAAGTTGCGCGAAGGTCTTTTCTTTTGTTCTTTTTTGGGAAGAAGTAAAAGCGATCGATCGCAGATGGAAAGCGCTTGCGAAAGGTACGAAGCAGAAGCAGATCCTACCGACTGCGCTTGCTGAAGAACGCTTTCGTATAGGCGAGCTGCAACCCTGCGCGTTGCATGTTCCGCATGCTGGTCGACAGGAAGGTAGCCTGTCCGACCACCAGATCGCACCCTTGGGCGCTCGCATCGAACAAGCGCTGATGCAACAAGACCAACTGACAGCCCTTCCCGCGGTAGTCCGGCGCCGTGCCCGCCAGCGCGAGGTTGGCGACCTGATCTGCGACGAACAGGCTGGCTACAGCTGCGGGGGCGTGATCGACAGCGGCGAAGTAAAAGGTGCGTCCGGGGCGCTGGCTGAGCAGGCGGTTGTTTTCTGCCACCCCCGCTTTCGTCCAGTCAGGCATGCCGAAACTTTGAACATACAGATCGCCGTACAGGTCAAACTGTTGCTCCGCCACCTGATCGATGGTCAGCTCAGTTGGAAGCACAGGTGGCGCTGTCTGCGGAGCTCCATACATCACCGCATGGAACCCATTTTGTTCGAAGCCGCGATCTGCCAGCTTGGCCAGCAAGTCTGCGCTCACATCGCCTGGGCAGATTTCAAAGCGAAACGGCAGGTTGTGCTCAGCAAAGAAGCGGATGATCTCATCCAACCGCCCTTCCTCATGATCCCCAAAGCACATCACCCGGTTTGTCGCACCGCCGAGGACGGCCGAACCGACCGCCGTGGCCGAGCCGAAATGCTCGATGACGATTCCCATCGGATTGCCTTCCCGCGCTTGCATGCTCTGGCACTTGTCCAGATGCTCCAGGCAGTTCGATCGTTCGATGCGCCCCACCAGTTCGGGGCTCAACAGCAGTTGCTCCTTCATCGATGCAACCTCCTCTCTTTTCCCTCATTTCATCCATTGTACGCGATCGATCTCCCGCTTGTCCTACCCGATCTACGACCAAAGTCTGATCTGAAGATTCAACTCAGGTACATTAAGCCGCCTCGTGAAATTCCGTAAGATAAAGACATCAAGAACAACCACTACACGAAAGGAGTGAATCACATGGGCGGGTTCATAAGCTTTTTGATCTCCCTGATGTTCTTCTACTTCGGGGTGAAAAATTTAAAACGAGGCAAGAAAGTGTCGGCGGTCATCCTGTTGCTGCTCGGCCTGATGTTCACCGGCGGCTGGCTGCCGGCGCTGATCGGGATGGTCTTCTCCCTCGTGTTCGCCTTGGCGATCCTGGCTGGCGGTGCGTACATCGTGCTGAAGCTGATGAGAAAATTGAAAGAGGATCAGCCGGTATGCCGCCACTCTGGCGATGTTCACACAGCTGGCCGCGTCAAAGTGGACGACAGATTTGATGATGAGTGGAAAGATTTCTTGAAAAAACAACGCAACTAATCTCACACAACCCCTAAGGAGGAGTCACATATGTTCAAACGCATCTGCAACATCGTATCGGCAGCGATTCACGAAGGTCTGGATCAACTGGAAGATCCGAAGATGATGCTCAACCACACGATCCGCAACATGGAGGACGAGCTGCACAAAGCGCGCCATGCGATCGTCAAGCAACAGACGCTCGCTGCGAGCTTCGAGCGCAACAAAGAGGAGGCGCAAGCGCTGGAAGACAAGCGTCGCCGCCAAGCGGAGCAAGCGTTCAACGCTGGCGAGGAGAACCTCGCACGTAAAGCGCTCGGAGAGATGAAGCACTACGAGGCGCGCGCAAGCTACTATAGCGAGCAGGCGGAGATCGCATTCGTGCAGGTCGCAGAGCTCAAAGAGCAGGTTGCACTGCTGGAGCGCCGCTATCAGGAGCTGAAAGATCGCAAGCAAGCGCTGATCGCCCGCGCCAATATCGCAGATGTGAAGGAACGCATCGTCACCGCGCTGCACAGCATCGACTCGGAAAGCTTCTTCCGCGAGTTTCAACGCTTGGAAGACCGCATCTTGGAGAAGGAGATCAGAGCAAAAACTGCGGCATCCTCTTGCTTTGATGAGATGAGCTACGCACGTTTCGAGTATGCGGACGAGGTAGAAAAAGAGTTGGAGCGCATGCGCAGCGAAAAAATCTCCTAAATGCAAAAGCTGAGGGTGCCCGCATGGGCCCCTTCTTGCGTTTATGGTTTATAATAACAGCAAGGAAGGGGGGACAAAGGGTGCGCTTGCCAAAAAATCCTGTCCTCATCGTTTTTGCAATCGTTTTTATCATTATTGTGTTGAGCGCTCTCGATCTGTTTCTCCCGGTATTGCTCGGTGTTATCGGCTATTGGCTCTATCAGAATCGTTCACAGCTCGCAGGTATCGTGCTGATGGTGACCGGTGCGATCCTCCTCGTGAAGCGAGCGTTTGACATAGACCTCGCCGGCATCGTCGTGGCTGCCCTGTTCGTCTACCTCGGCTATCGGTTGATCAAAAGCCAAGAGCGAGAGCCGAAGCGAGCTAGATCGTGGAACTGCAGGCACGAGCAGGACGAAGAGCACGAACGATCAGAAGAGCACAAGCGAAAAGCGTCAGAGGAAGCGGAGCGGGAAGATCGAGCGCGGTCTGACGATTGGCGGTACGGCTGGTCGATCCCCTCTTTCGGCGGATCGCTGGTCGGCAATCTGCGGCTGATCAATCACCAGTTCGATTTGGAAGGGCTCAACATCTCCTACGGTGCCTGCGATGTGAAGATCGACCTGTCCAAAGCGATCATCCCCGAAGGCGAGACGACGCTCGTCATCTCCGCGCTGGTCGGCGATGTGGATATCTATGTTCCCTATGATCTGGACGTGGCGGTCACCGCATCGGTCACCGCTGGCAATGTGGAGGTGCTCGGCACCAAGCAGGGCGGGCTGAACTGCCACCTGCAAAAGACCTCACCTAGCTATTCTGGAGCTTCGAGAAAAGTGAAGATATCGATCTCGATGTTGCTCGGAGATGTGGATGTGAGGTACTTATGAGCCGAAAACAGATGGCGAACATCCAATGGCGGATGACTCGGTTTACGCTCGGCGTCGGCCTGATGATAGCAATCCCTGTGCTGATCGTGATGATCGTACAATATGAGCTCAGCCTGACCGAGCTGTGGAATGCAAAATGGTTTGACATCCCGGTGCTGCTGATCTTGCTGTTCCTGATCGTCGCGGCAGGCGTCGTCTCCGGCTTCACCTTCGGCTACAGCTTGAAGCAGCGCTTGGAGGTGTTGGTCGAAGCGACGTTGCGCTATGAGAAAGGGCAGTTCGCCCACCGCGTGCCTCCGCTTGGAGATGATGAGATCGGGCTGTCGGGCGACCGGCTGAACGAGATGGCGCAGCGCATCGAGAAGCAGGTCGCATCGCTGCAGCGCCTGTCGACAGAGAAGGCGGAGATGCAGGATCAGTTGAAGAAATCGGCGATTCTCGAAGAGCGCCAGCGCTTGGCGCGGGAACTGCACGATGCGGTCTCGCAACAGCTGTTTGCGATCTCGATGATGTCTTCTGCCGTTCAGGAAAACATGAACAACATGGAGGGCGGCAAGATCGAACGGCAGATCGCGATGATCGAAAAGATGGCCGGCCACGCGCAAAAGGAGATGCGTGCACTGCTCTTGCACCTGCGACCTGCCACGTTGGAAGGAAAGGGGCTGCGCGAGGGGCTGGAGGAGCTGCTGCAAGAGTTTCAAGCGAAACAGCCGATCGAGATTCGCACCGAGATCACCGACATCCCGCCGCTGTCAAAAGGGGTGGAGGATCATCTGTTTCGCATCGTGCAGGAAGGTCTGTCCAACGTGTTTCGCCACTCACAGGCCACTTCGGTCACCGTCAGGCTCGGCGCGACAGACACGCAGGTCTTTTTGCGGATGATCGACAACGGGGTCGGCTTCGACATGAGCTCTTCGAAAGCAGCCTCTTACGGTCTGCGATCGATGCAGGAGCGGGCAGATGAGATCGGCGGCGTGTTGGACATGATCTCGTCGCCAGGCAAAGGGACGCAACTGTCTGTAAAAGTTCCAATCATAGAAGACAGAGGGGAGCAGGAGCGATGATCCGCGTATTGCTTGTAGACGATCATGAGATGGTGCGGATGGGCATGTCCGCCTATCTGGAAGCGCAGCCGGACATCGAGGTGGTCGGCGAAGCTTCTGACGGGTTGGAAGGCGTGCGGCTGGCCGTCTTGCACAAGCCTGATGTGATCTTGATGGATCTGGTGATGGAGGGGATGGATGGCGTTGAGGCGACGAAGGAGATCTGCCGCCTGCTTCCCGATCCGAAGATCATCGTCCTGACCAGCTTTATCGATGATGACAAAGTGTATCCGGTGATCGAGGCGGGTGCGCTGAGCTATCTGCTCAAAACGTCGAAAGCGCAGGAGATCGCCGAGGCGATTCGTCAGGCGAGCAAGGGGCAGTCGGTGCTGGAAGCGAAGGTGACCGGCAAGGTGCTCTCGCGCATGCGACGCTCCGATGAAGCCAAGCCGCACGAGTTGCTGACCGCGAGGGAGCTGGAGATCCTCCAGCTGATCGCCGAGGGGAAGAACAATCAGGAGATCGCCGACGAGCTGGTCATCGCCGTCAAGACGGTCAAAGCGCACATCACCCAGATCCTCGCGAAGCTGGAGGTGGATGACCGCACGCAGGCGGCCATCTATGCGCATCGAAACAAATTGGTAGAGTAGTGTGAGAACTCGCGTCTTTCGGAAAAGCCTTGGCGGCCGTCAAGGCTTTTTGTTGTGCGTACCTGATCGAACGCGGCTGCGGGAGGTGTTGCTTCAAAGCAGGAATCGTCACCTTGTGAAGCTGGCAGATGCAACGTGTATGCGCGATCAATCGTCGATCAAATTCGAATGCTTCAAGAAAAAGGTGTTGATTTAAGTAAATAAAGTTTGTACGATAAATTAGAAGGGGTGAGAGAATGAAAACCGAATTGACAGCAGAACAGCTAGCTAGGAAAGAAGAGTTTCGCGCATTTGCTGATGAACATGTCATCCCGTATGCAGCTTGGAATGACCGTGAAGAGCGACTTCATGAATCGATCGTACCGAAGATGATCGAAACTGGATACATCGGCTCGATGTTGCCCACCGAGTATGGCGGCATGGGGCTTGACAATGTCACGCTCGGAATTTTGAATGAAGAGTTGGGCCGCGCCTGCGCTTCGACGCGCGTGCTCCTGACCGTGCACGGAATGGTCGCGCTTGCGCTCCAGCGCTGGGGCTCTCGCGAACAGCGCGACTTCTATCTGCACAAGCTGGCGAAGGGCGAGTTGATCGGCGCGTTCGCTCTGTCTGAGCCAGATGTCGGCTCCGATGCGAAAAGCGTGAAGACGACGGCGGTGGCAGATGGAGATGACATCCTTTTAAACGGGAGCAAGAAGTGGATCTCGATGGGCCAGCTTGCCGACCTGTTCCTGGTGATCGCAAGCTATGATGGCCAGCCGACCGCTTTCCTCGTCGAGGCAGATCGCGCCGGTTTTTCCCGCAAGCCGATGACCGGGCTGATGGGATCGCGCGGCTCGATGCTCGCCGAGCTTACCTTTGAGGACTGCCGCATTCCGAAGTCGAACATCGTCGGTCGCGTCGGCATGGGGCTGACCGGAGTTGCGCTCTCCTGCCTCGACTACGGCCGCTACACGGTGGCGTGGGGCTGCATCGGACTTGCTCAAGCCTGTCTGGAAGCGAGCGTGCAGTACGCGAAGACGCGCCATCAGTTCGGGGCGCCGATCGGGGAGAACCAGCTGATCCAAAAGATGATCACCGAGATGGTGGTGCAGGTCAGATCGGCTCGTCTGCTCTGTTACCATGCGGGGTATTTAAAAGATGTGATGGACCCGGACTCGATCATGGAGACCTGGAATGCGAAATACCTGTCCTCCGTCATGGTCACCAAAGTGGCGACAGACGCGGTGCAGATTCATGGCGGCAACGGCGTTCACTCCGACTATCCGGTCGAGCGATACTTCCGCGATGCGAAGATCAACGAAATCATTGAAGGTTCGACGCAGATCCATGAGTTTTTGATCGCCAAAAACGTGATGCGTTCGATGTAGTTGTCAGAAGCCGATGTGACCGATTGTCACAGCGGCTTCTTTTTGGTTGGGAAGCGCTTGCCGACCGGATGAGCAAATCGATTGACGATAGGCAGATCAGTCTTCCTGTGGTAAATTAAATTGTATGATGAAAATTTTAATTGAGGTTGAGTGAGCATGAGAACTTTCTCTTCCAAACGAACAGGCGCGCAAGATCATCAATCTGGAACTCAGATTGGGATGAGGTCTTCGACTGCGCTTCAGCGAAAACATACTTCCGGTACCAGTTCTGCCGATCTGCTCCTGCAGATGCAAAAGGCGGCAGGAAACCAAAAGGTCGTACAATATCTGCAACATCGCCAACCGATTCAGCGAACGCCAGACAGCTTTAGCTCGTGGCGCTCGGAAGAGCTTCCGCCCGACAAGGGAACGTGGGGGGCGATCTGCAAACTTGTCGAGGAGTACTCCAAGCTGTCGGCCGACTCTCCTGCGCGAGAGCAACTGCTGCTCGGTCTGAATCGCAGCATCGCCGCTTGGCATCAAGAGTTTTTACAAGTCGGCTCACAGCTTAGCGTGCAAGAGAGTACGCGATGGGGGTTGCGCTCTAACGCGATACAAAAGCTGATCTCGCGAATGCGAGACGAATGGATCGAGATGAACGGGTTTGGCGAGCTCTCCTCGCCGCTCGATCCGGTTCAGGACCCCAACCCAGAGCTGACTAAACCAGTGCCAGAATCTGCTGATGATCAGGTGAAAGGTGGGGTCTTCATCACCAATGCGAGGATTTTGGATGGGATGTCGAACACGATCGGGATCGCGAGAAGAGGTTTTCTCTGCGAATATCTAACCGACAGTCAAGGACCGGACGGATTGAAGAAGGAAGATTTCTATAAAGTGAGAGCGAATCTTAAGATTGCGGGCAGCCGAAACTATTTGGCGATTCCAGAAGGTTATGTGGAGCGCTCGGCGATCCGGAACTTTAACAATTTGAAAATCGATCCGGAACTTCGCTATGAGAAGACGGAAGAGGATCTAGGGGTGCAACCTCTATTCCCTCATCAGCCGAAGATGGAAGATGTGCGGCAGGGATACATCGGGGATTGCTATCTGTTGGCCGCTGTGGTAAGCCTGCTTCACAACTCGCCGGCCCACATCACGAAGATGATGCGCGATAATGGCAATGGAACGGTGACGGTGAGACTTTATGATGTCAATCAGACGGGCACAGATTCGAAATTGTTCACCCCGCGGGAAGTCACCATCGAAAAATCGGTGGTCAGGCGCGTGAATCCCACCAGCAGGAGAGATGAGTTCGCACAAGGTACCCTCTGGGTGCAACTGCTGGAGAAAGCGTACGCGGCAGCAGGCTATTATGGGAGTTCCTCCGATCGCGTGCCGTTGCATGAGAACACGTTTGGGCAGATCGCGAGCGGACAGGAGGCCTTCGCCTTTGAGCATCTGACCGGGCGGGAAGCAGAAAAGCATCCTATCACGACCTATGATGTGATGACAGATGGTGGGAAATGGCTGTTCATGAACGAGTTGCTCCAAGAGCTCGATAGTTTTGGGAATGGATATATGAATGAATGGATATTGAAGATGCAACCTGCTGTGTCTCAGCTAGAAGAGATGCACAATAAGTCCCGACACGTCCAACTGACAGAGATCGATGAGTATCTCAAAAAGCAGAAACTTCCTGCTTCAATTTACAAGATCGTCATGGGATTCCTCCAAAGAAAACAGATGTACGGTGGAAAGAGAGGTACAGGCAAGTACACCAAAACACAGGAAGCCACGTTCGATCTGATCAAACGATCTGTCGATGCAGGAAAGGTCCTTGCAGCTGGCACTCACAAAAAGATCGCCACTCCCAAGAAGAAAGGATTGTTCGGCTTCGGGCATAGCGGCGGAGAACAGATGGCGAAAGGGTTAGCTGGAGGACACGCGTATGCGTTGCTCGGATATCGAGAGGTCGGGGAGCTCAAGGAAGTAAAGCTGCGCAACCCATGGGGAAGGTACGGTCGAACCTATTCAAAAAAGTGGTTTTCCGAAGAGACGACGGCGAAGGAAACGGAGAGCGCCGAGTTTTGGCTGGACCTCTCCGATCTGACCAAGCGCTTCTCCGATATCAGCATCGTGGACGTGAACGAATATGCACTGATTCCTTATCAATAAGCTAACTTCATGTGTCGATCGTCAAGAGCACTCCGCAAAGGAGTGCTTTTTTCTTTGAGCCTGCTCGGAGTGGGAGACGCGCCATGCGAAAGTCGAATGAACAAGCGATGTCGGGCAGATCAGGCAGTCCCTCGTTTGCGTGAAAATTTATCAGGATCGGGCCGCAAAGAGAGTCATAATCGCGACTCGCGCAGAGGAAAGCATTCACTCTTGACAATGACCCACGGGTCATAATATGCTTGTTGGCATGATGACTGACGGGTCAGTCATCAGGTTGTCCTTATCTATTGGAGGTGACTGAAGCGATGACAAGCGCTTTGACAGTGGAACCGACAGACCTGACGACGCCAAGCCGCAAGCGGACTTTGGTGATCATCGGCCTGATGCTCGGTTTGTTTTTTTCTTCGCTCGATCAGACGGTCGTAGGCACGGCGATGCCGACGATCATCGGGAAGCTGGGCGATATGGAATTGTTGACCTGGATCACCATCGCCTATCTGTTGACATCGACTGCGGTCGTTCCGGTCGCAGGGAAATTGGCCGACCTGTTTGGCCGCAGAACGCTGTACCTCGTCGGCATGGGCATCTTCATCTTGGGCTCCGCACTTTGCGGGATGGCCGACTCGATGATGCAGCTCGCGATCTATCGCGGGGTTCAAGGCATCGGCGGTGGGATGCTGATGCCGCTCGCGATGACGATCATCGGGGACATCACGACCGGGGAGAGCCGCGCCAAGATGCAAGGCTTGTTCATGGCGGTGTTCGGCCTGTCCTCCATCTTGGGCCCGCAGCTCGGCGGCTGGATCGTCGATTGGCTGAGCTGGGAATGGATTTTCTACATCAACTTGCCCTTTGGCATTGTGGCTGCGATCGTCATTGCGGCAGGGCTGAAAGGGACGCATATCAAGAAAAAAGCGGTGATCGACTGGGCGGGCATCGGCACGCTGATCGTCGGGATCGTCTCCTTGCTGCTCGCACTGTCGCTCGGCGGCAAAGAGTATGAGTGGTCTTCCGGCATGATCATCGGTCTGTTTGTGGCAGCAGTTCTCTTCCTCGCGCTGTTTGTCGTGGTCGAGTCTCGCGCCAAAGATCCGATCCTGCCCCTGCATCTGTTCAAACATCGCGTCTTCACTGTCGTCAACATCGTCGGCTTCCTGATGAGCCTCGGAATGTTTGGCGCGCTGATGTTCATCCCGCTCTTTATGCAAGGGGTGGTCGGCATGACCCCTTCGCAAGCATCTTCGGTGATGACGCCGATGATGATCGGCTCGATGCTCGCTTCGATCTTCGGCTCGCGGCTCCTGTTCAAAGTCGGCCTGCGCCCGACGATGGTGCTGGGTCTGAGCTTGATGACGATCGGGTTTGGACTCTGCTTGACCTTGGGGCTCGACTCGACCCGCTTGCAGGCGAGCGTGAACATGGTCGTGATGGGTCTTGGCATGGGTGTGATCATGCCGGCACTCGGGATTGCCGTTCAGGAGACGTTCCCGGCGGAAGTGCGCGGGACCGTCACCTCGGCGACCGCCTTCTTCCGCTCGATCGGCGGCACGGTCGGCATCGCGCTGCTCGGCTCGGTCTTCAACTTCAAGTCGGTCGATGTGATCGGCAACAAGTTGGACGGCGTTTTCCAAGGGTTTGGACCGCAAGGGGCGTCTTTGCTCGACATGGCGCACAACAACCCGCAAGGACTTTACTCGTCGCTGCTCAACGCAGAGTTCCTCAAGGCGTTGCCTGAGCAGGCGGTCGAGATGTTCAAACAGACGGTCACCCCGCTGCTCAAAACCTCGCTGCTCGACTCGCTGCACCTGGTGTTCGAAGTGTCGATCTGGTTCTGCGCAGCCGGCTTGGTCGTCGCGCTCCTGTCCGGTAAGATCAAGATCACGCCGCGCGAGCAAAAGCGTCCGGAGGCGAGTTCGGAGTCTGCTGCAGAAGAAGTGGTAAAAGCATAAACGATTGGATCGAAATAAGCCCGAATCTGCTATAATGAAGAGGGCTTATTTCTTTTTCGGAGGGACTGGCATGAAGAGTGTTGACAAGCGGCAGGCGATTTTGGAAGCGGCTGCGAAACGCTTTAGCAGAGACGGTTTTCACGAGACGAAAGTTGGGGAGATCGCGGAAGATGCAGGCATCGCCAAAGGGACGGTATATCTGCATTTTAAAGATAAAGAGAGCTTGCTGGCCGAAGTGGTGCGCTACCAGATGAGCTCCTACCACAAGCACATCAAGGAGCAGATGGCGCCCTACGAGTCTGCCGCCGACAAACTTCGTGCGTTCGCATCCCACAAAGTCACAGAATTCCCCCGCATGGTCAAGTTTTACAAGCTGAACTTTGCACACATGCTGAAGTTCAAGGCGAACGAATCGTTCGAACAGGAGATGAAAGCGGAGCATGGCGTGCTGTTCAACTTCCTCGTCGATGTGATTCAACAAGGGATCGACCGTGGAGAATTTCGGGAGATGAACGCGACAGATGCCGCGCTGATCATCACCGGCACGATGCAAGCTTATATGCATACGGCGATGAGCGGAGTGGTGGAGGAAAAGAATAGCGAAGATGCAGAGGCGCTGATCAATTTGGCGATTCGCGGTTTTGCTCGATAGGAGGTCAAGAAATGATGGAATATGTGCGGATCACGAGCATCGAAGACCCGCTGTTCGGGCAGATGCATCGGCTGATGGGAAAGGTGTTCCCGAAGGAAGAAGTGCTCGAATTTTCACTCTGGGCAGAGCCGCTCAAGGACCCGGGAATTCGCGTGTTCGTCGCCGTCGAAGACGGTGTGGTGGTCGGTGCGACCGAGTATCGCTACTATGCGGACATGCAGGTGGCGATGACCGATTTTACGATCATCGGTGAAGATGGCAAGGGCATCGGGCCGTTTTTAGCGCAGAAGCGTTGGGAAGATTTGCAACAGGTCGTGAAAGAGGAGAATCGGCAGCTCAAGGGAATGTTTGCCGAAATTTACAACCCGTATTTGGTCGAGGAGCTGTCCTTCGGGGGAGTTAGGTCGATGAACCCTTATGTGCGGCGGGAAGTGCTGGCTCACTTAGGCTACCGCAAGCTCGACTTCCCCTATGTTCACCCGTCTTGGGAAGGGGATGGTGCGGCTGTATCTGGGCTCGACCTCTGCTTTTTGAGCTATGAGCCGAGCGTGGATCGATTGCCGGCCGCTCTGATCCGACAGTTTTTGACCACCTATTATGCGGTGTTGCCCGACAAGCCGGAAGCGTGGCTGAAGATGGTCGAGCAACTGGCAGAACAAGAGGAGATCACACTGGTCGCGATGTGATCATACAGGATGACGAAGGCTCAGCTGTTCACAAGCTGAGCCTTTTTGATTGCCGTCAGGGGGTGATCGCCGGAGCGGGGGGAATTCTGGTCGCTTCGTTTTTGCTCTTGTAAAGCGTTGCTGCCTGCTCGAACTGCTTCAGCTCAAAATAGGTGTCGGCCAGCTTTTCCTGCATCTGCGGGACGTACACCGCGTCGTTCACATGGCGGAACAGGTCGTGGGATGCTTGGAAATTGTACAGCGCTTCATGAAAGCGGGCTTGTTTGAAGTCGACCTCTCCCAGATACAGATAGGCAAACGCCTTAAATCTGACTTCGCTCTCTTCGTGAACGATATCCTGACAGATCTCAAGCACATGATCGAACTTGTTCGCATGGAAATAAGCGCGAGCGAGCTCGATCCGAGCGTTGATCGCCCTTGCGTGAAGGCGGATCGCCTCGGTGGGAGCGGTGTGGCGATGAACGGCGCGCAACTCCTCATAGATGGAGATCGCCGTCTTCTGTGCTTGGATGGCGAGCTCCGGCTGCGCGGTGTTGGTGTAGAGAATTCCGAGGTTGGTAAAGGCGCCTGCTCTGTTTTCAGCATCGCCCGCATATTCGTAGAAGTCGATCGCTTGGCGGTAATGGGTGACCGCCTCTTCTGTCTTGCCGACCCGCATGTGGCAGATGCCGAGCGTGATGTAGATATGTCCAGCCTTGTAGTGCACATTCATCGACTGGTTGAGGTAGCTCGCCTCTTTTAACAGCGAGATCGCCGAATGGTGCTCGCCGAGCTTCGCATGCGCAACGCCGGTGTTGATCAGGACGGACGTCTTGGTCAAACCGCCGAGGTGATAGCGGATGATCACTTCGTTCGCATCGTTTAGGATTCGCAGCGCTGTCTGGTTCTGGTTCAGCTGCAGATAGCAATAGGCGAGCGAATCGAGCGAGCGGACTTTCTCTTTCGAATCGACATATTCTTTTAGGTGGCGCAAGCTTTCCTCAAAGTGAGGCATCGCCTCTTCAAATTGATTTTGTTGTTCGAATAGCTTACCGCGCACCCAGTACAAAATACCTAGATCGTACTCGTTCAGGTCGTCCAAGGTGGCGGTGTTCAAGTTGTCTAGCATCTTTTTCGCTTGCTCGTACTGTCCTGATTCTGCATGCCCTTCCGCAAAGCGGACATATTTTTTCCACTCGGTGATCAGCATCGCTTTGTTTTCAGGCTCTTTAAAAAAGTCTTCGATGGAGCAGTTCAGTCTCTTCGACAGTTTTTCCAAGGTGTCATACGAGGGTTGAATCAACCCTTTTTCGATCTGGCTGATGTAGCTACGCGTGACGACCCCTTCAGCCAACTCCTGTTGAGTCAGATTCGCGGCCTTTCGCAACTCTTTGATCCTCTGTCCAACTCCTGCCATCCCCGATACACTCCTATATCAAGTCTTTTGAAAACAAACAATAACAATCCATCTATTAAGTTAGTATATCACATTCGAACAAGTGCCAATCGTCCTTCTTATTAAGTCATAGATTTAAGTATGGACAACTTTGCGGAAGCGAAAACTGAATGATCTAATTGAACATTTCTGATCATTACGTAAAATGTTCGAAAATGTTATTGACGCGAAAGGAAAATGGGACTACCATATATGTAACAAATATAAACTTTTGCAATTGTATATCGTTAATGTTATCTGATGTAGGAGGCGTGATTGATGAGCAAGCATGTATCGATGGTGAAAGCGCTGATCTGTGGTGCGCTGATGGTGATGGTGGTGACAGTGGTGGTACAATCGTTTGGTGCAAACCACACGTTGCAGGCGGAGGTCGTATGGCCGATCGGCAACTCGCCGATCATCGGATAGCCGTCTGGCAGAGAAGTAAATGAGCGATCGATGCGCGAAGGTGATCTTGTTCCCTCAAGTGGGGGCGGAGCGCCTTCGCGTTTTTTTGTGCAAAGAAACAGGTTAATTTTTCACACGCAGAAGGAATCTAATCATGTTGAGAGAAATTTTATTTATAAGATTAATCGTTGGAAATTAACTGCGGAGGGATTCCAGTGAAGGCAACTATTGTGATCGGTGTGATCGGTGCGGATTGTCATGCGGTTGGGAATCGAATATTGGATCATGTGTTCACAGAAGCTGGGTTCCACGTTGTGAATATCGGAGTGCTGTCCTCGCAGGAGGACTTCATCTCGGCGGCGATCGAGACGGGGGCGCGCGCGATTTTGGTGTCATCGCTTTACGGACATGGGGAGATCGACTGTCGCGGGCTGCGCGAAAAGTGTGAAGAAGCGGGGCTTTCAGAGATGGTGCTGTATGTCGGCGGCAATCTGGTCGTCGGCAAACAGGATTTCGCTACGGTGGAGCAACAGTTCCTGGCGATGGGGTTCAACCGCGTCTTTTCGCCCGACGTGCCGCTTGAGGTCGCAGTGCGCAACCTGCACGAGGATCTAGGGCTGGTGGTGTGAGCGATGGAAGCGGTACTGTGCATCGATTTTGGCAGCACGTATACGAAGTTGACCGCCATCGATCTGCAGGCAGATCAGATTTTGGGCACCGCCAAAGACCTGACGACGGTGGAGCAGGGCATCCTGATCGGATTTGAAAAGGCGCGCGCCAAGCTGATCGAGCAGACCGGTCCGCTGGAGTTCACCGAGATGCTCGCCTGTTCAAGTGCGGCCGGCGGGCTGAAGATGATCGCGATCGGCCTCGTGCCCGAGCTGACGGCAGAAGCGGCCAAGCGAGCAGCGCTCGGAGCCGGAGCGCGGGTGCTCGGCGTCTATTCCTATGAGCTGACCCGGCTGGACATCGAGGAGATTCGAGCGGCACAGCCCGACTTGCTCCTGCTCGCCGGTGGGACGGACGGTGGCAACACAGCCTGCATCTTGCACAATGCGGCGCTGATCGCCCAACATCTCGGCGATCTTCCCGTCGTGGTGGCGGGCAACAAGAACGCCCGCGACGAGATCGAGCAGATCTTCGAGCGGCGAGGCGTTTCCTATAAAGCGGTCGCCAACGTGATGCCGCGACTGAACGAATTGCAGGTGGAGCCCGCGCGCGAGGCGATCCGCGAAGTGTTTTTGCAGGAGATCGTCAAGGCGAAGGGACTGTCCCAAGCGGAGGAGCTGGTCGGCGGGATTCTGATGCCGACTCCGGCGGCGGTGCTCAAGGCGGCGACGGTGCTCGCCGACGGCACCGATTTGGAGCCGGGCATCGGGCCGCTGATCGTGATCGACGTGGGCGGTGCGACCACCGACATTCACTCGATCGGGACGGGAGAGCCGACCAAGCCCGGCGTGGTCTGGAAGGGGCTGCAGGAACCGTACGCCAAGCGGACGGTCGAAGGCGATCTCGGAATGCGCGTCAGTGCGCTCTCCCTGTGGGAGACGGCGGGCAGCAGGCGCATCGGCAAGCACCTGGAATCGTTCGACGGCTCGGTGGAGGAGCGCTGTCGAAAGCTGCAGGCGGAGGTCAGCTTTGTCGCGAAGACAGAGGATGATCGCTCGTTTGAAGAGGCGCTCGGCATGACGGCGGTGGAGATGGCGATGGAGCGGCATGCGGGCGAGGTCGAGAGCGTGTACACGCCGATGGGGCTATTTTTGTCCCAGACAGGCAAAGACCTGTTGGAGATGAGGACGGTCATCGGCACCGGCGGAGTGCTGGTACACAGCGCACAGCCGGAACGGATCGTCCGCGCTGGCTGTTTCCGAGCGGACAACCCGACCTGTCTCGCACCGCTCAACCCGGACGTGTGGATCGATGCCTCCTACGTGCTCTCCGCGCTCGGGCTGGTCGCAGAGCGCAACCCGGAGGGGGCGCTGCGCCTGATGAAAAAATATTTGTTACGAAGCGGGAGGGGAGAGCATGGAGCTTAAAAATGTCAAATGGAGCGCCGATCAGTTTTTAGCGGTGCGCGATGGGGTGCTCAAACAGTGGGAGACAGGTCACAACCTCGCGCTGGAGCGAGCGGTCGAATATCAGCGCTCCGTGCCGCTGGCAAAGCGGTTTGCTGACGCGCTGCTGGGCGCGAAGGAGGCGGGCATCACGCTCGCGCAACCGCGGGCGGGAGTGGCGACCGTCGAGGGACAGATCGAGCTGTTGCTTCACCTGCAGCAGGTGGGCGGTGCCGATCTGCTTCCGGTGACGATCGACAGCTACACGCGACAAAACCGCTATCGGGAGTGCATCGTCGGCATCGAGGAGAGCAAGGCGACCGGTCGCTCGATGCTCAACGGCTTTCCGGCGGTCAACCACGGCGTGGAGGGCTGCCGCGCGCTGTTTGAAGCGGTCGGCCTGCCGCTGCAGGCGCGCCACGGCACGCCGGATGCGCGGTTGTTGTCGGAGATCGTGCTCGCCTCCGGTTGGACGTCGAACGAAGGCGGTGGGATCTCGTACAACATCCCCTATGCGAAAAGCGTCAGCCTGGAGCGCTCCTTGCTCGACTGGCAGTATTGCGACCGCTTGGTCGGCCTGTATGAGGAGATGGGCGTGCGGATCAACCGCGAGCCGTTCGGCCCGCTGACCGGGACGCTGGTGCCGCCGAGCATGTCCAATGCGGTGATGATCCTCGAAGGGTTGCTCGCGGCGGAGCAAGGGGTGAAGAGCTTGACCCTCGGCTACGGACAAGGCGGACATCTGCTGCAGGATGTGGCAGCCATTCGGGTGCTGGAACAGCAGGCGGAGGAGTATTTCCGCGACGGCGGCTACGAGGTGGAGGTCACGACCGTGTTCCACCAGTGGATGGGCGGATTCCCGCAGGATGAGGCGCAGGCGTTCGGCGTGGTCTGCCTCGGGGCGCAGGCGGCAGCGTTGGCAGGGGCGACGAAAGTGATCGTCAAAACGCCGCACGAAGCGGCCGGCGTCCCGACGAAAGAGGCGAATGCGGAGGGCATCTTGGCCACGCAACAGACGCTGCGCATGCTGCGCGGGCAGCGGATGGCGCCATCTCCCGCGCTGGAGGCGGAGATGGAGTTGATCCGGGCGGAGACGAAATGCTTGCTCGACAAGGTGCACGAGCTCGGCGAAGGCGATTATGCGATCGGGGCGGTCAGAGCGTTTCAAGCGGGCGTGCTCGATGTGCCGTTCGCACCCAGCCAGCACAACGCCGGGAAGATGTTGCCCGCTCGCGACAACTCGGGCGCGATTCGCTATCTGGAGTTTGGCAACCTCCCCTTCACGCAGGAGATCAAAGATCACAACCGCGCGCTGCTGGAGGAGCGCGCGCGCTTCGAAGGGCGCCCGGTGTCGTTTCAGATGGTCATCGATGACATCTATGCGGTGAGCAAAGGGACGCTGGTCGGACGGCCGGAGAAGGTGATCAGCACCAGCAGGAGATAGAGCGGATCGATCAGCAGCTCGGTGAAAATGAAAGGCCTCCTTCCAAAGTGGTCATTGGCGTGTCCGAAATGAACCTACTGCTTTTAGGAGGCCCTTTTGATTTTCAGAGCAGGGATGAAGTTGTCCCTCCCAAGCTTTCATCGATGGTCAGATCGAGCGGCAGCATAGAAAGGTCGGGGCGAGGAGCGCAGTTCGTTTTACGTGATAAAGCGGTTCGCTTTGCGTGATAAATAGAAAAATAAGAAAATTAAATCTTCTTATATTTGAGTACGCAAAGTGAGCTACCCAAATCAAAATATTTCATTTTTCCAATTTGATTTAGATAAATAGATGAAAACTTTCGAAATGAAGGAGGAATTATTTAGCGCTCATAGAAAGCAGTTTGTATGATTTCTAAAATGTAAATGTTAGTTTTCAATATGGATAAAGAGATAAATCTGTTTTCCATAAAAAGGAGGCCTCATGTGATGGCAGAAACGACGAAACAGGACGAATTATTGCTGAAAAACGACGGTGAGGGGATCGAGTATTACGAATTCCCCGCCTCGTTCGCGCAAAATCGGATGTGGCTGATCAACCAGATGAACGAGGACAGCGGGATGTACAACATGCCGACTGCCGTTCGCTTTGAAGGGTCTCTGAATGTGGATGCGTTGACAAAGAGCTTGCAGGAGATCATCGACCGCCACGAGACGTTGCGCACGACGTTTGTGATGGATGATGGCGAGCTGTTCCAGGTGATCGCTTCGGAGGCGCGCGTGCGCATTCCGATGCTCGACTTGCAACACCTCACAGCGAAGGAGCAACAGGAGAAGGTGGCGGAGCTGTCCAGAGTGGAAGCGAACGCGCCGTTCGACCTCGAAAAAGGGCCGCTGTTGCGCAGCACGCTGCTCAAGCTCGGGGATCAGGAGCATGTGCTCCTCTTCGTCAAGCATCACATCATCTCGGACGGCATGTCGATGGCGGTGATGATCGGCGAGCTGGCGGCGCTCTACGAAGCGTTCCTCGACGGCAGACCGTCACCGCTTCCGCCGCTGAACATCCAATATGCGGACTACGCGTCGTGGCAGCGGGATTGGTTTTCCGGCGCGGTCTATGAGAAGCACATGCAATACTGGCGGGAGCAGCTCGGCGTGGAGATCGCGCCCTTGCAGTTGCCGCTCGACCGCCCGCGCCCAGCTGTGGCCAGCCCCGATGGCGGGCGCGTGCTGGTGCACATGCCGCCACACCTGATGGAACGGCTGAACGAGCTGACCAAGCAGTTTAAAGGCTCGACGCTGTTCATGACGATGCTCGCCGCCTACAAGGCGTTTTTGTATCGCTACACCGGCCAGGATGATCTCGCGGTCGGAACGCCGATCGCCGGGCGCAAGCAGCCGGGCATCGAGCACATGATCGGATTTTTCGTCAACACGCTGGTGCTTCGCACCGACCTGTCTGACGATCCGACGTTCCGCGAACTGCTCGACCGCGTGCGCCAAGTGACGCTCGACGCTTACACCTACCAGGAGATGCCGTTTGAAAAGCTGGTCGAGGAGCTGAAGCCGGACCGCAATGTCAGCAACCCGTTCTTCCAGACGATGTTCGTCGTGCAAAACGTTTCGATGCCGACGCTCACCCTGCGCGATGTGAAGCTCTCAACGATCGAGGTGCAGCGCGACTCGGCGAAGTTTGACCTGATGTTCACCCTCGACCATAAGGAAGGGGAGCCGGTTATGGTCGCCGAGTACAGCAAAGACCTGTTCGAGCGAGCGACGATCGAGCGGATGCTCAAACATTATCTGCGCCTGTTGGAAGGGGTCGTGAACAACCCGGATGTGGCGATCTCCAAGCTTCCGATGCTCAGCGCTGAGGAGCAGTATGATCTGACCCACGGCTGCAACCAGACGAAGCGCGATTTCCCGACCGATCAGCTGGTGCATCAGCTGTTCGAAGCGCGCGCAGCTGCCAACCCGGATGCGATCGCGATCCAGTATGAAGAGGAGCAGATGACCTATCGCGAGTTGAACGAGCGGGCCAACCAGCTGGCACACCTGCTGAAGCAAGATGGAGTCGGCCCGGAGTCGGTCGTCGGCATCTATCTGGAGCGCTCGCCGAACATGATCGTCGCCCTGCTCTCGATCTTAAAGGCGGGCGGTGCGTTCGTCGCGTTCGATCCGGCGTTCCCGAAAGATCGCATCGGCTTTATGATGGAAGATTCGGAAGTGCCGGTCATTCTGACCCAAGAGTCGCTCGCCGATCTGTTGCCGGAGCACAACGCCCGCGTGTTCCGCCTCGATGCGCAGTGGGGCGATGTTGCGAACAACAGCCGTTCGAACTTGCCGAACGAGGCGACGCTGGAAAACTTGGTCTACCTGATCTTTACGTCCGGCTCGACCGGGCGCTCAAAAGGCGTGCAGGTCGAACATCGCAACCTGCTCAACTACCTGTATGCGATCGAGGAAGTGGCACAGCTTGGCGATGGGGCGAGCTATGGCAACGTGTCGACGCTGTCGGCCGACGTAGGTCACACGGCGATCTTCCCGGCGCTCTGCCGCGGGGGCACGCTGCACATCATCGCACAGGATCGGCTGACCGACCCAGATCTGATGGCCGAATACTTTGAGAAGCATCCGGTCGACTGCCTGAAGATCGTGCCGACCCACTTGGCGGCGCTGATGGCGACACAGCCGCTGAAAGTATTGCCGCTGAAAGGGGCGGTCGTCGGCGGGGAGACGCTGCGCTGGGACATGATCGAGCGCGTCGAGCAATACAGGGATGATGTCTGGCTGATCAACCACTATGGGCCGACTGAGGTCACGATCGCAGGCGTCGTCTACAAGGTGGAAAAAGAGCAGGCGATGCGCCAGACGGTCACCGTGCCGCTCGGGCGACCGCTCGGCAATGTGCAGGTCTATGTCTTGGACAAACATCTGCAACCTGTGCCCTATGGGGTGGCAGGCGAGGTGTATTTTGGCGGGGCCGGGATCACGCGCGGCTATATCAAGCGACCCGATCTGACGGCAGAGCGCTATTTGCAAGACCCGTTCCAGCCTGATCCGAATGCGCGCTTCTATCGGACAGGCGACTTGGCAAAACGCCATCCGGATGGGCGCTTGGAGTTCTTGACCCGCGCAGACACGCAGGTGAAGATTCGCGGGTACCGCGTCGAGCTCGGCGAGGTGGAGACGGTGATCGGTCAACATCCGCTGGTCAAGGAGAACGTGGTGATGGCGCGGGAAGATGTTCCGGGCGATCGCCGCTTGGTCGCCTACCTGGTCAAAAACGAAGGGGTCGAAGGCGGCACGTCCGATGTGCGCAACTACCTGAAGGAGATCTTGCCCGACTACATGGTTCCGGCTGTGTTCGTCTATCTGGACGCGATTCCGCTCACCGCAAACGGCAAGATCGATCGCCGCATTCTGCCCGCTCCCGAGGCGGAGATGATGGAGCAAAACGAGTACATCGCGCCATCGACAGAGTTCGAAGAGCGAATCGCAAGCATCTGGGAGGAAGTCCTCCACGTCGAGCGGGTGAGCGTCAAGGACAACTTTTTCGACCTCGGCGGCCACTCGCTGATGGTGACGCAGG
The DNA here is from genome assembly GCF_042682745.1 of Tumebacillus lipolyticus. NCBI lineage: Bacteria > Bacillati > Bacillota > Bacilli > Caryophanales > Alicyclobacillaceae > Tumebacillus > Tumebacillus lipolyticus. The sequence goes on along the minus strand of NZ_JBHUIO010000005.1, from coordinate 541,652 downwards.
TCGTCTCCCGCGTGAACAAGGAGTTCGGGGTCAAAATGCCGCTGCGCATGCTGTTCGAAGCGCCGACCGTCACCGACCTCGCGCTGCGCGCAGAGGCGTTGCTCCATGAGAATGTGGCGCCTTCTGCCGCAGAAGCGCCGATCGAAGCGGTTGCTCGCGAGACCAAGATTCCGCTGTCGTTCTCGCAACAGCGCCTGTGGGTGTTGGAGCAGCTGATCCCAGGGCTGACCGCCTACAACATCCCCTACGCGGTGCGCCTGACCGGAGAGCTGCACCACGATAAGTTTGAACGTGCGCTCAACGAGATGATCAAGCGCCACGAATCGTTCCGCACCACGTTCTCCGACGGTGCGGGCGAGCCGGAGCAGGTGATTCATCAGGCGGAGTGGACGCCGCTTCCGATCGTCGATCTTCAACATCTGCACGGGGACGCGCGGGAAGCGGAAGTCTCCCGTCTGGTGACAGCCGAAAATGATACGCCGTTCGACCTGCGCAAAGGGCCGCTGATCCGCTATCAGCTGCTCAAGCTGTCCGAGCGGGAGCACGTCATGCTGCTCACCCTGCATCACATCATCTCCGACGGCTGGTCGCGCGGGATCTTGACCCGCGAACTGACCCAGATGTACGACAGCCTGATGAGCGGCAACGAGCCGAGCTTGCCACCGCTACCTTTGCAATATGCAGATTTTGCTGTCTGGCAGCGGAAGTTTTTGCAGGAGGAGCTCGGCGAGCATCTCGACTACTGGAGAGAGGCGCTCGGCGGCGACCTGCCTCCGCTGCAGCTGCCGACCGACCGCCAGCGCCCTGCGATGCAGACGCACAAAGGGTCGCACATCAGGTTCCGCCTGCCCCGAGAGGTGAGCGACAAGCTGATCGCGATCAGCCAACAGCAAGGTGCTACCCTGTTCATGACCCTGCTGGCAGCGTTCAATTCGCTGATGATGCACTACACGGGTCAGGAAGACTTTGCGGTCGGCACACCGATCGCCAACCGCAATCGTCAGGACACCGAATCGATCATCGGCTTCTTCGTCAACACGCTGGCACTGCGAGCCGATCTGTCGGGCAACCCGACGTTCCTCGAACTGATCGGTCGCGCCAAAGAGACGGCGCTCGGCGCGTATGCGCATCAGGACATGCCGTTTGAAAGGATCGTCGAAGAGCTGGAAACGGATCGCGATCTCAGCCGTTCGCCGCTGTTCCAAGTGCTGTTCGGCCTGCAAAACTTCCAGCAGAGCAAAGTGGAGATCGCAGGTCTCACCTTCGATCCGGTCGAGGATTCGGGAACGACCTCCAAGTTCGACCTGTCGCTCTTGATGTCAGAAGATCTGGAAGGCGCTGTCGGAGGCACGTTCGAATACAACACCGACCTGTTTGACGCGGAGACGATCGAGCGGATGATCGCACACTTCGAGACGCTCGTGACGGCGCTCGCCGCCGATCCGGAGCGGCGCGTTGGCGACCTGTCCCTGCTGACCGAAGCGGAGCGCGTGCAGGTGGTCGATCTGTGGAATCGCACGGCGACCGACTATCCGAAAGATCGCTCGATGCAACAGCTGTTCGAGGAGCAGGTGGCAGCGACGCCAGATGCGGTGGCGCTGGTCTATGGCGGCTCGTGGCTGACCTACCGCCAGCTGAACGAGCGCTCCAACCAGATCGCCCACTATCTGCAAGAGCTGGGCGTCGGCCCCGATGTGCTCGTCGGCCTGTGCATCGATCGCTCGCTGGAGATGATCATCGCGCTCCTCGGCATCATCAAGGCGGGCGGTGCGTACGTGCCGATCGATTCGAACTATCCGCAAGATCGCATCGCCTACATGTTGGAGGACACGCAGGTACCGGTGCTGATCACGCAGTCTTCGCTCGCAGATAAATTGCCGGCGCAAGGCGCGAAAGTGATCTGCCTCGACCGTGACTGGCTTTCTTTCGCCGGAAAGAGCACCGACAATCCTGCTTGCACGACCACGCAGGACAACTTGGCCTATGTGATCTACACGTCCGGTTCGACCGGTCGCCCGAAAGGGGTGGTCGTGCCACAGCGCGGTGTCGTGCGCTTGGTCAAGAACACCAACTACATGCCGTTTACAGCCGATCAGGTATTTTTGCAGGCGGCCACCTTCTCGTTTGACGTGGCGACCTTTGACATCTGGGGTCCGTTGCTCAACGGTGCCAAATTGGCGCTGCTGCCAGCCGGACAGCCTTCGCTGGAAGATATGGGGCGCTCGATCCAAGCGTACGGCGTCACCGTGCTCTGGTTGACGGCAGGCCTGTTCCACCAGATGGTCGAGTACCGAATGGAAGACCTGAAAGGCATTCGATACCTGCTGGCAGGCGGCGATGTGCTCTCGGTGCCCCATGTGAAGAGAGTGCTCCACGAGCTGCCAAACGTCACGATGATCAACGGATACGGCCCGACCGAAAACACCACCTTCACCTCCTGTCACACGATGACGAGCGAGGCGGATGTGGGCAGCACGGTGTCGATCGGACGTCCGATCGCCAACACGACCGCCTACGTGTTGAACCGCCACCTGCAGCCGGTGCCGGTCGGCGTGCCTGGCGAGCTGCTGACAGGCGGCGACGGTCTGGCGAACGGCTATCTGAATCGCCCGGAGCTGACCGCAGAGAAGTTTGTCGAGACGCCGTTTGGGCGCCTGTACAGAACGGGCGACCTGGTGCGCTGGCTGGCAGACGGAACGCTTGAGTTTATGGGTCGCATCGACCAACAGGTGAAAATTCGCGGCTTCCGCATCGAGATCGGCGAGATCGAGACGGTGCTCGGCCATCTGCCAGGCGTTCGTCAATGCGTGGTGGTGGCACAGGAAGCGAGCGGCGACAAGCGATTGGTCGGATATGTGGTGCCAGAGCAGGGGATCACGCTGCAGGAAGAGGAGCTCAGAACCTCGCTCCGCAAGCATCTGCCCGATTACATGCTTCCCTCGTTCCTCGTCTTGCTTGAGGAATTGCCGCTGTCGCCAAACGGCAAAGTGGATCGCAAAAAGCTGCCGTCGCCAGAAGGCGCGCTGAACAAGCGCAACGACTATGTCGCGCCGCGCACCCCCGAAGAGGAAAAGGTGGCGCAGATCTTTGCCGAAGTGTTGCGCCTTGAAAAGGTGGGCATTCATGACAACTTCTTTGCGCTCGGTGGACACTCGCTGATGGCGACACAGGTGGTCTCCCGCATCTCGGAGGAGTATGGAGTGGGCGTGCCGCTGCGCATCCTGTTTGAAAGTCCGACCGTCGCCGAATTTACGGCGGAGTTGCTGCAGGCGCGGGAGCAGGGGACGCTGGATGGCACTGAGGTTCATGAGATCCAGCGCCTGACTCGCCAAGCGAAAGCGCCGGAGATCACAGCCGTCCCGCGCCGTCGCGGTTCGAATCGCCAGGCGGAGCAAGCGCCAGCGCCAGCACCGAAGCAGACGCATACCAACTCGCCCCATGTGGAACCGCTGACGCAGGCGGTGCACCTGGAAGCGATGGAGCGGGCGGTGCAAGACCTGTTCGCTCAACATGAGGTGCTGCGCACCGTGCTGACCGGCGGAGACGAAGCGCTGGAGAAGCGCGTGCAGGAGCTGCGCTGGAACCCGCTGCAGGTGATCTACCTGATCGGACTTGCCGAGCAGGAGATCGAGGCGAAAGTGCAGGAGATCCTGCAGGCGGAGCACAGCAAGCCGCTCGACCCGGAGAAGGAGACGGTGCGATTCTACCTGATCCAAAAGGCGGAAGAGCAGTTTGTGATCGTGCTGAATCTGCATCCGGTGCTTGCCAAAGAGGTCTCGATGGCCGAGCTGGTCAAAGAGCTGCTCGCGATGTATGAAGCGTATCAGCAAAAAACGACCGTCTAATCCAGCCGGATCAAAAATGAAGAAGCCAGCTCTCTGAACGAAGAGAGCTGGCTTTTTTGAGCAAATCTGACGGGGAGTAAATCAGAACATTGAGAGCAGGGTGATGCAGAGCGCGCCAAGGAAGAGGAGGATCATCCAGACGGCGAGCAGTCCATCCCGACTATATCGATAGCGGGCGATGATCAGCAGCAGATAGCCGAAAAAAAACGGTACGCCGATCATTAGGGCAAAATAAAGGTACATCATATCCATCTCGCGCAACGTCAATTTCATATAGAGGAGACAGACGATGTAGATCCCGATAAGCACCCCATAAGTCCAGAGAGGTTTTTTCATGACCGGGCTCCTTCCGTATCATGTGATACATGAATTGATGCGTGCTGAATCTACAATGTTGTTCTCATCTCGCCAATCATAAGTCGATCATCAAAAAAGCGAAGAGCGAGGGGAAGCCCTCGCTCTTCGCTCTTTCTATACCCGACATCAGCCGCGCTGTTTCTCGATCAGCTCGCCGATGCCGCGAATGCCCTGTTGGATCTGCTCATGCGTGGCATTGGAGAAGTTGAGGCGCATCGCATGCTTGCCCATCTCGCTTCCTTCTGTCGCGAACGCTTGGCCGGGGAAGAAGGCGACGCCCTTTTGCTCGACCGCATCGCGCAGCAGTGTGGGCACATCGACAAACTCGGGCAACCGCGCCCAGATGAACATGCCGTTCGAAGGTTTCTCCACTTGGCACTCTGCCGGGAAGTGTTCGGCGATCGCCTGCAACATCGTGTCGCGGCGCGCCCCGTATTCGCGGCGCAACAGCTCAAGATGGCCGGTGAGCAACCCCGCTTCCATGTAGGCGGCGACAGAATGCTGGCTCCAGTTGGCCGTGTTGATGTCATACGACTCTTTGACGATCGACAGCTTGTCCATCAGCTCTTCCGGCACGATCATCCAGCCGATGCGCACGCCCGGTGCGAGAATCTTGGAGAAGGAGCCGACATAGAACACCCACTCGCTCTCCAGCGCTTTGAGCGGCGGAAGCGAGACATCTTCGTAGGAGAGGAAGCCATAGGGATCATCCTCGATCACCGGCACTCCGTACGTGCGAGCGAGCTGTGCCAGCTTCTCGCGCTTCTCCATGCTCATCGACGCGCCGAGCGGGTTGTGCCCGTCGGTGATGCAATAGATGCAGGCGGGGCGCTTGCCAGACGCGAGCAGCTTCTCCACCGCGTCCACATCCATCCCGGTCTGCGGGTCGGTCGGGACGGTGAGCAGCTCCGGTGCGAACGGCTCTAATACTTGCAGAAACCCGGTGTAGGTGATCTCCTCGGTCAGCACCTGACCGCCCGGCTCCAGCAAAAGGCGTGCCAAAATGTTGATCCCCTGCTGCGCGCCGGTGGTCAAAAAGATCTGCTCGGCTGTGCAGGTGATGCCGCGCCGCTTCATCAGCTCGACGATCGATGATTTGAGGGTGTGCGCAATCGATGCGGGCCCGTACTGCAAGCTGCTCGGCTTCTCCCGCAAAACTTTTCCCGACATTTCGGCGAACGCCTCGCGCGGGAACAGCTCTTGGTTGGGCAGTCCGAGGCCAAACGAGATCAGGCCCGGACGCGCGGTGAGCGCGAGCATGTCCTGCATCGGAGAGGGCGCTGCCTGCTGGGCCCAATTCGCAAGGCGAAGCGTGGTACCATTCTTGGTCGTTGTCATGATCAGTTCATCTCCTCTGGGTGCTTATAGGTTGCCGCGCTTCTCCTGTTCGCGTTCGACCGCCTCAAACAAGGCGCGGATGTTGCCGTTGCCAAACCCGTTCGATCCTTTGCGCTGGATGATCTCAAAGAACATCGTCGGACGATCTTGCATCGGCTGCGAGAAGATTTGCAACAGATAGCCTTCATCATCGCGATCGACGAGGATGTTCAAGCGGTTCAGCTCGTCGATCGGCTCCTCGATCGATCCGACTCGGTTGGGGAGCAGCTCATAGTACGCGTCTGGCGTGTACAGGAAGCGGATGCCGTTTTGCTGCAGGTTTTCCACCGCCTGCAAAATGTTGTCCGTCTCCAGCGCTACGTGCTGAACGCCCGCGCCGAGGTTGTAGTCGATAAACTCCTGCACTTGCGACTTCTTCTTCCCGGGCGCCGGTTCGACGATCGGCAGCTTGATCCGATGGTTGCCGTTGCGCAGCGCCTTGGTCATCAGCGAGGAGGAGTCGGAGGAGACATCATCTTTCTTAAACTCTTTGATCAGCGTAAAGCCGAAAACGCGCTCGTAATAGTCGGTCCACTCGTCCATCTTCTCCACGTTGATCGCCAGGTGGTCGATGCGGGTGATCGCCGTGTCGATCGCCGGCTCCTCTTCTTCGACCGGTTGGAAGCCGGGCAGGAAAGCGCCTTGATATTCGGAGCGTTCGATCAGCGTGTGCACCGTATCGCCAAACGTGCCGATCACCGCTTTTTTGACCAAGCCGAACTCGTCCGTCTCTTCAAACGGTTCGCAGATCGGAATCCCGCCGCGCTCCACCGCTTTACGGTAGGTCTCCTCCACGTTTTGCACGCGCAGGGCGATGTCTTTGACCGCATCGCCATGCTTGTTCACAAATTTGGCGATCGGATGGTCGGGGGTGAAGGTGCCGGTGATCACAAAGCGGATGTCCCCTTTTTCGACCACGTAGGACACGCGGTCGCGGCATCCGGTCTCCAGCCCTTTATAGGCGGTCACCTTCATGCCGAACAGCTTGCAATAGTAAAAGACAGCCTGTTTCGCATTGCCGGAGTAGACCTCAAGGTAGTCGATGTCCTCGACTGGCAAAATGTCGTGCTTCGCTTCCAAAGACTGTTTCTGTTGGGTGATCATGCGTTTCATCCTCCTTCAGTAGATGATCGTTGTTTATAGAAAAATTTTACCTGGGTTTAAAATATCGTTCGGGTCGAACACGCTCTTAATCGCGCGCATCAGCAGAACGGCAGACTCACCATGTTCGTTCGTCAGATATTTCGCTTTCCCAAGCCCGATGCCATGCTCGCCGGTGCAAGTGCCACCGCGTTCGAGGGCGAAGCGGACGATCTCGGCGTTGACATGGCTCGCTCGGTTCATGTCTGTCTCATCTTCCGGATCGACGACGAGCACCGCGTGATAGTTGCCATCGCCAACATGTCCCAAGATCGCGCCATCGAGGCCGTTTTCGTCGATCAGGCGGCGCGCTTCGACGATCGCATCGGAGAGCACCGACAGGGGGACGCACACGTCGGTGGTCATCAGCTTCTTGCCAGGCTGGCTCGCCGAAAAGGCGAATGCCGCATCGTGGCGCGCTGCCCAGAGCCGCGTGCGCACCGCTTGATCGGTGTCGAACTCAAGCTCGGTGCACCCCTCCTCGGTCAAGATCTCCTTGGCGAGCATAAAGGAGCTGTCGACAGTCGAACGGCTGCCGCTAAATTCGAGAAAGAGTGTCGGCGCTTCTGAGAAGTCTGTCTCTTTAAACGCGTTGACCACTTTGACGGTGTGTTCATCGACCAGCTCCACCCGATCGAGCGTCAGGCCGCACATCATCATGCCCATCGCCGCATGGGTGGCTGTCCCCACATCGGGGAAGACGGCTCGCACAGCCAGCACGTGCTCGGGGATGCCGTAGACGCGCAGGATCAGCTCGGTGAAAGTGCCGAGCGTGCCTTCCGATCCGACGAACAGCCCGGTCAGGTTGTAGCCGGCAGAGGACTTGGAGGCCATGCCCCCTGTGTGGATGATCGAGCCGTCTGCGGTGACGACAGTAAGCCCGAGCACGTTGTCGCGCATCGTGCCAAAGCGAACGGCAGTCGTGCCCGATGCGTTGGTAGCTGCCATCCCGCCAAGCGTGGCGTCAGCGCCAGGGTCGACCGGGAAGAACAGCCCGTATTCTTTGAGGTGTTGGTTCAGTTGCATGCGGGTGACGCCAGGCTGGACGCGCACCAGAAAATCTTCAGGGCGAACCTCCAACACAGCGTTCATCTGTGTCAAATCCATCGAGATTCCGCCTTTGACCGGCACGACTTGTCCTTCGACCGACGAGCCGATGCCGAAGGGAACGACCGGAATCCCATTCTGGTTCGCGTAGTGGAGCACGCGGCTAACCTCTTCAGTAGTCGAGGGGAAGACGACAGCGTCAGGCGTGACTCCGGGGTGATAGGACGTGACGTCCTTGCTGTGATGTTCCAGAACGGTTGTGTTCACCGACACCTGCTCTTGCTTGGGCAAGATCGTCCTCAGCGCTTCTATGAAGGTCAAATCAAACAACTCCTGTATCGCTTATTCTTGAATCTCCGTTAACCCGTTATCAAATCGAAGCGTTAATTAAATATTAGGACTGAGGGTATTGAAATCAGAGATACTAATTCTCTTGTCGTCATCTTGTGCTGATAGTGTTGAATAGAATTGTAGTTGATTGTCTGGTTAATCTGTTTGAGTATGTATACAGAATTTTATTCTCTATTCTTACATTATTGATTATTGGGTGTGTAAGAAGCAAGATTATTTATGAAAATTCCTCGGAAATTTCGCATTTAATTAAATCTGAGATGAAAAAAAGACCTTCACACTAAGAGTGAAGGTCTTTTTTCTTAAACCAGAGCTGGCGATAGTCCACCCATCCTTGTGAGTTGAGGGAGACACCGTGCAGAAATCGGGGGGTGCTGATCGTGATCCGATTGCGATAGAGCGGCAAGATCACCTTTTGCTCAAGCAGCTCAGATTCCAGCGCTTGCAAGCGCCGGTGACGCTCCTCACCGCTTGCGATCTGCAGCAGTGCGGAGATCGTCTCGGCGGTGAGCTGGCGCAGTTGCTTGCTGAGGTGAGGATAGATGAAGAAGCTCGGAGTCCGCAGCAGGTCGAGGTAGGACAGCTCCAGATGGTCGATGACGGTGGCGCCGTCCAAGCACATGTCCGCCTCGCCGATGCGCTCCGAACGGATCATCTCTCGCGCATCCAACAGCTTGAACTGCAGGTCGATCCCGAACTCTTGGCACCTCTGCTGCATCCAGACGCAGTCTTCGCGGTGATCTTCGTCCGGCATGGTGATGAGAGATAGCGTCCGGCCATCATAGCCGCTTTCGGCGAGCAGGGCGGTAATGAGCGGGCGGTCGGGAGGTGCGATCTCCTCCGCCGTGTCCTCCAAGCTCTGGTCGAAGCGGCTGGCCAGAGCGAAGCGAGCGCCGCCGAGGTCGGAGATCATCTGTCGCCTGTCCAGCAGGAGGGTGAGAGCTTCGCGGAAGGCCGGATGCTGCAGCGGCCCCGGCTTGTTCAGGTTCATCGTCAGCAGCTGAAACGATCGCTCCACCTGGTGGATGGTGTTCCAGTTGGCGGCGCCGCCGGTGTAGCGAATGTCATACTCGTTACTCGATGCGGGCAGGTCGAGGTCTGGCAACACCCAGATTTCGATGCGGTCGAGGAAGGGGCGCTCGCGGAAATAGGGAGCAAACGCTTGCAGCACGAGCATCGCCTCGTCGTTGCGGACGATTTTAAACGGCCCGCTGCCGACGGGCAGGCGGGCAAAATCGGCACCGATCTCGGTGAAATACTCCTGCGGGAGGACCGCCGCTCGCGGGTCGCTTAAGATGTGCAGAAAGAGATGGTTGGGCGCCCGCAGTTTCAGATGGAGGATCTGCTCGCTGTGCACAGTGATTTCCTCCAGATCGGCAAACATCCATGCGTACAGCGAGTCTGTCTGCAGGCGATGCAAGGTGAAGGCGACATCGTCTGCGGTCAGCTGGGTGCCGTTGTGAAAGAGCACCCCTTTGCGCAGAAAGAACGTGTATTCGGTCGCATCTGCGCTCACCTCCCAGTCATGGGCGAGATGAGGACAGATGGTGGCGGTCGATGCGTCGTAGGTGACCAGCGTGTCGAAGAGATGTTTGACCAGATGCCATTCGGAGCGCAACCACGCATGCGCGGGGTCGAGCTGGAACAGCGGGCGCGAGTGCGTGATGCGCAGCGTGTCGACCGCTCTCCCCTCTCGCGCTTCCACATGGTAGCCGAAATGGGAGCTGAGCCATGTTTGAAACCGGCTCGGCAGGGCGGGAAAATCGTCGCGGTACGATTCTACCAACGCGCTGGCCGCAGGCAGATCCCCTTTTTGAACCAGCTCGATGGCGAGCGAGTAGAGCAGGTCGTCAGGCGCAATCTGCAAGGTAAGCAGCGATCTGTTGCCGCGTCCGCGCCCAGGCTGCCAGTGCACCCAGTTGTGCTCGGCGAGCTTTTTGAGCACCAGCTTGGCGTTGCGAGCTGTGCAGCAGAGGATGTTCGCCACCTCTTCGAGGGGAATCGGCAGCTGCTGACCGACCGGAGTCTTCTGTGCGAGGCGGATATAATGATCGGCAAGTTGCATCTGCACAGCTCCTTCTCATTTTTGAAAATCTTACTCCTTTTTTCCGGCGAGTGCCAGTGCGCGGACGGGCGATGATCAGAAAAGGGGAAAGCGGAGCACCAGAACTTCTGCCCTTTTTCCCCTGCACAGATCCGTTTAGGATGGAGGGAAGTAAAAAGGGGGGAGATCGCATGTATCGCACTTTGTTAAAACAGGGGCTATCCGCTCAAAAAGGGCGGGTGGCATTTCTTTTTTGTTTGCTGATCGGAGGTGCGTTGATCCAGATCGGAAGCCCCCTGCTGTTGCGGGAGTATATCGATCAGGCGAGCGCAGGCGGAGCGCTTTCTGCGCTCTACATGGCGGGCGCGATGTATTTGCTGCTGATGATCGTCAAACAGGCGGTGCAACTGCTCGGCACCTACGCGTCGGAGCAGATCGGCTGGTCGGCGACCAACCGGCTGCGCAGCCTGCTGTTTGCACACGGGCTCAAGCTTCACATGGGGTGGCATCAGCAGAAGACGTCAGGCGAGATGATGGAGCGCGTCGATGGTGATGTGACGGCGCTGGCCAACTTTTTCTCGCGGTTTGTGTTGCATGTGGCCGGCAACGTGCTGCTGCTCGTCGGGATGGTGGCGGTGATGTTTACGGTCGACCTGTGGGCGGGATTGGCGTTTCTGCTGTTTGTCGGCGGCGCGCTGTGGGTGCTCAATCGCGTCCGTGAGATCGCGGTGCCGCACTGGATGGCCGCGCGGCAGAGCAGCGCAGAGTTTCATGGGTTTGTCGGGGAGCGGTTGAACGGCCTGGAGGAGATCAAGGCGAACGGAGCGGGTCAGCATGTGCTGCGCCAGTTTTTTGCGCAGATGTACGGGCTGTTCACCAAAGAGCGGACCGCCTATGTCCGCGGTCGCGCCCTGTGGCCGATGACGGTCGCGCTGTTTGCGGTCGGCTATCTGATCGTGTTCGTGCTGGGGAGCGTTCTGTTCAAGGCGGGGACGATCACGCTGGGGACGTTCTACCTGATGTTCGCCTATATTGAGCTCGTCCGCGGGCCGCTCGATCAGATCACCGAGGAACTGCAAGATTTTCAGAAGGCGGCTGCCAGTGTCAAGCGCGTGGGCGAACTGCTCGGGGTGCAGAGCAAAGAGGTGGATCAGGGGCGGTGCGATCTGCCGAGCGGGATGCTCTCCGTCTCGTTTGAACAGGTGGAGTTTGGCTATGGAGAGACGCCCGTCTTGCGCGATGTGTCGTTTGCGCTGCAGCCGGGGAAGGTGCTCGGTGTGCTCGGGCGCACCGGCAGCGGCAAGACGTCGCTGACCCGCCTGCTGCTCCGCTTGCACGATCCGAAGCGCGGTCGGGTGCAGATCGGGGGGCTGGACGTGCGAGAGGTGCCGCTGGCAAAGCTTCGCCAGCAGGTCGGCATGGTGACGCAGGAGGTGCGGCTGTTTCGCGGGACGGTGCGGGAGAATGCGACGCTTTTCGATGCGAGCGTGGCGGACGAGCAGATTGTGGAAGTGCTGACGGAGCTCGGGCTGGGCGAATGGCTCTCCCGATTGCCGAATGGGTTGGATACGCTGCTTGAGTCGGGCGGCGGGCTGTCGGCAGGCCAGGCGCAGTTGCTCTCGTTTGCTCGCGTGTTCTTGCGCAATCCAGGGCTGGTGATCTTAGATGAGGCGTCCTCGCGGCTTGATCCGGCGACGGAGCGCTTGATCGAGCGGGCGGTGCGCAAGCTGCTGCAGGGCAGGACGGCGATCGTGATCGCCCATCGGCTGGAGACGCTTCAGCTGGTCGATGAGGTGCTGATCTTAGCGGACGGGCAGGTGGTCGAGCATGGCGCTCGCGAGGCGCTGCAGGCGGAGCCGAGCTCCATGCTCTGGCAGCTGCAGCACACGGAGCAGGAAGCGACTCTGAGCTGACCGCTACCGGTACGAGGGCGGAACGGCGAGCGGTTCTGTTCGCTGCGCCTGCGCTCGCCAGGGCGGTTCAGAAAGCGGATGGAGACAAGGAGGGATGGCGATGGCCATTTGGACGATGGTTGGCAAGCTGGTGCGGTTTCGGCTTGGGTGGTACCTGTTGGACGTGTTGCTGTGGACGGGGATCTTTGGACTTCCCTTGCTGACCGGGTGGGTGGTGAAGGTGCTGTTCGATTCGATCAGCGGCGGAGCTGCTGTTACGGCAAGCTCGTGGGGGCTGATCACCGTGCTGGTGATGACGCTCTTGCTGCGGGCCGGGACGCTGGTGGTCGGTTTTTATGTCGATTTTACGATGCTGTCTTCAGTCGGGGCGCTGCTCAGGCGCAACCTGATCAAGCGCCTGTTGCAAAAGCCGGGGGCGCATGCGCTTCCGAAGACGTCAGGCGATGCGCTGATGCGCCTGCGCGACGATGTGGAGGAGATCGCCGGTTTTGCCTCGTGGACGGCCGATCTGGTGTACAAGCCGCTGCTCTTCATCGGCGCGCTGGTCGTGCTGTTCCTGATCGACAGCACGATGACGCTGCTGGTCTGCGTGCCGCTGCTGGCGCTGATCGGAGCGACCCGCTTGGTCAACCTCAAGGTCGAGCGCTATCGCCAAGCCAGGCAGGAGGCGGCCGGCCGAGTCGCAGGATTTGCGGCCGAGTCGTTCGAGTCGGTCAGCGCGATCAAGGTGGCCGGAGCGGAGGAGCGGGCGACAGCGCGGTTTGAGCGATTGAACGAAGAGCGGGCGAAGGCGGCGGTGAAAGAGAGGCTGTTTGCCGATCTGCTCGGCTCGATGTTTGAAAACACGGTCGGCATCGGCACGGGGATCATCCTGCTCGTCGCCGCCCGATCGATGAGCACGGGGAGCTTTTCGGTAGGCGATCTGGCGCTGTTCATCTTCTATCTCGACTGGCTGGGACACATGACCCATTTTTTTGGTCGGATGATCGCGCGGACGAAGCAGGCGGAAGTGTCGATGCATCGGCTGGAAGAGCTGCATGGGGCGGGGGCGGATCAACTGGTCGCACCTGGCGCTATCTATCTGGATGGAACGCTGCCTCCCGCTGTCGAGGCAGTGCGGCGCACCGATGCGGATCGCTTGGAGGTGTTGGACGCGGTCGGGTTGACCTTTCGCTATCCGAGCTCAGGGCGCGGTGTGGAAGGGGTGAACCTAAAGCTTGCGCGCGGCAGTGTGACGGTGGTCACAGGGCGCGTCGGAGCGGGCAAGACGACGCTGGTGCGGGCGCTGCTCGGGCTGTTGCCGCGGACGGGCGAAGTGCGCTGGAACGGCGTGCCGGTGGCGGAGATCGCGCCGCCGCGAGCTGCCTACACTGCACAGGTGCCGCAGCTGTTCGGGGGGACGTTGCAGGACAACCTGCTGCTCGGCAGGCCAGCGGAGGCGGCCGAGCTGGACGAGGCGGTGCGCGCTGCCGTCTTGGAGCGGGAGATCATGGCGATGGAGCGCGGGCTGCAGACCGAGATCGGAACGCGAGGTGTCAAGCTTTCCGGCGGGCAGGTCCAGCGGGTGGCAGCTGCGCGGATGTTTGTGCGCCAGGCGGAACTGCTGGTGTTTGACGACCTTTCCTCGGCGCTCGATGTGGAGACGGAGAGCAGACTGTGGGAGCGGCTCTTCGCACGGCGCGATGTGACCTGCCTGATCGTTTCACACCGCCCTGCGGTGCTTCGGCGAGCCGATAAGATCATCCTGCTCTCCGAGGGGCGCGTCGAAGCGGAAGGGACGCTTGACGAGCTGCTGGCGAGCTCAGAGGAGATGCGACAATTGTGGAATGAAAAAAGTCCGGGCTGAGCAGCCCGGACTTTTGATCGTGTGTTGCTGTGGATCGACTCGCTACCAAGTGCGCAGTGCAGGCGAGCTTGGCGGCGGGTTTTGAATGATGTCGTAGATCGGATACCCGTAGGCGAGCAGGATCAGCAGTGCGGCGATCCCGATCCACAGCTTCCAGTTTTCAAGAATCTTCGGAGTCGGAGTAGCATCGTCTTCCGCTTCGGCGATCGGGTATTCCACCTGTCCTTTCGGAGCGAACCACATCAGGTAGACGAAGATCCCGATCATCAGCAGACCGCCGATGAAGAGCAGTGCGCCGCCGAATGCCATCAGCTTGTAGTACGGCACCCAGGAGAGCGCAGTCGCGTTGTCCATGTAGGTGGTGTAGTCGGTGCGGCGCGGCGCTCCGAGCAGGCCCATGTAGTGCATCGCGCCAGACATCATCAGCATGCCGACCGACCAGATCAGCGTCTGCAGGATGCCCAGACGGTTGACCCACTTGGTCAGCGTGCGCCCGGTCAGCGCAGGAACGAGCCAGTAGGTGAGGCCGAAGAAGGTCAGCACGACAGAGGTGGCGACCGTCAGATGGAAGTGACCGACGACCCAGAGCGTGTTGTGAATGACCGCATTCAGCTGGTTGGAAGCGTTGATGATGCCGCCGATGCCAGCCGGAATGAACATCAGCATCCCGACCATCGGAGCGAAGAAGCGAACATCTTTCCACGGCAGCTTGGTAAACCAGCCGAACAGCCCTTTGGCACCGAGGCGACGACCCGATGTTTCAAAGACGGCAAACATCGAGAAGGCGGTGAGCAGAGACGGAACGACGACGGCGAGCGTCAGGATGACGTGGACAAACTTCCAACTTGAAGAGATGCCCGGCTCCATCAGCTGATGGTGAAAGCCGACCGGGATCGAAAACAGCACGAGCAGGATGAACGCCAGACGTGCCAGCGAGTCGGAGAACACTTTGCCGCCGATGATCTTCGGGATGCAGACATACCAAGCGATATAGGCGGGCATCAGCCAGAAGTAGACCAGCGGATGACCAAAATACCAGAACAGCATCCGAGAGAGCAATACGTTGACGTCTGCCACCCAGCCGAACGACCAGGGGATCAGCTGGAACAGCACTTCAGATGCAACGCCGAGCGTTGCGATAAACCAGAGCGTCATCGTCGCGACCGACATGAAGGTGAACAGCGGAGACGCTTTGCCTGGATTGTTTTTGCGGTAGCGGATATACGCTGCGATCATCCCGATGCCCGCGGCCCAAGAGCCGACGACGAGCAGCGCCGCGCCGACATAGAACCAAGGGGAAGCTTGCATCGGAGCATAGAAGGTATACATGACAGATGCGTCGTTGAGCACGATGGTGGCGACGCTCATCGCGGTGCCGAAGAACATCATCGCCCAGCCGATCCAGCCCGCCTTGAACGAAAAATCGCTCAGGCCGCCAGTCGTTTTGGAGATGCCCGAATAGAGGAAGCCGATGATAAAGAAGGTGGTAAAGATAAGTCCCATCAACACGCCGTGTGCGGTCAGGATCTGATAGTAGTTGACCCAATCGGGCAACTCGATCACTCCGCCGCGGACCAAGCCTTGCAAAAGCCCGGCGAGAGCGGCGATGCCAAATGCGAGAAACGCGACTGTCAGATAGGCCAAGCTCATCTTGGCATCGCGCTTCGGAATTGCTGTCGTCGTCATGATTCATCACATCCTTCTCTGCTACTTGACGATCAGTTTTGCCATCATCATGTGGTGGCCCGCGCCGCAGTACTCGTTGCAGATGATCATGTAATCACCAGGCTTGTTAAACGTGGTGGTCGCGGTGTTGACATGGCCGGGAACGACCATCATGTTCACGTTGGTGCCCGGGATGGCAAAGCCGTGAATGACATCTTTGGAGGTGGTGCGGAAAGTGACTTCTGCGCCGAGCGGAATCTCCTGTTCGCCAGGCGCGTACCCGAACGTGAAGGCGGGCATGTTCAGCTCGTACTTGTTTTCGCCAACTTTGACCAGACCGGGCTTGTCAAAGGGCGCTGTCTGATCGACCATCGCAGGCGCCACTTCATTGAGGTCGCTCGGCGGGTGATGACCGTGTGAAAACGCGTTGATCGCCAGAATGATGATAAATGCGATCAAGGTGAGACCGCCGAACGCCAACCAGATCTTTTCGAATTTATGCAAGTGCATCTGAGATTGAACCTCCTCTCAACTATTCCTCCAGCAGCTCATTGCCGCTCTACGAAGAGGAAAAATATGCTCAGCCAACTGATGATGATGAGTGCGCCTAAAATCATGACCGATACAAACGTACCGCGCAGTGAAGTTTCCGCCTCCACCTTTCGCGTCGTCTGCTGTTGAACTTCTGCATCCGTTCGCTTTGGCACTTGGGCCATCTGTGCTTCCTCCCTTCTCACAACAGTCACGAAGATCAGATAAAACGGAACTCATACTTTGAGTATAGGGGGCGTGAGCGGATGCGAGTATCGGGGAACTCCCCGATCAATCGACAGGAGATTCCCTGAAAACAAAA
>NZ_JBHUIO010000005.1:207577-525198 GCF_042682745.1 Tumebacillus lipolyticus | reverse complement strand
CGGGCGATCATTCAAAGTCGAGCAAGCCCTTTTTCAGGGCGTAGCGCACCAGCTCAGGGCGCGTTTTCATCTGCAGTTTTTCCATGATCTTCGCCTTGTGCGTCTCGACCGTCTTGACGGAGACGATCAGCTGCTCGGCGATCTCTTTGTTCGAATATCCTTTGGCGATCCACTGCAAGATCTCCTGTTCGCGATCGGTGAGGACTTGAAAATGCTCCACATCCTGCCCTTTTTGCACGCGCTGCAGAAATTCGGAGATCAGCGACTTGGTCGCGGTCGGATGCAGATAGGCGGCGCCGGCGTGCACCGTGCGGATCGCACTCAACAGATCCAAGTCGGGCGCGCTCTTCAGGATGTAGCCAGAAGCGCCCGCCTGCAGGACGCGAAACAGATATTCTTCATCATCGTGCATCGTCAGCACCAAGATGTCGATCTCAGGCGCCGCCTCTTTGAGCCGCGAGGTGGCGGTGAGGCCGTTTTCGCCGGGCGGCATGCTCAAGTCCATCAGCACGATGTCAGGGCGCAGCTCCAGCGCCTTTTCCACCGCTTCTTTTCCATCGGCCGCCGTGCCGATCACTTCCATATCTCCTTGCGAGCCGATCAGCATCGACAGCCCGGAGCGGACGATCGCATGATCATCGGCGATCAACAATCGAACGGTCATGTTTGGGGCCTCCTCTCTCATCCAAAGGGATCGTCACGTCGATCGTCGTGCCTTTGCCAGGCGCCGAATCGATCGCGACTGCGCCACCGAGCAGGTTGGCGCGCTCGCGCATCCCGAACAGGCCGAGGCCGGTTCCTTTGATTCGCAGGTGCTCCGGATCGAATCCGGCACCTCTGTCGACCACCGTCAGCCGAATCTGCTCATCCTGATCTTCCAGGGTGACATAGATCTGATCGGTGTCCGCATATTTGGCCGAATTGGTCATCGCCTCTTGCAAGATGCGATAGAGCGCCGTCTCCACCGCCGAGTGATAGCGACGGCGGCTGCCGATCACCGTCAGTTCTGATTCGATGCCGAACGTCTGCTCAAACCGCTTGAGGTAGGAGCGGACGGCAGGCACCAAGCCCAGATCGTCGAGCGCCGACGGGCGCAGTTCGACCGACAGGTTTTTCACCTCTTCCAGCGTGCGCGAGGTGAGCTGTTTCACCTCGTCCAAATGCTGCATCACCGTGTCTTCCAACCGCAGCTGGTTGACAACCCGCAGGCCGACCAAAATCGAATAGAGCGCCTGCCCGATGCCGTCGTGCAGATCGCGGGAGATGCGCTTGCGCTCCTCTTCCTGCGCTTGGATCACATAGTTGGTCAACTGGCGCTGATGGCGCTCTCGCTCTACCCGCTGCTGCTCGGTGATGTCGCGCAGGATCAACACCAAAGCGCCCAACCCTTCGTCGGGCAGGCGGGTCGAGGAGGCGGCGACCGGAAATTCCTCGCCGCCTTTAGCGCGGACGAACATTTCGAACGCGGGCATCTTCTGGCGGTGGGCGAAACATTCGACACAGGTCATCTCCTCCGAACAGGTCGCCATCCCGATGCACACTTGACAGAGGTTGATCCTGTCGATCAGCTCTTCTGCCGCATAGCCGGACAGCCGTTCGAACGACTTGTTGACGGCGATGATCGTGCCGCTCTTGTCGATCACCAAGATGGCATCGCTGACGTTTTGAAACAGCGATTCGAGAAATGAGGACGTCTGCTGAGGCAACAACAGATTTTTCATCTCACGCTCTCACCTCCACCAGCCTTTTTTCCTACTATACACACAACTGCCCTCTCCCCGCTAGGCAAAATCGGGAAGCAGTTGGAGCCATTTTGTAAACTGATGAGCTTTTTGCGAGATGTGAGCAACATCGTTATCGATAAATTCGCGGTAGGTGCGGCTGCCGACGAGCATCATGCCCAAGACGCGACCGTCAACTTCCATCGGCACGCCAGCCACCGACTTCAACCCTTCGGCGAGGAGGATCGGGTACTCGCGAGGATCGTCGAGGCTTTGCGGCTCGGTAAAGTGCATCAAGATCGGGCGGCCCATGCGGATCACTTTGCCAGCCAATCCGATGCCAGGGCGAAGCACGATGCGTTTGTAGCGATCGTTGCGATTGCCTGAGACGTACTGAAAGCGAATCGTATGTTCCAGCGGTTCGGTCAGGGCGAGCGCGACAAAATCGACACCGATGAAACGGCGCAGCGAATCGAGCTCCTGTTGGATCTGCTCCTGCATGTGCAACATGACCACACCTCCTTTTTCCTATCATTCTGTCTACTTTGCCATTATACAAATGGGGAGGGCGAAAAGCTCTCGGGGAACTCCCTGATTTTTTAGGTTTACAAAAAGAGGGATTTTCGATACATTATCAGTGAACAAAAAAACAAAATGTTCATAGGTTCATAAATAGGAGGATCTGTGATGGTCAAAGCGTTTCATCCGCACGAGAAGGAGCTGATTCGTCAGCAGCTGTTGGAGCAGGGGCGTGAGATGTTTGGCAGCTATGGGGTGGCGAAGACGAACATTCGCGATCTGACCCGAGCGGCAGGGATCTCGCAAGGTGCGTTTTATCGCTTTTTTGGCTCGAAGGAAGAGCTGTATTTTGCCATCCTTCAGGAGGAGGAACAGGTGCTGAAGGAGCGTTTGCTCGCCGAGGTGCTAGAGGCGGGGTTGAGCGGCAAGGAGATGTTCAAGCGCTTCTTGCTCCACGGTCTGGAACTGGTGCATCAGCACCCGATCATCCGCCGCATGTTTTTGGAAAACGAGCATGAGCTGATCCTGCGCAAGCTCCCGCCAGAGGTGGTGGAGGCGCACATCGCCGCAGATGAGGATGCGCTCGCTCCGCTGATCCGCTCTTGGCAAGCGGCCGGCCTGTTGGTCGACGTGCGCGCCGAGGTGATCGTCGGGGTGACGCGAGCGTTTTTCTTGACCTCGCTGCACCGAAAGGAGATCGGTGCGGACGTCTTCACAGAGACGCTTGAGCTGCTGGCAGACTGTCTGGCCAGCGGATTGACCACTGATTTGACCACGCGAGGAGGGGAAGCGGAGTGATCGAGGTGAAAGATTTGCGGTTTGCTTATCCCGGCAGAGAGGCGGAGACGCTGAACGGCCTCTCGTTCGCGATCGGCAAGGGGGAGATCTTCGGCTTTCTCGGCCCGTCAGGAGCTGGCAAGAGCACGACGCAGAAGATTCTGATCGGCGCGCTTACCGGATATCGCGGCGAAGCGTGGGCGCTGGGAAAGGAGCTGCGCACCGTCAAGCGCTCCTTTTTTGAGCAGATCGGGGTCGCCTTCGAATTTCCCAACTTTTATGGCAAGTTTACGGCGCTGGAGAATCTGAAGTTTTTTGCTTCCTTATATAAAGGGGAGCAGGAAGACCCGATGAGCCTGCTGGAGCGGGTCGGGTTGGCTGCCGATGCGCATGTGCGGGTGAGCGAGTTTTCCAAGGGGATGAAGATGCGGTTAAATTTCTGCCGGGCGTTTTTGCACCGCCCGGAGCTGATCTTTTTGGATGAACCGACCTCGGGGCTTGATCCGGTGAACAGCAAGATCGTCAAACAGTTCATGCTGGAGCAGAAGGCGGCAGGCAAGACGATCGTGCTCAACACGCACAACATGAGCGGTGCGGAGGAAATGTGCGACCGAGTGGCCTTTCTGGTCGACGGGCAGATCAAGCTGATCGACTCGCCCCAGGCGCTCAAGATTCAGCATTCGCAAAAGGTGGTGCGGCTCGAATATCGCGAGGGCGTGGCGATCTGCGCGCGGGAGTTTGAGCTGGCGCGATTGGGGCAGAATCGGGAGTTTTTGCGCTTGTTGGAGCAGCGAGAAGTGCTGACGATGCATTCGCAGGAGGCGTCGCTGGAAGAGATCTTTTTGGATGTGACGGGGAGGCGATTGGCGTGAGAGCGCTCGCCGTCTTCAAACAGGATGTGCAGTTTCAGTTTCGGCACGGTTTTTATTATGCTTATCTTATCGTCTGTGCGGCCTATGTGCTGTTTTTGCGCGAGGTGCCCGCGTGGATGGGCGATCGCGCCGCCACTTTGATCATCAGCTCCGACCCGGGCGTGCTCGGCTTTTTCTTCGTCGGCGGTCTTCTAATGTTGGAGCGCAATCAGAACATCTTGGACAATCTGTTCGTCACGCCGCTGTTGCTCCGCGAATACTTCCTGTCCAAAGTGCTGTCGCTCGCCCTGCTTGCGATCGTCACCAGCGTCGGGGTGACCGTCTTTTCCTTCGGCACCGACTTCCAGCTCGGGCCGCTGTTGGTCGGCGTGGTGCTCTCCTCCGCGTTTTTCACGCTGCTCGGGGTGACGCTTGCGGTCAAGGTGAAGTCGATCAATCAGTTCTTGCTGACTTCGACCGTCTATCTGACCGTGTTGTTCATCCCGGTGCTCGGCGAGATTGGGGTGTGGGAGACGCCGCTCTATCTGCTGTTTCCGACCGGGGCGTCGCTCGCGCTGATCGGGGCGGCGTTTGGCGAAGCGTCGCTCTGGGAGCTGTTGTTTTCGACGGCGGTGCTCGCCGCTTGGATCGCGCTCGCGTACAGATGGGCGAAGCGGACGTTTGCGCGGCAGGTCCTTGAGAAGATCGGAGGTGAGCAGTGATGATGCGGATGGCGATGCGCATGTCGCTTGGCGATGCGCGGCAGGTGGTGCGCGATCCGGTGCTGCTGATGTCGATGTTGGCGCCGCTGTTGATGGCGCTGGTGATTCGCCTCGGCGTCCCGTTTGCTGATGGGCTGGCAGAGGAGCGGATCGGCATCAGCCTGCTCGGGCACGAGCCGTTTTTGATCAGCTTTCTGCTGTCGGCAACCCCGCTGATGCTCGGGCTGCTGATCGGATTTTTGCTGCTGGAGGAGCGAGATGAGGAGATGCTCGCCTACTTGGCGATCACGCCGCTGGGCAAGATCGGCTATCTGTGCTACCGGCTGATCAGCCCGGTGCTCCTGTCGGTGATCTTTTCGCTGATCGGCTTTCTGGTCGCGGGCGTCGAGGCGCCAGATGCGCTTCACCTCTGGCCGGTGCTGCTGATGCTCGCGCTGGAAGCTCCCCTGCTCGCCCTGATGATGGGGGTGTTCGCGGGGAACAAAGTGGAGGGGCTGGCGCTGTCCAAAGCGGCGGGCGTGCTGTTTGTCGCCCCTGTTGTCGCCTACTTTGTGACCGGCCCTTGGCAGTGGGCGGCAGGGGTGTTGCCCACCTTTTGGGCGGTGAAAGCATTTCTGGCAAGCGGTGTGGGAGAGAGTGTATACTGGTTGTATATCGGTGTTGGCATCCCGTTTCACGCTCTGTTGTTGGTGCTGCTTGTGAAGAAGCTGAATGCCAAGGGAAGTTGATGAAGAGAGGAGAACGACCTTTTGGCAAAAAAGATTCTGGTGGGTGCATTGTGTATTGCGATCATTATCCTCGGGTATCAGTACAAAGACCCGTTCATGGCGATCATCGAGGCTGGCGGCGTGATGTCTGTGCTGGTGTCGATCATGCTGGTCGGCATCTGCGTGTTCTTCCCCGTCGTGCCGTTTATCTTCCTCGTCGGGGTGATCGGCGCGGTGTTCGGCACGGTGACCGGAGCAGGGATCACCTTGGTCGGCCTGCTGTTCGGGACGTCGGTGATGTTCTTGATGGCGCGCTACGGGTTTCGCTCCTGGGCGCAGGCAACGCTCAATCGATACCCGAAGGCGAAAGAATATGAATCCTATTTTGAGAAAAATGCGTTTTTGAGCATCTTGGCGGTGCGGGTCGTTCCGGTGGTGCCGACGCAGGTGATCAACATCCTGTGCGGGATTTCCCAAGTGCGCTGGGTGACGTTCTTTTTGGCGACGGCGATCGGGGCTCTGCCGCGGATTCTCGTGTTCGCGTTTGTCGGCAACTCCTT
Organism: Tumebacillus lipolyticus; assembly: GCF_042682745.1. Lineage (NCBI taxonomy): Bacteria > Bacillati > Bacillota > Bacilli > Caryophanales > Alicyclobacillaceae > Tumebacillus > Tumebacillus lipolyticus. Next base: position 519,341 of record NZ_JBHUIO010000005.1, on the reverse strand, counting down.
TCAGGACAACAAGATGACCTCGTTTCTGACCTACGGGGCGTACATGGTCGTGATCATGATCGTCACGTACATCTTTTTGCGCAAGCGCATGGCAAACGGGCAAGAAAAACGAGCAGAATGATCGCAGGCAAGGCAGGCTCCGCGCGGGGCCTGTTTTTTTTGTTCCCGCACGGCTGAAGAATCTTCCCCCTTTTCCGCACCGGCATCCGCCCAGCTGGCATAGGCTATATCATTCAGGATGCGAAAGGAAGGAGGCCAACTTCGATGGATGCAGTGAAGGCTACGGTCGATGCTGCGCATTGGCTGTCCGCGGTGGAAGATGTGACGGTGCGCTCCGCTGCCACCAAGCGAGATCGCACCGTTCGGCTGTGCTTGGATGCGGTCGCTCAGAGCTTGTCCTTGCAGGAGGAGGATGCGGACAGCCTCTATCGGATCACGATGCCGGCGAGGAGCGATCAAGAGGCGCTGCGGCTGGTCTGCAAGCTCGCCGCTCAGAAGCTCGCCCCGCTGATCGAGCTGTTCAGCAAGCGGAGCGAGCGGACGCTCACCCTCACGATCAGAAGAAACACGCTCTCGTTCTCCCGCGGGGATCAGCATCTGCTGCTCCCGCACCAGATCGAGAAACAGGATGACGAATCGGCGGTTCGCTTCGCGATCGACAGGCGGAGCAGCCCCGCTTCCACCCTCGTACGATTTGTGATCGCCGATCAGCAGCCGCTGCTCGATTCGCTCGCCCGCTGTACCGATACGGCGCTGTGCGTGCGCGTCGAAGCAGGGGCGGAAAGCGTGATCCGCTTGTACGATCAGACCTATCTGGCAGACTGTCGCGCCTCTTTGGAGCAACTGTGGCCGCGTCGCGCCCTCTGCGATCGGCTGCGACAGCTTCCGGAGCAGAGCAAGCTGCACGTTGCGATGTCCGATCACCAGACGGTCAGCTTTTCGAGCGCCGCCACACAGGAGGCGCTGACCCGATCGGGCGTTCAGCGAGAGTTTGTGATCAAGCCCTATCCGCTGACCAACCTCTACATCGCCGCTGAGCAGACGGCGATCAGACGGGATGACGCCGCGCCGTGGAAGAGCGGAATGGCCAAAGGAATCGCTGGGAAAAAGCGCAACAGGCGCCAGACGATGCTGCCCGAGCAGCTGGCGGACGATCTGTTCGAGCAGCGCGAAGATCGCGAGCAGCGGTCGAACGACCTGCCGCTGGCGGAGAGCGCGGGAGATCTGATCCGCTCCGAACGCCCCGAGTTGGCCGACCTGCCACCAGACCGAGCGGAGCGAATCGATCTGGGCACAGACGATTCAGCGCGGCTGGCGGACGAAGCGCGACCGACAGAGCTGTCCGCCCTCGAACAGCTCGCCCAGCTGCCCGGTCTGCAGCGGGTCAAAAAGCAGGTGCTCGACATCGCCCAGTTTGCCGCATTTGAAAAAGAGCGCTTGCAAGCGCTCGGGATCGCGAGCAAGCGGCCGACGCTGCACATGGCCTTTCTCGGCAATCCGGGCACCGGCAAGACGATCGTCGCGCGGAGGATCGGTCAGATTTTCAAAGAGCTCGGCCTGCTGTCGCGCGGGCATGTGGTGGAGGTGGATCGCAACCGGCTGATTGGCGCCTTCATGGGGCACACCGAGCAGAACTTGACCAAATACACCAAGCGGGCGCGGGGCGGGGTGCTGTTTATCGACGAAGCGTACGCCCTGTTCAAAAAAGATTCTGCCAAAGACTTCGGGCTGACTGCGATCAACGGGCTGGTCAAACTGCTCGAAGATCATCGCAGCGACCTGGTCGTCATCGTCGCCGGGTATCGGCAGGAGATGAGCGAGTTTTTCTCTTTCAACCCTGGGCTCAAAGAGCGGATTCCCTTTCACATCGAGTTTCCCGACTATTCGCCAGACGAGTTGCTCGCCATCGCCGAGCATCTGGCGGCAGAGGATCACTACCTGCTGACAGAGGGGGCGAAGGAGAGCCTGCTGCGGCGCGCGCTCCGCGAGAAGCTCGACCGATCGTTTGGCAACGCGCGCACGGTGCGCAATCTGCTGGAGAAGGCGAAGATCCACCATGCTGTCGTCGCCAGGAGCAGCTCGTCCACTTTGGAGGGCGATGCGTTCACCACGCTGACCGCAGAAGATTTTCAAGCAGAGGGTGACGAGCGGGCAGAGAGCGTCGACGACCTGCTTGACGAGCTCGACAGCCTGGTCGGTCTGCAGGAGGTCAAGCGGCTGGTCAAGCGGATGACCGCGATGCTTGCGCTTGAGCAGCGGCGCTCCGCATACGGTCTGCAGGACGAACCGCTCACCCTGCACATGTCGTTCACCGGCAACCCGGGGACGGGAAAGACGACGGTCGCCCGGCTGATCGGGCGCATCCTGCGCGCGCTCGGGCTGTTGCCGAAAGGGCACTTTGTGGAGGCGGCGCGCAAAGATCTCGTCGCAGGCTATCTGGGACAGACGGCGCTGAAGACGGGAGACAAGATCAAAGAGGCGCTCGGCGGCATCCTCTTTCTCGACGAAGCGTATGCGCTCGCCCGCAGCAAGCGCGAATCGTTCGGCGCGGAGGCGCTGGCGACGCTGATCAAAGAGATGGAGGATAAAAAGGACATCCTCACCGTGATCTTGGCGGGGTACACGGAGGAGATGGAGGAGCTCTTCCTGCTCAACCCCGGGTTGAAGAGCCGGATTCGCTTTCACCTGCACTTTCCCGACTACTCGGCGAGCGATCTGGTGGAGATCGTCAAGCGAAAAGCGTCGCAGTCCGACTATCGGCTGACCTTAGCGGCGGAAGAGAAACTGTGGCAGCGTTTCATTCGCGAGTGCTCGTTTGCCGGAAAGGACTTCGGAAACGGACGGCTGGCCGAAAACCTGTTGGAAGCGGCGAAGCTCAACCTCTCCACCCGTCTGGCCCGCACGGGCGGCGAGGTCGATCGGACGATGCTCACGACGCTGACCGAAGCAGATTTTGAGGAAGAGATGGGGAACTTCGAGTGAGGTTCCCTTTTTGTGTGCGCTGAAACGCTTAAATATTTGCGAGGAGGAAGGTTTCTAAAGCTTACTGTAGAATGATGTGAATAATAGGTGTAAATACACAAATTCTAATAAATTGTATCTGGTTATACATATAGTTTTATCCAAATGAGCGAGGGGTGAAAGATTGAGATGACCAAGCCAACCGCACCGGAGCAATCTTCGCTGACCGGCCGCATCGCAACTGGTCCGAGCGCACTGCTCCATCAGGAGATCTTGGAGCCGCAGTTCGTCTATGAGCTGCAGCACTTTTTGCCGTGGTACATCATGATCGAAAAGGTGATGACGCTCGAATATGAACGGCTCGGGCTGATCTCCGGCGAGGCGCGCCGCGAGATCGGACAGCTGCTGTCGGAGATCGACAGCGAGACGATCACCGCCGATCCGCAAGCGAACATGTCCGACATCGCCTTTGCGATCGAGCGATATGTGGAATCGCGCATGACGCAGGAAGCGCCCGCTTGGCACATGGATCGCAGCCGGAACGATTTTCAAGCGTGCGCGCAGATCATGTTTGGCCGCGATCAGCTGTCGCAGGTGATCGATGAGCTGATGCTGTGCTCCCAAGCGCTGCACAAGCTGGCAGCCGAGACGGTCGACCTGCCGATGCCCGGCTACACGCACTACCAGTCGGCGCAGATCATCTCGCCCGGCTTCTATCTGGCGGCGGTCAACGAGCAGGTGTTGCAGGCGATCTCCCGCCTGAGCGCGCTCTCTGCGGATATTAACGCCTGCCCGCTCGGCTCGGGCGCGATGGCCGGGCTTGAGCTCGACTGGGATCAGCAGCGCATGTCAGACCTGCTCGGCTTTCAGCGACCGGTGCGGCACGCGCTGACAGGGGTTGCCAACCGCGAGTGGAGCTTGCGCGCGGCGGCGGAGCTGTCCACCTTCTCGGTCAACCTGTCCCGCGCCGTCACCGACCTGATCGCCTGGGGCAGCAGCGAGTACGGGTTTATCGACCTGCCCGATCAGATGGCGGGCATCTCCTCGGCGATGCCGCAGAAGAAAAACTTTCCGATCTTAGAGCGCATCCGCGGTCGCATCGCCCACATCTCCGCCTACTATGTCGATTTCGCGTTTGCTCAGCGCAGCACCGCTTACAGCAACCTCGTCGAAACATCGAAAGAGGCGGGGGCGAACATCCTGACGATGTTCACGACGATGCGTTCAGCGCTCCGCCTGTTCACCGCCGTCATCGAAAACTTGACCTTTAAAGAAGCGAAGATGCGCGCCATCTGCGAGCGCGAATATTTTGGCGGCTTTACGCTGGCGAACATGCTCGCTTTGCACAGCGCGGTGCCCTATCGCAAAGCGCAGGTCCTCGCCGGCCGCTACATCAGCCGAGCGCTAGAAAAAGGGCTGAAGCCGACCGGTGTGGAGATCGAGTTGCTCCGAGCTGCCGCTGCGGAGATGGGCCTTGAAGTCACGCTGACCGAGGAGCAGCTGCGGCTGGCGTTTGACACCGACTACAACCTGCAGGTGAAAACATCAGTCGGCGCCACCTCGCCGCAAGCGATGCGCCACCTGCTCGGCAAGCAGGAGGAGGAGCTCGCGCAGTTCGCGCGGGCGAGCGCGGAGCGCAAAGCGGAGTTTGAGCGCTGTGCCGAGCGAGTGGAAGCGCTGCTGAAATAGACCTTTAGCTGTTGAAATAGACCTTTATCGGAAGAGAGGACTGGATCACATGCTTCGTCAAGACATTGTGGATGCGATCGGCAAGACCCCCCTCGTCAAACTTCGCCTGAACGATCGGGCGACAGGTCAGGTGTATGCCAAGCTGGAGCTGCTCAACCCGTTTGGGATGAAGGACCGCGTGGCCAAACATGCGATTTTGGAAGCGAAGAAAAAAGGCATCCTGCCAGACGGCGCTCCGATCATCGAGAGCTCATCAGGCACGATGGCAGCCGGGGTGGCGATCGTCGGCACCTACCTCGGTCATCCGGTGCACATCGTGACCGATCCGCGCATCGACCCGATCACCGAGGCCAAGCTGACCTCGCTCGGCTGTCAGGTGCACATCGTCGAGAAGATGTCGCCCGATCGCGGCTGGCAGGGTTCGCGCTTGGAGCTGCTGCATCGGTTGCTCGAAGAGAACCCGGGCGCGTTTTGGCCCCGCCAATATGAAAACCCGGACAACCCGGGCGCCTACAAAGAGCTCGCGCAAGAGGTGATCGCCGACATCGGAACGGTCGACATCCTCGTCGCGGCGGTCGGCTCCGGCGGATCGCTCTCCGGTACGGCGCGAGCGCTGAAAGCGTACAACCCGGACCTCAAGGTGGTCGCCGTCGATGCGACCGGATCGGTGATCTTCGGCCAGCCCGACCGACCGAGCCGCCTGCAAGGGGGGCTGGGCAACTCGCTGGTCGCGCCGAACGTCGATTTTGCGGTGATGGATCAGATCCACTGGCTGAACGACGAAGAGGCGTTCGCCGCCACCTTGCAGCTGGCGCAGGAGGAGAAGATCTTCGCGGGCAACTCCTCCGGCTCCGTCTACGCCGTCGCGCGCTGGCTGGCCAGCCAAGTGGAAGCGGGGCAAAAGATTCTCGCCATCTTCCCCGACCGCGGCGACCGCTATGTCGATTCGATCTACAGCGAAGCGTATCGCATCGAAAAAGGGGTGAACCGACTGCATCTGCCGGACGAGCCGGTCGCTGTCGCCTATGACACGGTCGTCCACTCATGGTCCTATGCGTCGATCCCAGCAAAAGGAGCGGAACAACATGAAGAAAAAACTGCTGTTCGTTGAGTCGAACACGACAGGTACCGGCATGCTCGCACTGCGCAAGGCGGCGGGGTGGGGACTCACCCCGATCTTTCTCTGCAACCGACCGGAGCGCTACCTCGGGCTTGAGGAGACGGGCAGCCAAGTGATCGTCTGCGATACGAACGATCTGGACGAGCTGAAAAAGACGATCGAAGCGAACGTCAGCAAGGAGGAGATCTGCGGCGTTGCGACCACCTCCGAATTTTATCTGGAAGCGGTGGCGGAGCTGGCGACCCATTACGGCCTGCCGGGCAATCCGCCGCAAGCGATGCGCACGGCGCGCAACAAATCGCTGACTCGTCAGGCGTTGGCAAAGGCGGGCGTCGGCCAGCCGCGCTTTGCGATCGTCAAAGGCGAGGCAGATCTGGCGCAGGCGCTCGCGACAGTTCCTGTTCCCTGCGTGGTCAAGCCGGCTGATGACTCCGGCTCCAACGACGTGCTGCTCTGCCAGACGCAAGAAGAGGTCGCGCGCCACGCGAGCAAAATCTTAGCGATCAGCACCAACATGCGCGGACAGGCGACCGCGCAGACGGTGTTGATCGAAGAGTATGTGGATGCGCCCGAGTTTTCGGTCGAGATGTTCACTTGGGAAGGCAAGACGGTCTGCGTCGGCATCACCGAGAAGAGCTTGACCGGATATCCCTACTTTGTCGAGTCGCGCCACATCTTCCCCGCCAAGCTGGCACCTGAGGTGGAGGAGGAGATCCGCTCGACGGTGACCCGCGCGCTCGCTGCGATCGGCGTGAAGAACGGCGCGACCCACACGGAGCTGAAGCTGACCGCAGCAGGGGCGAAGATCATCGAGATCAACGCGCGTCTCGCAGGCGGGATGATCCCCGAGCTGATCCGCCACGCGACCGGAATCGACATGTTGGAGCAGCAGATTCGCTGTTCGGTCGATGGGCCGACCGACCTCCATGTCGTCTATGACGGGCATGCGGGCATTCGGTTCATCATGGCGGACACGCAGGGCGTGCTCGCCGACATTCGCGGCGTGGAGGCGGCGAAGAGCGTGCCCGGCGTGCAACAGGTAATCGTGACCGGCAAGCCGGGCGCGCAGGTGCAACCGCCGCAAAACGCCTACCACCGCCTCGGCTCGGTCATCGTCAAAGGCGACACGTATGAGGCGACCACCGTCGCACTGGATGCGGCGCTCGACAAGATCGAAGTCGTGCTGGAAGCGGCGGCGATCAAAAGCTGATCCGAAAGGGAGGACATGAGATGATCGAATTGCGCAGTGACACGTTCACCTTGCCGACAGAGGAGATGCTCGAAGCGATTCCACTGGCGGCGCTCGGCGATGACGTGTATGGGGAAGACCCGACGGTGAAGCGGCTGGAGCGCTTGGCGGCGGAGATGCTGGGCAAAGAGGCGGCGATCTTCATGCCGAGCGGCACGATGGCCAACCTCGCCTCCTTGATGGCGCACTGCCCGCGCGGCTCAAAAGTGCTGGTCGGCAACGAGACGGACATCTACATCTATGAGGCGGGCGGAGCGGCCGTCTGCGGCGGCATCATGTATGAGCCGATCCCGACCCAAGCGGATGGCAGGCTGTTGATCGAAGATCTGGAAAAAGCGTTTCCTGACGATCCGAGCGACCCGCAGTTTTCCCTGCCCGCTTTGATCACGATCGAAAACCCGCACAACCGCATGGGCGGCAAAGTGCTGCCGCTCTCCTATCTCGCCGAGGTGCAAGCGTTTGCCGAGAGCAAAGGTCTGCCGGTGCACATGGATGGCGCGCGCATCTTCAACGCGGCGATCGCGCTTGAGGTGCCCGTCTCCGAGGTGGCGCAGTATGCGGACTCGATTCAGTTCTGCCTCTCCAAAGGGCTGTCCGCTCCGGTCGGCTCGATGGTGGTCGGAACGGCCGAGTTTGTGGAAAAAGTGTACCGCCTTCGCAAGATGCTCGGCGGCGGCATGCGCCAAGCGGGGCTGCTGGCGGCGGCGGGGATCATCTCGCTGGAAAAGATGGTCGATCGCCTGGCGGACGACCATGCGAACGCAAGGCGCCTCGCAGCAGGGCTGACGCAGATCGAAGGCATTGAAGTGGACATGGACGTGCAGACGAACATCGTCTTTTTCCGCGTGTCGGCAGCAGGGTTCACCTGGCAGCGCTTCGTGGAAGAGTGCCAGCAAGCGGGCCTGAACATCGCCGAGCTCGGTCATGGCCGCATCCGCGCCGTCACCCATTCGGGAGTCACCCAAGCGGACATCGATGCGGCGATCCAGATCGTGAAAGGCGTGCTGGCGAAAGCGGAAGTTTTGAGCGTGTAGGGGAAGGGTCTGAGCAGGGCTGATTCTCTAATGCACGAATCAAAAGTTAATGACACCCCACAGCCGCATAGATGATGGCGGCTGTGGGGTGTATTTTGTGAATCGAGAAATATACTTTCCTTCTAGCCTAATAATAGGGCGGCACTGGATTTTCTGAATCGTAAATAGTTGTCTACCGAGCCTAACACCCAACACAATCTGACACGCAAAATCTACAGCTCGACTCCAAAGCAAAATGAAACTCCCTTCCGGCAATCAGCAGGAAGGGAGTTTCGTATTCTCTAATTAAATAAGCCAAACAGCACAGGGCAGCTCTTTCTTTCGCATTTCTAAACGCCCCTACAAAACGCGCAATGCTTTGCCTCAGCAACACTCCATCAGAAGCTCCGAGGCATCACACTCAAGCTTCACACTCAAGCCTTCTTCCCCTCCATCCGCTCGCGAAACCGCGTCGGCAGATCGAAGAACGCCAGCAGATAAGCGAGCAACAGCCCACAGGGCAGGTACCACCACGGCAGTCCGGCGAGCAGCACGGGGAGGTTCAGCACCAGCGACTGCACTAGCATTAACCCAAACGCCAAATGCGAATACCCTTTCAGCTTCGCTTCTTCTGGCAACGGATAGAGCGCCAACACGTCCGGATACTGGCGCTCGCCGACCAGGTTGGGCAGCTGTTTGCCGGTCAAGTACAGAGCGAGCAAATACACGACCAGCCCGATGACGACATGGGAGATGAAAAACAGCGCGACAAAGGCGGTCAGCGTGATGCGCACCGCGATGCCAAAATACTCGCTGTGGCGCAAAAACGTCCGGGTATACAAGAACAGATAGGGATTGGCGCGCTCCCAAGACAAGGGAGCCTTGCCTAACTTCCACGTCCGCACTCGATTCAAGCGCTCAGGAACCTCGACGAAAAAGCTGGCCAGCGCCAAATATCGGGCGATCGCTTTCGTCTCCAGCAGGAGCAACTCCGACCAGGCATATCCGGCCGGCCAGCGTTTGCGAAGAGGAAACAGCGCGAATGGCAACAGCACGGCAAACCAGAACCCGTGCAAGATCATCCAAGCAAGCCCCGCGTTCGCCACAAAGCGAAGCCCGGTCACCCAAGCTTTCTCCCGCCAGATCACGCTCAGCCACTGTTCGCGCACGTTCCACACTTTCACAGGCACCAACAGCACCCACGCCAGCAAAAAGCTGGCAAAGTCGCCCAGCTCAAACAGATAAAACGGCAGGGCAAACCACATGACGAAGGAGAAGCTCAGCCCGCCCATCCAACTGCTGTAGCGAACGGCCCGCTGAAAATAATCTTTCATCCGCGCCTCTGCGGGCAACAGAAAGACCAGATCGGGCTCTTTGACGAACGTCCTGACGGTGCAGCGCGTCAAGAAGTAGGCGAGCACCACCGCCAAGAACAGCTCAGAGGGGAACCTGTCCGGCACGATCTCCAGCAGATAGCGATAGACAAACGCCACCCCGACGGCGACAAACGGCACCGACATCGGCACCATCACATTGCGCCCCGCTTTCAGCGCGTAGAGCAGGCCGTTTCGCCACGCCGATCTCAGGCGAGATGCGAACAGTTCGTCCATCGTTCTCATCGGGCAGACCCCTTGACCACGTGGATGAACAGATCGTCGAGCGAGGCGCCAGGCAGTTTCGCCTGTTCGCCCATCTGGGCGAGCGTGCCGTGCAAGGCGATCTCGCCGCGGTTCATCATCACGAAGCGGTCGCAATAGGTCTCCGCCATCCCGAGAATATGCGTGGACAGCAAGATGCCCGTCCCCTGTCTGCGCATCTCCTCCAGCAGCTCCAGCAGGGCATGGATGGCGAGCGGGTCGAGGCCGACAAACGGCTCATCGACGATCAACAGATCGGGTTGGAGCAAAAAGGCGCAGAGGATCATCACCTTTTGCTGCATCCCTTTGGAAAAGGTGCCGGGAAACTCATCCAGATGATCCTTCATGCGAAACGTATGCAGCAGGCGCTCCGACCGCTCCTCGTACACGCCCGACTCCAACCCGTAGGCCATCGCCGTCAGCTGCAGGTGTTCGCGCAACGTCAGCTCCTGATAGAGCTTGGGCGTCTCCGGCACATAGGCGATCCCCGCCCGAAAGGCGCTCCTGTCGCTCTTTAGCGTCTCACCGCGCAGGGAGATCGTGCCCGCCTGCGCTTCCAACAGCCCGAGTATGTGCTTGAGCACCGTCGATTTGCCAGCTCCGTTCATGCCGATCAGCCCGACCCATTCGCCCGCCTGCACCTCAAATGAAACGTCGCGGATCACAGGTACATCCTGTTGGTACCCTCCGGTCAATCCTTTGATCTCTAACATGATGACCTCCTCAGCCTTCCTACCTTTGCCATCATTGTAGCAAAAAAACAGGCGAGCAGTATGCCCGATCTGGACATACAGCTCGCCTGTTTGCTCGTTCTAGCCCTGCAATCTTCCTGTCGCTTCACTCATCCAGTGCGACTAACATCCTGTGCGACGAACATCCTGTCTGACTAATAAGAGGCGATGCAACCGTCGGTGCGCGGTTCCGTGCCGCCGATCAGCACGCCCGTCTCCGGGTTGCGCCAGATGATCTGACCGCGACCGAAGCCGCCGGAGCCGACCGCCCAGCGAACCTGATGGCCGCGGGCAACCAGCGATTGCACAATATGGTCGGGTGTCGAAGTTTCGATCTCGACCACTTTGTCTTTCATCCACTGCCAGCGGGGCGCATCGAGCGCCGCCTGCGGGTTCAGCCCGAAATCGATCGTGTTCATCACCACTTGCACGTGACCCTGTGGTTGCATAAAGCCGCCCATCACGCCGAACGGGCCGACCGCCTGCCCATCTTTGGTCAAGAAGCCCGGGATGATCGTGTGGTACGTCTTTTTCCCCGGCTCCAAACGGTTGTCATGCTCGCGGTCGAGCGAGAAGTTGTGCCCGCGGTTCTGCAAGCCGATCCCCGTGCCCGGCACGACCAGACCTGAGCCGAAGCCCATGTAGTTGCTCTGGATGAAGGAGACCATGTTGCCTTCGCCGTCCGCCGCTGCCAGATAGACCGTGCCACCGCGCGGCGGCTCTCCGGCGACCGGGGTGAGCGCGCGCTCGCCGATCAGATTCCGCCGCTCTTCCGCATAGGCTTCAGAGAGCAGGTCTTCCACGCGCACGCTCATCTTCGCCTGTTCGGTGATGTACTTCTGACCGTCTGCAAACGCCAGCTTGATCGCTTCGATCTGCTTGTGATAGGTATCGACACAATCGCGTTGAGAGAACTGATAGCCTTTGAGCAGGTTGAGCGCCTGCAAGGCGACCAGCCCGTGTCCGTTCGGCGGAATCTCCCACACGTCGTAGCCGCGGTAGTTGACGCTGATCGGCTGCACCCACTCTGGGCGGTAAGCGGCGAGGTCCTCTTTGCGCAAGTACCCGCCATACTGCTGCGAATAGGCGTCGATCTGGTCGGCGAGCGACCCGCGATAAAAAGCGTCCGCCTTCGTCTCGGCGATCAACCGCAGCGTGTTCGCATGGCCGGGCGAGCGCCAGATCTCGCCCACCTGCGGCGCTCTTCCTTCAGGCGCAAACGTTTCGAACCAGTGGGCGAACTCGTCTCCCGAGAGCTGTTTGGAAAACGTTTCGAACGCGCGCTGCCAATAGTGCGCCAGGACGGGGGAGAGCGGATACCCTTCCTCCGCATAGCGGATCGCAGGTGCGAGCACTTCGGTCAGCGGCAGTTTGCCAAACCGCTCCGACAGCTCCGCCCAAGCGGCGGGCGCACCTGGTACGGTGACCGGAATCCAGCCGTATTTCGGGATCTCTTTGACGCCGGCCGCTTCCAACTTGTCGATCGAGATGCTCATCGGTGCCGGGCCGCTCGCGTTGAGACCGTGCAGTTCCCCTTTTGTCCAGACCAGCGCGAACGCGTCGCCGCCGATCCCGTTGGACGTGGGTTCGACCACCGTCAGGGCGGCAGCGGTCGCAATCGCAGCATCGATCGCATTGCCACCCTTTTGCATCACTTCCAGGCCAGCTTGTGCGGCCAACGGCTGGGAGGTGGCCACCATCCCATTTTTTGCATAGGTGGTCATCCGCTGTGAGGTGTACGGATGATGCATCGCATTGAAGTTCATGATTCGATCGATCTCCTTTCGTTCTTACAGATGACAGGCGACAAAATGTCCCGGTGAGACCTCCTTCGTCTGCGGGCGCTCCGTCTTGCAGATCTCCATGCAGGCGGGGCAGCGGGTATGAAACGCGCAGCCGGACGGCGGGTTGGCCGGGCTTGGCACGTCGCCGGTCAGGATGACCCGCTCCCGCTTCTCGCGCGGATTCGGGTAGGGGACTGCTGACAACAGCGCTTGCGTATAAGGATGTTGCGGATCGGCATACAGCTTCTCCTTCGGTGCCAGCTCGACCATGCGGCCGAGGTACATCACGCCGACGCGATCCGAAATGTGACGCACGACAGATAGGTCATGAGAGATAAAGAGATAGGTCAAGCCAAACTGCTCTTGCAAGTCTTTCATCAAGTTTAAGATTTGCGATTGGATCGATACGTCCAGCGCGGAGACCGGCTCGTCGGCGACGATCAGCTTGGGCTTGGTGATCAGCGCCCGCGCGATGCCGATCCGCTGGCGTTGTCCGCCAGAAAACTGATGCGGATAGTTGCCGATATGATGTTCGGTCAGACCGACGATCTCCAGCAGCTCTTTCACTTTTTGTTTGCGTTCCTGCCCGTTGGACATCCCGTGAATCTTCAGCGGCTCCTCCAGGATCGAGCCGATCGTCATCCGCGGGTTGAGCGACGCGAACGGATCTTGAAACACGATTTGCAGATCGCGCCGAATTTTGCGCAGCTGATCTTTTTTCAGCTCGGTCAAAGATTGTCCTTGAAAGATGACTTTGCCATCTGTCGGCTCGGTCAGGCGCAAGATCGCGCGTCCGGTGGTCGACTTCCCGCAGCCAGACTCGCCGACGATGCCGAGCGTCTCGCCTTCGCGCACCGAGAAGGACACGTCGTCGACCGCTTTTACATACCCTTGCACTTTGGAGAGGGCACCGTCGCGGATCGGAAAGTATTTTTTCAGCCCGTTCACTTCCAAGATCGTGCTCATGCTGTCACCTCTTTCAACGCCGCTTCCTCTTGGAGCCAACATCTGCTGCGCTGCCCGCCTTCCAGCTGGAACAGAGGAGGCATCTGCTGGGTGCATCTGCTCTCCACGTGGGGACAGCGCGAGGCAAAGCGACAGCCGCTGGCAACCGAACCGGGCAGCGGCACGTTGCCCGGAATCGAATCGAGCCTCCGCTGATCCGCATCCACTTTGGGAATCGATCTCATCAGCCCCTGCGTATAGGGATGGGCAGGGGAATCAAACAGTGTATAGACATCAGCCTCTTCGACCACCTGTCCCGCATACATCACCACGACGCGGTCGCACATCTCCGCCACCACGCCAAGGTCGTGCGTGATCAGCATGATCGACGTGCCTTGCTTTTCTTTTAATTCGCGCATCAAATCGAGAATCTGTGCCTGAATCGTCACATCGAGGGCGGTGGTCGGCTCGTCGGCGATCAACAGCTCCGGCTCACAGCTCATCGCCATCGCGATCATCACCCGCTGTCTCATGCCGCCCGAAAGCTGATGCGGGTACTCATCCATGATCTTCTCTGCGCGAGGGATGTTGACCTTCTTTAACATCTGGATCGCATGATCGCGCGCTTGCGCTTTCGAATAGCCCCAGTGCAAGGTCACCATCTCGCAAAGCTGCTGCCCGATCGTGTAGACCGGGTTGAGCGAAGTCATCGGTTCCTGAAAGATCATCGCGATCTCATTGCCACGCACTTTGCGCATCTCCGCTTCGGAAAGCTTGAGCAAGTCTTGCTCTTTATAATGGATGGTTCCGCCTGCGATGCGGACGCCCGTCTTCGGCAGGAGCCGCATCACCGTCAAGGAGGTAGCGCTTTTGCCGCAGCCCGATTCACCGACGATGCCGAGCGTCTCGCCCTTTCGAACTGCTAGATCGACACCGTCAACTGCGGGGTTGACGCGTCTGTCGCTTACAAAATGTGTCTGCAACCCTTTGATTTCCAACAGGTTGTTCATCTTCGGTTCGCCCCCGCCTTTCAGATTCTCTTTTCGAAATCGTTCGGAAATTAGAACTACTGTCTCAAAAACTAATTGTTTAGTCAAGAGCAAATTTTCTGTTTGCTTTTTCGTTAGGAGGGGTATATAGTGATACGAAACGAAAGCGATTCACGAAATCCTGTTACTAATCGAAATCAGTCAGATCGAAAGGATGAGGATCCAATCATGAGCAAAAAGCAAGTTAAGGTCGCACTGTCTATCCTGTTGGCAGGTTCGCTGTTCGCAGCGGTCGGCTGTAGCTCCCAATCGTCCGGAACGGATGCGGGAACGGGCAACAACTCCGCACCGAAAACGGGCGGCACACTGAGCATCTCCCTCGATGCAGACCCGCCGAAACTCGATCCGGCCTTCTCGACAGCGCTCGTCGACCGCATGGTGTTTCAAAGCATCTATGACAAGCTGGTCGATGTGAACGAGAACGGGGAGGTCGTTCCGATGCTCGCCGAGAAGTGGGACGTTTCTCCCGATCAGAAATCGTACACGTTCACCCTTCGCGAAGGCGTCAAATTCCACGACGGAACAGACTTTAATGCGGAGGCGGTCAAGTTTTCCCTTGAGCGCGGGATGGATAAAGCGTCCAACCGGAAAAACGAGCTGAATGATATCGAGAAGATCACCGTTGTCGATGCAAAGACGATCAAGATCGAGCTCAAGCAGCCGTTCGCACCGTTTCTGTCGATCCTCTCTGACCGCGCCGGCATGATCGTCTCGCCAGAAGCGGTGAAAAAGTATGGGGATGAGTTCCTCAACCATCCGGTGGGAACAGGGCCTTTCGTCTACAAAGAAAGGCAGAAAGGGTCGTCGATCACCCTTGAGAAAAACCCGAACTACTGGCAAAAAGGGCTTCCTTATCTCGACTCTGTCACCTATAAAATCATGAATGATGCGAACGTAGCGCTGATGAACTTGAAGAGCGGGCAGGTGGACATCACCAACAAGTTCCCGTATAAAGAGATCGAAAATGTTAAGAATGATCCGAAGATTTCGGTAGTTAACGAGCCAGGCCAAGGCTATCAGGGGATTCATTTGAACACTTCGAAAGCGCCGTTTGACAACAAAGAGCTTCGTCGGGCGGTCGACCTGATGATCGATCGTGACGCGATCGTCAAAGTGGTGCTCTCCGGCGCAGGATCTGCTGCGCACTCGCCGTTCTCGAAGAGCCATTTCGCTTATGGGGACAGCGACAAAGTGGAGCAGCCGAACGTGGAAAAAGCGAAAGAGCTGCTGAAAAAAGCGGGCAAGGAGAACGGTTTCTCCTTCACGCTGAAGCTCGGCACGTCGCCGACCAACCAACAGGTCGGACAGATGATCCAAAACATGTTGAAGCCAGCGGGCATCACCGTCAACTTGGAAAAGGTGGAGTTCGGCACGATGCTTGAGCAGAGCAAGACGGGGAACTTTGAAGCGGTCTCGCTGGGCTGGAGCGGTCGTCCCGACCCCGATCAAAACATCTATGACTTTGCCACCAAGGGCGGCTCGAACAACTACGCGCAGTATTACAACCCAGAAATGGATCGCGTGCTGAAAGAAGCGCGCCAAGAGGGCGATCAAGCGAAGCGCAAAGCGGGCTACGATGCAGCGATGAAAATTTTGAACGATGAAACGCCTTATGTATACCTCTATCATGATCACAACGTGTTTGGCGTGTCCAAGTCGGTGCAAGGATTTACCTACTATCCGGACGGTCTGATCCGCACGGCGAACATTTCGAAGAACTGACCTGCGGGTGAGAAAGGAGGATTCGGATGAGGTTTTTAGTCAGGCGGCTCTTGCTTGCCGTTCCTGTAATTCTGTTGGTCACCATCATGGTCTTCTCCCTCCTGCACCTGCTGCCTGGCGACCCGGCGACCGTCATCTTGGGACAGGAGGCGACTCCGGAGGCGATCGATGCGATGCGCGAGGAGCTCGGTTTGAACCAGCCGATCGTCATGCAATATCTCAAATGGCTCGGCGGGGTGTTGCAAGGCGATCTCGGCAGGTCGTTGGTCGACCATTCGCCCGTGTCGGAGCTGATCTGGCAACGGCTGCCCGCGACGCTTGAGCTGACGATCGGCACCTTTGTGGTCGCACTGTTGATCGCGATTCCGGCCGGCATCCTCTCGGCGACAAGGCCCAACTCGTGGATCGACTACACGTCAACCTTTTTCGCCCTCGGCGGCATGAGCGTTCCACACTTTTGGCTCGGCATGATGTTTATCGTCTTCTTCGCAGTAAAACTCGGCTGGCTGCCAGCGTCCGGCTATGTGCCGTTTACCGAAAACCCGCTGGCGAACATCACCGCGATGATCATGCCGGTGCTTGCGACCGGGCTTCGCGAGTCGGCGATCCTGATGCGGATGCTTCGCAGTTCCTTGTTGGAAGTGATGCATGCAGATTACATCCGCACCGCCTATGCAAAAGGGCACAAAGAGTCGTTTGTCATCTTCCGCCACGCGCTGAAAAACGCGCTGGTTCCGGTGGTCACCACCTCCGGTCTGATCGTCGCAGGGCTGCTCGGCGGGCTGGTGATCACCGAGTCGATCTTCTCGATTCCGGGGTTTGGCAAACTGATCGTCGAGTCGATCTACAACCGTGACTTCGTGACGGTGCAAGGGGCGATCCTCGTCTGCGCGCTGATGGTCGTGGTGGTGAACCTGCTGGTCGACATTCTGTATGCGGTGATCGATCCGCGGATCAAAGTCGGAAAGGAGGCGGAACAATGAGCCAGACGGTCATCGATTCTCAACAACCCGCGCAGACGGCAGCACAAGCTGAAAGCCAGTGGCGGCTCTTTTTCCGCCGCTTTGCAAAGAACAAGCTTGCGATCGTCGGGGCGCTGATCTTCTGCGCCCTGCTGGCGACGGCGATCTTTGCTCCGCTGATCGCAACGCACGACATCTATGAACAGGACTACAACTCGGTCCTCGCCAAGCCGGGGAACGGGCACCTGTTCGGCACAGATGACCTCGGTCGGGATGTGTTTTCGCGCTTGGTGTACGGCGCTCGCCTGACCCTGCAGGTGGCGATCATCTCGGTCGGCATCGCCGTCCTGATCGGCGTTCCGATCGGTCTGATCACCGGCTATTACCGCGGCGTATGGGATGAGTGGGTGGTGATGCGCGTCGTCGATGCGATGCAGGCGTTTCCCTCCCTGATCTTGGCGCTGGCGATGGCGGCGGCGCTCGGCGGCGGGTTCTACAACGCGATGGTAGCGATCGGGATCGGGTTTTTGCCATCGTTCATCCGCATCACAAGAGCGCAGGTGATGACGGTGCGCAACCTTGAGTTCGTGCAGGCGGCCAAGGCGATCGGCGCGAGCGACTGGCGGATCATGTTCCGACATGTGCTGCCCAACTCGATGGCGCCGCTGTTGGTGCAGATCACGCTGGCGATGGCTTCGGCGATCATCGCCGAGGCGGGCCTGTCCTATCTGGGACTGGGTGCAAAACCGGAAGATCCGAGTTGGGGTTCGATGTTGCACATCGCACAAGGATACCTCAACATCGAACCGCTCTTGGCAGTTTGGCCAGGATTGGCTATCTTTTTGGTAGTACTCGGTTTCAATTTGCTCGGCGATGGCATCCGCGAGGTGCTCGACCCCAAGTTGAAGCGATAGAGAGAAAAAAGGAGTGGACTTTGTGGTCTACGTCTATTCGGAACAAGATCAAATGCCACCGTTTGAGATCGATGATCTCGATCGGCAGATTCTCGAAGCTCTGCATGAGAACGCTCGCATCTCCTATACAGATCTCGGCAAGATGATCGGGATCTCAAGGGTGGCGGTGCAGTCTCGCATCAACGCGCTGATCGAGGGCGGCGTGATCGAACGCTTTACTGTGGTGATCAACCCGGCAAAAGTGGGCATTCAGGTGTCAGCTTTCTTCAATGTGGACATCGAGCCGCAACATCTCGATCAGGTCGCCAAGGAGTTGGCAGAAGAGCCTGCTGTCACCAGCTTGTACCACATGACCGGGCCGAGCACGCTTCATATGCACGGAATATTTCAAAGCAACCAAGAACTTCAGAAGTTTCTGTTAGATAAGCTCTATGCGATGCCCGGCATTTCTCGCGTCGACTGCCAGATGCTGTTGAAGAGATACAAGAGCCGCATGGGGATGAAGCTGTAAGTTTGAGGTCGGGAGGAGATGAGCCATTTGTCCATTTGGGACTTATTCATCGCGATGGCGCGAGCGGGCGTACTCGGTTACGGTGGCGGCCCGAGCGCAATCCCGCTCATTCGCTCAGAGGTGGTGGATCGCTACGGTTGGATGAGCGATCCGGAGTTTACAGACGCTTTGGCGATCGCGAACACGCTGCCAGGGCCGATCGCGACCAAGCTTTCCGCTTTTGTCGGCTATAAGGTGGCGGGGGTTCTCGGCGCGACGTCTGCGCTGATCGGCATGGTCGCACCGACTGCGATCGCCGTGATCCTGTTGTTGAAGATCCTGTTGGCCTATAAGAACAGCCCCTACCTAAAAGGGCTGATCGCAGCCGTTCGTCCTGTCGTGGTCGTCTTGCTGTTGCAGACCGCTTGGCAATCTTCACAAGGGGGAACGTTTATCGACTGGAAGCCGATCTTGGTCGGCGTGGGCGCGATGGTCGCCATCTTCTGGCTGGAGATCGATGCGCCGTACGTCATCTTGGCGGCGATGGTGCTCGGCGTGTTCTTTTTCCGACCGGCAGGGGCGTAGCGGGGAGATTGCGTGTCGGAAAGCTGTCTGAAAGATGTTAGCTAATGTGTATGGTAGAACAAAGCCAATGTGTATGGTGTAAGGAAAAGATCGACCCCCTCGGTGCGATGCGCTGAGGAGGTCGATCTTGTTGTGCTCTATTCGAAGTCGAATCCCTGTCCGTTCAAAAAGGCGCGCATGTGAGCGCGGGACGGATGGGCATATTTTTCGGAGATCTGTTTGGACCAGGTTGTGTCCAGCTTCCCTCCTGTGCGCTCGGTGTAGTAGCTGTTCATCCGCTGGTCGTAGTCGTCGATGCCCGCTCTGACCTGCTCCTGCTGGTATGTATTCTCATGGTAGACCGCTTCTGTCGCCAACCGAGGGCGGAACGAAGGCTCTTGGTCAGGAACGCCGACGCACATGCCGAAGACCGGATAGACCAGCTGCGGGAGCTTGAGCAGTTCGGTGACGGCGGCCGGATTTTGGCGGATGCCGCCGATGTAGACGATGCCGAGCCCGAGCGATTCGGCAGCCACCGCTGCGTTTTGTGCCGCCAGGGAGACGTCGACCGTGGCGACGAGGAAGCTCTCCACATGCTGGTGCTGCATGTCGACCTCATGTTTGGCACACGCCTGCTGGAGCCGATAAAGGTCGGCGCACCAGATGAGGAACAGACCGCACTCTTCCACATACGCTT
Organism: Tumebacillus lipolyticus; assembly: GCF_042682745.1. Lineage (NCBI taxonomy): Bacteria > Bacillati > Bacillota > Bacilli > Caryophanales > Alicyclobacillaceae > Tumebacillus > Tumebacillus lipolyticus. The sequence continues at coordinate 499,814 of NZ_JBHUIO010000005.1, read as the reverse complement.
GATCGCCGGCCAGATGTGCGAGCTGCTTTTTCAAAGCGGGGTCGGTGACGCCGATCACGCTGTATGCTTGGATGTTCGAGGAGCTGGATGCCATCTGCGCCGAGCGGACGATCTGCCCGATCTGCTCTTCGGACAGCGGGGTGGGCTTGTACTTGCGAATGGAGCGATGTTGCTGCAACAGGTCGATCGTTTGGTTCATGAAGGTGTCCTCCTTGCTTGGCAAGTGATCAAATATCTACTATTATAACGAAAAAGAATTGAGGTTGTGCAACGTGGACGTAAAGCCTATCGTGTTGGAAGGATCGAGAGTCAGACTGGTTCCGATCGGTCGGGAGCATGTGCAAGGTATCTATGAAGCTGCGAACGCGGAGGAGATCTGGGCCTATATGCCCTACCCGATCGACTCGCTGGAGCGGGCCGAATTTTTTGTGGAAGAGGCGCTCGCCGCTGTGGAAAAAGGGACTGATCTCGTCTTTGTGATCTTCGACAAGGAGCGTGACCAGATCGTCGGTTCCACGCGCTATCTTGACATCTCGGTCGCCAACAGAGGGTTGGAGATCGGCTGGACGTGGTTGCATCCGGGCGTGTGGCGCTCGCCGATCAACACCGAGAGCAAATATCTCTTGCTTCGCCACGCGTTCGAAGCGCTCCGATTCATCCGCGTGCAACTGAAGACAGATGCGCGCAATGTTCGCTCCCAGACAGCGATCGCGCGACTTGGAGCGGTGCGCGAAGGCGTGCTGCGCAATCATCGTATTCTTCCCGATGGTTATGTGCGGGATTCGGTGTACTTTTCGATTTTGGATCGCGAGTGGCCCGATGTGAAAGCTCGCTTGGAAAGTGCGCTGTGAGGGCTGGATTGAGAAGCAAGAAAGGGAACCAAGAAGGAGAAACTGGCGCGATGACCGGAAAGCGTGAAATTGTGAATGCGCGCAATGGCAGAGCGATTTGAACATACCCCAAGCATTTGATGGGGATTTAGATGGTAGTCAAAAGGCACTTCGAATGCGTTCTTTCGAGGTGCCTTTTCTCGTTTTCTTCTTGCTGAGCGCGTCATACATCAATTTGCATACGAGATGTCACACATTTGGCGTGTGACCTGTCTTTACTTATGATGCACGGAAACAGGATCAAGGAATGTGCAGAAAGAGAACCAACTGATGGATGGGACGAAGTGGACAAGAGTAGGAGCGATGACAAAGGAAGGGAAGGCATAAATCATGAAAATTTTAGTTGCGGGTGCAACAGGTGTGATTGGACGCTCGCTGATTGCTCAACTGGTGCAAGCTGAACATGAAGTCATCGGAATGACGCATCATCGATCAAACACGAAACTGATTGAAGAGCGAAGAGCAACCGCATGGGTAGCAGACGCTTTTGATCGGGAAGCTATTTTTAGTGCGATACATCAGACGCGACCGGAAGTGGTGATCCATCAACTCACCTCGTTGCGGGAGCAGAGTTCGGCAGAGAATGCCAAGATCAGAATTGAGGGCACGCGAAATCTTGTCGATGCTTCACGCTCGGCAGGCGTCAGGCGCATGATTGCCCAAAGCATCTCTTGGGCGTATGAACCGGGCCAAGCTCCAGCTACAGAAGATGTTCCCCTCGATGTAGACGCTTCGCAGCCGAGGCGGACGACCATCGGCGGGATTATGGCCTTAGAGAGAGCGGTCGCGGAGATTCCTGAATGGATCATTCTTCGATATGGCACGCTTTACGGACCAGGTACGTGGTATGATCGGGATGGAACGATCGCGGAGCGGGTAAGAAGAAAGGAAATGATCGCGACCGAAGGGGTAAGCTCATTTCTGCATGTTGAAGATGCTGCAAGAGCTGCCTTGCTCGCGCTCGAATGGCCATCTGGTCCGGTGAACATCGTGGATGACGAGCCCGCTTCAGGATCTTTGTGGCTACCCGCGTATGCTTCTGCGATCGGCGCACCTTCGCCCACCATCCAAGCGGGAAGCAATCGCGGGGAACGAGGCGCTTCAAACGAAAAGGCACGCATTCAGTATGGCTGGACACCGCTGTACCCCTCATGGCGTGATGGTTTTAAGACCCTCTAGAAAAGTCTGACACGAACTTCGATATAAACCCCACCCTAGATCGAAATGTGTCTCGGGGATTTTTAGCTCGGGAGGAACGCTAGTGGATCATGATCGAAGTTTTCATGACGTGAGCGTAGAAGAGTTGTATCTGTCGCTTCGAACCTATTTGGTCTCGATCGCCTACCGAATGCTCGGCTCTTTGATTGATGCTGAAGATGTCGTGCATGATACCTTTATGAAACTACAAGCGAGCGATATTTCCCATCTCAACCATGCGAAGTCCTATTTGACGAAGATGGTGACAAATCGTTGCATCGATGAGATCCGATCGGTCAAAAAGAAACGAGAGACCTATCTGGGGACTTGGTTGCCAGAACCGCTTGTTCAGGGGCATGTGGTGGTAGACCCTTCAGAAAAAGTCATCCTCGATGATTCACTCCGTTACGCGCTCTTGCTCTTAATGGAAGAGCTGTCTCCCCGGGAGCGAGCGGTCTATGTGTTGAAGGAAGCATTTCAATTCGAACATACAGAAATCGCCTCTCTGCTGCATGTTACGGAAGCGAACTGCCGAAAGATATTTAGCAGGGCGAAGAAAAAAATGAATGCCCTTGCTGACGACTATCTGATACCGGATCAGCTTCAGAAGGAGCATACTGCTCGATTTATCACCGCCTTATCAACGGGGAACATTCAAGAGATGACCGACCTCTTAGCGGATGACGTCACCTTAGTTGCAGACGGCGGTGGAAACGTCATGACCGCTATCAACGAAATTGTGAGCAAGGAGCGCGTCGCAACGATCTTGCATGCGATCGCTACCAAATTTTTTGCTGGAAAAACTGCGTATGCGGTGCGCGTAAACAACCAAATGGGAATACTCGTCGTAAAGGACGGGGAGCCGTTCGGGGTATGGAGCATAGTCTGGCATCCAACCACGCATCAAATCAATCGTCTGTTCTATGTTGTAAACCCTGAAAAACTCCAGCATGTCAATCTTTTGCCCACCTGTTGAACAGGAGGATTCGCGGAGAAACGAGCGATGTGGTAACGCAATAGCTCACTCGAACGAATCGGACGTTTCGATCCCAGAGGCCCATCATGATGATGGGTTTTTCCTTTTGGCGGCTGGGAGCTGTTGAGGGTGGCTGAAGATAACTTTCCATTTTTGCCCTGAAAACGAGCGGTGTCTCGCATCTTTCGTTCGGCCGTTTCCTGTCGCGATATTCACTCCTTTTTGTTGCCACTTTCGATGTTCTCATTCTACACTGTAGCTAGCATGCCCAACTTGTACCAGTGTGAGGTGACGCCTGTGGATGTGGTGAGCAACAGAGAGACGGAACATCGGAAGATTCCATTCACGTTTCAGATCTTGAATATGTTGAGGATTTTGATGTTGCTTTTGTTTTCCGGCACTTATTTTTTTTATGGAGATGGACCGACCGAGTGGCAGCAGGTGTACATCATCATCGCCATGTGCCTGTTTGTGATCAATCACTTTGCCAGGTGTGTGTCCTCCAATCGCTATTTCTTATGGTGCACGGCGCTCGACTTTTTGCTGGCGACCGGTTTTGGCGTGGCGTTTCTCGGGCTGGGTTATCCGTATGAACTGTTTTATGGCATCATCGGCGTTACGCTGTTGATCGGCACCGACAACAAGCGGATCTTGTACGTGGCTGCGGGGCTGCTCGTCTTGGTCTGGAGTGCGATTTTGTGGGTGGAGATCTCGCTGATTGGCAGCGTGCACTTTTTGAACACGGCGATCAATTTCGGATTTGTCATCTTCTCCGCGCTGGTCGGGTCGCTGATCCGCTATTTCATGCTGTCCAGACAGAAGGTGGGGGAGCTGTATGAGCGGTTGGAGGAGTCCCATCAAGCGTTGCGCGAGTATGCGAAGCAGGTGGAGGTGCTGACCGCGATCAGCGAGCGTAACCATATCGCTCGGGAAATTCACGACACGGTGGGACACTCGATGACCGCATTGCTCGTCCAACTGCAGGCGGCGCGCAAGCTGCAGGCGCGCGATCTCGAATTGAGCGAGCAGGCGCTGATGCGCTGTGAAGAGCTGGCGCGTTCCGCCTTGCAACAGGTGCGGCTGTCGGTCAGAGCGCTGCGAGAAGAGGAAGCGCAGCCGATCTCTCTGGTCGAGTCGGTTCGCCAACTGCTCGCCGACTTTGCGGAGATGACCGGGGTGAAAACAGAACTTCAGGCACAGGGGCAATTTTCCGCAGTGCCAGAGTCGCTCAAGCCGATCATCTATCGCATCGTGCAGGAATCGCTGACCAACGCCAAGCGCCACGGAAACGCCAGCTCTGCGGTCGTGCGCATCAATAGCTCCGAACAGGAGGTGCTGATCGTGATCGAAGACGATGGGCAGGGTGTGGCAGAAGTGGTGCCCGGCTTTGGTCTGATCAACCTGCGCGAGCGCGTGATGGAGCTGGGAGGCACCGTGCTGTTCATCACGCAGAGCGGCTCTGGGTTTCGCACCGAAGTTTGCTTTCCTTTGAAAGAGCAATCATGGAAATTTGGAGGTGGGGGCGCATGATCAGAGTGATCGTGGTCGATGATCAGAAGTTGATGCGCGACGGATTGAAGACGATCTTAAGCCTGGAGGAGCATCTGGAGGTGGTCGGAACGGCAGCAGATGGTGCGCAGGCGCTTGAGCTGGCGAAGGAGAGCAAGCCCGACCTGGTGCTGATGGACATTCGCATGCCGGGCGTGGATGGCGTGGAGGGCACTCGTCTGATCAGACAGCAGCTGCCAGATACGAAGGTGCTGATGCTGACCACCTTTAATGACAGCGAGCTGATCTTTCAAGCGCTAGAGGAGGGGGCGAGCGGATATCTGCTCAAAGATATGCCGACCGAGGTGATCGTTCAGGCGATCATGACGGTGAGCGCTGGTGGCGTGGTGCTCCCGCCGGACAGCACCGCACAGGTGGTGGCGGAGATGAAGCGGATCAGGGAGCGGAGCGGACAGGAACCGGTGGAGCGAGAGGCCAGCGCCGAAGCGCTGCGTCAGGTGCGCGAGCTGACGGAGCGAGAGCTTGAAGTGCTCAACCGACTTGGGCTTGGGATGAACAACAAGGAGATCGCCGAGTCGCTCGTGATCACCGAAGGCACGGTGAAAAATCACGTGTCGAACATCATCGCCAAGCTGTGCTTGCGCGATCGCACGCAGGCGGCGATCTTTGCCGTCCGCCATGGCATCACCGCCTACCACTCATGACTTTTGGCATAGCGAGCGGCCGTTCAGGCCGCTTTTTTCATTGGGAAAGTTCTATCGCGCGGGGGATGGGGGATGCTTTCCCTCGTCGTACAATGATGTCAATACAAGCGAGTGAGGGGAGTTGGCGAGAGATGATGTTACAGGTGCAAGAGTTAAAAAAGCGATTTGGTGAGCGGGAGGTCGTGCGCGGCATATCCTTCGCGGTGGAAAAGGGCGAGTCGTTCGGGCTGCTCGGGCCGAACGGAGCGGGCAAGTCGACGACGATCTCGATGATCTGCGGGCTGCTCACAGCGGACAGCGGAGATGTCAAAGTGGCAGGTCTGTCGGTAAAGCAAGACCCGGTCGGCGCGAAGCGGAAGATCGGGGTGGTTCCTCAGGACATCGCGCTGTACCCGACCTTGTCCGCCCGTGAGAATCTCCTGTTCTGGGGGCGGATGTACGGCCTGCAAGGCGCAAATGTGAAAAAGCGAGCAGATGAAGTGCTGGAGATGGTCGGCCTGAGCGATCGTGCCAAAGATGCGATCGAGAGCTTCTCCGGCGGGATGAAGCGGCGGATCAACATCGGCGCTGCGCTGATGCACGCACCCGAACTGCTGATCATGGATGAGCCGACAGTCGGGATCGACCCGCAGTCGCGCAACCACATCTTGGAGACGGTCAAGGAGTTGAACCGCAGCGGGATGACGGTGATCTACACTTCCCACTACATGGAGGAGGTCGAGTATCTGTGCGAGCGGTTGGCGATCATCGATCACGGGCAGCTGATCGCGATCGGCTCCAAGCAAGAGCTGAAAAACAGGCTGACCAACGGAGCGATGATCAAGCTGGTGCTCGAAGCGGAAGTGCCCGCGCTTGGCGATCAGCTTCGCGCCCTGCAAGGCGTGCAGCAGGTGGCGATCGAAGGGGACGAGATCAGCATCTTTGCCCAGGGTGCGCGCCAACTGCTCGGCGATGTTGTGACGACTGCGACCGCTGCCGGCGCACAGATCGTGTCGGTCGATGTGCTGGAGCCGAACTTGGAGACGGTGTTCTTGCACCTGACCGGGCGGACGCTGAGGGACTAGGAGGCGAGAGGGATGAAGTGGTGGCACATCGCAAGAAAAGATATCCGCATCAGGCTGCGCGATCGGAAAGGGTTTTTGATGATGATCGTCATGCCGCTGGTGTTGACGGCGATCTTGGGCGCTGCGCTGAGCGGGGTGTTTAACCAAGAGGGCAACACGATGCCGGAGTTTGAAGTGGCCGTCTATCGCGGTGATGATGGAGCGCTGGGCAAAGCATTGGTCGAGGACATCCTGCAGAGCGACGATTTGAAAAAATCGATCACCGTCAAGTCGGTCGATTCGGAGTTGGCCGTACAACAGAGTGTGCAGGACGGGGAAGCTGCTGTCGGGCTGGTGATCCCCACAGGCTTTACCGACGGGGTGAATCGCGGCGACGCGGTACAGGTCGAACTGATCCAAGATCCAGGCAAACAGCTGGTCTCGCTGATCATGAACAGCATCGTCACCTCCTACACCAATCGCATCTCGGCTGTCGGCGTCGCTTCGAGCGCATTGGTCGACGATCTGAAGCAAGCCGCTCCTGTGCTTGCAGGTCAGGGTGTCGACATCGGCAAGATCGCCCAAGAGGTGCTCGACGACCTGAAGCGGGCAGCATCCTCACCTGGCGCGGGCGTGGTCGAAAAGCCGGTCGGGGAAAAAGAGGTGACCGCCCAGCAGTACTATTCGGCGGCGATGGCTGTGATGTTCCTGCTGTTCAACGCGACGATCGGGGCTAAATCGATCCTCAATGAGCGGGCGAGCGAAACGCTGTCTCGCATGCTCACCACGCCGACAAACAAGTTGAACATCCTGCTGGGGAAGTTTGTTGGCACGCTGTACTTTTCGCTGCTTCAATTTGCCGTCTTGATGCTCACGACCAAGTACGCTTTTGGCGTGGATTGGGGCGACTTCGGGCAAGCGGCAACCGTTGCATTCGGATATGCGATCGCCGTGTCCGGCCTGTCGATGGCGTTGGCCGCTATGCTGAAGTCGGAGCAATCGGCCGATCTGGTCTCCGGGATCGGCGTGCAGATCTTCGCCGCGCTCGGCGGCTCGATGCTCCCGCTCTCCCAGTTCCCAGAGCTGCTGCAAAAGGTGGCGCTGATCACCCCGAACGCTTGGGCGCTGACCAGCTTGACCGGGATCATGACGGGAGCAGAATGGCAGGCGTTATATCTCCCCATCGGCGTATTGCTCGCGATCGGAGCGGTTGCTCTGTCGTTCGGCACATGGCGCTTAGCGGCGCGATAGGAGGGAAATCGAATGAATCGGATCATCACGTTATGCAGCTTGGAAATCAAGCGGGTATTTCTGCAACCGCGCTCGTGGATCTTGATGTTTTTGATGCCGGTGATCTTCACCTTTATCTTTGGCGGGCTCTCGTCGGGCGGTACCAGCAAGCTTCCGATCGCCGTCGTCGATCAGGACGCCAGCGCAGTATCAAAATGGGTGGTGCAGCAGATCGCCAAAGATGGAACTTTAGACGTTCAGGCGATGATCGACGCAGAGGCGGAGCAAGCGTTGCGCGACAGAAAGGTCGCGGGCGTCCTGCAGATTCCAGCGAGCTATGAAGCGACGATCGCGTCAGGAGGAGGGGTGGACATCGTCTTCCGTCACGGCCCCGACTTGGCGATCGCTCCGACCATCTCGATGCTGGTGGAGGATGCTTCCTCACAGGCGGTGGTGCAGGTAAAAGCGGCACAGGCGCTCAGCCAGGTCGGGGGCAGCACCGATTGGAAGAAACAGTTCGATCGATTGGCCGCGAAGTCGAGCGAACCGAAGGCGACCGTCGAGGTGAAGAGCGTGACCAAGGAGGGAGCTCGCGAGCAGATGGAGTACCAGAGCGAGCGCTCGATCGGGTTTTCGATCATGTTCGTGATGATGAGCTTGCTCTCGGTGACCGGCAAGATCTTAGAAGCGCGCAAAACGGGCGTCTGGTACCGACTGCTTTCGACGCCGACCTCCCGCCTGCAAGTGCTGGGCGGCTATCTGCTCGCCTTCTTCCTGATCGGATGGATTCAGTTCGCCATCCTGATGGGCCTCTCCTCGCTGCTGTTCGGCGTGCAGTGGGGAGACATGATCGGCCAGATCGTGCTCGTCTCCGCTCTGCTCTTCTGCGTGGTCGGCTTGGGTCTGTTCCTCGCCGGAATCGTCAAGACGCAAGAGCAGCAAGGGGCGATCGGGACGATCGTCATCATCTCGACCTGTATGCTCGGCGGCGTGTATTGGCCGCTGGACATCGTGTCTGACACGATGCGCACCATCGCTAACTTCGTGCCGCAGTCATGGGCGATGACAGGCTTTACCGAGCTGATCGCACGAGGAGGGACGGTCGCCGACATCCTGATGCCGGTCGCCGTGCTGGTCGCCTTTGGCGCTGTGTTCCTGTTCGTCGGCATGACCCGTGTGAAGTATGAATGAGTTTGTAATGTCATCCGAGGTGCAGCGAAGCGATCTCCGGATAATCGGCTCCGCAGATCTGGTGTGAAATAGTAGAGCCCCCGTCCGTCGTCAGGCGTGCAGGGGCTCTTGCTTCTGGAATGGGTCTGTTCGGAATGGCAGAGGGGAAGGGGCGGCTACAACGAGAGTTTTTGCTTGAGGATCAGGATCTCTTGATCTTGGCGGGCTTCTTTCAGCAGAAACTGCTTTTCAAGGCGATCGACATTCTGTTGCACGATGTGTACATCTTCCTTCGTCGCACAGCATTCGAGCACCATCGCGATGTCTTCCTTGGTGGCCATCGTAGATCGGATCGAGGCGACTTCGCTCTCAAGCCGATCGATCTGCACTTTCATCTCATTGATCTGAACCTGCATGCTGTCGACTCGTGCGCTGAGCGATTCGATCGCCGCATGCGTTTTCTGCGAGCTCTCCAGCAGCATCTGGAGCAACCTTTGCGTTTCGTCCATCTCGTAGACCTCCTTTGCATGAACAATGTAGCAGAGGCGTCCGAGCAGTAGCAACCATTTTTTCACATACAATCTGTTTTACAAACGGCACTTCCCCTTTTTGCTACCGACTTCGCAGCGGATCAGGTAGAATAGGGGCGAGAGAGAGGAGAGAAGCAAACATGACCATCGGCATCATCTTGAGCTTGATCCTGATCGGCAACCTGTACGGCTACGCGCTGATGCGAAGCGATAAGCGACAAGCACAGCGCCATCGCGAGCGCGTTCCGGAGAAGAAGCTCTTTCTCGTCGCATTCCTCGGCGGTGGGCTCGGCGTCTATCGCGGAATGAAACAATTTCATCACAAGACGAAGCACACTTCGTTTCGCATCCTCTTGCCGCTTGCGGTCGTCTGGAACATCGCGCTGTACATGATCATCCTGTATCTGTTCCGCTAGCAGCGGGCAGGAGGCGTTCCATCACCGCCTGCTGGCAGTTTTCCACACCCGCATCATTCGCTCGACAGCATCTGCCGTCCACTCGGACGCCCTGTCCATCGCCGTCTCCAGCGAACAGGGCCCAGGTACGATCGACGAGCAGGAGGCGACCCCGAGCTGTTCCAACTGCTCGCCCGACAGCGAAATCCCTCCGCAGATGGCGAGGACGGGAATGCCCTGGCGTGCGGCCGCACGGCTAACCCCTGCGATCGCCTTCCCCGCCAGCGTCTGCTCATCGAGCGTGCCTTCGCCGGCGATGATCAGATCCGCCCCGCCGATCTTTCTGTCAAACTCCACTGCCGCGAGCATCACCTCGATGCCGGAGCGAATCGACGCGTTCAAAAAAGCGACCGTCGCCGCCCCGATGCCACCGGCCGCTCCCCCGCCTGGCAGGTCGCGAACCTCCACACCTCGCTCCGCCAAGATCACTTCCCCAAGCTGCGTGAGCGCCGCATCTAACCGCTCGACCATCTCTTGGGTCGCGCCCTTTTGCGGAGCGAACACAGCAGATGCGCCAGCGGGTCCGACCAAGCGATTTTGCACATCGCTCGCCACGACAAAAGTGGACTCACCAAGCCGCGCGTCCAGTCCCTTCGCCTCGATTCTTGCCAACCGCAAGAGCGCCGCCCCTCCCGCTTCTAACTCCCGCCCTCGCTCGTCCAAAAATCGCATGCCCAGCGCTCGAAACATGCCAGCCCCGCCATCTTGCGTCGCGCTGCCGCCAAGCCCGATCAAAAACTTGCGGTGCCCGCGATCCAGCGCATGGCGGATCAGCTCGCCCGTCCCATAGCTCGTCGTCAACAGCGGATTCCGCGAAGCTTCCGGCACCAGCGACAGGCCGGACGCTTGCGCCATCTCGATCACCGCGGTGACACCATCGCCGAGCACGCCGTACTTCGCTCTGACCGGTTGACCGAGCGGCCCTGTGACCGTCACCTCCCGCAATACGCCTCCTGTCGCGCGCACGAGATGCTCCGCCGTGCCCTCTCCGCCATCTGCGAGCGGGATCTCGATCACCTCGCAGGCTGGATCGACCCGCAGGATGCCAGCCCGCACCGCAGCACACACATCGTTCGCGCTGAGCGACCCTTTGAACGAATCGACAGCCACCGCCACTTTCATGCGCAAACCTCCCGTACGATCGCTTTCTCCACATCTTACCACGCATCTGCATGCTGCAGGAACAGGAAGTCTTTGCAGCGGTGTCAGATAGGAGTAAGATGGTCAAGAGATAAAATTTCGCTTCCAGCATGGGAGCGAGAGAGCGGATACTTCATAGACGGAAAGGCTGACGGACGAACATGGAACAACTTGAGACAAAGCGCACCCGCTCTGCAAACGGAGGCAGGTCGTTTCGACTCTACCTGAGCGGCAACTTTCTCTCCGCCTGCGGAGAATGGTTGGACATGGTCGCCTTGAACTGGGCGGTGCTTTTGATGACCGATTCTCCTGTGCATCTGGGGATCATCAACGCATGTCGCCTGATCCCGGTCTTTTTGTTGAGCGTGCCGGCTGGAATCTTGGCCGATCGCTATGATCGGCGGAGGCTGTTGATCTTTCTGCAGACGATCTCGCTGCTCCTCACCCTGTTGATCGGTTGGTTGTTTCTGCTCGACAGCCCGTTTTGGCTGTTCGCAGGAGCTGTTCTGCTGCGCGCCATCTTTCAGACGATGGACCCGCCGATTCGCAATTCGCTGATCCCCAACCTGGTGTCCAAGCCATTCCTCGCCAGGGCGATCGCGCTGAACACGATGGCGCTCAACCTCTCGCGGATCATCGGACCTGCGATCGCCGGCGGGCTTTTGGCCGTCCTCTTCACCGAGCAGGTGATCTGGCTGGGCGCTGCGGGGCTGCTGATCGAAATCATCGCCCTGTGCGCAGTGCGCCCTGTGCAAGAGCAGGGCAAGAGCGAAAAGGGCGAGCTGAAGCAGGATGTCCGCGAGGCGTTTGCCTTCATCAGGGAACAGAAGAGCGTGCAGTCCTTGCTGCTGCTTGCGATCGTGCCGATGGTGTTCGGATTTCCTTACACGTCGATGTTGCCCGTCTTTGTCGACCAGCTGATGAACGCAGGGCCAGGTGGATTTGGAGCACTTCTCTCGATCTCCGCCGCAGGGGCGGTCGTCGGGTCGATCTGGCTCTCCCTGCGCAAGGAGCGAGCGAATGCGGGTCGCCTGTTGATCCTCTCGATCATCGGGTTTGGTCTTTCTCTGCTGCTGTTCGTGTTGGTCAGCAACTTCTGGGTGGCGATGAGCATGATGTTTCTGATCGGGTTGACCAGCCAGACCTACCGCACGATGAGCCGCATCACCATGCAGATGCAAGTGCCAGATCATCTGCGCGGGCGGATCATGAGCATCGCCTTGATGGATCGCGGCTTCATTCCGCTCGGGTCGATCATGATCGGCGCGGTGGCCGGCGCGGCGGGCGCGCTCTGGGCGGGTGTGCTGATGGGAGCTGGCTGCATCCTGATCACGCTGGTCGTGCTGAGCACGAGGCGACAGATCTGGCAGCTCTGACCCGCTCAAAGGAAGATCGCGATCGAATGTCGATCTATCGAAAATACGAATAGGAACTTATTCGATTTCTATAACGCAGACACCATATTTTGGAGTACAATGGGTTCAATCGACTAGCGAATGTGAGGGATCAGGATGAACTTTACCTATGCAGGCATCGATCATGTGCAACTGGCAGCTCCGCGCGGGTGCGAAGCGGCAGCTCGGCAGTTTTTTGGCGAGCTGCTCGGCATGGCAGAGCTGGTCAAGCCACCAGCGTTACAAGCGCGCGGCGGCGCTTGGTTCGCCTGTGGCGCACAGCAGATTCATATCGGGGTGGAAGCAGATTTTGCACCGGCGAAAAAAGCGCATCCAGCGTTCGTCGTGCAGAACCTCGACGCGCTGATCGCTCGATTGGAGACCCGCGGTGTCACCTATCGGATCGATACGGCGATCGAAGAGCGCAAGCGCTTTTTTATGGATGATCCCTGGGGCAATCGCCTCGAATTTATGGAAGAGGAGGGGAAGTAGGGTGGAAGTGATCTCCGTATGCGTCGGTCGCCCGAAATCGCTTTCCGTCGGAGGGAAGTCGGTCGAGAGCGCGATCGTCAAGCAGAGCGTCGAACAGTCTGTCTATCTTGCTCAGGAAAATTTTGAAGGGGACGAGCAGGCGGACCTCGTCCACCACGGCGGCCCGGACAAGGCGGTCTGCGCCTATCCGCACGAGCACTACGCCTATTGGGAAGCGGCGTTGAACATCGAGTTGCCCGCCAACGCGTTCGGTGAAAACCTGCTCTTGCGCGGCCTGCCCGAATCGGACGTCCGCATCGGGGACACCTTCCGAGTCGGAGAGGCGATCCTGCAGGTTTCGCAACCGCGAATTCCCTGTGGCAAGATCTCGATGCGCAACGGCGTCCCGCACTTTGCGCAAAAGTTCAAGGAGACGGGCTACACCGGCTACTATCTGCGCGTGCTACAAGAGGGCGCGGTAGCGGCCAAGCCGCCGATCGAGCGGTTGGAGCGGGGAACTGGGCTGACGATCGCAGAAGTCAATCAGATTCTCTTCCATGAAAATGAAGACCCCGATCGCTTGCGCTTGATTTTGCACGAGCAGTCGGCCGCCAAGTCGCTGCACGACATGGTGGCGAAACAGGTGGCGCGGCTGGAGAAAGAGGGGGCGTCCGAATGAAAGACTGGCAAGCGATGATCGAAATTCGGCCGATCGGGGTCGTGCGCTCCCCCCGCGCGGAGGCGATCGACGACTATTGGGGCGCTGTCGAGTCGGTGATCGAGCTCGATGCGGATCAGTTTACCGAAGAGGTGGTCGCTGGGCTGAGCGACTTTTCCCATCTGGACGTGATCTTCTTTATGAACCGAGTCAAAGCGGAGAAGATCGAAACGATCGCTCGCCATCCGCGCGGCAACACAGAGTGGCCGAAGGTGGGCATCTTCGCTCAGCGCGCGAAAGGACGGCCCAACCGGATCGGCGTCACCAACTGCCAGCTGGTGAAAGTGGAGGGGCTTCGCCTCACCGTGCGCGGATTGGATGCGATCGATGGGACGCCGGTGGTCGATCTGAAACCTTACATGGGCGAATTTGGCCCGCGCGGTGAGATCAGACAGCCAGAATGGTCGCATGTGCTGATGAAAGAATATTTTCTCGAATAGCATCGCGCACACTGGACACCCTATGACCAGAACGGGAACAAAGGGGGATTCTGCCAGTGTCCAAAGGGGAAAAGCAAAGCTTTCATCAGTTCACCAATCAAAAACAGCTTCGACTGACCGATGATCCGAACTACGAAACAGCAAAGCTCGCCGGCGATAAGTCTACAGACAACCGCCAATACATCACCGAATCGACAGACAACACGCTGGCGATGGAAGCGCTGCAAGCGCAGAGCGGGATGTTTATGCACCCGATGCACGATGTCACCGCCACCGACCACGTTCATGGCGATGCTGTGCTGGAAGCGTTGCAACAGGAGCTCGACCAATTTGAAAAACAGGTGGAGGGCGGCGATGACCGGATCGATCCGCAGGAAGGCGGCGGTCGGGACATCTGAGCCTCGTTTCGCAGAGCGGAGAGCGGGCAGTTGAGCGCAGAGCCGAGGGGAGAGATCTCGGCTCTCTTTGTCATTTTTCTTATCCACCCTAGAGGAGTTGACCCCGATGACCCTGACCAAAAAACTCGAAATCATCAAACAAAACGGCTACAAGCTTGAAGCACCGCATGATCTGATGGCGATCACGCATGAGATTTTAGATCAGCTCGGATCGACAGACAGCTATCTGCGCGATGAGCTGGGCTATTCGACCTTGTCGCACTGGATCTATCGAGAAGATCGCTATTCGGCGGAGCAGCTGCGGGAGATCATGAACCGAGTGCTCAGCGACGAGATGTGGTTCGATCAGATCGGACGATCGAACGATGACAGTGTGTTTCTGCGCAGCTTTACCAGCTTGGTGGTCGCTCTGTTGCTGGCGCGCGACAACAAGAACCCGTTCTTGTCAGAGCAGGAATTTCGCCAGATCATGGAGCGCATGATCGACTATTGTCAGCAGGAGCGAGACCTGCGCGGCTTCGTCGCGCAAGGCGGTTGGGCGCATGCGGCCGCACATGTTGCCGATGCGGTCGATGAATGCGTGAAACATCGCGATTCGACCGCCGAAGATTGCGCAAAGCTGTGGACAGGGCTTTCCAGCCTGATCCGCAACGCGCAAGAGGTGTATCAGGCGGAGGAGGATGAGCGGATCAACAACGCGCTGATCGCGATGGTCGAGACGGGCAAAGCGTCGGTGGCGACCGTCTGCTCGTGGCTGGAGGCGGAGAGTTGGCAGCGAGCGGACTACATGGAGAGCTTCATCGTGCGGATCAACTGGAAGCACCTGGTGCGCAGCTTCTACTTTGGTCTGCAACGCGCAGGTTTGCTCGGTGAGGAACAAGCGCGCCTGCAGCGCATCGCGAGCTCTTTCGCGCCCGCCTACTAAGCTTCTGCCCACTAAGTTCCACCCGCTAAGCGGTAAAAGCGTCGTCCTGTCTGTAAAAAAAGCCCGAAAGACCGCATCATCCGGTCTTT
This sequence comes from Tumebacillus lipolyticus, assembly GCF_042682745.1. Taxonomy (NCBI): domain Bacteria; kingdom Bacillati; phylum Bacillota; class Bacilli; order Caryophanales; family Alicyclobacillaceae; genus Tumebacillus; species Tumebacillus lipolyticus. Next base: position 484,535 of record NZ_JBHUIO010000005.1, on the reverse strand, counting down.
CGGGCTTTTCCTCTTTGGGTGGCGCAGCTCCGACCTGCTCGCCGCGATCGGGGACGATGCGGGAAGCTCCCCGCTCTTCGGTCGATCAGACGCCAAGCTCTGGCGTAACCAGCTCCGCGTCCATCGAGGCGATCAGCGCAGACGGCTGATCCGCATAGATCAACCAGAGCTCATGCAGGGCGCGCGTACAGCCGACATAGAGCAGCTTCGCATCTTGGGCGGTGTGCTCATAATGCGCCTGATCCACATCGGTGAGCAAGACGGCGTCAAACTCAAGCCCTTTGGTCAAATAGACGGGCAACACCGACAGGCCGCCTTTGTATTCGCGCTGGGCGGAGTGAATCAACGTGGCATCCAGCCCTGCCTGAAGCAACTCCTGATGGAGCTGGCTCGCCTCCTCTTCGGTGCGGGTGACGACGGCGATCGTGTTGTAAGGGCCTTGCCCGAGATGGCGCACCGAGCGGATCACCATCTCCGCTCGCTCCGGCTGTGCGACCTGCGCCACGCGCACCTTTTCGCCGCTGCGGAAGACGGGAACTGCGAGCGTCAGCGCTTCCTGTGAGCGTTCGAGCACGACGTTGGCAAAGTTGATGATCTCCGTCGTCGAGCGATAACTGCGCTGCAGTTGATAATAGCCTTGCTCCTGCTCATCGAACAGATCGAGAAACTCCCGCCAGGAGCGCACGCCCTGATAGGCGTGAATCCCTTGTGACAGATCGCCTAAGATCGAGAAGGAGTGGCCTCTGGTCTGCTCTTTGAGCAACGCGACCTGAAACGGCGAGAAATCTTGCGCTTCATCGATCACCACATGGTCAAAATAGTGGTCGCTGTCGATGCCGTGCAGACGGTTGCGAATCAGCAAAAGCGGTGCGAGATCCTCCAGATCGACAGTCTTTTGTTTAAACTTCTTGAGCGACGCTTTGCGGATTTCCTCTGGCAGCGTCAAGCCCTCGGTGTACAGCTTTTTATATAAAGAGAAGGGCGTGAGGTCGGGCAGCGCTTTTAAATAGGTGCGCAGACGGGCGTTCGCCTGCTTTTTCCACTCTTTGCGCTTCAGCGAGTCCCACACTTTGTCCAGCTCCATCTCCAGCCAGCGCTTGATGCGAGCGACGACGCGCTCGCGCCGTTTGGCCAGCGGATAGTGTTTGTACTCGGTGTGGAACCATTCGCGCACCGTCTCGGCGGGCAGCGAGGTGCCTTCCCACGCTTCGAACGATCTTTCGGGCACAAACTCCATCTCCAAGCTCTTCAAGCAAGCGTCGAGGTCGTGGAAGAAGCGAAGCGAACCTTTATAGCGTCCCGGCGCTTCATCGCTCAACACGGGTCGCTTCGAACCGATGGCAAACCATGTGAGCAGCCGCTCCGATTGATCGGACAGCTGCACCTCATGATCGAGCAGGTCGAGCGCCCAATCGGAAAAGGTCGTCTGTTGAATGCCGCCGACGCCAAGCTCTGGCAAGACGCCGGAGATGTAGTCGAGAAACATCGAGTTCGGTGCGAAGATGATCATCCGCTCCGCTCTGATGTTCTCTCTGTATTGGTAGAGCAGGTAGGCGAGGCGATGCAGGGCGACGGTCGTCTTTCCGCTCCCGGCGACCCCTTGGATGACCAACGCCTTATTTTTGGCGCTGCGGATGATCTGGTCCTGCTCCGCTTGGATGGTCGAGACGATGTCCCGCAGGCGGTTGTCCTTGTTCTCCCCCAGGCGATAGAGCAAAAACTCATCGGCCACATCGAGGTTGTCTCCGCCTTTGACGAACGCATCGACGACGCGTTCGAGGATTTGCTTGCGGATGACCAGGTTGCGCTTCAGATAGATGAGACCTCCGATCAGCCCTTCTGGCGACCGATAAGTGGCGAGCTCCTCACCGCCGGTGAACGAATAGAACATCGAGGCGACAGGCGCGCGCCAGTCGATGACGGCGAGCTTTCCGGAGTCTTCCTCCTCGACGCCCACTTTGCCAATATAAAGCGGCTGTGGTGAATCTGCTCCCTGCTCCTGAAAGTCGAGGCGGCCAAAATATGGTTCGACCGTCGCGATGCGCAAGTTTTGCTTTCTGGACTCGCGAATGTTGTCCAATGCTTGCTCGGTCAGATCATCGCCATAATAGCGAGGGGTCTGTTCGAGCGTCTGTAGCTGGCGGTCAATCTCGGCAGCCGTTTGTTCGAGCCGCTGCAACTCTTCTTGATAGGCACTTTGAATCTCAGGTTCCAAGATCAGTTACCTCCATGTGAGAAATTTCGCCATGTAGACGAGATTTTTCAATATAACACAGTCTATTGGGGGGAGCAAGGACGCGGAACGCGCTCGTTCACACTTGCCCTCCTCTATAGGGAAGGAACTACCACAAACTTGCCATTTCGAGGAGTTTGAAAGTTCATGCTTTTTTAGCCGTGACCAAACCTGACAAATCGCTTATCTATTTGACGGTTCATAAGATTCTGTACTATGATGAAGTCAAATGAGCATTAATTAAATTTGCAACCGATCGTTTGGTGAAATTTATGTGGTAGAGGTGACAACATGAGCGTAAACAATCGTTTTGTGCGTTCACTTGTTGTGCTGTTGATCCTCTCTTTAGCCGTCTATCTCGGCTTGAGTCAGGTCGCCGCGCCCGAAGTGAACCCGAAAAGCGCACCCGATGTGGAGTTTTCTGCTGAGCGAGCGCTGGAACACGTTGAAAAGATTGCCCAGAAGCCTCACCCGACCGGTTCGCCGGAAGCGTATGCGGTGCGCGACTACCTGCTCGACCAACTGAAGGCGCTCGGATTGAGCCCTGAAGTACAGGAGGGAGCAGGCGCACGCCTCTCCCACGACATGGTCTTCGCGGGCAGCGTGCAAAACGTCATCGCCCGCTTGAAGGGAACGGGAGAGGGCAAGGCGATCATGATCGCCGCCCACTATGATTCGGTCCCGACAGCTCCAGGGGCGAGCGACGACGGAGCGGCGGTCGGAGCGATGCTGGAGACGCTGCGCGCTCTGCAAGCAGGCCCGCAGCTCAAGCACGATGTGATCTTCCTCTTCACCGATGGGGAAGAGCTCGGCTTGGTCGGCGCCGACCTGTTCACGGCGAAACATCCGTGGATGAAAGACATCGGCCTCGTGCTCAACTTTGAAGCGCGCGGCTATACCGGCCCTTCTTTCATGTTTGAGACGAGCGACCAAAACGGCTGGCTGATGAAAGAGTTTGCCGAGGCTGCCGAACATCCGGTCGCAAACTCGATGCTCTATGACATGTACAAGCTGATGCCGAACGACACAGACCTCACCGCGTTTAAACAGGCGGGTCTGAGCGGGCTGAACTTCGCCTATGCGATCGGCCTCAACGCTTATCACAACACGATCGACAGCGTGGAGCAGTTAGATCGCAAGAGCTTGCAACACCACGGTTCCTACATGCTGTCGCTGACGAAACACCTCGGCAACTTGGACAGCTTGGAAGACACGAAAGAGACGAACCGCGTCTATTTTAACGTGCTGAAGCACACGCTGGTCGGCTACTCGCAGACCTGGGTGCTCCCGCTCGCCATCGCGGTCACCCTGCTGTTCCTGTACGTGCTGATCGCAGGCATCAGACGCGACAGCCTGCAGGTGGGCGGCCTGCTCAAAGGGTTTTTCGCCTTCCTGCTCGCCATCGTCGTCACCGGAGCGGTGACGATGGGCGCCTGGATGCTGCTCAGCACCCTGCAGTCCGATCTGGTCTTCAACCTGACCAACGACCCTGATTTCTCCGATGTGTACGCTTGGGGATTTGCGCTGCTCGCCATCGCCGTGTTCGCGCTGCTCTACGCGTGGTTCCGCCGCTTCACATCTGTCGGCAACTTGACCGGCGGCGCGATCATCTGGGTCTGGCTGCTGATGATCGCCACCGTCTTCCTGCTGCCGGGCGGCTCCTATCTGTTCACCTGGCCGCTGTTCTTCAGCTTGATCGGCTGGCATCTGCTGATCCGCGAGCGCGAAGGCAAGATCGCCTCGCTGCCGCAAGCGATCATCCTGACGCTGCTCGCCGTCCCGGCTGTGGTGCTCTTCTCGCCGATCGTCTATCTGGTGCAGGTGCTCGTCTCGCTGCAGTTGGCAGGCGTCATCTTCGCCCTGCAGGCGATCATGATGGGGCTGTTGCTCCCGCAGATCCTGTCGCTGATGGATGTGCGCCCGCTGCGGTTCCCGATCGCTGCTGTCGCCGGCTCGCTGGCCGTGTTCCTGATCAGCGCGTTTGCGCTCGGCGTCACCGAGAAGAACCCGACGCTCGTCAGCCTGCTCTACGGCAAGAACGATGATACGAACAAGGCTGTATTTGCGACCGCTTCGACGCTCGACGATCCGTGGCTCGAACAGTTTTTGAGCGCAGAGCCGGAGAAGGGGCCGCTCAACGAGATTTTGTATCCGCTCTACGGAAGAGACTACCGCTATGCGGAAGCGCCGGGCATCGAGGAAAAGGGTCCGAAGCTTGAGACGATCTCCGACGAGAAGAGCGGCGATGTGCGCACGATCACCGTCAAGCTGACGTCGCAGCGCCAAGCGGGTTCGATCACGGTGACGACCGAGACGGATGGCAAGCTGCTAGGCGGAAAAGTGTTCGATCGCGCGTTCGACACGTCGACGATCAAAAACCCGGGCGGTCCGTTCGTCGTGGATTACGGCTCTGCGCCGGAGACAGGGCTGCTGTTGACCTTGAAGGTGCAAGCTGCGTCGAAAGTCACCCTGTCGGTGATCGACACGAAATACGGTTATCCTTCCGTTCAAGGCAAGAGCTACACCGATAGCCCGAAGTCGATCATGGCGGTCAAGCGGGTTGTCGTCAGCAAAAAGTTTGAGCTATAACCAGGATCGTTCCCACGCGAGGGGACAAGCTGGAGGAAAGGCGGCCTGAAGAGGCCGCCTTTTCTTGTGCGCATGCAATTTTGCACCAAATGATGTACGATGGAGAGTAGGACTTCGGACAAAGGAGGTGCCAAGGCCTCTGGAACTCGGGGAAGTGAAAGCAAAGCAATTCCGCGCCCAAGTGGCGAGATGGAGAGAAGTAGCGGGCATACCATCCCCGGAAGTTGAGTTCTTTCACAACTGGCCCAAGCATGAGCACCTCGATCGGGCGCAACTGCGCTGGTTTTTATATTGGCGCTCGCTTTGGGAACGGGGAGTTGTGAAGAAGACGAGCCTGTCCTATATGATGATTCACATTTATGAACTGCTCAGTTTGGAATATATCAAAGATCCGGAGCGAGCGGTCGAGCGGCTGATTCAGTTTTATACAGAATTTCACAGCATCCAACCGAAGCTCGACGTGACCTTAGTCCGCTGGATCGGCGATCTGTATCTGAAGCTGGATCGGCCGGATCAAGCGCTGTACTGGTATACGAAAGGGCCGGGGGGCGACTTGTACGAACGGCTGTCCTGGTATCGATTTGGCGACTTGGACATTCCGTACCCTTTGCTGAAAAAGGTGGCGGGGATGACCAAGACCGGCTTCTACCGCGAGCGCATGCCAGGCATCGAGCAGGAGATCGAAGCGATGATGCACGGTGCGTTTCGCGCGTTTACCAGGTTGGAAGGCATGCATCCGCTGGACAGATGGGCGCGCTACTCGGAAGAGCCGGTGCTCTATCTGTTTTCGAACACGCCGATCCACGAGAAGTATTACTTAGAAGGGTTCCGGCGCTACAGCTACTCGGGGACGTTTGTCCACTGGGTGAAAAACGGCCTGCGCTGTGCGGAGAACCTGTTGCGCCGCGCGGAAGGGAAGCCGAAGCTCAAGTATGATCAGAGCGTCGATCCCTACTTTGCGGAGTTCGAATCGCGCTATCCGGCCAAGCCGAGAGCGGTGGAGAAAAAGGCTGACCCCGCTCCCTCGCTGCTGGAGCGCGAACTGCCCTCCCAACCGATCGAGCTCGATTTCTCGCGGGTCAAGGCGCTCAACAAAGAGACAGACTGGCTGGTCGAGCTGATGCACGAAGAGGGTGGATCGGAAGACTTGCTGATCAAAGCGCCTTCTGCGGAGGTGGTCGCAAAGAAGGCGCAACGCGTCACACGGGGCGGAGATGTGCCTGACGCCATGCTTGGGGAGGCTCGTTCACCTCTTCAAAAAGCAAGCGGGAACGATCGAATCTCCTCGCTGTGGGAGGAGCTGCCGGGGGCGGAGCTTGACGATTTTTTCCAAGCGCTGTCCGACGCGGAGCGGGAGTTTTTGCGCCATCTGGTGCAGAGCCAAGAGCGGAATCGGCGGGAGCTTTCCCGCTGGCTGACCGGCCGGCGGATGTTTTTGGACGCGGTGGTGATGCGCATCAACGAGCAGTCGGTCGATGCGGGGCTGGAGCCGCTGTTGCTCGACGATGGGGAGGAGCTCACCGTGGAGGCAGAGTATGAAGATGCGATGAGGAGGGTTTGCAACGATGAGTGAAGCGGTACACAGCAAGCTGACGAGACGGCAAGCGAACGCGATCATCCAGTCGATGGGCGGCGGTGTCGTGCCACAGGAGGGGATCGAGCATGTGGTGGTGGGCCGCGTCAAGGAGATTCGCCAGCTGGTGGAAGATCTCAACCGCACCGCAGACGGCCTGTCCTGCATGAAGTTTCTCATCGGCGACTACGGCACCGGCAAGAGCTTCATGGCGACGCTGACCCGCTACATCGCGTACAAGGAAAACTTTGTGGTCGCCTACACCGACTTGACGGCCAACAGGCGCCTGTACGCACACGATGGGAAAGGGGTCGCCACCTATTCGGATCTGATGCAAAACCTCTCCACCAAGGCCAAGCCGAACGGCAATGCGCTGCGCTCTCTGATCGAGCGCTGGCTTTCTGATGTACAGCAAAAGGTAGCGCTTGCGCACAGCTTTGACAGCCTGCCCGACGCGACCGACTCCCGCTTCACCCGCTTGGTCAGCCTTGAGGTGCAGGCGGTCGTCCGCGAGGTGCAGGAGCTGGCGGGCGGCTTCGATTTTGCCACCGTGCTTACTAAATACTACCAAGCGTATCTCGATGGCGATGAGACGACGCAGGAGCATGCGATCAAATGGATGCGCGGCGAATACCGCACCAAGACGGAAGCGAAAAAAGATCTCGGCGTGCGCGATGTGATCAATGATGACAACTGGTTTGACTACCTGAAGGTGATGACCAAGTTTATCGCCTCGATCGGCTATCGAGGATTGCTCGTGCTGTTCGATGAGGCGGTCAACCTGTACAAGATCGACCACTCGGGTGCGCGCGCCAAAAACTATGAGCGCGTGCTGGAGTTTTTTAACGAGTGCACACAGGGGCGCGCGGAGAACCTGATGCTGATGTTCATGGGCACGACCGAGTTTCTGGAAGATGAGCGCAGAGGGCTCTTCTCCTACAAAGCGCTCAAGTCGCGCCTGTCGCCCAACCAATATGAGACCGACCAGTTTCGCGACCTGCGCCAGCCGGTGATCAAGCTTGCACCGCTCTCGGCGGAGGAGCTGTACGTGCTCCTGCAAAAGATTCGCGACATCTATGCGGCGCTCTATCAGGTGGAGAACATCACCGCGCTGATCAGCGATGACAACATGCTGGAGATCGTGCAAAAAGCGCTCGCTCGCCCTGGTGGCATTCAGTTTATCACGCCGCGCGAGCTGATCCGGGAGTTTATCGGGATCGTCAACGTCCTGCATCAAAACCCGGAGATGGACAAAGGCGACATCTTCAGCGAGCGGCTGGAATTGGCAAGCCAGGAGTCGAGACGCTTTGTTGGGCGTATGTTGGACTAAGCGGAAGAAAAGCCAAGCATAAAGAATATGAATCAAGAGGTACGCGATAGACCACCTTTCCAAACCGTGCAAACCTTGAACTTTGCGGCTATAATGTTGCAGGAACTTTAAGGGGAGGGAACGTTTGGATGACATTACCGAGATATAAACGAGTGCTGATCAAATTGAGCGGGGCTGCGGTGGCGGGCCAAAACGATTTTGGCTTCGATCCTGAATCTTTGGAGCATATTGCACAAGAGGTGCTTTCGGTTGTCGATCTGGGCGTCGAAGTGGCGATCGTCATCGGCGGTGGCAACATCTTCCGCGGCAACGTGGCGGAGACATGGGGGATCGAGCGGGCAGAGGCGGACAACATCGGCGTGCTCGGCACTGTGATCAACTCGCTGATGCTGCGCGGCGTGCTGAAAGCGCGCTCCGATCGCGAGGTGCGCGTGTTGACAGCACATCAGATGAACTTTATCGCCGAGCCGTTCATCCGCTTGCGTGCAACCCACCATCTGGACAAAGGCTACATCGTCATCCTCGCCGGCGGCACGGGCCAACCGTACGTCACGACCGACTATCCGGCCGTGCAGCGTGCGCTCGAACTGCAATGTGACGCGATCTTAGCAGCGAAGCATGGCGTCAACGGCATCTTTTCGGCCGACCCGAAAAAAGATCCGACGGCGCGCCGATACCACTCGATCGGCTACGATGATGTCGTGCGGGAAAACCTCAAGGTGATGGACCAGTCGGCGATGATTCTCGCCCGCGACTTCGGCATCCCGCTGCACATTTTCGACTTTGACCAACGCGGATCGATGAAAAGCATCTGCCTCGGTGAGAACGTCGGCACATACCTCTCTCCCACGACCACGATGTGTCTGGAGTAGTCCCTTTGCAAAAAGGGGCTTTTTTTTATGCTTTACTTTTCCGTTGCGTCAAGGTTTACAATGAGCTCCAGGAGGTGTTCGAACGATGCGTTCTGTACAGATCAAGGAGATTGCCAACAAGCTGCAAGTATCGACGCGAGCCATTCGCTGGTATGAGCAAAAAGGGCTGATCAAGCCGCACAAAGAGGAAGGAAACGGCTATCGCTATTTTACGGAGAGCGAGGCGTGGCGTTTGCAGACGATCATCTCGCTCCGGGAGATCGGCATGCCGATCCCCGAGATTCAAAAGGTGCTCGCCGAGATCGATGCGGGCGATGATCAGGATGTGCTCTACTATCTTGAGCTGCAGCGCTCGGCGATGTTTTCCCAATGGATCGAACTGCAGAGCATGATCAAGACGCTCGATGGGATGATCGGGATGGCGAAAGAGAAAAAAGAGCTGGTCTGGGAGGACATCCACCAGCTTGTCGATAGCGCGAAAGGGTTCCGCGAACTGCGGAAAAATTGGAGCGATCGCTGGGGCTTTGACCGGCAGGCGGCACAATATGATGAGGCGGTGTTGCGCGAGCCGGAGTTCAACCCGCACCAAAACTACAACGAAGCGCTCGACCTCACCTGTCAACTGGTCGACGCGCAAACGGGCGAGCGCGGCCTCGACATCGGAACGGGCACAGGCAATCTGGCGGGCCGCTTTTTGGCAAAGGGCATCGAGGTGGCAGGGATCGACCAGTCGCGGGAGATGCTGCGCCAATGCATGGCCAAACACCCGCAGATGGAGACGAAGCTCGGCAATTTTCTCGCCATTCCCTACTTGGATGAGCAGTTCGATTTTGTGATCACCTCTTACGCGCTGCATCATCTGACCGATGAGCAGAAGCTGCTCGCCTTGGAGGAGATGCAGCGGGTGCTCAAGCCGGGCGGACGGATCTGCATCGCCGACCTGATGTTTGAGTCGAATGAAAAGCGCGAAGCGGTTCGCGAGCGCTTCCTCGCAGCGGGGCGAGCAGACGTGTGGGCGGCGATCGAAGATGAGTATTATGCGGATCGCTCGCTCCTACTCGCATGGTTTGCGGAGAACGGCTACCGGGCGGAGGCGAAGCAGGTGAACGACTACCTGCACATTCTCTATGCACAGCGGGAACCCGAATCGAATAACGCTTGAGGTTTACGTAGCGTCAACCGTTACGATAGGCTCATGAACAATTTCCGAAAGGGGTAATTTTCATGAGCCTTTTGATTGAAAACGCAATGATTTTGACGATGGAAGCGGAGCGAGCCGTCCCGATGCCAGGGGACCTGCTGATCGAGCAGGGCAGGATCGTCGCCGTGGGGGACGTTTCAGCAGAGGATCGAGCCAGAGCGGTCGAGGTGATCGATGCGACCGGGCTGGTCGCGATGCCCGGGCTGGTCAACTGCCACAACCATGCGGCGATGAGCATTCTGCGCGGTTTCTCCGAAGATCTGCGCCTGATGGAATGGCTGTCCGAAAAGATGTGGCCCGCCGAGGCGAGGATGACAGAGGAGGACGTCTATCTCGGCACGCTGCTGGCGACGGTGGAGATGATCAAGTCGGGGACGACCGCGTTTGCCGACATGTACGTGTTCACCAACGCGGTCGCTCAAGCGGTCGTCGACTCGGGGATGCGCGGGGTGCTGACCCGCGGCCTGATCGACATGCCGGAGGGGGAAGCGGTGCGGTTTCAGGAAGCGCGGGAACTGCTGGCGAGGTGGAACGGGGCGGGTGATGGTCGCATCTCGGTCATGGTCGGCCCGCATGGCCCGCACACCTGTCCGCCAGCCTTCCTAAGACGGGCGATCAGCTTGGCGGAGGAGTTTGGGGCGCCGCTGCACATCCATCTGGCGGAGACGACCGAAGAGGTGGAGCTGATCAGGCGGGAGTATGATCGCACGCCGACCGAATATCTGCACGAGGTCGGGCTGTTCGATCACCATGTCGTCCTCGCGCACAGCGTGCACCTCACGCCCGGTGACATCGAGATTTTGAAAAAGGTCGGGCTCCGCGGCGGCATCGCTCACAATCCGATCTCCAACCTGAAGCTGGGCTGTGGCATCGCCCCGATCGGCGAGTTTTTGCGGGCGGGCCTCACCGTCGGTCTGGGCACAGACGGGCCGGGAAGTGCGACGACGCTCGACATGTTCGAGGAGATGAAGGCGGCCGCCTGGATGCAAAAGGTGAAGGCGTTCGATCCGACCGCGCTCCAGGCCGGGCAAGTGCTGCAGATGGCGACCAGCGAGGGCGCCAAAGTTCTCGCGCTCGACGAGCAGGTCGGCACGCTCACCGTCGGCAAGCAGGCGGACATCATCTTGGTGGACATGCGGGCTGCTCATCTTTGCCCGCCGCACGATCTGACCGCCCTGCTCGCCTACAGCGCAAGCGGTGCGGACGTGCACACGACGATCGTGGCAGGGAAGGTGCTGATGAGAGATCGCCAGCTGACGCAGCTGGATGAGCAAGCGCTGATCGCTGAGGTGACCGCGCGGGCGAAGCGGATCACGGCGGGGATCTGATGGCGGGACAGCTCGAACAGAAGCAAAAGATCGGGCGAAAAAAGAGGGATAGAATGAGAAAATGTGGAAAGGGATAACAACACGAGCGCAGCAGCGCGATCGATCTGCTTTCGGCAGGTGAACGTGCGAGCGCAGACAGCGGGACGGGGATCGCCCGCTCGTCCCACAGGAGGAGAAACGCATGACGTTTGAACTGCTCAGCCCATCGATACAAAAGAAAATCTGGGACATGGAGTGGCGGCAGTTCACTCCGATTCAGGAAGCGGCCATCCCGGTCATCCTGAAGAAGCGGCATTGTCTGTTGATGGCAGGAACCGCCTCCGGTAAGACGGAGGCGGCTTTTTTGCCGATTCTCTCCGCTTTGGAAGCGCAGGGGAAGAGCGAGGGGAGCGGGGGGCTGAAAGTCCTCTACCTCTCGCCGCTGCGCGCCCTGATCAACGACCAGTTCGCGCGGGTCGAACGGCTGAGCGATACGCTGAACATCCCGTTGCTCAAATGGCACAGCGACGTGTCGCGCAGCAAAAAGATCGGTTGGCTGAACAGCCCGAGCGGCATCCTGCAGATCACGCCAGAATCGCTCGAATCGCTTTTGATCAACCAGACGGAAAAAGTGCCGGAGCTGTTTTCCGCTGTCGAATATATCATCCTCGATGAACTGCACGCTTTTTTGGAGAGCGATCGCGGTTTGCAGGTGCGCTCTTTGCTCCACCGACTGCGCCGCTACATGCGGCAACAGCCGGTGATGATCGGCCTCTCCGCGACGATCGGCTCGCCGGAGATCGCGCAGTCCTTTCTGCACGCGGAGCAGCCTGACGAAGTCGAGGTGCTCAACCCGGCGGACGGCAAGCGCCAAATTTTTTTGCAGGCAGACTTTTTTGCCAAAGCGAGCGCCGCGCTGCCGCAAGCGCTCATCGAGGACATCTACGGGCTGACCAAAGACAAAAAGACGATCCTCTTCTGCAACTCGCGCGGACAGGTGGAAGAGCTGACGCACAGGCTGAACGAAACGGGGCAGAAGCTCGGCGGGCCGCTGTATGCGAAGCGCTACTATCCGCATCACTCCTCGATCGACCGGGCGGAGCGCGAGTGGATCGAGGAGCAGATGCGCATCACCAAGCTCCCGCTCACCGTGGTCAGCACCAACACGCTGGAGCTCGGCATCGATATCGGCTCGCTCGACCTTGTCGTGCAGTTGGACGCCACCTTTTCGGTCGCCTCGCTCAAACAGCGGCTCGGCCGCTCCGGACGGCGGGAAGGCACGCCATCCTACCTGATGATGTACGCGACCGAAGAGGAGGACTTGGTGCAGGCGGTGGCGGTGACCGAGCTTTTGTTTGACAGATGGATCGAACCGCCAGAGCCGAGGCGTGCCGCTTATGATCTGCTCTTTCATCAGACGCTTTCCCTCGTTGCGGAGCGACAGGGCATCTTTCAGGATGATCTGCTCGACGAGGTGCTGAACAACCCCACGTTTGCAGAGCTCGCCGAAGATCGCGCAGGCGAACTGATCACCTGGATGCTGCAGGAGGATTGGCTCGCCTTGGTCGAAGGGGTGTGCATCCCCGGGCTGAAAGGGGAGAAGCTCCTGCGCTCGCGGGAGTTTTATTCGGTCTTTCAATCGCCCGCGCTGTACAAAGTGATGCATGGCACGCGCTTGGTCGGCACGATTGAGGCGAGCCCGCTCGTCCTCGCAGGCGAGACGATCCTGCTGGCAGGCGCGATGTGGGAGATCACGCTGGTCGAAGCGGGGCGAGGCTTGGTCACCGTCGTCCCCGCCCTGCAGGGAAAGCGGCCGATCTGGCTGTCCAGCGGGCGACAGATCCATCCGCAGATCGCGGAGAAGATCTATCAGGTCTATACCGGAGCGGAAGATTATGAGTACCTCAGCCCGCGCGCTTGGCACCGCTTGCAGGAGGTGCGGATGCTGGCGAAAGGACAGGGGTTTGAGCGGGGGGTTCGCGTCCTGCAGGAAGGGGCGCGCTCGCTCACGCTGTTCGACTTTGCGGGAACGAGAAGGCAGAGCGCGCTGGCGACGCTGGTGCGCGGTTGGCTGCGCGAGCAGGAACTGTCCTGGCAAGTGAAACAAACTCCCTTTTCGATCCAGATCGAAGGCGGCGAGATTCCGAAAGGGACTGCGAAGAAGCTGGTCACCTTTTTGCTCGATGTGCTGGTGCGCAAAGCGGAGGCGAAGTACATGATGATGGGGCGCGCCGCCGAGCCGGACGGCAACCCGATCACCAAGTTTGGCAGCTACCTTCCCCTGCATTTTCAGCGGTTGATCGAAGCGGAGATCAAGCGGGACATCGAGGGACTGCGCCTGTGGGTGCAGGAGCAGAAGTGGAAGGCAGTTCGGTGAGAACTCGATGGAGAGAAACGCCGACCCTGATCGACAGCTCCACATTTTTTGCATTCGATCGGTGGAGCATCTTGCATTTCCTGTCTGCTTCGTCGATAATGTGAAAGAATGGTTAGAAGCAGGAAACGGTATTTAGACTGTCGAATAGGTCAGCGTCACAGGAGTAAAGCGTCAATGCTGTAATGCCTGTGAGCCGAATAGACTTGGTGTGTTTGGAGGGGAAAGCCCATGCAACTGGACAAACTGCGCGACAGAACGGTCGATCAGCTTTTCGAAGCGGTCCTCCAACTGCGCTCTCTCGATGAAGCCTACCAATTTTTTGATGACTTGTGCACCGTCAACGAAGTGCAATCGCTCGCCCAACGTCTGGAAGTGGCTCGGATGCTTGGCAAAGGCCAGACGTACAACCAGATCGAAGCGGAGACCGGCGCTAGCACCGCGACCATCTCGCGGGTCAAGCGCTGTCTCAACTACGGAACGGATGGCTACAAGGTTGTGCTCGATCGATTAGAAACGAAATAACGCCCGACAACCCTTGCTTTCGACATGGCAGGGGTTTTGTTATGACAGAGAGGAGGCATCGGGATGATGAGCGCTCTCGCCCATCCTTGGCGCGCGTGGCGGCATGTCGTCAAGCTCGATCCGGCCCGCAACATCTGTGATGACGCCCTTGTGGCGATCGCCGAGTCTGGCACCGATGCGATCTTCCTCGGCGGCACGCAGGACATCACCTATGAGAACACCAATGCGTTGCTTGGCCGCTTGCACCGCCTCGCACCGAACCTCCCGCTGTGGCAGGAGATCTCCCTTGCAGACGCCGTAGTCGATGGGGTGGACGGCTATGCGATCCCCGTCGTGCTCAATGCGGGGTCGCCCGCCTGGATGATCGGCGCCCATGCCAAGGCGATCGAAAAATATGGCAGCTGGATCGATTGGAGCAAAGTGCTCGTCGAAGGCTATCTCGTCTTGAATCCGCAAGCGGCGGTGGCCGAGCTCACCGCGGCAGATACCAGCTTGACGCCGCGGGAAGCTGCCTCCTATGCTGCGGCAGCCGATGCGCTGTTCTCCTTGCCGGTGCTCTATTTGGAGTATAGCGGCACGTTTGGCGACCCGGATCTCGTGGCGGAAGTCGCCCGCACGACCAGGCGATCCCACCTGTTTTACGGGGGCGGGATCGACTCCTATGAAAAGGCGGTCGCGATGGCTGAACATGCGGACACCTTGGTCATCGGCAACGCGCTCTATGCGGAGAACTGGCGAACGGTGCTGCGCGAGACGGTCCGCGCGGTCAAATGAAAAAACCACCGATGTGACATCGGTGGTTTTTTTATTGCAGTTAAACGCCCTCGTTGCTGATGCGACAAGAGGGCGTTTGTTTGTTCTATGAACTGCCTGCTTTACAGAGCTGGTAGACCCGAAAGGCAGCGTGCTCACCGAAGTGGGCATTTTCTGCAAAAGTGGGAAAGATAAAAATTGCTCGGCTCGGCCCAATATACATCGATGCCTATGTTGCGTTTTGTCTACGGAGCGTGGATTGTTCCCGTAGAGTTGTCACATTACAATAGAACGCGAGGTGAGAACCATGGATAGTAAACGTAAAAGGCAACTGTTAGAGGAATATAAGAACCGCCGTCCTGAAATGGGTGTGATCTCTTTTCGCTGTCATGCAACCGGTGAAGAATTTTTAGGGGCCTCCAAAGATACAAAAGCGGATTTTAACAGCACTCGTTTCAAACTATCTGCCGGAGGACATCCCAATCAACGGCTGCAAGAACTTTGGCGTCAATATGGCGAGAGCGGATTTGATCTGTCCGTAGTAAAAATCCTGAAATATGACGATCCGCAAGAAGATCACACTGCTGAATTAGAAGAATTGCGGGAACAATGCTTGGCAGATAACAAAGAGGCAAGGAGGATTTGGAGATGAATGAAAAAATAGTGATGACTGCAGATGGCTATGACCGCATTGACGGCCGGAATGCTTATCATTCTGACATCAAGCGGCTGACTTTGGGCGCACCTACGAGGGAAGAAAATAAAAGCATGAAGATTGCCGCACAGCTTTGGCGCGAAAATGCGGAAGGATCGCTGGAAATCGATGCAGAGCTGCCCATTCATCAGGTATTCGACCTGATGATCTTGCTAAGCCGCACCTTGCTCCATTTCAAAGAGGCATATCGGATGCCGCTGCTATACGACCCAGAAAAGCCGACGATCGAGCGGGTGGGCGTACAGGGTGGCGTTCTACCGGTAGCTGTCTGCACAGATAACTCGAACATTAACGATGATATTCAAATATTCTCCCAGGCATTGAGCGATTTGGGTGAACTGACCGGAGAACGACTTCGGACGCTCACCCGCATCCTTGAAGAATTGGAGTGCTACTAGCCATGGAAAATAGATGGCTTCTTTCTCCATCCAGACGGTTGACAGAAGCAGAAAGAAAACTTGTCTGGAAAAAGCCTATCACCCATATTGAAAGTGAGGCTGAGCGACGGATCTGCTCCGAGGTCAAACGAAACTGGGAGCGGGGCGAAATGAAAATTACCAATATTCTGCTGGAGGGCGATGCTGGCTCCGGCAAGACACAACTCGCGAAGGCGCTATCTGCCGATTTTGGCCTGCCCTATACAAAAGTGACCTGTTTCGCAGATATGGATAAATCTGATGTATTAGGTGCCATCCTGCCGGTGCTGTCGGAGGATGGCGGCGAGGATGGGAATAAGGATGGGAATGTGGAATACAGATATTACCCATCCGAAATCGTGCGCGCCTACGAAAACGGCTGGCTGCTGGAAATTCAAGAGCCAACCGTCATCCGGGATGCGGCGGTGCTGATGGCGCTTAATTCGGCGCTGGAACCGGATGGCAGCATCAATCTACCCACCCGCATTGTTCATCGGCACCCGGATTTTATCGCCATCATCACCACCAACCGGGGATACAACGGGTGCCGTCCTCTGAACGAGGCACTGCGCGATCGGGTACAGCACACAGAAAAGATGGATTTGCCCCCTGTCGAAGTCATGATCGAACGGGCTGCGGCAAAGACAGGTTGTCATGATCTTGATGTACTGCGCACCTTTGCTCAGACGATCGTTTTGCTCGATCAAACTGCCAAAGCAAACGCCATCAAAGGTGTAGCCGGTATGCGTTCCTATTTCTTTTGGGTAGACGCAGTTTTACAGGGAGCGGATACGATCGAATCTCTCTATCACAAAGTCATCTACAAAATCACGACCGACCCGGCTGAAATCATCCTGTTAGAGCAAGCGTTGTCCCAGCAGGAGCTGCTGGCAGCTTTGGAGGATGTCGCTCGCCATCGTGGCGGCGAAAGCGACGGAGACGTGTTGGAACTTCGGGCGGACGGGACTTTTGAAACGGAGCTTTCCACACCTGATACAAATACCCCGCTGGCAGTTGCTCTGAGGAAGTCTCCTGACAGTGAAGGGCATTCCACCAGGTCGTCAGAAACCACCACAGCAACACAGAGCAAGGACACCGGCGAAGATGGGACGCCTATGTATCATGATCTGCAGCCGGAAGATCAGGCCAAGCTGGAAGAAGAAAAGAGGACCTTTCGCAAGCACTTAAACCAGCAGGCGCGGGAGGCAGTCAAAGGCTCTGCTCATGAAAAGGTGGGCATGATCGTCCATCGCCCGGAAGCCACTCCGGCTCACCGGGAGGAATACCAGCAGATTGTTTCCACTCTTATGCCGGTCATCCGGGAACTGACACGAAAAACCGAACCGCTGTTGGAGCATGAGGTTTCGCTGGAATTTTCCCCAAATCGTGTGTATGGCACAAGGTTTCATGCTGAAAAAGTGGCATCCCCGGATTATCGCCATTTTTCCAAAAAACAACCACCCACGGAAGAACCATCATTGGCGGTTGCCCTGCGCATTGACCAATCGGCGTCGATGAACGCTTTTGGGCGACTGGAGGCGGCGAAACAGGCTGCTGTTGCCGTCTATGAGTTCTGCGAGAGTTGCGGCATCCCAGTTCTGATTTACGGAGATACGGCCGACCGCTCCCCAAAGGAAAAAATGTCTCTGTACTCCTATATCGACTGGGAGGAGCGGGGGCTGAACGATAAATACGCACTGATGGCCATTCAAAGCATCAGCAACAACCGAGACGGAATGGCTCTGCGGATTTTAGCCGAAAAGTTGGCAAAAGCGCCCCAAATGACGAAGCTGCTGATCAGCCTTAGCGATGGGCAGCCCAAGGCGATGCCAGATTATACCGGCAGTGCTGCGATGGACGATATGAAACAGGTCATCCGTGATTACAGCCGCCAAGGGATTCTCTTTCTGGCGGCTGCGATCGGGCAGGATAAAGAGACCATCTGCGAGATTTACGGTCAGGACAGGTTTATCGATATTACCGATTTAGGGCAACTTCCGGCTCGGTTGGTGCAAATGATCGCCAAGTACCTATAAACTTTTTCTATGATGTTCGGCTATGTTCGGCAGAAAAGGAGGGATATGATGGATTGTTCAAAAGTTGGACGGTTGATTTTGCAACTGCGAAAAGAAAAGGGCATGACCCAACAACAGGTTGCAGATCGGCTCAACATCAGCAATAAGACCGTTTCAAAATGGGAGTGCGGCTTGGGATGCCCGGATGTTACACTTTGGGAGGAACTTTCCACAGTGCTCGGCGCGGATCTTCTCAAGTTGCTGCAAGGAGAACTAAGCCCAAACCGGCCAGATGTGGGCAAGATCGACAGAATGAAGTTTTACGTATGCTCTACCTGTAGCAATATTCTTACGAGCACGGGAAAGGCAACGATTTCTTGCTGTGGACGCCGACTGCACCCACTGACACCGATTCCGCAAACGGAAGGGCATGAGGTGTCGGTGGAGGAAATCGATACAGACTACTATGTCACATTGAATCATGAAATGAGAAGAGATCATTACATCGTTTTTGCTGCCTATGTACATGACGACCGTGTGCTGCTGAACCGCTTGTACCCGGAACAAAGTGCTGCATTTCGTTTGCCGATGTTGCGGGGCGGAGGAAATCTGTATTTGTACTGTACGAAGCACGGCTTACAGAAATGCCCATTTACTTTGTGATCGACCTCCTTACTGCCTCTGCCGCAAATAAAAAACCGCAGTTTGGGTAGAAACTTGTACTGCATCAATATCAATGACGGCGGTTTTGAAAGAACGATTTCAAGCTGCCGTTTTCCTTTTGGAAAAATGAATTTAGATTGAAACGCGAAAAGGAGTAGCGTTAAGCTACTCCCCGGGTCAGACCACCTGATGTGTACGATTTTGAGCAGAAAAAGAAAAGTGTCCTGATAGGATACACAGATCCTATCAGGACACTTTGTGTGGTCGGAATGCAGGGATTCGAACCCTGGACCTCTCGCTCCCAAGGCGAGCGCGCTACCAAGCTGCGCTACATTCCGATCGATCTGATCGGAAGAAAAAAATGGTCGGAATGCAGGGATTCGAACCCTGGACCTCACGCTCCCGAAGCGTGCGCGCTACCAAGCTGCGCTACATTCCGATCGATCTGATGGGAAGAAATAAAAATGGTCGGAATGCAGGGATTCGAACCCTGGACCTCACGCTCCCGAAGCGTGCGCGCTACCAAGCTGCGCTACATTCCGATCGTTCATTTGCCAGATTGAGCGCTATCGCTCACCCGTCAACGAGTAATAGAATACCATAGAGCTGATTGCAGAGTCAATGTTTTTTTTGTTAGACATTTGATCACAAAAAAATCCCCTCCGAAGAGGGGATGCGCACTCATTTCGAGAAGATGTGAAAGACATCTTTAAAGGTGACGACGACCATCAGGGTCAACAGGAAGAGAATGCCGATAAAGTTGATGCTCGCTTCTCGCTCCACCGGAATCCGCTTGCCGCGGCGCACCCATTCGATCAGCAGGAACACCAGCCGCCCACCGTCGAGAGCTGGGAAGGGCAAGATGTTCAAAACGGCCAGGTTGACCGACAGCAGAGCGACGATATACATGTAGTGCGGAACGCCGTTATCAGAAGCTTGGCCGGTGATGCGAATGATCTCCACAGGCCCGCCGATCTCCTTGAACGAGACCGCGCCGGTCACCAGCTTTTTAAATCCGTCGAACGTCATCGCGGTCAGCTCGCCGGTGTTCTTGAACGCATACGCCGTGTTGTCAACAAAGTTGCCCGGCTTGACAAAGCTTGTCTTCTGCTGAAGTCCGACTCCGATCATCGGTCTGTTTTCCTCAACGTTCATCTGTGGTGTGACGGTCAGGTCGACGCGCGCGCCATCGCGCAACACGCCGATCGAGAGCGGCTTGTCAGAATGGTTTTGCACCGCGGTGTTAAAATCGACGGGCGACTTGAGCTCCGCCCCTTCGACCCACTTGATCTGATCGCCAGCCTGAAGTCCGGCAACCGCTCCCGGTCTGTCAGGTTGAACGTTGCTGATGAACAGTTCTGATGTCGGGGCGCCATATAGATTGAACAACAAGGCCAAGATGAGAAAAGCGCCCACGATGTTCATGATCACGCCTGCGACGATGACGAGGATTCGCGCGCCGACAGGGCGATTGTTAAAATTATCAGGTGCGGCTGCCGCCTCTGGGTTGTCCTCTCCATACATCTTCACGTACCCGCCGAGCGGAATCCAGTTCAATCGATAGAGGACACCGTTTCGCTGGTGCTTGATGATCGACGGACCGAATCCGACAGCAAACTCATCGACGCGGACGCCGGTGGCACGTGCAGCCCAGAAATGCCCCAATTCGTGGATGAAGATCAAGAATCCAAGTGCGAGTAGGGCCATCACGATGTTCATTTCGAGTCATCACTCCCATTCATTCTCTATAATATGCTGGCAGTTGCATCCGAACATACTTATGAGCCGGATAGGCCGAATATTCCCCCATTATAACATAACATCAGACTTACTAACTGTAGGAGATCGCGGAGAATGTGTGTACTTTTCAAGAACAGCGCATGCTAGGAAAAAAGGAGGGAGCGTTCCATGTCTTTGCTCACGGTGCTGGTCGGAATCCCCGCCAGCGGTAAATCGCAGCTTGCACAACAACTGATCGAGGGCGGGGAGCAGATTCTGATCGACGCCGATGAGGAGAACGGCGAACGAAGCGGTGCGCGATCAAATGTGAAGGCGGGAGGCGAAAGCGCGATTTCATCGACTTTGGAGCGCCTAGAGCAAGCGCTCAAGAGCGGACGGAGCATCGTGCTCCAAGCGAAACACCGCAGCCCGAAATACAGACGACCCTACTTGGAGCTGGCGAAGAAGCACGGCTATCGCACCGAGGCGATCTATCTGAACGTCCCGCTGGAGCAGGCGATCGGAGCGGAGCAAACGCGTCGCGAGCGCGGCGAATCGGCTCGCCCCGACCAGGAACTGCGACGCTGTGAGCGTCTGCTACAGATTCCCACGCTCGCCGAGAGCTTCGATCGGGTCGAGGTGCGCACGCCAGAGCGGGTCAACGGGGCGGCGGCCGCCTTTTTCCGCGAGCAGGAGGATCGTCTGCTCGGGCAGCCGGTGCAACTGATCAGAGAGCTGGAAGCGGACGGTCGCCTGGAAGGGTGGTTGCCCGAACTGCATCGGGCCATCCCGATCGACCAGCACAACCCGCATCACCGCTTCACGATCTACGAACACATTCTCAAAGCGACGGAGACGGTGGCTGGCACTTCGCTGAAGATGGTCTGGACGATGCTTTTGCACGACATCGGCAAAGCGTATCCGGGGATCAAACAGTTCACCGGCAAGGTGCAGACGCCGTTTGGCAGGTACAAGGCGCGAGACGAAGTGATCATCGAGAACGGGGCAGACATTCGCGAAGGGCGCGACCCGGGCGATTTTTATCTCGTCGATGGGGAGCAGATTCTGAGCTCGCACATTCGGACCGACCTCGACGGACATTTTTACGATCATGAAAACTTAGGCGCGCAGCTGTCGTTTCGCATCCTGACGCGCTTTGGCTATCCGCACGATTTCGCGCTGGAAGTGGCGACCTTGATTCAATTTCACATGCTGATGCCCCGCGACATCGAACATGTGGAGCTCTCCCAGATTCGAAAATTCTACAGAAGGACCGGTCGATATGCGGCGGAGCTGATGATGGTGCGGCTGGCCGATTCGCGAGGAAAATAGTTTTGGAATGAGACGCAGCTCCTAGTTTTTTTTCGCTGCGTCTGTTTTTATTGTATTTGGTCAGGAGAACCTATGTTTGCTATACTTATCATCAGTAGAGTCAAACCTACCGACCGATATATGACATGAGGTGTTGCACATGTTTTCGATACAGAGCGGAGAGCAGATGCTGCAAGGGCTCAATCCGCAGCAGAGAGAAGCGGTGTTGCATCAGGAGGGCCCGCTGCTGATCGTCGCGGGCGCAGGCTCTGGCAAGACGAGCGTCCTGACTCGGCGGATCGCCTACCTGATCTTGGAGCGTCGCGTCGCACCGTGGCAGATCTTGGCGATCACCTTTACCAACAAGGCGGCGCGCGAGATGAAGGAGCGCGTGGAGAACATCGTCGGGCCGACGGCGCACGACATCTGGATCTCCACCTTTCACTCGATGTGCGTGCGCGTCCTGCGCCGCGATGCGGATAAGCTCGGGTACACCAATTCGTTCACCATCTTGGACGGAAGCGACCAGCTGACCGCAGTCAAGCAGTGTTTGAAGGAGCTCAATCTCGATCCGAAAAAGTTTGATCCGCGCGGCATGCTGGCTGCGATCTCCAATGCGAAGAACGATCTGCTGACGCCGGAGCGATTCGCCTCGACCGTCCGCGATGGCGATGTGTACGGCAAGACGGCAGCAGACGTCTATGCGGCCTATCAAAAGAAATTGAAGTCGAACAACGCGCTCGACTTTGACGATCTGATCATGAAGACGGTCTACCTGTTCGAACATCATGAAGAGGTGCTGTCGCTGTATCAGAACCGCCTCCACTACCTGCACGTCGACGAGTACCAGGACACGAACAAAGCGCAGTACAAGCTGGTGCAACAGCTGGCCAGCAAAAAGCGCAACCTCTGCGTCGTCGGTGATTCTGACCAGTCGATCTACGCCTGGCGGGGGGCTGATATCACCAACATTCTCAACTTTGAGAAAGACTATCCGGAGACGACGATCATCAAGCTGGAGCAGAACTATCGCTCCACCGGGCGCATCCTCCAAGCGGCGAACCAGGTGATCGCCAACAATGCGGAGCGCAAGGAGAAGAACCTCTGGTCGACCAAGCCGGAAGGGGAGCAGCTCAGGCTGTACAAAGGGTATGATGAGCATTCGGAAGCGCAGTTCGTCATCCAGCAGTCGCTCGAACATCTGAAGGCTGGGGGCAAGCACTCCGACATCGCCGTGCTCTACCGGACCAACGCCCAGTCGCGCGTGATCGAGGAAGCGCTGCTCAAATCGACCGTCCCCTACACGATCTTTGGCGGCATCAAGTTCTATGAGCGCAAAGAGATCAAAGACATCCTCGCCTATCTGCGCCTGGTCGCCAACATGAACGACGATCTGTCGCTGGTGCGGGTGATCAACGTGCCCAAGCGCGGCATCGGCGACACGACGGTCGGCAAGATTCTCGACTATGCGGCTGCGCATGAGCTCTCGGCGTTCCAAACGCTGATGGAGATCGAGAGCGTCGGCATCCGCGGCAAAGCGCTGACGGCGATCCGCGAGTTTGTCCTGCTCATTCGCAACTTGGCCACCCAAGCGAGATATCTCTCGCTGACCGAGCTGACCGAAGAGGTGTTGAAGCTGACCGGCTATCGCAGGGAGCTGGAGCTGGAGAAGACGCTGGAAGCGGACGCGCGCCTGGAGAACTTGGATGAGTTCTTGTCTGTCACCGCCGAGTTTGACAACAAGCACGAGCTGACAGAAGAGAGCCGCCTGATCGAGTTTCTCTCCGATGTGGCGCTGATCGCCGACAGCGAGCAGTCTGACGGGGAGGAAGGGCCGGAGTCGATCAAGCTGATGACGCTGCATGCGGCAAAAGGGCTGGAGTTTCCCGTCGTCTTTCTCGTCGGCTTGGAAGAGGGCATCTTCCCGAGCAATCGGACGATGACGACAGGGGATGAGCGCGATGTGGAAGAGGAGCGCCGCCTGATGTATGTCGGCATCACCCGAGCAGAGGAGAAGCTGTTCCTCTCTTTCGCCGGCTCGCGTATGATGTATGGACAACTTAAAGCCAATCCCCCCTCCCGCTTCATCCGGGAGATCACGCCAAGCCTGATCGAAGAGGTCGGCATGCAGCGCCGCACGCCTCAGCAGGATCGGGTGAGGAGCGACATCCCCGGCCTGCAAAACGGCGCCCGAGTCCCCAGCGGATTTGGCGCCGACCTGAGCGAGACGTGGGAAATCGGCGAATGGGTCTCCCACCGCAAGTGGGGGTTGGGCGAGATTGTGAAATCAGAAGGGGAAGGCGACAGTCTTGAGCTGTACATTCAGTTTGAAGACTTGGCGATCGGCATGAAAAAACTGCTGGCCCGCTTTGCCCCGATCATAAAAGTAGAGGATTAGATTCAGGAGGGAGAGAAGCCAGATGGCAAACTTTCACAGCATAGAAGAGGCTCTTGACGATCTGCGCCAAGGAAAGGTGATCATCGTTGTCGACGATGAAGACCGCGAAAACGAGGGGGATTTTGTCGCGCTCACCGAGCATGCCACCCCGGAGGTGATCAACTTCATGATCACAGAAGGGCGCGGTCTCGTCTGCGTGCCGATCACCGAAGCGCGCGCCAAGCAACTCGCGCTGCACACGATGGTCGAGGTGAACACAGACGCGCACGGCACCGCCTTTACCGTATCGGTCGATGCGGTGGTGGGCACCACCACCGGCATCTCCGCCTATGAGCGCTCCGTCACGGTCAAGCGGCTGATCGAAGCAGATGCCAAGCCGGAAGATTTCCGCAAGCCTGGCCACATCTTCCCGCTGATCGCCAAAGATGGCGGCACGCTGCGCCGCGCGGGGCATACCGAAGCGGCTGTCGACCTGGCGCGCCTCGCCGGCTCCTATCCGTCCGGCGTGATCTGCGAAGTGTTGAACGAAGATGGCACGATGGCTCGCGTGCCCAACCTGGAGGCGATCGCGCAGAAGTTCGATCTGAAGATGATCACGATCGCCGACCTGATCGCCTATCGCAAGCAGAGCGAGATCATGATCAAGCGAGAGGTCGATGTGCGGATGCCGACCGAGCTCGGCGAATTCCGCATGGTCGCCTATACGAACTCGCTCGATGACAAAGAGCATGTCGCGATGGTCAAAGGGGACATCTCCCCCGATGAGCCGGTGCTGGTGCGCGTGCACTCCGAATGCCTGACGGGTGATATCTTCCACTCTCATCGCTGTGACTGCGGCCCGCAAAAGGATGCGGCGCTGCGCCAGATCAACGAAGCGGGCAAAGGCGTGCTGCTCTACATGCGCCAAGAAGGGCGCGGCATCGGCCTGATCAACAAGCTGAAAGCATATCAGCTGCAGGACAAAGGGTATGACACGGTCGAAGCGAACGAGCAGCTCGGCTTTAAGGCCGATCTGCGCGAATACGGGCTGGGCGCACAGATCCTGCGCGATCTCGGCGTCGGCAAGATCAGGCTGCTGACCAACAACCCGCGCAAGATCAAAGGCCTCTCCGGACATGGGCTGGAGGTGGTCGAGCGCGTCGCCCTGCAGATGGAGCACAACGAGAACAATGAGGGCTACCTGAAGACCAAACAGGCGAAACTCGGCCACATGCTGAAGTTTTAGGAGGAGCAAGCTGTGACAGAACTGGACAAAGAGCAGCGCCTGCGCGAGCTGGTCGAACTGCTCACCGAGTACGACTACCATTACTACACGCTGGACAAGCCGAAAGTGACAGATGCTGAGTGGGATCGTCTCTATGACGAGCTGGTTCGGCTGGAGGAGGAGACGGGCATCATGCTCCCCGACTCCCCGACACATCGCGTCGGAAGCGGCATTCTGGTCGGCTCTTTCCCTGAACACAAGCACCTTGCTCGCCTGTGGAGCCTGGACAAAGCGCAGAGCGCAGAAGAGCTGCGCGACTGGGATAGGCGCGTTCGCAAGCTGATCGCCGACCATCAGAAACAGCATCCTGACCAAACGCTACCCGAGCCCGAGTATGTGCTCGAACAGAAGTTTGACGGTCTGACGATCAACCTGACCTATCAGGACGGCGTGCTCGTGCAAGCGGCGACGCGCGGGCGGGGCACCGTCGGCGAGTCGATTCTGCCGCAGGTCAAGACGATCAAGTCGATCCCGCTCTCGATCCCCTTTCAGGGGTTGATCGAAGTGCAGGGCGAAGCGATCATGCCGCTCTCCGTGTTGGAAAACTACAACAAGCAAGCGCTGGAAACGGGTGCTGAACTGTTGAAGAACGCGCGCAATGCTGCCTCTGGCGCACTGCGACAAAAAAATGTGGAGATCACCGCCAAGCGAGGGCTCGACGCATACCTGTACGGCGTCGGGTACGCGGAGCAGGTCGAGTTTGCGACGCATGAGGAGATGCTCTCGTTTCTTCGTGAGAACCGGATCAAGACCGGCCCGTACTCCAAGGCATTTTCTGACATCGAAGGCGTGATCGGCGAGATCGACCGCTTCGATCAGGAAGGCCGGGCGCAGCTCGACTATCTGATCGACGGCATGGTGATCAAGATCAACGACATCGCCACCCGTACCGCGCTCGGATACACCGACAAGTTTCCGCGCTGGGCGATCGCCTACAAGTTTGAGGCGGAGGAGTATTCGACGATCTTGCAAGAGGTGGTCTGGGATGTGGGGCGCACGGGGAAGATCACGCCGACCGCGCTGCTCGAACCGGTCGACATCGGCGGGGTCACCGTCCAGCGGGCGACCTTGAACAACTGGGGCGACATTCAGCGCAAAGAGGTGGCGATCGGCTCGCGGATCGCCATTCGCCGCTCCAACGATGTCATTCCGGAAGTGCTGTTCGCCTTGGAAGATGACGATCTGGTCACGGCGCCGATCGAAAAGCCGATCGAGTGTCCGAGCTGCGGCTCCACGCTGGTGGAAAAGGGAGCTCATCTGTTCTGCCTGAACGTGGACGGTTGCAAGACGCAGGTGGTCAATCGCATCTCACACTTTGCCAGCAGGGGCGGCATGGACATCGAGACGTTTTCGATCAAGACGGCCGAACAGCTTTTTGCGGAGCTGAACATCACCGATCCGGCAGACCTCTATGACAGCCTGACGCTCGAAAAGCTGCTCTCCCTGCCGCGATTCGGCGAGAAAAAGGCGCAAAACCTGCTCGACGCCATCGAGAAGAGCAAAGGGAAAGATCTGGCGTCCTTCCTCAACGCGCTGGGGATTCCGAACACCGGCACGCGCATGGCCCGCGATCTTGCGGAGACGTTCGGCTCGCTTCAGCGCGTGCAGATCGCCACGTTTGAAGAGCTGGTGGCGATCCCCGGATTTGGGGATATCGTCGCCGAGAGCATCATCGGCTACTTCCAGCAGGAGCGCGTGCAGCGCAGCATCGAGCGGATGCTTTCGGCCGGGGTCAACCCGACGCATGAGGCGCAGCAGTTGGTCGCGGTGGCGGACGCAAGCCCGTTCTTCGGCAAGACGGTCGTCTTGACCGGAACGCTCTCCCAACTTGGGCGAAGCGAAGCGAAAGCGAAACTTGAGTCGTACGGTGCGAAAGTGACCGGATCGGTGTCGAAGAAGACAGACTTTGTGATCGCAGGGGAAGAGGCGGGATCGAAGCTCACCAAAGCGCAGGAGCTGGGCATCACCGTCCTGAGTGAGCAAGAGTTCCTCGCCTTGATCGAGCAAGCATGAACAGGAGATGGCCACTGTTCCTGCTGCTGATCAGCCTGCTCTTCTCGCTCAGCGGTTGCGGCAGCGACGAGCCGGGGAAGCAAGGTTCGACCAAAGCGGTCGCGCTGACACCGGGGCAGCCGGCACCCGATTTCACCTTGACCACGATGAGCGGACAGACGGTGTCGCTTGCCGATCTGCGCGGTCAAAAGGTGTTTCTCAACTTCTGGGCGTCGTGGTGCCCGCCCTGCAAGAAAGAGATGCCCGATCTGCAGAAGATGTCCCGCAAATATGAGGACAAAGTAAAGCTTTTCGGAGTCAACATCACGCACGATGATACGCTGGAGCTCGCCGAGAGGTTTGTGCTCGAACAGGCGCTGACCTTCCCGCAGCTGATCGACAAGGATGGCGCTGTGCAAAAGGCGTACGGCATCATCACCGTGCCCGTCTCCGTCACGATCGATGAGGAAGGAAAGATCGTCGAGCGCCGAATCGGCCAGCTGACCCACGAGCAGATGGAGCAGATGTTTCAGACGCTGATGATGACGACAAAACAGCCTTGAGCAGCGAAGCGCTCAAGGCTGTTTTCCGCTCGACCCCTAAAATTGACTGGACACAGTCGATCACTTATAGTGGAAAGAAATAGTACCGCAGGGAACCCCTTTTCTGTGGTAAAATGTGTCTATCGAGCCAGTTCTAACGGATGGGGTGTACAACGAATGGAAGTACTTCGCGTAAAAGGCGGAAGCCCGCTGAATGGCGAGATTCAGGCATCGGGGAGCAAGAACTCCGTCCTGGCCATCATGTGTGCCGTCTTGCTCTGTGACGGCGAAACAATTTTGGAAAATGTTCCGAATTTGAGCGATGTAAATACTTTGATGGAAATTTTAGAAGAGACGGGCGTCAAATGCGAGTGGGCTGGTCCCAACACGCTGCGCATCGTCAACGAAGGCCTGACCAACTGGACGGTCTCCGAAGACCTGGTGCGCAAGATGCGCGCTTCGTTCTCGATCTTCGGTCCGCTGCTTGCGAAGGCTGGCAAGGCGCAAGTGCCGCTTCCGGGCGGCTGCGTGATCGGTGCCCGACCGGTCGATCAGCATCTGAAAGCGATGTCGGCGCTGGGCGCTGAGATCAAGATGCTCGAAGGAAGCGTCTATGCGGAGTGTCCGGACGGTCGCTTAAAAGGTGCGGCGATGTTTTTGGGAACGCGCTTTGGCTCGACTGTCGGCGGCACGAACGCTGCGATCATGGCCGGTGCGCTTTCCAGCGGCACCACGATCGTCTACAACGCAGCCCGCGAGCCGGAGATCGTCGATCTGGTGATGTTCTTGAACAAGGCGGGAGCGAAGATCCGCGGTGTCGGCACCGACATCATCACCATCGAAGGCGTGGAGAGCTTGCATGGTGTGCGCTATACCTGCATGACAGACCGCATCGAGTCGGGCACCTACCTCTGTGCCGGCGCGATCACGCGCGGCAAAGTGACGGTCAGCGGCATCCCGCCACAATCGCTGGCAGGTCTGCCCTCCTTGCTGTTCGATATGGGCTGTGACATCTCGCTGGAGGGTGATTCGATCACCGTCGACGCTCGCGATCGCAAACTGCGGGCGACACATGTGATCACCTTTGCCTATCCGGGCTTTGCTACCGACTTGCAACCGGCGATGCTGACCCTGCTGACGACCGCCAACGGGATCTCCTATGTCAAAGAGACCGTCTTCGATGCTCGCTTTGGTTTCACCCAGGAGCTGACCCGCATGGGAGCGGACATCAAGATCTCCGGCGACACGGCGATCGTCAGCGGCGTAGACAAGCTGCGCGGCGCTCGCGTGGTCGCAGGCGATCTGCGCGCGGCGGGCGCGATGATTCTCGGCAGCCTCGTCGCAGAAGGCACGTCCACCGTGGAAGGATTGCAATATTTGGACCGCGGGTATGAGAACCCGGTCGAGAAGCTAGTTTCCTTAGGTGCGCAGATCGAGCGCGTCACATCGGGTGCGTAGAGTAAAGTCTTGACCAAGAACAGGAGGGGCCTTACCATGTCCAACCTCGACAAGACCATGATTTTCCGACCTGATCAAGAATCGGAACTGCTGAACGAAATCATCGAAAAAGTGGTGCCTGCTCTGCGCGAGCAAGGCTATGATGCGGCGCGTCAATTGGCAGGCTTTATCGTCACGGGGGAGAGCAACTACATCACCTCGGCGAACAACGCGCGCACGACCATGGCGAAGATGGACCGCCTGCTGGCCGTTGAGCAGATCCTAAACGACTATTTTGCCCTCAAAGGGCTGTAAGCAAAAAGCGTTCCTCCACCGTGAGGAACGCTTTTTGTTAGTCTTTCTTTCGCAAAAAGTTGGGCAGGCTCTGGCGAGCCTCAGCTTTCACGCGGACAAAGGCGATGCGATTGGACAGGCGTCCCAGCAGAAACACCACCGGGATGACGATGAGGTGGAACAACAGAATTCCGCTGATCATCGATCAACTACCTCCTACTCTTCTACTTGCTAGATTGTATGAGCGAGGCGGATCGAGTAGAACAGCAGATTCTGCCAGACAGAAAGCGGGACATCGGCACGAATCTTTTAGCATGTTGAAATCGCTGTAACGTTTTCCAATTTCAGATCGTCTTATCTATTGAGAATCGAAGAGAATGTGGACGAAATGTTGAAAAATGACGAAATTCGTCTCTTTGCGTTTCTTTTTACCCGATAGTAACTTCCGTTATTGCAGAGTTCTCTGGTATAATGAGTACGTTTTAAGGAGCGCCTGTACATTGGCGCTCCTTTCATAGCGAGCGTATCTAATTTCTCAGGAAATAAAAGTGGATTTTTGCGCACACTACCTTCACCAAGATTGTGGCGCAGAGGGAGGCTTACGAACAAAATGCAATCCCCACAAATGCTGACGCTGACTTTGATCGTCTCGTTTGCGCTCGTGTACTTTATGGTGCCTTATCTGCGCAAGCTGGCGTTGAAGACAGGGTTTGTAGACATGCCGAACCCTCGGAAACTGCACAAGGAACCGATTCCGGTGCTCGGCGGTGCGGCGATCTATTTTGGATTTATCATCTCCACATTATTAATTCAACTGTTCTTCGGAGAAGTGGACGACACGTTTTATGGAATCGCGCTGGGCGGCTTGCTTCTGTTTGCGGTCGGTGTGCTCGACGATTATTACAAGACCCGCGGCAAAGACTTTCCGGCGTGGCCGAAACTGTTGACACATATTGCGGCAGCTTTAATCTTGGTCGGATTTGATGTAAAGGTGGAAGCGATCACCATTCCGTGGATCGATCTGCCCTACTATTCTTTTGCTGACCACGGCATGGAATGGATCTCGATCGCTGCGACCGTGCTCTGGGTCGTCGCGCTGACGAACATGCTCAACTTCTTGGACGGCGTGGACGGTCTGGCAGCAGGGATCTCCTCGATCTCGGCGATCACCTTGCTCTTCATCGCGATCCTTTCGGGCAATGGTCCGGTCGCTTTCTATGCGGTGGCGCTGATCGGCGTATCGCTTGCCTTCTTGAAACACAACTTTCACCCGGCTCGGATCTTCATGGGCGATTCGGGGGCGACCTTCCTCGGCTTTGCGCTGGCCGCTCTGGCGGTCGACGGCGCGTTCAAGTCGGCGACGTTCGTCTCGCTGATCGTGCCGGTGCTCGCGCTCGGCGTTCCGATCTTCGACACGATGTTCGTGCTGTTCAGACGGATCAAAGAGCGTCGACCGCTGCATCAGGCTGACAAATCGCACACGCACCACACGCTGATGCGCAGCGGCATGAACCAAGTGCAGACCGTATCGGTCATGTATTTGCTCGGCATCTGTTTCTCGCTTGCCTCGATCGTCGTGCTGCTCGTCAACTACAGATAATGCGTACGGATCGCTCCTTCCTCAGTTTCAGGGAAGGAGCTTTTTTTACAAAAATAGGTCTTGCCAAAGTGCTCGGAGGGCAGTATATTTGATTCAACAACTGAAACATGGCCTAATCTTGGACTTACTTTCAAGAGCGGAGGACCCGATCTTCTGGGGTTAATCTCGCAGTGCGCGAGAGGGATGAGGAACTTCCTTGCCATCCTACCCGTCAGCTAACTTCGTCGGCTAATGCAGGGAGGGTCAGAAGACCTTCTAGTTGGAACGGTCTTTTTGTGTTTCCTTGAAACAGAAGACACCGTTTTAACTGGAGTCTTTCATAAGTTGGTCTCACAGGGAGACATGACGCAAAGCGAGCATTCGCGTGGCGATTTGTAGACCGGTGTAGATTTTGACCTTTGTATTTTCTAACTTACAGGTTGAGATCAGCACCGGTTTTGTTGTGCCATTCTTTGTGCGATTCTCACCGAAAAAGGGGATTGAAGATCAAATGGCACCGAATGCGAAGAACAAGATGGAGTCTGATATCAGCGAGGCGTACATCAAGCTGCAGCGAGAGATCTTAGGCCGGGGACCGCAAGAGACCAAGACCTATATCATTCGCGACATGGTGATCGTTCGGCTGAAAGGGGTGCTGACCCATGAGGAGAAGCATCTCGTCAAGTCGGATCGTGGCAAGCGGCTGGTCAAAGAGATGCGGCAGATTTTGCGGGAGAACTACAGCGAAGAGTCGGAAGCGATCATCTCCAGAATCACAGAATGTCAGGTGATCTCCAGCCATAGCGACATCTCCACGCGAATTGGAGAGCAGGTCGAGATGTACATTTTAGATTGCGATCTGGAAAAAAAGCTGAAATAGCAGATCTGGGCGGGCGTACGGACCCCGAGATCGACGAGGTAGCAGAAGTCTTTTTCACTACAGGGAGACAGAATGCAGGGGAACTGCTGAGCGGTTGCCAGGCGTTACGTAGACCGGTGCAGACTTTGACGAGCGAAACATGGTTCTGATCATTCGAACCTGTTTCAGGCGTTGAAGGGGCACCGGTCTTTTTGTTTCTTGCCGGAGAACCGGCGTGCGAGCCAGCGCGGTTCGGACGACCGGTTCTCCGCAAGCGGCAAGAACGGATGAAGCGACACAAGTCCAAGAACGGATGGAGGAGGAACGTGCATGCTCGATGCGCTGATGATCGGAAGCATAGTGACACTTACGCTGTTGATGTTGTGGTTGCTCCGCTTTGCAAGCAAGGTGAGCGAGGAAGGGAGTGAGGGAAGATGATGTGGTTGTTGGGCGGCATCGTGATTGCCCTGATCTGCTATCTGATCTTCGCCTTGGTACGGCCGGAAAAATTTTGATCGATATCAATAACCTTGATCAACATTTCGGAAAGATTGTGGAGGGATTCTTGTGACGATCGATTTGTTAGCTATCATTTTGACACTGCTCGCTGCACTGTTGCTGGCACGCCCGGTCGGCCGCTACGTTGCCAGCGCCTTCGATACGGAAAAGCGGAGCGGGATCGACAAGCTGTTTGCTCCGATCGAGCGCACCTTGTTTGCGATCGGCGGTGTGCGGATGGAGAACCAGACGTGGAAGCAGTATGCGGGTGCAGTCGTGCTGCTGAACACCGTGATGATCGTGCTGGTCTATCTGGTGTTTCGCTTCCAAGGGTCACTGCCGCTCAACCCCAGTCAGATCGGCAGCATGGAGCCGACGTTAGCTTTTAACACGGCGATCTCGTTCATGACCAACACCAACCTGCAACATTACAGCGGGGAGAGCGGCCTGTCTTATCTGTCCCAGCTGATCGGCATCATCTTCATGATGTTCACCGCGCCGGCGACCGCGCTCGCTGTGGTGATCGCCTGCATGCGCGGGCTTGCCGGAAAGCCGCTCGGCAACTTTTTCGTCGATCTGGTGCGCAGCATCGTCCGCATTCTCTTGCCGATCTCCATCGTGGCCGCGCTGCTCTTCCTCTTGCTCGGCGTTCCGCAGACATTGGAGCAGCCGGTGACCGCGCACACGCTCAGCGGTACTGAACAGCAGATCGCGCGCGGCCCGGTCGCCTCGCTGCTCTCGATCAAAGAGCTCGGCAACAACGGCGGCGGACACTTTGGGGCCAACTCGGCACACCCGTTTGAAAATCCGGGAGCGCTCAGCAACACGATCCAAATGCTATTGATGCTGCTGCTCCCCACCGCGCTTCCGTTCACCTATGGTCGGATGGTGGGCAACCCGAAACAGGGGCGGGTGCTGTTTGTCTCGATGGCGATGATCTTCGTGCTGTTTCTCGGCGTGTCACTGGCCAATGAGTATGCGGGCAACCCCGTTTTGAGCGGGCTTGGCCTGGCCCAAGATCATGGGAGCATGGAGGGCAAGGAGGTTCGCCTGGGGGTGGCGCAATCTGCGCTGTACTCGGTCGTCACCACCGCCTCGGAGACGGGCGGGGTCAACACGATGCACGATACGCTCACACCGCTCAGCGGGATGATCGCGCTGTCGAACATGTTGCTCAACACGGTGTTCGGCGGTGTGGGGGCGGGGATGCTCAACGTGCTGATGTATGCGATGATCGCCGTCTTTCTCTCCGGGCTGATGGTCGGGCGCACCCCCGAGTTTTTGGGCAAGAAGATCGAAGGCAGAGAGATGAAGCTGATCGCGCTCACCCTGTTGATCCATCCGCTGCTGATCCTCGGAGCCAGCGCGCTCGCCTTTTACACGCCGCTCGGTCAGGAGGCGATCTCCAACGGGGGCCACCACGGGATCACGCAGGTGCTCTACGAATACACCTCATCGGCGGCGAACAACGGATCAGGATTTGAAGGGCTTGCTGACAACACGCCGTTTTGGAACATCACGACCGGGATCGTCATGTATGTCGCGCGCTTCTTCTCGATGGTGACGCTCTTGGCGGTCGTCGGATCGCTTGCGACAAAGCGCCCCGTTCCGGAGACGGCCGGCACTTTCCGCACCGACAACGCGCTGTTCGGGGGCATTTGGCTGGGAACGACGTTTATCGTCGGCGCCTTGACGTTCTTCCCCGTGCTGGTGCTCGGGCCGATCGCCGAGTTTTTGACGCTGAGGTAACGGGGATATGTGGAGGAGGAGAGACATGATGAGCACAAAACGATCGATGATCACGAGCAACATCGCCCTTCAGGCGGCCAAAGAGTCGGTGATCAAGCTCGACCCGCGCGCGATGATCCGCAATCCGATCATGTTTGTGGTGGAAGTAGGCTTTTTGATCACCCTGTTGTTAAGCTTTGTTCCCGACGCGTTTGGAGGCGCGATGCCGCGCTGGTTTAATCTGACCGTCGCGCTGATTCTGCTGTTCACCCTACTGTTCGCCAACTTTGCGGAAGCGCTCGCCGAGGGGCGTGGCAAAGCGCAAGCAGACTCGCTCAAACAGACGAAAAAAGATGTGCCCGCCAGAAAGATCGCTGCGGACGGAAGCGCTCAGATGATCGCGGCGAATGAACTGCGCAGAGGGGACATCGTGCAGGTGCTCCAAGGCGAGCTGATCCCGGGCGACGGCGAGGTGATCGCAGGGCTTGCGACCGTCGATGAGTCGGCGATCACCGGCGAGTCCGCTCCGGTGATCAAAGAGGCGGGCGGCGACTTCGCTTCGGTGACCGGGGGCACTCGCGTCGTCTCCGATGAGATCACGGTGCGCATCGAAAGCGATCCTGGCGAATCGTTTCTCGACCGGATGATCGCGCTGGTCGAAGGGGCGCAGCGCCAGAAGACGCCAAACGAGATCGCGCTGAACACCGTGCTGATGAGCTTGACCCTCGTCTTCCTGATCGTCGTCGTCACGCTGCCGTTTTTTGCGAACTACTTGGGCATGACGCTGGAAATTCCGATGCTGATCGCGCTGCTCGTCTGCCTGATTCCGACGACGATCGGCGGTCTGCTCTCGGCGATCGGGATCGCCGGGATGGATCGCGTCACCCAGTTCAACGTGCTCGCCATGTCTGGCAAAGCGGTCGAAGCGGCGGGCGACATCAACACGATCATCCTCGACAAGACGGGCACGATCACCTTTGGCAATCGGATGGCGAGCGAGTTTCTGCCGGTCGGTTCCCATCGGCTGGCCGAGCTGGCCAACTGGGCGGCCATCTCCTCGCTGCACGATGAGACGCCGGAGGGAAGATCGGTGCTGGAGCTGATGAAGAGGCTGGAGCTGCCTGTGGAAGCGGCGTTGGCGGTGGACAGCGAGTGGATCGAGTTCAAAGCGCAGACGCGCATGAGCGGTGCCGATCTGGTGAACGGTCAAAAGGTTCGCAAAGGCGCGGTGGATGCGATCAAGCGATGGGTGCTTGAACAAGGGGGCATCCTCCCCGCCGATCTGGACGAGAAGAGCGATCAGATCGCCCTTGCTGGAGGAACGCCGCTGGCGGTGGCGGTCGATCGCGAGCTGTACGGTCTGATCTACCTCAAAGATACGGTGAAGCCGGGGATGCGCGAACGCTTTCAACAGCTGCGCGAGATGGGCATCAAGACGATCATGTGCACAGGCGACAACCCGCTGACGGCGGCGACGATCGCCCGCGAAGCTGGCGTCGATGATTACATCGCGGAAAGCAGACCGGAAGACAAGATCGCCGTCATTCGCCGCGAGCAGGCGGAGGGCAAACTGGTCGCGATGACGGGCGACGGGACGAACGATGCGCCAGCCCTGGCACAGGCAGATGTAGGGCTGGCGATGAGCTCGGGCACCATCGCCGCCAAAGAGGCGGCAAACATGATCGACCTCGATTCCAATCCGACCAAGATCATCGAGGTGGTCTCGATCGGCAAGCAGCTGTTGATGACGCGCGGTGCCCTGACCACCTTTTCGATCGCCAATGACATTGCTAAATATTTTGCGATCATCCCTGCGCTGTTTGTGCTCGCGATCCCACAGCTTGATGCGCTGAACATCATGCGCCTCAGCTCGCCGACATCGGCGATCCTTTCCGCTCTGCTGTTCAATGCGGTGATCATTCCGCTGTTGATTCCGCTGGCGATGCGAGGCGTCACCTACAAACCGCTCAGCTCGACCGCTCTGCTGCGCCGCAATCTGCTCCTCTTCGGTTTGGGCGGCGTGGTCGTGCCGTTCCTCGGCATCAAGCTGATCGACATGTTCGTCTCGATCTTTTTATAAGAAAAGGGTGAGAGTGATGAAAAAGAAGATGACACGCATCGGGAATATCGGCACGATCATCAGGCTCAGCTTGCTGTTGATGCTGGTCTGCGGTCTGCTCTATCCGCTGGCGCTGACAGGTGTCGCCCAAGTGGTGAGCCCGGAGCAGGCGAACGGCAGTCTGATCTATGATCAGCAAGGCGAAGTGATCGGCTCCGAGCTGATCGGTCAGAGCTTTGCCGATCCGAGCTTTTTTCAGAGTCGGGTGTCTTCGATCAACTACGATGGGGCAGGATCCGGTTCCAACAACTACGCGCCGTCCAACCCCGAGCTGAAAATGCGGGTGCAAGAATCGATCGCGGCGTGGCAAGCGACCAATCCGGATGTTCCGATCGCCGACCTGCCCAGCGATCTGCTCACCAACTCCGGCTCAGGCCTCGACCCGCACATCACGCCGGCAGCTGCCGAGGCGCAGATACCGCGCATCAGCAAGCGGACTGGCGTTCCCGAGATCGAGCTGCGTCAGTTGGTCGAGCAGCACACAGAAGGGCGCGAGCTTGGCCTGTTCGGTTCACCGCGCGTCAACGTGCTCAAGCTGAACCTCGACTTGCAGAAACGAATCTAAGACAGCTCCGTGCTCCGGTCGCTTTCGATCGGGGCATGTGGCGGCCATCAAAGGGGAGATGCGGTGTGAAGCAGGCGGAGCGAAAAACGCCAGAACAGTTGCTCGACGCGATCGAACGCCAATCGCGCGGCCATTTTAAAATCCTGATCGGCGCAGCACCGGGCGTGGGCAAGACATATGCGATGCTGCGCGAGGGCAATGAGCTGTTGCGAAAGGGAGCCGACGTGGTGATCGGCCTGATCGAAACGCATGGGCGCGTCGAGACGGAGCGGCAGATCGGAGAATTGCCGATCATCGAGCTGAGCGCGATCGAGTACAAAGGTAAGGTGCTCTACGAGCTGAACGTGGCAAAGATTCTCGAACGCCGACCGCAGACGGTGCTGATCGACGAGCTCGCACACACGAATGCGCCCAGCTCGAAGCATCGCAAGCGCTACGAGGATGTCTTGGAGATACTGGCGGCGGGCATCGATGTCATCTCGGCGATGAACATTCAGCACTTGGAGAGCTTGCACGACATGGTCGAACAGCTGACCGGTGTGAAAGTGGGCGAGCGCGTCCCCGATCGCATGCTGCACGTGGCAGACGAGGTGCAACTGATCGACACATCGCCAGAAAAGTTGCGCGAGCGGCTGCGAGCGGGGCTGATCTACAAGCAAGACAAGATCGAGCAATCGCTGAACCACTTCTTTCGCCTCGGCAATCTGAACGCACTGCGCGAAGTCGCTCTGCGCGAGGTGGCGGACGATGTGGATGATCGCTTGGAACATTACAAACAGGAGAACGGAATTGACGGCATGAAGGGGGCGAATGAAAAGATCCTCGTCTGTGTGAACTATCGCAAAAACGCGGAGCGCTTGATCAGGCGTGGCTGGCGCATCGCCAACCGGCTGAAATGTTCGCTCGATGTGCTCAACGTGCCGCTGGTACCGATTTCGGAGCTTGATGAGCAGAACCGAAAAAAGCTGAGCGGGTTGGAACAGCTCTGCGCTTCGCTAGGCGCCGATCTGCACATCCGCCCGATCGGCGGAAAGCGGCCGGCTGACGTGATCACCGACTTTGTCAGAGCGCACGGGATCACGCAGATCATCCTCGGCCAATCGGCGCGCTCTCGCTTTGAAGAGATCACCAAAGGATCGATCATCAACAAGATCATGAAGAACACGCGCTATGTGGATGTGCTGATCGTAGCGGACGGGGTGGAGGGAAGGGATTGATCTGCTGTCACCGTGCAGATCTGCTTGCGACCGATCAAAACGCCAATAGAAAAAGACCGCCTTGTGTCGGAAGGCGGTCTTTTCGTGCTCGGGGGACCTCTCTTATTATCAGATGGACTAAGAGTTGTCTGTATTTATTATATCACTTGGAAAATAACGCTTAAATAGTGAATAGGATTCATTTTTGGTCTAGTGCGAGAGTCATTTCAAAGTGAAAGATCGCGAAAGGTCGTACCGCTTAGCGAGGCTTATAGTTGGCGATCAGGATCAAAGCGGGTTCGTCCCCTTTGTTGATCACGCGGTGGGGAACGCAAGATTTCCAGCTGAACGAGTCGCCGGCGGTCAACTCCACCGCCTCATCTCCTTGGACCGCGGTCACTTTCCCTTGCAGGATCAGGTGGCACTCTTCGCCCTCATGCGAATGCAACGTCTCGCCAGACGCCGAACCTGGTGGCATTTCGACCAATTTCATCCGCAGTCCACCGTGCATCGTCAATTTTTCGATCTTTAGATTGTCCTTGCCGAACAGCGACACCTCTCGCTGCTCTTTGCGCACGACATGCATACGATCCTCTTTCTTGAGCAGAAAATAGGCCAACGGCACTTCTAAATAATCGGCAATGCTTTCTAACGTCGCGATCGACGGTGATGTTTTATTGTTCTCAATGTTGGAGACAAACCCTTTGGAAAGCCCCGTCCCTTCGCAAAGTTGGGGAATCGTCACGTTTTTGCGCTTGCGGATCTCTCGAATCATCGAGCCGATGTCCATACAATCCCTCCCGAACTGTAGAGTGACCTAGATTACATAGTATCAAAAATAGGATTGACGTTCCATCCCAATCGGTGATATCTTCGTAGTAGCGCAATAAGAAACAAAGTTTCACCACAGAAAACCAAGTGAACCAATAGAAATGGGAGGCTTCATTCTAAAATGAAACAACAAAAAGCGTTGGCAAGTACGATTTTGCGAGTTGTACTTGGCATCACCATGTTGGCGCACGGCATCATCAAGATGCAGAGTGGGCTTGACAACATTGGAGGTTGGTTTAGCTCGATCGGCATCCCGTCCTTCATGGCGTACATCATCGCGTACTTCGAAGTGATCGGAGGGGCCGCGCTGATCATCGGCCTGTTGACCCGCTATGTTTCGGCAGCCTTTGTGATCATGCTGCTCGTCGCTCTCTTCAAAGTGAAAGTGGCGATCGGTTTCACCGGCGATGGACAGGGAGCAGGCTGGGAGCTAGACTTGGCGCTGATCGCGATCGCAGCCTACCTGACGATCAGAGGATCGGAAGGCTGGTCGGTTGACTGCCTGTTCGGACGGGCGCGATCTGCGAAATCTACCAACTAAAGACAGCATGATTTTGTCGCTCTGATCGCACCCTATTGTTGGTGGGAGCACAGAGTCCAAAATCCTGTCCAACTATACTTTCAGCAGAGAGGATGAGAGGAATATGGTTACAGTATTGTACATCACAGCAAACCCGAAAACGGAGGATCAATCGTTCTCCCTGTCGGTTGGACGCGAGTTTTTGAACGAGTACAAATCGATCAACCCGAACGATCAGGTGATCGAGCTCGACCTCTTCAAGTCTGACATCCCGGAGATCGACGCAGACGTGCTCACCGGTTGGGGCAAGCTGCAACAAGGCGGCTCGTTTGACGACCTCACCGCTTCTGAAAAAGCGAAAGTGGTACGCTTGAACGAACTGGTCGAGCAGTTCGTAGCTGCTGACAAATATGTGTTTGTCACCCCGATGTGGAACTTGAGCTTCCCGCCAGTTCTGAAAGCGTACATCGATAGCATCTGCGTGGCAGGCAAGACGTTCCGCTACACCGAGCAAGGGCCGCAAGGTCTGATGGGCGGCAAACCGGCAATCCACATTCAAGCGCGCGGCGGCTTCTACTCCGAAGGCCCGGCAACAGAATTTGAGTTTGGCGACCGCTACCTGCGCGGCATCCTCGCGTTCGTCGGCATCACCGATGCGACCACGCTGCCGATCGAAGGTATGGCAGCAGTGCCGCACGAGGCGGATCGTATCAAGTCGGAAGCGATCGAACAGGCGAAAGAGTTGGCGAAAACGTTTGCTGGTCAAACGGTAAACGCTTAACAGAAGATGATCGAGCGGCATCAGGTGTGATTACCTGATGCCGCTTTTTTTGGATCACAGCTCTTTTTCGCGCAGCATCTCAAGCGTGCGCAGCAGCGTTTGATATTCGCTCTCGCTGAGCGTTTCAATGCGGTGCACCCATTGCATCACGTTGTGTTTCAAATGATTTTGCAACCGGTCATCCTCATAGGCTAGCTCCTCTTCCAGCGCTTCGAACACATCATCCTCGCGATTGCTAGGCGCTTCAAAAAAGGTCATC
This sequence comes from Tumebacillus lipolyticus, assembly GCF_042682745.1. NCBI lineage: Bacteria > Bacillati > Bacillota > Bacilli > Caryophanales > Alicyclobacillaceae > Tumebacillus > Tumebacillus lipolyticus. The sequence continues at coordinate 444,077 of NZ_JBHUIO010000005.1, read as the reverse complement.
CAATGGTTGGCGAGATTGGCGGTGAACGTACCGATCAGGCCGATCCCAGAGATCATCAGGAAGGCGGCGATGATTCGCCCGCCCTCTGTGATCGGCGAAATGTCACCATACCCGACGGTCGTCGTCGTCACCACCGACCACCACAGCGCATCTCCCCAAGTCTGAAAGCTATCGTTATTCCCCTTTTCCAGCAGATAGACAGCTGTCGCACTCCAGAGCAGGATCACCGCCAAATAGGCGAAGATCTTGCGCATCTGATTCGAATTGAGCACGCTCCACAGCAGCGGGGACGCTTTGAGCAAACGCACGATGCGGATGATCCGCATGAACCGAGCGAGCGGGAAGAGCAGGTCGAACGGAATGATCGCGATGATATCAAACCAGTTTTCCCGCACAAACTTCTGCTTGTTTTTTGCAAGATACAATCGAAGCAAATATTCAAAGCCTAAAAACAGGATCAGTCCTAAATCCACTTTGCGGATCAGTTCTTCTGTCAGATGAGGATGGTCGGCTGGGTCGGCAAAAATCAAAATCGTGTAGGTGATCACAGCGAGCAGGATGATCATCTCGTAAAAGAAGCGCCAAAAAGACATAAAATCCCTCCTCATATATAGATAAGATAGCATGAACAAAAGGTAGAGATCATCCCTAGACGAAGAAAAATAAATCGTTTTTTACAGGATTATCGATGCGAGCCGCTTGAAATGCTCGTGGTCGGTCTATTTTTTGAAGAATTAATTGGAAAGTTCGACTGGAAGGTAGGTTGATTTGTCTTGTTTCTTCTTTCGTGTAGCACGTTTTCGTTAAACAGGAAAGCCACGAATCATGTCGAATAATGACGTATCCATAATTTTACCTCGCCTGAGAGGAGCTTATCATGAACTGGGTCTCTTTAACTTCTATCATGATCGGATTGATTGCTTTGGGGTGGACCCTTGTCATGTACAGGCGAATCCCCGATTGGCGAATTGCCTTGTTAGCACTTATCTCTGTTTTGCTTTTGACGTATCAGGTAGTTTCTATGAATGGGGCAGACAGCCTGGATGGGGAGCTGTTTTCGTTCCAGAGCGACTCCGACTGGCTGCTCGCAAGCGGGCTGATGCTGGTGATGGTGTTCGTCGTCGGCAGCATCACATCGGAACATCTCAGCACGCGGCGCCGATTGACCAAAGAGGAGCAAGCGTTCAAGTCGCTCTATGAGCACAACCCGAATGCGGTCTACACGCTCGATCTCCAAGGGCGATTGCTCGCCTCCAATCCAGCTTGTAAGAAAGTTCTCGGCTACGAGGAGTCAGACTTTGTGGAGGGCTCACCCTTGAGGGTGCTGCGCTCCGATGAGAGCGACAAGATCAAAGCGCATTTTTTTGCTGCGGTGAACGGCGTGCCACGAAATTATGAGACGACCCTCTATCACAAAGAGGGTCACCTGATCAACGTGCACCTGACCCATGTGCCGATCTTCGTGGAAGGCGAAGTGACCGGCATGTATATCATCGTCAAAGACATCACGGAGCGAAAACAGGCGGATCGAGAGCGCAATCGCTCCAACCGAAAATACCAGGGGCTGGTCGAATCGATCGATGCGATCGTCTGGGAGGGCGACCCGTACACGTTCCGCTATCAGTTCGTGTCGCCGCAGTCTGCTAAAATTTTGGGCTACCGTCCGGAGCAATTGATCGAATCAGAGTCGTTTTGGCGTTCGGTGATTCACCCGGACGACTGTGAGCGGCTGTTGACCTTTTGCAAGCAGGAGAACGCAGAGCTGCGCAACCATGAGATCGAGTATCGCGTGTTCGCCGCAGATGGGCGCACTGTGTGGATCAAAGACTACGTGACGGTGCTCGATGAGAACGGCACCGTCACCGGCTGTCGGGGGATCATGGTCGACATCACCGAACGCAAGCTGACCGAAGAGCGACTCCAGTACATCGCCTACTATGATGTGCTGACCAACCTGCCCAATCGCGCTCTGTTCGAAGAGCGGTTGCAAGAGGAGATGGAGAAAGCTCGTGCCAATTCGCAGATGCTGTCTGTGCTGTTTCTCGATGTCGACCGCTTCAAATCGATCAACGATACGCTCGGCCACTCGGTCGGCGATGAGCTGATCCGGGCGGTTGCCGAGCGATTGAAGGTCTGCATGCGGGAAGAGGACACGATCTGTCGCATCGGCGGGGACGCGTTCGCTCTGATTTTGCCCGATCTGAATTCGCCGCAGGGTGCGATCCAGATGGCGAGAACGCTGTTGCAGACGCTGGCAGCCCCCTTTGTGCTGATGTCAAACGAGCTGTTTGTCACCTGCAGCATCGGCATCTCCTTCTTCCCCGACGATGGGGGCGATCTGTTCACGCTGCTGAAAAATGCGGAGACGGCGATGTATCGCACGAAAGAGCGGGGGAGAAACAACTTCCAGCTCTACACGACCTCGATGAACGAAGACTCGATGCAGAAGCTTTCCTTAGAAGGATTTTTGCGCAAAGCGTTAGGGTTGCAAGAGTTTGTCCTGTTCTACCAGCCGCAGGTGAACGTGAGCAGCGGAGAGATCATCGGGGTGGAGGCGCTGCTGCGCTGGAAGCATCCTGTTCTCGGCATGGTGTCGCCCGCCTCGTTCATTCCGCTGGCCGAGGAGACCGGACTGATCGTCCCGATCGGCGAGTGGGTGTTGCGAACCGCTTGCGAACAGATCAAAATCTGGCACGAAGCGGGCTATCCCGACCTGATCGTCGCGGTCAACCTGTCGGCGCGTCAGTTCCTCCAAGAAGATCTGGTCGAAATGGTCCAGCGCGTGCTGGAGGAGACGGGCGTCGATGCGGAATTCCTCGAACTTGAGATCACCGAAAGCGTGACCATGCACAATGTTGAGCGGGCGATCGTCGTGCTCAACGAATTGCGCAACTTAGGCATTCGCATCTCGCTCGATGACTTTGGGACAGGCTATTCGTCGTTGAGCTATCTCAAACATTTCCCGATCCACACGCTGAAGATCGATCAGTCTTTCGTCCGCGACATCACCACCGATGCGGACGATGCGGCGATCGCAAGCTCGGTCATCGCACTCGCCCTGAGCCTCAACCTGCACGTGATCGCCGAAGGGGTGGAGACGGAAGATCATCTGCGCTACCTGGCGGAGCGCGGGTGTTATGATATGCAAGGCTACCATTTCAGCCGCCCGCTGCCCGCCCAGGATGTCGAGCAACTGTTCGTCCGAGGGAAATTGTTTAAAACGGAAGTTGTACCCCCGTTATCCGATGAAGATAGTCGTAAAAAATAGTGGGAGGTCACCACGAGTGACGATAAAAAGGAGACAGCATCCACCGCGGATGACTGTCTCCTCTTTCGTTAGGAGAGTTTCAATTTTTGGTCAGCATGCCTTTGCTGTGCGACATGAAGTGCGGCTGAAGAGAAGAAGCGATCTTCTCGCTGGACGCGGTGATGCGGGCGTGATCTTTCGTCCAGCTGTCATGAATCTGGGTCAGCATCTCCATCACCCCAGGGTGTACCCACTTTTGTCGCAATGTAGTGCTCGTTGAGCAGTACGGCTACTTCTTCATCTTCAAACGATTCCCGTTCCATGACATGGCACCAGTGGCGAGTAGACGAATACTCCATTATATTAGCCCGAAGGCTAAGAATAGCCGATACTCAAAAATACTGTCTTGCCTTCACGTTTTGCTTTATTGAACGCCGTTTACTGGAAACGGACAGAATAAAAACAACCAGCGTATGTTTCGTTGAGTGCTTATGCGAGACTCGAACCTGTAACAATCGACTATCTTTTAAAAAGATAGGTGTTTTCTTTTATAGCTTCTCACCTCTCGTCCAAACGATTTCTTATGATCTTGTATATATTGGATAGTGAGTTGAGACAAGTAGAGGCAATGAGAATATTTTTCGCAATAGTTTCGCAAAGAAAGGAGGCATTGCTGAGAGAAACTTTCGCTGGATTCTTGTTTATTCGTATAAGTTGTTTGTTCAGTCAATCGGATGATTGGAATTATTTAAGATACCATTCAGATTGGTGGTGCGAAATAAATTGAAAGCTAAAAAATCGAAGACGAGCAGTAAACAGATGAAAGCAAAGAAGAAAAACCAAAAGCACTATAAGGTCGATGCACAACAAGTACAGATGCGTTTTTTTCAACAGGCTACTCCAATGGGACCAGTTGCACCAAATGCACCAATGTTTCAAGGTCCTACTGCTGAAGCCCCACTTGGTACCGTCAGGAACATCAACCCTTTTGCTTTTACTCCATTTGCAGCTGTTAATCCATTTCAATTTGCTCCTGGAGTGATCGGTCCTTTCGGATTACCGGTTGGTCGGATTCAGCCCACTCCTATATCACCACAAGAATTTCAACGTCGCCAAGAACCTGTATCCGTTCCTGGAGCATTAGGATTACCACCTGAAGTGCAGAGACGTATAATGGGACTAGAGGCACTGAGATTTTTTGGTGGTTTTTGAACCATTTTTTGTAGAGTAGTTTGTCCAAATGCAAAGGGAATTTACTAAAGTGTGGGAAAGGCTCCGTGTTTAAGAATACGGAGCCTTTTTCTTTTGGGATAGTTTACAGATATGGCACCAGTGGCAGGTGGAGTAGTCGATGCTTAAGCATACTGGCTTCTCTTCTCTCATTGTTTGTTCAAAAGCTTTTCTCTGACCGAGGCATCCAGTCAACGGGGGTATCGGCATGCTGGAGCTGTTCGGCTACTGGCAGGCACTAGGGCGGAGTGGGCGATCACCTAATCATTTAGGGACAATCATCGAAATAGAATTCGGCTAGATATAATATCGATAAAAATAACGGCAAGCGAAGGAGTGATCATCCTTGTATCGTCAACCTTATACGAGCGGTTATGCATTCCGAGTTCCTGTTGTTATGGTCCCACACCATCCATATCTAAAGCCAACTGCTTATGCTGCACCTACAGCATTTTACAGTCCACAACCATCTTACGTTCTCTATTCGAATCCAATGCCGGAATGGGAATGTTACAACAAATGCATGCATGACACAAAAGGGGATTTTTCGTTTTGTTGCACAGTTTGCGAGGTATGCTAACAGATCTGCTCAGAACAAAAGAGCAGGGAAATCCATCTTATCTAAGGTGGATTTTTTTATGTCTCGATTAGGAGGATGCATGAGGTGTGTTATGGACATGCCACCAGTGGCAGATGGAGCATCCTCCTTCAAAGTAGCTCAGAGTAATGTAGAAGGTGGAGTGCACAGACGATGGATAAGTAAGGGAAGCAGTCTATGCAGAATCACACACTTTTTGTATAATAAATATTATTTTATATTCACAGGGAATAGGTGCTAGGGAGGAACTCATTTGGAAATTTCACATGTTCGATTGTTGGTGCCAAATGTCCAAGAATGTTTTCTGTTTTACCGCGACGTGATTGGATTGAAAGTCCGTTACGGCGATGAAACCACGCCGTTTGCTGAGTTTCAAACGGGAAGCATCAATCTTGCGCTGGAGCCTTTGCTCGTAAGCGAACCTGACCAAGCTTGGACGAAGCCGAATGAATTCAGCGCACAGGATCGGGTTGCCATCATTTTACGAGTTGATGATGTCGACGCCGCGTACGATCAATTACGAAGCAAAGAGGTTGCGTTTGTGAAGGAACCGCACGACACGCCTGAATTTGGTATGCGCGTCGCCTATTTCCGTGATCCGGTGGGGAATTTGATCGAGATCAATCACGAGATCTGATCGGCAGGAATGGTTGCGTAGGGCAGTTGATCGCTCTCTAGTTCCAGTTGCCAGTTCTGTTCGAATCACCAACGATGGAGAATGTTTTGATTGATGGCAACGACTTGATCATGAGTCGTTGTTTTTATTTTTGCTGAGGAAGATGCAGGGAGTGTTTTTCCGACGTAGCTTCGATGGTAGATACTACATCGGATGGAGAGGAAGATCGGTTTGCCCTCAGCTTTCGCCGTCAATACCAAGTGGATCGTAAGGTTACTAGAACAAGAAAAGCAAGCCTCCTGGATGGAGACTCGCTTTTTCAACATTACAATCTGACTCCTTAGTTCGTTCGTTATCCATACCTGCACTTTTGCAATGCTCTTCATAAAGAGGTGTTTTTTCGTTGAAACAGAGATTTTAGGTTCCGCAGAAAGTACGATATGGAAGAGCTGAAGGAGCAGGCGCAGCGGCGTACTCCGCCTGTTCAGGGGTGTGCGCAAAGGGATTTGCAAGAACAGCAAGCAGCTTCTCCATCACGCTGTAATCTTCTCGTTCCACTGCGCTTGCCAGTGCAGCTTCCACCCGATGATTGCGAGGGATGACCGCAGGGTTGCTGTTCCGCATCAACTGATGTGAGGCGTCTTTCGATTCCTGCTGTCTGCCCAATCTCGCCTGCCACAGTTCCTGCCACTGTGCAAACTCAGGTGTTCCAAACAGGGCTGCGTCCTCCCGTTTATCAAAAGTTAAGGCAAGGAATGTGTTGGTGAAGTCAGCACCATGCTTTTGCATCAGGCTGAGCAGGTTTTCAACCAAGGCCTCATCCTCTTTCTCTTCGTTGAAGATTCCCAGTTTGGCTCGCATCCCGGCAAACCAATGACGGCGATACAGCTCAGAGTAACTAGAAATCGCATCCTGAGCGGTTTGGACAGCCTTCTCCTGATCATCATTGAGCAGCGGCAAAAGAGTTTCAGCGAAGCGGGCAAGGTTCCATCCGCCAATGTACGGCTGATTGCCATATGCATAGCGGCCTTGCACGTCGATCGAACTGAATACGGTTGCCGGATCGTATGCATCCATGAAGGCGCAAGGGCCATAGTCGATCGTTTCGCCGCTGATCGTCATGTTGTCGGTGTTCATCACTCCGTGAATAAAGCCGACCAGTTGCCATTTGGCAATCAACGAGGCTTGACGCTTGATGACCTCCTGAAGCAGCAACAGGTAGCGGTTCTCATCATCGATTGCATCTGGGAAATGGCGCTGCAATGCGTAATCGGCCAGGGCGCGAAGATCATCGGCACCGCCCCAGTTTGCCGCATATTGAAAAGTGCCGACGCGCAGATGGCTCGCAGCCACACGGGTCAGAATGGCACCAGGCAGTTCGGTTTCGCGGTAGATCGGCTCGCCGGTTGTCACCACAGCCAGACTGCGGGTGGTCGGAATGCCCAGCGCATGCATCGCTTCGCTGATGATGTATTCGCGCAGCATCGGCCCAAGTGCTGCTCGACCATCACCACCGCGCGAGTAGGGGGTTCTGCCTGGTCCTTTGAGCTGAACATCAAACCGTTCGCCTGAAGGGGTGATCTGTTCGCTGATCAGCAGAGCGCGGCCATCGCCTAACCGGGTGAAATGACCGAATTGATGCCCCGCATATGCTTGAGCAAGCGGTGACGCACCTTCCGGAATTCGGTTGCCGGCGAACACTTCTACACCCTCTTCGCTTTGCAGCGCCTGTGCGTTTAACCCAAGTGATGTTGCAAGCGGATGATTGAGAATGACCAACTTTGGCGAGCTTGCTGGAGTTGGGGTGAGGCTGGTAAAAAATGGGTTCGGCAAACGTGCATAACTGTTGTCGAAGTTCCATCCTGCTTCTGACCTTGTGTTTCCCATCGTCATCGCATCTCCTTTTCTTGTTTCGTATTTATGTAGCTTCGCTCTTACTATTTCACTGAGAGACGACCCTTTATCGTGTCCACTTCTGCCATTTATTATATCCTTTCCTTCCATCGATCGGTATGCACAGATTTCTGCATCCTGAGGTGCTTTGCCCAGGACAAGAAGCTTTTGTCCCTAAGCGTTAGCAGAGGAGGTGGGAGCTATTCAAGGCTGGTAGCGATCGCAGGAGCGCCAGCAGACTTGCGTGGGGAATCGCATCGCTGAGCAGACTGCTACCAGAGGAACTCGATCTAGCACAGCAAAGAATCGTTGGTTTTTCCAGAAACTTGAGAAGCGGAGCTACAGCCTAGGTGTCGCTTAAGATGTGGAGTGAAGAGGGGGGGGCTTCTGCATAAAGGAAGGCGCCCCGCGTTAGAAATCACGGGGCAAGGAAGATCTACAGGTGAACGGGATGCTCAAAAGGGATGGTGCGGTAGTCGACTAAAGTATTCTTGCGGAATACGTAATGATGTTCGTACGTCGTGGGATCCTCCAATGCCGCCTTCAAAAAATGTTTTTCGTGCGGTGGGATTCCGCAATTCTCAGGGTGCAAAATCCACGCAATTTCCTTCCATTCCAGAATGCCTTCATCCGTTATTCGCGGTGTGTGATATTCAAATTCTGCAGGAGCATCAGCGACGAACAGATACATCCCCGAACATCCAGTCTCAGTATCCCAAGTAACGATGCCCGCAAATCGTGCATTTGGGAGATCGATATCGGTCTCCTCTAAAAATTCTCTTCTGGCGCAATCGAGCGCGGTCTCCCCAGCTTCGAGCTTACCTCCTGGGCCGACCCAAAGGCCCATGTTGGGAGGCGCTTCTCGGTTCAATAGAAGGACACGATCCTCGCTCCTAAGAAAACACATCGTGTAACGTAAGTTTGGTTCCATCGCAAAGACACCTCGATCTGTAGGGGTAGGCAAACGTTATCTAAACGTTCGATATAGACAACATGGTTCCTCTCACAAAAGGCGGCAAAATTGAAGGGAGACTGTAGGGTGCTTCCTTCAATCGCCGGACGGATTCCCTTCCGGATGCAACGTGCGGGACAGGTGGACAAGCCGTTTTAAGCCTTCTCGCAATTGTTGTTCATTCAGGAAGGAATAGCTCATTCGAATCCACGATTTGAACTCCCTCTGCGGATCGAAGATGGAGCCGGGCACAAAGGTGATCGACTGCTCGATGCTTTTGCTGAGCAGACTTTCCATCGGAGTCGACTCGGGCAGCCGAATCCACAGATTAAATCCACCTGTCGGGCTCGACCATTTCCAATCGGTGACAGATAGCTCCTGTTCCATGATGTCTCTCCGAATCGCCAGTGCGATTCGGAGTTTGGCCAAATGCTTCTGCATCCGTTCACAGAAGAAATAATGCAAAAAGATCTTTTGGTTTAACAATGGTGTCCCACTGTCTGACAACGATTTTGCCCTGATGAGATAGCTCATGAACGAGGGGTGGCAAGCTATCATGGCGATGCTCAGACCTGGCGCGATGTATTTGCTGAAGCTGCGAATATAGATCACATAGCCAGCTGTATCATAGGAGAAAAGCGGCAGCGGCGGTTTTTCTTCAAAATAGATATCTGGGCAGGGGTCATCCTCGACCAGCACACACTTGTATTTATGCGCGATCTCCACCAGTCGCTTTCGCTGCTCAGCCGGAACGACGAAGCCTGTTGGATTGTGGAAGGTCGGATTGAGATAGAAGAGGCGAGGTTTATATTGTTGCATCAGCATTTCTACCCGATCCAAATCGTAGCCGTGCGGATGAATCTCGATCGGGATGATGTTCGCCCCTTGTCGTCTGAACACATCGATCGCCGGGCTGTAAGTTGGTCGTTCCAGCAGGACTGCATCTCTCGGTTTGATCAGAACTCTGGCGATCAGATCGATCGCCTCTTGGGAGCCGGATGTGATCAACAATTCATCCGCAGACAGGTAGAAGTGATAGCGCTTCGTAAAATAGTGACAGAGCGCCTCTCGCAGTTCTCGATCTCCCTGAATGGTCGAGTAGGTTCCCAGCACTTTTGGATACAGATCGAACACTCTCTTCACGTATTCGGAAAAAAATTGATTGGGCAATAGATGCGGATCGAGCAGCGCTATGGAAAATTGATAGACAGCCTTCACCTGATGAATTTCGGAGAGGGAGCTTTCCTGTACATAGGCTGAAACGATCGGGTCATGCTGGGAATCGAGCGGCAACATGTTGTTGGGGAGGACGTAGTATCCCGATTTTTCCTTCACATACACTTTTCGATTCTGTTTCAGCATTTGATAAGCTTTAAAGACGGTTAGCCGATGCACATTTAGTTCGATCGCCAGAGTTCGAATCGAGGGTAGCTTCTCGTGCGCCCTCCATTCTCCGCGCGTGATCCGTTCCAAAAGATAGTCGTACACCTGTTCAAAAAGCTTATCCGAATGCACATTTGAGAGCGCATTTCGCTTCATGTAGACCCCGCCTCCTTACCGACTAGTATAGCGGATCGGTTCGAAATCTGTTCTGTCAGCTCCAAACTGTTCTATTGCTTCTCGCTTACGATGGAGGCGAGGAGGAATCGAAATGGTACTAGTCAATTATCTGCTGATGAGTCTGATCTTCGGGACGACTTATTTGGTGATCAAAATTGGGATCGATGCAGGGGCACCACCCTTGTTCTCCGCGGGGATTCGCTTTCTTCTCGCCGGCAGCATCCTGTTTTTCTGGATGATGCTAGGGAAGCGCAAGGTGAGGCTATCGCTCCTGTTCAGAAAAGAGATGTTCTTGATTGGAGCGGGAATGACTTTCGGCGTGTTTGCAACTTTGTATTGGGCAGAACAGTATTTGAGCTCAGGGGTCGCAGCTGTTCTATCGGCACCAGCGCCGCTGATGATCTTGCTGATTCAGTCTAGGATTTCTCGTCAAAAGCTATCGATCACCGATTGGAGCGGCTGCATCGTCGGGTCTGTTGGTGTCATCTTGCTGCTCTTACCCGGCATCACCATCTCGATTAGCACGCTTTGGATACTCGGCTGCATTGCGATCTTGATCGGCCTAGTTGGATATTCTGCTGGTGCTATATATTCACGACGTGTCATCCAACGATTTGAAGATACATCTCCCATCGCTTTAAACGCCGTGCAGATGATGTATGGCGGAGGAATGTTGCTCATTTTGTCGCTGCTTACGGAAGACGTTCAACTAACATCCCTGCTGGCTCCTAATGCGATCCTATCGCTGTTGTACCTGATGGTCGTCGGCTCGATGATGGGACATACGATCTTCTACTGGCTGGTCGCGAAAACCAACCCTGTGTTTCCGACTACTTGGCTCTATATTTCACCATTGATTGCCCTGATATTAGGAATGATGCTTTACGATGAGCCGCTTTCCTTCTTGTCGGTGATCGGGGGCATCTTGATTATCTTCGGGATCATCTTGGTCAACATGAATAGCTTGCGACAATTGGCGGGGAAAAAGACAACCCTACAACAGTGAAGTCAAGCGAGTTGTTGTTTCGGAAAACGATGAGCAAGTGGATGGTCGATTTACACCAGAGTCGGATGCGAAAGGTCTGAAGGAGATGGAATATGAAGTGAGGATAAGCCAAATCACCGATTGTTCGACAACGAGTGAATGCCCCTAGATAAATCTGGGGGCATTTTTCTGTGAATGATGAGTACGCTCTCACGGAGGTGGAGTTTTTTTGAAAGAACTCCTTTTCGAGAATTGAAAAATAGAATTGGTCAGTCCAGCAGTTTTGCCAATAGAGTTCTTCCTTGAAGATATCTTCCCTTGTCATGCCGATTCGCTCCATGATAGACTATCGTTTCGAAACAGCTGTAATCCAGAATTCGATTTCCAGAAACGCTTATATCCGACCGACAAGGTTTAACTGAGCTCAAGGCACCAATTATTACACCGCATGATGCTCCCCGGCGGGTACTCGAAGTCGCATTCGGTGACAAACGAGAAGTCGAGCTTCCGACAGATCGCGTTCGATGCGGGGTTGTCGATGGAAGGGAAGGCGTGAAGGCGCTTATGCTTCCGCTCTTCTCTGGCGCGATCGATCGCTGCTGCGACAGCTAAGGTCGCGATTCCTCTGCCCTGGAACTGCGGCAGTACACTCCAGCCGATCTCGTATACAGTCTCTTCTTGCCAAACGCTTTCCCAATATCCGACACTGCCTACCGTTTCCTGCTCGGGAAGCAGGGTGATGGTGAACATTTGACCAGTCCCCCGACTTCCGATTTCAAGATAAAGCTGGTGACGCTCGCGGAGCTGTTCCTCCGTTTCCGGTCCGCCAAGATGTTCCATCATCTCAGGAGCATTCATCAGACTCAACAAGCCAAGATTCTTCTCTGCCCAAGGTTCGATGCGAACCTGTGCGGCGGTCGCTCTCTCCGACATTTCCTTCACTCCTCTTTCGGAATCAAGAACTGATTAAGAAGATTCCAACTAATTCCTGAAGTTTGGCCCTACGACTCTGCTGTAGTAGATACCGCCGGAACCGAAGCTCGAATTGCAACTCCGGCACATGCACTGATGGTTGTCCGTATCGTTAAACCAGTCATGCCGATCCTGTTTGGTCTGATCGTGTCCATATCGGTTCCAATGCTCGGCAACAGGCATGATGTGATCGATCGTGATATCATCCCAGCTGCGGTTATATCCGCAACTCGGACAATTCCAAAATTTTCTATAGATGACAGCTCGATGATTGAGTGTGTCCGTTTTGATCTGTTTGGCCGCTACAATATAACCGGAAGGATACATATGTTGGCGAATCTTCGTAATGTTTTCGGCGAGAACCCCTCTGCCATCTGCGATTCCTGATGGATGCGTCAGGCTGCCCACGCCACTCAATTGGGCCAAGACAGGATAATTCGCAAGCGGATAGTAATTCAGGATTTCTCGCACCCATAGGCTGAAATCCTTCTCGTCCATCTGATCATCTAGCGCATTGTAAAATGTATAGAGGTCTGAATGTAAATCTGTCACTTCTCCCTCGCTCTCCATGATCTCATCCATGATGTCTAATAGAAGCTCAGAATAGGTATAGGCCACCTGTTTTGAAATTTTTCTCATTTGAATGGGTGGTTGCTGTTTGGACATTCGCTGTGTTGCTAGCAATTGCAGCACGGCGCGATTACCGATCGCTTTCTGCAACTGGAGCAGCGGGTGGATCGGAGTTGACGGCGACATCGCCTCTCTCGGCGCGGAGCTTTTCTGGTCGGGCGGCCTTCCCGAGCGGCGAACCGACTTCAACTGATGGTTCCTTGACATGTAGAACCCCCCTCTTCGTCATTTGTTCGAGTGGGAAATTGTTTCTGCCAATGCGCCGAGCTTCAACACAGTCTTCCAGTTGCGCGCTGTCATCGTCCCCACGATCTTCTGAAGCTGAATCGGCAACTTGGAGTCGAGGATGCTTTGGCGCAGCAACATGTATGCCTCTTTGCCGATGATCTGGAACTCGTCCGGCGCAAAGGAACTGGCAGATAGCGTGTCGATCTCTTCCTGCGAAAGGGCGGCTGATAAAAAGGAAACGTGAATGCTCTCTCCTTCTACCAGCGATTCAAAGGAGAACGGACAATGCTCAAGAACGTTTTTCAGCTCGGCAGCAGTTCGCAACAGAACGGCTGCTGAAAAACCGAAAGTGAGTTCGATCCGCTCTTCGATTCGCTTTTGTAGAGAGTCGGCTTCCTCATCCGATACGAACAGAACGTTGCCGCTCTGAATATACGTTTTCACCTGGCTGAGTCCCATTTCTTCGAGCATCTGTTTCAACTCGGCCATTTTGATCTTTTTATTTCCACCGACATTAATGCCTCGTAGCAACGCAAGATAGATGGTCATCTTCGCTCTCTCCCTCTGCTCTGGATCGAAATATCTGTTACCTCTTTGGTATATGGTTGCCTGCGATTGGATTCAAGAAGGAAATACAGTTCACATTTACATCAATTCTATCATAGCGCAAACAAAAACAAAGCGGATCGCAAACAATCCCCACTCCAGCATCGGAAGTGGGGAAGAGGACGGTATGAGGCGATCTGATCTGCTCAACAGCTGATCTCGCTTTTGCGTTTTTTCTCAAAGAGCGGCAGCAAGAGCAACATGCCGAGCAAAAACAAGATACCACTCAAAGTGAAAACGGTAAACAATGAGCTGGCCGCTTTCAGATAGCCTGCAGTCGACATGCCGACCACCATCATCCCCATGAAGATCGGTGTGATCGTACCGCCAACTCGGCCGATAAACGCAGCTTCCGTGTTTTGCATGATCATCGTTTGGATGCCGACATGAATACAGGGAGTGAAGAAACCGTTCACGATCTGCAAAGCGAACGTCAGCGCAATGCTGGTCGACCAGCCGAGCCCGATCGTGCAAATGGTGCTGCTCAGCAGGCCGATCGCAAGCAGGATATGTGGCTTGATCTTGTTGGCCATGCTTAAGATGACACCACCCCCGACGAACATCGCGGCACCGGTGACCATCAGCAACCACTGCAAAAACTGGCTGTCCTGACCGAGATTTTCGATGGCGATGAACAGAAACATCGGCTGAATCAGTCCGGCACCAAGTCCGGCGGCAGCAAAGGTAGTTCCAACCGTGCGCAAGGCGCGGTTGGCCCACATATACCGTAAGCCCTCCATCAGATCCTGTTTAAACGATCCTGTCCCTGTCGCATTCACTGCCGATACATCGCGGGGCAGGGATGACAGGACGAGAGCCGAGCCGAGGAACATCACGCCTGTGAGGATGAGCGAAACTTCGATCCCATATTGCTGATAGATAAATGCGCCGAAAATCGGGCCGATCACCATGAAACCTGCGTTGAGCGACTGGAAAATTGCCATGACGCCCTGCAGTTGCTCGGCAGGCACGTGCTGTTTGAACAGCTTCGACGCAGAGGGCTGCGAGAATTGCGATAATGATGCAGAAATCAGCGTGCCCAAAAGCAGCGCATACCAGGACCCGAACGCGAGCACAACGAGCACGAGGATGATCGAGAGCGCCGATAGCAGGTCACACCAGACCATCGTGCGCTTCGGCCTCCATTTGTCGGCAAACGTTCCGCCGATCAGGGCAAACAGAAAGATCGGCGCAAACTCAGCCACAGAGATCAGCGATACGTATTGCGGATCGTTGTTCGTCAGATCGGTCACATACAAAAGAATAGCAAAATTTCGAATCCAGATCCCGAGTTGCAAGAGCACACGGGAGATGATGACGGTGCGCACATAGCGGTTTGACCACAATGGAATGACTCCCCTTCCTTTCCCTGAAGAGCGATGATCCTAGATTCGCTCTTCATCGGGCTGTCTTTTTCTTCACACATTTTCCCGATGACTTCACACGATTCGTTTCACCTGTCGAGATCAACACAGTGTTGTGCGATCGTCTCTTGACGCATGAGGGTGTTTCAATACTCCCGATGAGATTTTCAATGTTGTTTTCATTCAGCTGCAACTTCTTTTCGGTAAATCCACCTCGCTTCAGCACCATCTGTCGCAGTCGATTCTGTTCAAGATCATTCTGAGTCAAAATCGATGAAGATTATGGTGAGTGCACTTTGTTTTATTTTGTCCTCTTATAGATAGACATTATATTCAGTTGTCTATAAATAATCAAGAGTTTTGCTCTTTCGTTTCAAACATTTCCGGCTTTTGTTTGCTCGACGTAGGGAGATTGATCGGTGCAGAGGCGTGGAATACCCCTTGAGCGGGTGCATCTCTTGGAGATGTAATGCTTGATGACCTCAAGAACCTTTGGGGCAGGTGCAAGAAGAACGGCGGTGGTGAGCAGGTACAGAACGATCCGCTATCCTTGATCGAAATAGATTACGTATAGTCATCTATATAGTCCTAAATGCAATATATATTTGACAAAAAGACATGAAGAGGAATATGATATGAGCAGGATAACTTTGGATTGTTTACCTATTCGAAGGGGGCTGTTGGGCATGAAATGGTTTCAGCGCAACAAGAAAGTGGAGGACGAAAGGATCGTAAGCCTTCGCAACAAGCTCTACAAGGAAACGTACATCGTCATCGCAGTGCTCTGTTTTGTCTCGATCGCTGTGAAATGGTTTGTCTACGGTCAAGGCACCGAGAATATCATGTCAGAGCTTTCCATTTTGCTGGTGTCCTCACTTTACTTCCTCATTCGATCAGCCTATCTTGGCTTATATGCGGACGAAGTTGAGGTGCACGATCGGTCAAGCCGCTTTCCGATGAGCTTAAAAAATGTCTTTTGGGGACTGGGGGTAGGGATTGCGATCTCCGTCTTCATGGGAATTCGAAGCACAATCGAATATGGCGATGGCGGATTGCATTCGCTTTGGACGTTTGTGATCGTATTTTTGGGAGCGTTTATGATCTATGTCCCGCTGTTTGTTGTCATGCTGCTCATCGGGCATGCACTGGCCAAAAAGGGGAGCAAGACGCAAGATATGGAACCGTAGGGATTGTATGAGGTGAGCCTGAATGAAAAATATGCGATTAAAATTGGCAAGGGTGGAAAAGGACTTGTCGCAAGAGGAGCTCGCTCAACTTGTAGGGGTATCCAGACAGACGATCGGATTGATTGAGCTTGGCAAGTACAATCCTAGTTTAAATCTATGCATTGCGATCTGTCGGGCGCTTTCCAAGACGTTGGATGATCTGTTTTGGGAGGAATGACCACTCCGACCTTTATCGTGAAGAGGACTGCGGTGAAGGCGTGAATCTCCCCGATTGCTGCGCGTTTCGCGTTGGGGCAGCTCGTTGGTCAGCTATAGGATTGGACGTTCAAATCTTGCGATGGAAAAGTTTTGTGGCTGTCGGCTCAGGTAGGCAGCTTTTTTCCTGCCGATTATTGTTGGAGATGCGTTGATCGATTGAAGAAAGCGGCGACATGCACCGATGTCTCAATACAAGAGTTATAGCAATCTGCTAAAGAACCAGCGAAAAAATCGGTGAGCTCCAAATGATGAGGGAGTGGATCAGCGATCGCATCTTACGTTCGGAGCCTTTCGATTTGCGCGTCACAATTTGATGTTTCCTTCGATGAAAGAACCCCTGCTTCCGAATTGGCGAGCAAGGGTTTTGCTAGGATCAGAATATTTGTGGATCACAATATAGACCCCGAAATAAGATCTCGGGGTCGTGGTCAAACGTATTGGTTGAATCGAATCTTTTAAATGTAGCGTGTCGTGGTAGAAGAGCTGCTGGATGATGGTGCAGCAACATGGAGAATCACTCGTTGGTTGTGTTGCAACATTCCTATCAGCACGAAACTTTCGCCGTTGGCTAGAACACCGGAGGAATCGGAGCGGCATAAGGAGAACCTACAGGGTAATATGCTTAACTGTTTGTAAGCGACAATGAAATGATCTTCACCTATACAATGAGATGAACATCAGCTAGATCGTGGAGAAAAAGCATCTGGTATACGCAGCTCTACCGATATGACGGGCTGTTTATTTGGTGTAGCAAAAGAATCCTCGCAAAACAGATAGCGAGCTTAAAGCATTGCAGAGCAAAAAGGATCGTTCAAGTCGGGCGATATTCAGCGCAAACACAGGAAGTGAGCGAAACGCTTTGCGGAATCGTCTGGCGATTGCTCGGTCGGGCAGGCAGGAAATAAACGGAGGTGCGGGAGATGCAATTGATCAGATTTATTCTGATGCTGGCCGTCTTTGCCGTCTCGTATTGGGGCGGTTTTCTAGCATACGAAGGCACTCTTTGGCTCGTCTGGGAGCAGACGCTTGACGGGGATTTAAAAGCGACCGTGTTTTGGTCGGCAGTCGCCTATATCATCATCCTCGGCCCGCTCTATTTGATCGTCTGCTTTATCATCAAGTCGAAAGTAAAGCATAGATTATCGAGGTTCTTGCTCTACCCGGTAACCTGTGCGCTTACGTTTGTCGTTCCGACCACATTTATTTTGCTCGTTTGGGGTGGAGGAAGTCTACTTTCGCCAGAAGCGCAGTTGTTTCACGCATTTTTTGCTACTTCCGGATTCCTGTTTGGTCTCGGATTTGGCTTGGTATCATTGCTTAGCTCAAAACGAGCGACCGGAGCTTAGATCGCATGGCTGGAGTCGTTAATTTGCCGGTAGCATGGAGGGGGAGAGCAGCCTTTGCATGCAGGCGATGAGCGAACTGGATACACTCTGAGTAAACATACAAAAATGGAGGCGTGTCGATCATGCAAAGAGTTATGCGTTTTGAATTGCAAGTGGACAACCCGCAAGCGGCGATCGATTTTTATGCGGATGTGTTCGGCTGGAAGTTTCATCAGTTGGAAGGACACGATTATTGGTTCGTTTCGACTGGCGAGAGCGGCGAGGGAATCGACGGTGCGATCATGAAATCGCCAGACGGTGTGGCAAGAACGGTCAATTCGATCGCAGTGCCCTCTGTCGATCAATTCTTGGCGAAGATTGAGGAACGCGGGGGGCAGGTCGTCGTGCCGAAGATGACGATGCCCGGAATGGGCTACCTAGCGTATTGTATAGATCCGGAAGGAACGATCTTCGGGGTAAGCCAAACCGATCCGGAAGCGAAATAAGAGTAGGCGATCAGGTGACCGAGTGCGATTCGGTCACCAAATTTTTTATACACACCAAGCTCGCTTTGCCTCTTCATTGCAGGTGCTGTGTGGAGCAGATTAGCGTATCGACAAGCTGCTGAGCATTCTGATCAGGTGCGAGCTGTACGAAGTTAGGCAAGTGCGTAACACATCCCCTCACATGTACTAATAAGATGGTAGTCATTTCAAGTGAGGGGGATTCGATGCGATGCGAAGAAGACGGCTGAGAAGAGTTCGACTTAGAGGGAGGTTTCGCGTCCAGACACATGTCCATGAATTTCTGGGCAGTACGAAGCTAGCTGAGGCGGGGGATGAGCGACATAATCATCGGTTCGCAGGAGTGACTGGCGAAGTGATACCGAAAGGCAACAGTCACGTACATGTCATCAAGACGAATACAGACTTTTTTGACCATCACCATCAAGTTCGGATTGTAACGGGACCTGCAATTCCGGTTGGAAACGGGAAACACATACATTTTGTCAAAGGAAAGACGACGTTTAACGACGGTCATGTGCATGTCTTTAATTTTGGTACGCTTATCGAAAAGCCTCTCGTGTAAGGCCTATATCGAAGGTCGGTGCCTGTCAAGCGGTGCGACTGAAGCGAGCACAACTGGGGTTTTTCCTCGGTTGTGCTTTTTGTGAACCTGATGTCATTTGGGGAGGAGAGAGTAAATCTGAATCTATTGCAATAGGATTTTTCCTCGGCTGTGCTTTTTGTGAACATGATGTCATCTGGAGAGGAGAGAGAGTTGCAATAGGGTTTTTCTGATCATGCCGCACCAAATCGGAATTGATAAGTGAGATACGATGGCATATAGTGTGGATAACTAATAATTACAATATATGTAAATTGAGGGCTGTCGCATGGCACGCGCAGTGGAGCGGTAATATCCGGCCGATCGAGCGAGTGGGCCGTACTGCTACTCCAGAGGAGCGAACCTCTCGCCGATCATGGAGAGCACAGCTTCCCAGCGCAGCTTCATCTCTTCTCGCTCAACTGCGCTCGCAAGCTTCTCTTGATGAAAGCTGATCGTCGTCTTCTCGGGAGACTTGGGCAGCAGACGAATCTGAACTGTGGAAGGTGTCGCCCAACCGCTTTTCTGCCAGGTCAATCGCAGCTGTTCGTGCGGCTTTACAATGCGCAACTCACCAGATGTTCCCTCTTCGGACAGATAGGTGCTACCGGCTGAAAAGGCGAGGTCTGGGACATCGCCAAGCCACATTTTGACTCCGTCCGATGAGGTGAGCAATTCCCACGCCTGCTCTTGGGTGATGGGCAAAGTTCTTCTGACCCCGATTTGAAAGCCCACCGAGGCGGTTTGACCGACCGTTTTCTCCATTGTCATCGCTCCTGTCCATTAGATCCATTTCTAAAATCGAACGTACGATCTCCTTTTGTTGCAATCAGAATAGAACGATTTCAATCGATTGTCAACATGTAAAACTCAAAGGGATTCGGTCGTTCCCCATAATAAACCCCAGACGATGCAGTTCGTCTGGGGGGAAGATTGGTTATGTCCAAGCGGACAAAATGATACCCATCGCAACATATGCGAGCAGATGATACCCGATCGTGAGCAAGAACAGTTTAAACTTCGCGTTTTCAAAAAGATGGTTGAGACCGATCGCAAGCGAGATCGTGATGCCAGCTAAGATCGCTGTCTGCAGTCCGTCTGCAATTCCCTGCACTCCTGTCGCCTGTAAGAGCAAGGCCAAAATGAACGCGCTCCCGAGGTTCACGAACACGGCTCCGATCATCGGTGCCATGCTTCCCGTCATCTCCCACTGATTGATCTTGCGCAATCTGATCCACGCGTTGCCGAAGAGCAGCGGGGAATACCACAGCCCGCCGATCGCATAGTAACAGAGACCTGAGACCAAGATCGCCAGCCAGTTCAATTCGGAAAAATCCATCAAACTCACCTCCCATTCGTACCTGTATGATCATCCAGATCAACAAGTTCGGCGCGTTGACCGAACGTACTTTCGTATTATATACTTTTGAAGGAAATAGTTCAAATTATTTGAATTAAGAAGGGCGGTATCTATCGTGTCGCATAGCACACCGGAGATTGTGAAGCAGGATCGGCTGTTTCTGGTCGGTCTTTCGATCGTCACGACGCTCAAAGCTGCGTTCGAACAGTTTACAGTCAAGCAGATGGAAGCTCGTTTCCACTCTCGAATCGGAGAGATTGCAAATCGAATCGGTACGGAAGCATATCTCGTGCAGCAGTATCCGCAAGGGCAAGCGTTCGACAATGAAACGCCTTATACAGTGTTTATCGGTGCACAGGTTGAAAGCATCGCAGATGTTCCGGAGGGCATGAGCTCGCATGTCATGCCGCAGGGAGAATATGTAAAGGTCACCCATCATGGGTTGGAGGCAGATCTCCACCAGACCTACTCCTCCGTCTATGGAGAATGGATTCCCCAATCGGGTCGCAAAATCCAAAGATTCGATTATGAAGTGTGGGACGAGCGCTATCAGCCGGAAAGCGCCGACAATCAGATCGATCTCTACATCGCGCTCGAACCAGCGCAAGGCGAGTGACGAGCGCTCGCTCTCACTGAGAGGGATTGGGCGAGCGTTTTGGCCGCTTTAGCACCTGTTTCCAGACCTTGCTGTCCGCCTTCAGAATGCCTGACAGCTGGCGGTACGGGATCTTAAACTCTGGGAAGCCGAAGTAGTAGGGTGTGTATTTGTATGGTGGGAAGAAGATCACCAGCGAATCTGGTGTCAGATAGAAGCTTTCGTCCGGGTCGATCTTGACGAACGGCTGAAAGGTGTCGAGCTGATGATCTTTGTCCTGCTGTTTGATGATCTGGCTGATCTTCTGCTGATAGTCAGCACCCGGCTGAAACAGATCTTTTAGCGCATACCGGTTGCCATCTGTCAGATCGAGCAGGAGCGATGTCTGGTGTGGCATGCCGTGCGCTCCGCCGGTAAAGGCGTAGTTTTTGTAGAGGATGTTTAGAATCGGGCCGCTCTGCAACGTCACTCTGTACTCGTTGGCGTAGGAGATCAGCGGTCGGCTATCCGCTTCCGCCTGATAGGCAGCCTTTTCTCGAAGCAGTGCGTTGATGCGCTGTTGGACGCCAGCGTTCGGCAGACCGGACAACTGCGGGTAGGCAACTTTTTGTTCCGGCTTTTTTTCGGTGAATTCTTTGTGGATGATTTTGATTTGCTCCCACTGAAACGCGTCAGTTGCTGTTGAGGTTGTTCCGCAAAGTTCGGGCGGTTCTGCTTTCACCTCCGCATCGATACTGTGGAACAGAGCACCACATATTGTGAACGCGAGCAGGCTACCTTTCAGGTGTTTCATCTCGACCCCTCCTGATGAGAATCGTTTCGGCAGAGGTTAGCTTTCCCCAATCGGCAGAGATGATATCGAGATCGATCGAGCAACGTGCGGGCGAACCGGTCGAGCAGTAGGGGGTCGGGCTCGCAACCGAATAAAAATGAGTTCATGGAGGTAGGTTCATGGAGATCGCGGTAAAGAAGCTGACACCCGAGTTGGCCGAATCGTTTTTGCACTTTTTTGATCATATTGCTTTTCAGGATAATGAGCGGTGGGCATCTTGCTACTGCCATTACTACCGCAGTTCGTGGGGAGAAGGCGAGTGGGGGCAGCGGAGCAGAGAGGAGAACCGCCAAGCGGCTGCCAAGTGGATCGAAGCGGGCGGGCTCAACGGGTATCTGGCCTTTTCGGATGGGGAGCCTGTCGGGTGGTGCCACGCGAACGATGCGAACCATGTGGTAAAAGGTGCTGATCAGCCGCGCGACCCTGCGGCGAAAATGGGCGTGTTCGCCTGCTTCATCGTTGCGCCCGACCATCGCGGAAAAGGGATCGCCACCGCTTTGTTGCGCGCTGCCTGCGAAGGGTTTCGCGCGACAGGCTATTCGTTGGCAGAAGGGTACCCATCCAAACAGGGTGAGACGGTCCAAGATCACTATCATGGCCCGCTCGGCATGTATGAAGCGCAGGGGTTTGAAGTCGTGCGCGAGCTTGAGCACTGCTATGTCGTGCAAAAGCGGCTGTAGCGAGGCATCGGAAGACGTATGGAGTGCACAGGGAGGAGAGCCGCGGTGGTCAACTGCGGCTCTCTCTGTTTTCTTCCACGCGGCGCAACCATTCGCTCATCAGCTCGGTGAGCAACCGCTGTTGTTCGAGTGCGAGCTGGTGGCCGGCGCGATCGAGGATCGCAAAGGAAGATCGGGGGTACTGTTCGAGAATCTGCAGTTGGTCACGGTACCCTGCGAGGCTATCTTGGCGACCGAGCAGAATGAGAGCAGGCTGAGCGAAAGGCGTGGGCAGTGTGCGCACGTCGAACGAACAGCCGAATCGCTGGCGAATTCGGTTGGTGAAGGCGGAGTCGTACAGGCGGGCACCGGGAAGGATATCTCGTTCGAAGCGCTCCCAGGTGGGCCGATCTTGCACAACACAAAGCCGCATAAATGTATCTTTGTCCTCTCCCTCCGGAATCGAGGCGAGGAACGGTTGATCTTGGGAAAGCACCACATGTGCGGCGCGCTCGCGCTGCGCAATGTCCGGTTGCACCATCGGGCAGACGAGGGCAACTCCGGCCACTCTGTCCGGCTTTTGATAAATGATGCCTTGCGCCATATATCCGCCGTACGATTCTCCCACCAGCAGAAATTGCCCTTCTGGGATCACGCGGTCGATAAATTGGCAGACAGTCTGCAGCATATCGTCAGAGCTTTGCATCCATGCCTCGCCTTTCGTCGCACCCATGCCGGGCAAGTCGAGATAGATGCGCCGATAGCCTGGCTTATCGGCGAAGACAGGTTCCATGTAGGCCATCGTCGAGCGATGGTCGAGGCTGTAGCTGTGCATGATCAAGATCGGTGTGCCTTCACCACAGACCTCGTAGTGAAACGTGATGTTGTCGAGAACGCATTCCATCCGAATCGCTCCTTTCATTTCAGGGACAGGCGAGGTGGATCGTTTCGTTTCCGATCGAGTGGACGTTCATTTTTGCGCAGTTGAACAGCAGGAGCGGCTAGCGGTCGTGCGCCTGTTCGATCAGGGCGACCGCGTAAGGTCTGACAGTCGCGGTCATCACGCCGTGGACGACCGCAGGGTCATCGCTGGCGATTTTTTGCGCCTGTTCCAACGAGTCGGCGCGGAAGATGACCAGTCCGAGCGGGTCGTAGTCGAGCGTGCGGCCGGCGAGAATCAATTGACCTGCTGCCAGCAATTGTTGCAGATAGGCAAAATGCTCGCCGATGATCGCCTGTTCTCGCTCGGTCAGCGTGTCGGGCAGGTCAGGACGGCAAGGCTTCAGTTGATATAAGTATTCGCGGGATTCGCTCAAGGGAAAACATCTCCTCTGTCAACCGATTGAAAGCTGTATCCGCTTTTCATTATAGCAGAACCTTCTGAAGCGTTTGCACATATCCTGCCTATGTCTGAATCAGGATGTTTGCAGAGGAGTCGACGCGAATGCGAAATTATGTTGGTTTGATGTTAGGCGCTCTGGCGCGCCGAAAGTGGAAGCGGTATGTCAGCTCACAATACGGGGTGGCTTTTGAGCATCCACCGAATTGGATCGAGATTGAAAAGGATCGCTATCAGGGGCGAGACGGTTTTTTCGAGCTGTCTGCCGCAGCAGGTGCGGGTGGGTTGGAGGATGTATGCCGTCAGGAAGCCTATCACAGATTCCAACCGTACGGTACCGATCCCACGATCAAATTCCTGAAATACGATGCGCGCGATGCATGCTATATCTTCCCGTCAGAAGATCAGCCGAAGGAGATGAAAGCACAGGCGGCGTTTTACGTCGAGTATCCAGTCCCGTTGCATCTGCATGGCGAGACGTACCGCTATTTGGTCTTCTGGTCTGACGAAGGGCATATCCGCAACATCGTGCGGAAACTCAAGTTTTTGTAAAGCCTGAAACGCAGCCGTTTCAGGTTTTTTTCTGCAAAAAAGTGCGCCGGATCGAGCGTCCGGCGCACAGGTCAGGTGCAGATGAAAGAATCGATATGTCGGAGATCCACCCCAAAGTAGATCCAGCGGAAGCCGTTCCAGCGATAGCCGGCCAAGGAGCGCGGCCCGATAAAGGTCGGGAAAGCCCAAAACTGCTGGCCGTTGTCCAGCCAGAGGTAGACAAACCGGAACCTGCAGCGCTGGATCGCTCCCGGATCGATCGCTTTTACTGCGCCAGGTGCGGTGAACGGCTTTTTGGGCGTGTAGTTGGGCGGCGGCGTGGTCGGTGGATTGGGCACACCTGCCGGTCCGCCACCGGGAACTCCACCCGGACCTGGCGTTGCTGGAAAACCTGGAAACGGCCCGGGCGTAGGAAAGACGGGTGGCCGAGGCGGTGGAAAAGGGGTGCCACCACCGGGGCCTGGCATCGGTCCGGGCATGCCGGGGAAAAATCGCGGATCGTAGTAAAACACAGCAGGGATTTCGCGATAATCATCCTCATACTGCGCTCTCTTTTTTCGTCTCGTCACGTTTGGTTCAGCTCCTCTCGCTCACTGCTTTCCAGCCTATTCAGCACATGGGCGATCCGTTCCGAAGTAAAAAAAGCGACCCTCTTAGCGAGAGCCGTCCTTGTTGTTCCACGTGTCATAGTGCAACAGGCTGTCAAACGAGTTGCGCTTCGCCCAGCCCGCCTTTTCGAGCAGCGGTTGGTCGGGGTATTCGTCCGTGTAGCCGAAAGAGAGCAGGGCGGTCGGATCGATGTGCGGCGGGATGTTTAAGATGCGCCGAACGTCCGCCTTTTTGTAAAAGGAGACCCAGCCCATCGCGATGCCTTCCGCATAGGCGGCCAACCACATGTTTTGAATGGCGCAGGCGACGGAGAGGATATCCGTCTCCGGGATCGAGTTGCGCCCGAGCACATGGTCTCCTCCGCGCGTCGGGTCACAGGTGATGCAGACGGTCAGCGGGGCTTCGCGAAGGCCTTCGACTTTTAAGGAGAGAAACTTGCTATCCCTTCCTTCTGCCGCAAAGTGAATCGCCAGAGCGCGGCGCTCCTTGTCGGCAGCTGCAGCCAGCTCATTTTTGATCGAATCTGAGGAGACGAGAATGAAATCCCACGGCTGCATGAAGCCGACCGAAGGGGCGTGGTGTCCTGCGAGCAAAATGCGTTTGATCGCCGTTTCGTCAAGCGGTGTGGAGAGGAAGCGACGGATGTCGCGCCGGTTGTGGATCGCTTCATAGACCGCGTCGCGCTGTTCGTTCGAAAAGTTCATCAGACGGCACCTCCAAGTATGGCTGTCGCTCCGTAGTGTCTTCCAGTTTACTATATTGCGCAAAGTTTGGTGCTGACAATCTGTATAATACCGAGTATAATGGTGTGAAAACTTGGTTTAGAGCGGGAAGGGAGACATCGGAATGGCAGGCAAAGTCTATTTGGTAGGTGCGGGTCCGGGCGATCCGAAATTGATCACACTGCGTGGCGTGGAATGCATCCAAGAGGCGGATGTGATCGCCTATGATCGCTTGGCAAATCCCAAGCTGCTCGACTACGCAAAAGCGGGGGCGGAGTTGATCTTCGTCGGCAAGCTGCCAGACCGCCATCTTCTGCAACAAGAGGAGATCAACGCACTGCTGGTGGAAAAGGCGCAAGCGGGCAAAGTTGTCACTCGCTTGAAAGGGGGAGACCCGTTCGTGTTTGGGCGCGGGGGCGAAGAGGCGCTCGAACTGAGCAGACACAAAATTCCTTTTGAAGTCGTACCGGGGATCACAGCTGGCATCGCCGCACCTGCTTATGCGGGCATTCCGGTCACGCATCGCTTCGTCTCCTCCTCCTTTGCGGTGGTGACGGGGCATGAGTGCCCGACCAAAGAGCAGTCCAGCCTGCGCTGGGATAAGCTGGCCACAGCTGTCGATACGATCGCCTTTTATCTCGGGGTGAAAAACCTCCCGCTGATCTGTGAGCAGCTGATCGAAAATGGGCGCGATCCGAAGACGCCCGTTGCGATCATCCACTGGGGGACGCTTCCTGAGCAAAAGACGGTGCAAGGGACGCTCGATACGATCGTCGAGGTTGCGCGCCAGCAGCAGATCGCCAACCCGTCGATCATCTTAGTCGGCGACGTGGTGGGCTTGCGTGAAGAGATCCAGTGGTTTGAGGAAAGCGTCTGCGTGTAGTGTCAAGCATTGCAAAGTCTCAAAGTAAGTCGCACCGATACGTGAAAAGCGCATGAGCTGGAAAAGGCTCATCGCGCTTTTTTTGCATGTGGGGGTATGTATCTGCGGAGTGCTGACACTCGGTGGTGATAAAAGTGTGGCAGCTTCAGTGGCCGGAGTAGCAATTCGGCTTTTTTGCACCGTAGGCATTCGCCCGCACTTCCGCATACGATGGAGGAAAGGGAGGGGTGCGGCATGGAGTTTGTGGTGATGCCCGATCATCTGTACGGCGCGTCTGTAAGGATCAATGGAAAGTGGTTGGGAGCGGTGGAGGAGCGACCGCTGTCCTTTCAAGTGCGAGCAGATGGTGCGTTCAGCCTGCTGTTCGAGCTGATGCCGCTCGCAAGCGACCCGGCAGGCGATGTGACCGCCGTCCCGTTCGCTCGGCTGGTCAAGGTGAAACAGGGGAAGATCGTCTCACCAGTCGTGGAGGCGGACGGAGCGCTTCACCTGCGGAAGGTGGGCGCAGAGCATCATGTGCATTTCGTCTATCCGAAAATCGAAGCGATCGGCGAAGGGCTGGAGACGCTGTTGATGCCGCTGCAGACGGAGACGGCCGATTTTGACCATGATGGACGGCTCGATGTGGCGGAGAGCTTTGCGACCAACCTGCGCGGACATGTGCGGGTGCGGTCAGCAAGCGGGAAGATCTTGTTGCAGGAAGTCTATCCAGACAATGCGCTGCACATCGAAGCGGCCGATCTGACGAAGGATGGTCGACCTGATCTGCTGATCTTTTGGCGCGGGCGGGGCGAAGAGGGGATCGATGAACCGTACATGCAGCTGTGGGATGGTGCGGACGGAGCGCTGAGCACCCATGCTGGATTCACCGGCATCCGCCGAACCGGACGCGGCGAGGTGCTCGTGGAGAAGCGTGAACAAAGCCCGTTTCGGCAGGTGGTGCAGCTGTTTCGCTATCAGCGCACGCCCGGTGAATCGGCACAGTTTCAAGCGGTAAAGCGGGAAGCAAAGATGCTTCAGCGGGCAGATGATGAAGCGGAGACGCTGGAAGCATTTCTTCTGGCCTGGGAGATGCGCGATAGCGAGGGGGCGGAGCTGTATCTCGCCAAAGGGAGTGAGTCTGCTGTTCTCTTAGGAAGCTTATCGCCATTTTACGGGCATGAGATCGAGTCGATTCACAGCCCGCGGGCGACGGTCAGCGTGTATGAGTGGATCGATCCAGGTTTTTATGACCTGGAGAAAAAGATCAGCTTCGAGCTCGTTCGCCAGCCTGATCAGGTCAGTGAATGGAAGATTCGAGCGTTGACGTGATGGGTGTGACCGACGAGGAGCAGCGATGTTGGATAAAATGAAATTCGTGTTTTGAAGCAAAGGGGTGATTCCTGCAACTTGTCAAAAAGAGTGCAAGTCAACGATAGGTTGTAGGAATCAAAAACTGCCCGCCAAGGCACAAAGTTGCTGGAAAAAATGGGAGTGTGCTATAATTTCTAAATGGTTTCCAAGTATGATACGGCTTCGGAGGTGTGCATGGTGAGCATCACATTGAAAGATGTTGAACATATCGCCAATCTGTCGCGGCTTACGCTGACAGAGGAAGAAAAGGTTAAGATGGCCGACCAGCTCGGCAAGATCCTCGAATTTGCGGGCGAGTTGCAAGAGTTGGATGTACAAAACGTTGCCCCGACCACCCATTCACTGCCGCTGAAAAACGTGCTCCGCGAAGATGTGTCGCGCGAGTGGCTCTCGCAGGAAGAAGCGCTTTCGCACGCTCCTGACAAAGAGAACGGACAATTCCGCGTGCCAGCGGTCATGGAGGGATAACAGATTATGTCGCTTTTGAACGCGTCGATTCGCGAATTACATACGAAGATTCAAAACAAGGAAGTCAAGCCTTCCGAACTGGTCAGCGCGTCGCTCGAACGAATCTCTGCGACCGATGACAAAGTGAAAGCGTACCTGCACGTAAACGGTGAGCAAGCGCTGCAGGCGGCGCAGGAGATGGATGACAACATCCCGAGCGATGCAGGGCTTCTGTTCGGCATCCCCGGTGCGCTGAAAGACAACATGAACACCAAGGGCATCCCGACGACATGTGCCTCGAAGATCTTGCAAAACTATGTGTCCGCCTATGACGGGACGGTCGTCCAGAAGGTCAGAGCAGCAGGAGCGATCTCGGTTGGGAAAACCAACATGGACGAGTTCGCGATGGGCTCTTCCGGCGAGAACTCCGCCTTCTTCCCGACGCGCAACCCGTGGGATCTGGAGCGCGTGCCAGGCGGCTCCTCCGCAGGTTCGGCTGCGACGGTGGCGGCAGGACAAGTCCTGTTCTCCCTCGGCTCCGACACGGGCGGCTCGATCCGTCAGCCGGCTGCGTTCACCGGGGTGGTCGGCCTGAAGCCGACCTATGGGCTCGTCTCGCGCTTCGGCCTCGTCGCATTCGCCTCGTCGCTCGATCAGATCGGTCCGTTCACCCGCACGGTAGAAGACAACGCGATCGTGCTGCAGGCGATCGCCGGCCACGATCCGTACGATTCCACTTCGGCAAACGTCAGCATCCCGAACTATCTCGAAGCGCTGACTGGCGATGTCAAAGGGCTGCGCATCGGGCTTCCGAAAGAGTATTTTGACGAAGGGCTCGATCCGGCCGTTCGCGAGCAGGTGGAAAAGGCGATCAAGACGCTGGAAGGGCTCGGCGCTGTGTTTGGCGAAGTCTCCCTGCCGCATTCGAAATATGCGGTGGCGACCTACTACCTGATCGCGCCTGCTGAAGCATCCTCCAACTTGGCGCGCTTTGACGGCGTGCGCTACGGCGTGCGCGCAGAGGCGGACAACCTGGTGGAAATGTACAAAAAGACGCGCGGCGAAGGGTTTGGCGAAGAGGTCAAACGCCGCATCATGCTCGGCACCTATGCGCTGTCTTCCGGCTATTATGATGCGTACTATCTGAAAGCACAGCAGGCACGCACGCTGATCAAGCAAGATTTTGACAACGTGTTTGCCGACTATGACATCATCCTGTCGCCGACCGTTCCGACCACCGCCTTTAAATTTGGCGAAAAAGCGGACGATCCGATCACCATGTACCTGAACGACATCTACACGATCCCGGTCAACTTGGCGGGCATTCCGGCGCTTTCCGTTCCCTGCGGTCTGGCGAACGGTCTGCCGGTCGGTCTGCAACTGATCGGGAAAGCATTTGATGAATCCACGCTGCTTCGCGTCGCGCATGCCTTTGAACAGGCGGCAGGTTTTTCGGCGCGTCCGTCGCTGTAAGGAGGCTGGAGACTATGACCACGACTACGTCCCAATTTGAAACGATCATCGGTCTGGAAGTCCACGTCGAGATGAGCACCAACACAAAAATTTTCTGCAGCTGCTCGACCGAGTTTGGTGCGCCTCCGAATACGAACGTCTGCCCGATCTGTCTGGGTCACCCGGGCGTGCTGCCGGTGCTGAACCGCGAGGCGCTGAACAAGGCGATCAAAGCGGCGCTCGCGCTGAACTGTCAGATTGCGACCGAGAGCAAGTTTGACCGGAAGAACTATTTCTATCCCGATCTGCCGAAAGCGTATCAGATCTCGCAGTTTGACAAGCCGATCGGCGAGCATGGCTACATTGAGATCGAAGTGAACGGCGAGACGAAGCGCATCGGCATCACCCGCGTCCACCTCGAAGAGGATGCGGGCAAATCGAACCATGCGGAAGACGGCTCGCACACCCTCGTCGACTTCAACCGCGTCGGCGTGCCGCTGATCGAGATCGTCTCCGAGCCGGACATCAGGACGCCTGAGGAAGCGAAAGCGTACTTGGAGAAGTTAAAAGCGATCATGCAATACTGCGACATCTCCGACTGCAAGATGGAAGAAGGATCGCTCCGCTGTGATGCGAACATTTCGCTTCGTCCGTGGGGACAGGAGAAGTTTGGCACCAAGCGCGAGTTGAAAAACATGAACTCCTTCTCCAACGTGCAAAAAGCGCTCGAATATGAGCAAACAGCGCAGGAAGAGATGATCGTCAAGGGCGAAGAGATTCGCCAGAGCACCTTGCGCTGGGACGATGCGGCGAAGAAGACGCTGATCATGCGTTCGAAAGAGGATGCGCACGACTATCGCTACTTCCCCGAGCCAGATCTGGTGCAGCTGGAGATCGACCAAGCGTGGATCGATTCGATCATGCAGACGATCCCAGAACTGCCGACCGCGAAGCGAAATCGCTATCTGACCGAGCTTGGCCTGCCGTCCTATGATGCGGACGTGCTGACCGCCTCCAAGTCGATCGCCGACTTCTTCGAAGCGACCGTCGCAACCGGTGCGGACGCCAAGTCTGCTTCCAACTGGATCATGGGCGATCTCCTCGGTTTCCTCAACCAAAACAACTTGGAGATCGGCGCGGCGAATATCACCCCGAGCCAGCTTGGCGCGCTGATCAAGATGATCGCCGAGGGTAAGATTTCCTCCAAGATTGCCAAAGATGTGTTTAAAGACATGTTGGAGACGGGCAAAGACCCGGCTAAGATCGTCGAGGAAAAAGGTCTGGTGCAAATCTCCGACGAAGGTGCGCTGGCGAAGATCGTCGAAGAAGTGGTCGCCAACAACCCGAAATCGGTGGAAGATTACAAGGCGGGCAAAGATCGCGCATTGGGCGCGCTGGTCGGTCAAGTGATGAAAGCGACCAAAGGCCAAGCCAACCCTGGCGTTGTCAACAAGCTCATCTTGGAGCGCATCAATTCATAGTCTGATCTGTATGTACGACGAGAGTGAAACCCCAAGCGCCGACAGCTTGGGGTTTTTCACAGCAAGTCATCTATTGGAGGTGTCGCTCCTTGACGAGACGACAACGCGCCCGGCTGATCTACAATCCGAGCGCTGGCAAAGAGGCGCTGCGGAACCAATTGCCCGACCTGCTCGATATTTTGGAACGTGGCGGATTGGAAGTGTCCTGCGCGATGACTCGCGGTGCAAATGATGCGAGTGTTGCGGCGCGCCAAGCTTCGCTTGAGCATTTCGATTATGTGATCGCAGCAGGCGGCGACGGCACGATCAACGAGGTGGTCAACGGGCTCTCCGACATGGAGTATCGCCCGACGCTCGGCGTGTTGCCAGCGGGGACGACCAACGATCTCGCCCGAGCGCTGTGCCTGCCGCGCGACCTGAAAAAAGCGTGTGAGATCATCGTCGGTCGCCATGCGATGCCGATGGATGTTGGCAGGATCGGCGACGGATACTTTATCAACATCGCCGGATGCGGGCGATTGACCGAATTGACCTATGAAGTGCCGAGCAAGCTGAAAACTCACCTCGGACAGTTGGCATACTATGTGAAGGGCTTGGAAAAGCTGCCCGGGCTGAAATCGATTCATCTGGACATCGACTCGCCCGATTTCGCCTACGAAGGGAAAGCGATGCTCTGCCTGATCGCCAACTCCAACTCGGTCGGTGGATTTGAGAAGCTCGCTCCCAACGCGAAGTTGCATGACGGCCTGTTCGACGTGATCTTGGTCAAGCAGCTCAGCTTGCCAGAGCTGGTCACGTTGGCGCGCCTCGCGCTGAAAGGACAGCATGTCAACTCGGATCGCGTCGTCTATTTTCAGACGGAGACGCTGACGATCTCCTCTCCCGATCTGGTCGAGCTGAACTTGGACGGGGAGTTTGGCGGTCATCTGCCGCAACGGTTTCACTGTCTGAAGCATCATATGAAAGTGCTGGTGGCTGAGCCGGAAGGAACCAAGCTGCTCGATCGGTGATCGGAAGCAGAGCGGGAAAGGGGCTTGTACGCATGGAGAGAACGCGCAGTGGAAGGTTTGTCGATGAACCGTTTCCAAGTCTCTGCGACTGGGTCGCACATCCAGAGGTGCCGAGCCCGGCAGGAGGCACCGTCGTCGCCGTCTGCAGCGCCCTGATCACCGCGCTCTCCGAGCTGATCATGCGAGTGACGAAAAATAGACGGCACAGAGACGGCGCGGAGACGGAGAGCATCGACCTGTTGCTGTCGGAGGCGGCCGCCTTGCGAGCTCGCCTGCTCGACTATGGCGAAGGCGATGTCTATGAAGCGCAAAAGATCATTCAGGGCGAGCGCGCCGCCTGTGTGCGTAAAGATATCGGCAGTCCAGCGAAGATCGCAGGTACGATCGTGAAAATTTTGCGGATGACAGATCGGCTGGCACCGCTGACGAACAAAGCATTGCACAGCGACGTGCGGGTGATCGCCTATCTCGCACAGGCGGCGGTGATGGGAATCACCGAGATCTGCTACGCGAACATCTCTCATGCCGGAGGAGCGGATGAGGAGCTGCAGGCGAGGATCGAACGCTGGCGGCAAGAGGCGACCGAACTGCGCGATCAAATCTTGTCGCGCACCACGTAAGGAGAGTAGTCCCTATGGCAAAACCGAAACTACAAGCACCTGTCGTCAAAAACCAATATATCGAGCTTGCGATCACCGGACTGGGGCATGAAGGGGAAGGCGTCGGCAAATATGAGGGGTTCACCATCTTCGTGCCGAACGCTCTGCCCGGCGAGCAGATTCAGGCTAAAGTGGTGCGAGTGCAGAAAACATACGCCTACGGGCGGCTGATCAAAATCATCGCGGCTACACCCGATCGAGCGGAGCCAGCCTGTCCGATCTTCCATCGGTGCGGCGGTTGCCATCTTCAGCATCTGTCCTACCCGGCGCAACTGCAACACAAGCGCCAGAGCGTGGTCGACGCGCTGACCCGGATCGGGAAGCTGGAGGGGGTCACCGTGCACGAGACGCTCGGCATGGACAACCCGTGGCGATATCGCAACAAAGCGCAAGTGCCGCTCGGCGAGATCGACGGTCGGCTGGCGGTGGGCTTCTACGCGCCGCGCTCGCACGATCTGATCGAGATGCAGAGCTGTGACATCCAGCATATGTACAATGATCAGATCGTGCATACGACGAAGGAGATCCTGCAGGAACTGGGCATCTCGCAGTATGAGGAAGCGACAGGGCGGGGAATCGTACGCCATCTGATCGGTCGCACCGCTGTGCACACCGACGAGACGATGCTGGTGCTGGTGACCAACGGGCGAAAGATCCCACAGAAGGACGTTCTGATCGAGCGACTGCGCCAGCGCATCCCGCACTTGGTGAGCATCGTGCAGAACATCAACACGGAGCGGACGAACGTCATTTTCGGCAGAGAGACGCTCACGCTGTGGGGGAAGGATGCGATCACCGACACGATCGGCTCGATCAAGTTCGAAATCTCCGCCCGATCGTTTTTCCAAGTCAACCCGGTGCAGACCGAAGTGCTCTACGGCAAGGCGCTTGAGTACGCGCAGCTGAGCGGCAGTGAGACGGTGATCGACGCGTATTGCGGCATCGGCACGATCTCGCTGTTCTTGGCGCAGAAAGCGCGTGCAGTCTACGGGGTGGAGATCGTGCCGGAAGCGATCGAAGATGCGAAGCGCAACGCTGAGCTCAACGAGATCACCAACACCCACTTCACCGCAGGCGAAGCGGAGACGGTGATTCCCGCTTGGTATCATGACGGCATCCGCGCAGACGTGCTCGTCGTCGACCCGCCGCGCAAAGGCTGCGATGAACGGCTGCTGGCGACGATCGCCGACATGAAGCCGGAGCGCGTCGTCTATGTGAGCTGCAACCCAGGGACGCTGGCAAGGGATTTGCGCTATCTGGAGGATCACGGGTACAAGACGGTTGAAGTGCAGCCGGTCGATATGTTCCCGCATACGTTTCATGTGGAGTGTTGTGTGTTGCTAAAATGGAGTGGGGACGAATGAGATAGAGAAGGCAATCCATCGTAGTGTTGCAATGTAGAAGCGGTTATGCTAAGATCGTACAGACACTTAAACGATAGGAGTGAAGAGGATTATGTAATTTTTCTTGCCATTTTTTTGAAGAATAAAGCAGGATTTGTTTTATTCTTCATGGGCAAGAAAGTTACCTTATTCTTTTCACTCAAAAAATATATCCTTGTCATACCCTGCAGTGGCTTGGGTGTGCCGTATTTTTTGAGCTACAAGAAAGGTAACTTTCTTGTAGCTCTTTTTATTTTGACAAAGGAGGTTGCTGACACATGTCATTGATCAAGGTAACGAACCTGACGTTTGCTCATGACGGCAGTTATGACAACATCTTTGAGAATGTAAGCTTTCAAATTGATACCGACTGGAAGTTGGGCTTTACGGGGAGAAACGGCCGGGGCAAGACCACGTTTCTCAATCTGCTGCTGGGTAAGTACGAATACAGCGGAACGATTTCGGCCAACGTCAGCTTCGAGTACTTCCCATTCCAGGTTGAACACAAAGAGAACCATACCATCGACGTCGTCGCCGACATCTATCCAGACTTTGAGCACTGGCAGCTGCTTCGCGAGTTTTCG
This sequence comes from Tumebacillus lipolyticus, assembly GCF_042682745.1. NCBI lineage: Bacteria > Bacillati > Bacillota > Bacilli > Caryophanales > Alicyclobacillaceae > Tumebacillus > Tumebacillus lipolyticus. The sequence continues at coordinate 409,400 of NZ_JBHUIO010000005.1, read as the reverse complement.
CTGCTGCATGTGTCGGAGGACGTGTTATATCGACCGTTCGAATCGTTGTCCAACGGAGAACAAACGAAGGTGATGCTGGCGGCCCTGTTTTTGAAGGAAAACCGTTTTTTGCTCATTGACGAGCCGACCAACCATCTGGACCTGCATGCTCGGAAGCTGGTCAGCGATTATTTGAACGACAAGAGCGGGTTTATTTTGGTGTCGCACGACCGGGCGTTTCTCGACAACTGCGTGGACCACGTTCTTTCGATCAACAAAACGAATATCGAAATCCAGAAAGGGAATTTTTCCGACTGGTGGGAGAACAAACAACGACAGGACAACTTTGAGATGGCCGAGAACGACAAGCTGAGGAAGGACATCAAGCGGCTGTCCGAAGCGTCCAAGCGGACGAGCAGCTGGTCGCACGAAGTGGAGAAAACAAAAAACGGCACCCGCAACTCCGGCTCCAAGGTCGATAAAGGGTACATCGGTCACAAGGCCGCCAAAATGATGAAGAGGTCCAAATCGATCGAGAAAAGACAACAATCCGCGATCGAGGAAAGATCCCAGTTGCTTAAAAACGTTGAAAACTCGGAAAGCCTGAAAATATCTCAGATATCGTATCACAAACAGCAATTAGTCGAGTTTGACCGCGTTTCGATTCAGTACGGCACGAAGGAGGTTTGCCGCGACGTCAGCTTTACGGTGGAGCAAGGGGATCGCATTGTGCTTTCCGGTCCGAACGGTTCAGGTAAATCAAGCTTGCTCAAACTGATTTGCGGCGAGGAAATTCCTTATTCCGGCACGTTGCGAATAGGGAGCCAGTTGAAAATATCATACGTTTCGCAGGACACCTCGCACTTGCGGGGCAATTTGTCGGACTTCGCCAGAAACTGCGGGATTGACGAAAGCCTGTTTAAAGCGAATTTGAGTAAACTCGATTTTTCGCGCGTGCAATTCGAAAAGGACATCGCTTCTTTTAGCGGCGGTCAGAAGAAGAAGGTGCTGATCGCGAAAAGCCTCTCCGAGCGGGTTCATTTGCATGTGTGGGACGAACCGCTCAATTTTGTCGACGTCATTTCCCGGATGCAAATCGAAGAGCTGCTGCTGGAGCATTCTCCAACCATCCTTTTTGTGGAGCATGACAGCGAGTTTTGCAAGCATATCGCGACAAAGATTGTGGAACTGAAAGACTAACGATTTTTAGGAGGGTGAAAACGGTGTTGGATGAGGTTGTAGATGATTGGGTGAACCGGTTCCTGTTAGCTGAAGCGGTTCACGAAAAAACAAATCGGTTGCCGGAGGTTTACCAATCTATCGACAGGTGCACGTAGCGATCCGTCTGCAAACGTATGCCTCTTTCTGTATAGTTGGTTTGACGTGTCAAAGCGCCAACTGACGGTTGCTTTTTTACGTTTTCTCCGGCAGTAAGGAGAAGACATGAGACCAACCTCGAAATATGAAACGATTCGGCGAATGTTGTCCGACTTCAAGCAGCCCGAGTATCGGTATGTTCAGATTATGGACGCGATTTTCAAGCAAAACGTCGGCGAATACGGGCGGATGTCCTTTCTGCCCAAATTTTTGCGCGACGAGTTGACCCAGCTGCTTGGTCCGAACGTCTGCAGTATCGTTCCGGTAAAGGAACTCACGTCGAAACAGGTCAGCAAGGTGCTGTTTGCCATTGCGGGCGACGAACGCGTGGAGGCAGTACGTCTTACTTATGAGCGGGGGTGGAAGTCGTATTGTATTTCCACGCAGTGCGGCTGCGGATTCGGATGCAAGTTCTGCGCCACCGGTACCATCGGTCTAAAACGAAATCTGACCGCCGACGAAATTACCGACCAATTGCTGCACTTTCGCTTGAACGGTCACGCCTTGGACAGCGTCTCATTCATGGGCATGGGGGAGGCGCTCGCCAACCCGCATATTTTTGATGCAATGACGATTTTGACCGACCCGCATCTTTTTGGTTTAGGACATCGAAGAATTACGATTTCCACCATCGGCCTGTTGCCGGGGATCGAGAAGCTGACACGGGAGTTTCCGCAGGTCAATTTAACCTACTCACTGCATTCGCCGTTCGACGATCAGCGAAGCGAGCTGATGCCGATCAATGACCGATATCCAATCCGCGACGTGCTGAAGGCATTGGATCGTCACATCCGGCATACAGGGAGAAAGGTGTATATTGCGTATCTTCTTCTTCAAGGAATCAACGACTCGACGGCGCATGCGGAAGCGGTTGCCGAGTTGTTAAGAGGAAGGGGACCTGGGGAACATCTCTACCACGTTAACCTGATTCCATTCAATTCGACCGAAGTTATGCCCGACAGCTATCGTCAATCTGATCCGAATCGGATTAAAGCGTTTGTTCGGATCTTGAAGTCAAAGGGTATCAGCATCACGGTCCGAACTCAATTCGGATCGGACATTAACGCGGCATGCGGTCAGCTATACCGCTCCGAATAATCGATGTTGGAAATTATTTTGTTACGTCGGACCAAGCGGTTCGTCACTTGAAATCAAAACGGCTGCCATGAAAAGGGCAGCCGTTTTGATTTGCGCGTAGAGTTGCATCGATCATCGTCAGTCCCATTTTCGTATAGCCATAATCGATGCCCGCTTTCATCGCTTCAAACATGAACCATTTGCCCCAGTTCTGCTTCGAGATGCGAATCGAGGACCGCCCTTCAAGTTGAGAAGACGGTCCTCTTATGACATGAGTCGCCAGATAGTCTCACAGTTTTTCCTGTCTCTTATTTCATTGCATGAGAGAGAGGCTCCAAAAAGGTGAACAACGCTTGGTTAAACGCTTCTGGTTGTTCTAGACAAGGTAGGTGGCCAGCATTAGGTATATCGACGCGCGTCACTTGTGGCAGCTTTTCCATCAAAATATCAGCAACTTCATAGACCGTGCCTGGTTCTCGGTCGCCGAGCAGGAGCAGTACGGGCTGTGATATCTCCGAAAGGCGTTCGGCAGTTGACGGAGAATGCGGTATCCAGTAGGGCTGGAAGAGCCACCGCATGTCTTGCGCGAGGGAGAGGGTGCGGAGAAACTCTTGTTTTTCGGGACTGCTCTGCCGCCAAATCGGATCATTCAACAATCCGTCAACAGCTTCCTCAAATCGTTCGTCTCGCAAAATATAGGAGTGGGTGTTCAGATTACGTATCTCGGAGGTTTCGTCGGTGCGTGTAGCGGTATAGCCATTGAGTGAGGGACCAGAAAGCGTCAAAGATTGAACGAGCTCTGGATAGGTGGCAGCGAAGTCGAGAGCGATGGCACCTCCCATCGAACAACCGACAAGATGTGCTCGGGGAATTTCGAGGTGATCCATCAGCAGTTTAACATCGTCAACATTGCGAAAAGCAGCGGTTGGCAAGTCTGATCGGCCGAAGCCGCGGATGTCATACACGATGACGCGATACGCTTTGGACAAAGGCGCAATCTGTTCACGCCAGACCCTGCTGTCGACGAGTCCGCTATGGATGAAAAGTAGGTTCTCGGAGGAAGTGCCATGGACTTCGTAATACAGGTTGGTGCCATTGATCGATTCGCGGGGCATCGGAATACCTCCTTTAAATTTTTCCTAATTATACCATGTTGCCAACTATTACTGATAGGAATCGTGTTAGCGAAAAATGGAGAAATATTGAACTCCATTGCAAGACTTAGATTGGCGGCAATCAAAGTCAAGTAGTTAACAAGTGAAGTTCGTAGCGAATCATCTTCAAATGCACACCAAATCGAAGCCGAATAATGCGGCGATCCTTCCTTTCCGCGTATCTGCCAACCCTACCGCAATGCAAATCGACCCTCGCCTTAGCGTGACGAAACGAGCATTCTATTCTTGCGCAACAAATATAGATTGTAAGCAAGATAATAGGCGAACATGATCAGCGTGAGACCAGATGTCCAAGAGCCGCCAAAGCTTTGCATGCTCTCAGCAAAACGGGCATCGTCCTGAAGAAGACCCTGGTCGATCATCTGGTACACGCGGTAGGCCACCCGACCGAAGAACAGAGCGGTGACCGCACCGCCGATCCATTCGTTCGACCGATATTTCCAGATCCCCTCTTGTTGCTCGTAACGAGTATAGAGCGCTCCGAAATAGGCGAGCAAAACCCCCAAACCGATTCCGAGCGTGTTTGAAATCAAGCTCTCTACATGGGAAGCCCCGCCGATAAACAAGAGACTGCCGATCGTGCCCATGATCGCTGAAACGATCCACAATCTCCTCGCTTTCAATCGTTGCCAACTGAACATCCGTTGTGCGCGTCTCATCATTCGAAAGACGACAAGGACGACGATGATAATTACCGTTATATTCACGCTCATGTATTGATTCCCCCGTTTTGTATATCTCCGTAAATTTTCCTTTGAACACTTTCTATTTTACGCTGCCGACCGTTCGGGCTCGACTATCGAAAGATAGAACTTGTATAAGAGGAACTCTATCTTAAGATAGATCTTTGACTCACGGAGGGGTGACGATGAAAGAGACGCTGGAGCAAATGAGAGGGAGTTTGAATAGCGGAAAGAGTGAGCAGAAGCAGCGTGTAACAGCTATCGGCGACGATTTCCGAGATGAAGCGGGGCGAATCGTGTATGTGACCTACAGCTCTAGGACACCGATAAGGGACTTACAGTATCTAGAGGAGCACAGGATCATAGAGCAGCCAGTCAATATGTTTCAAAACTGATTTCATGTGCAGAATTGATCGCTGATTGGCGGAAGGACATGAAATCTGAGTTGTAGTGACCGAAAATAGTAAAGAGGGGTGACGTACCCCTCTTTTTTCGGAAAAGTTATCGATTGTAAAAATCAGTTTCTCTCGTGCATTCCTCAAAACGTTTTCGATTCAAATAATAGTATAGTAAATTGTCTTGAAGCTCAGACTCCCTTTCAAATCCTAATTTCCTCATCAGACTGATCGACCGCTCATTATCCGGTTCGACAGTTGCATCGATCATCGTCAATCCCATTTTTGTGAAGCCATAATCGATTGCCGCTTTCATTGCTTCAAACATGAACCCTTTGCCCCAGTACTGCTTCGCTAGATCAAATCCGACCTCTGCAAGAAAGTCATCATTCGTCTTTCTTAAACAGTGGTATCCACATGTGCCTACGAAGTTATTGTTGCTCTTGTCAAACAGCCCCCACCGACAACCAGAATCCTCTAAATGAAATCTGATGATCTCCTTAGCCTCCTGTAAATCTTTGCAGGGATCAATATCCATAAATCTTGTGATCTCTTCATCAGAGAAGTGTTTGAAGACCGCTTCTGAGTCGTGAAGAGTCAAAATCTTGAGGCTCAATCTTTCCGTTTCTAAGGAAGGAAACTCAATGATACTATTGTTCGACACTATCGCTTACCCCTCGTTTCAAATGTCATATCATTCCTGCGAATACTATTCATTTTAGAACATAATGAATCCTTTGCAGCACTGCATTTGACACCATCGGCAGTTAATGTCTATAATTTTCCAATCTAACCGTTCAGAAAAAAATAGTAGATTTCCTTTCTTGCTGTGCAAAAATCAAGCGATCGGAAAACAAAGCATATTGAAATGGAAGACGGAACAGGAGGAAGATAGGTGGCGACAGCAAAGCATAGCATTGATGACTATCCAATGGTGAAAATCCCCGCAGGTAAAGTTGAATTGAGAGACGATCGAATCAAGAGGACATGGGCGGTTGAAGTGAATGCTTTTTTGCTTGCACCAGTTCCTGTTACGAAGGGGTTATACGAGTCAATCATGCAACAGACGAACGGGCTGATTGACAATCCGCATGTTCCGGCTGTGGAAGTCTCGTGGAAGGATGCGATCTCATTTTGTAATTTGCTTTCGCAGCGCTCAGGTTTAAAGGAGTGCTACTCGATCAGCGATGATGGAGAAAGTGTAATCTGCGACTGGGAGGCGGATGGATATCGTCTTCCTACAGAAGCGGAGTGGCAATATGCATGTAAAGCGGGAACGGGCGGATATCGGTACGGCGAGTTGGATGATATCGCTTGGTATCAAGAAAACTCTGAGGGAATGGCACATGAAGTAGGGAAAAAGCTGCCGAATGCTTGGGGGCTTTATGATATGTTGGGCAATGTTTGGGAGTGGTGCTGGGACTTGTACGATGAGGAAGTATACGGTACCTACAGAATCTTCCGCGGTGGGAGCTGGGCGGAAGAGGAGAGGGGCTGTGGGGCGACATGCCGCCGCCGCAGTCACCCCACGTTTCGAATTGATGATCTCGGCTTCCGTCTTGCGAGGTCTCTGTGAAATGGCAAAGAGAAATTGTCGGGAGGCTCATAAGGAGTCTTGATTCGCTATCCCAAATCGCTTTAATCTCGAAAGGCTGAACTCGATAGATCGGTAAGCCATCATTGCACAGGAAGTTGTTCGGGGTACTTTCAAATGCTTTAGTACGTACACCACTCATGTGGAGTCGGTCATATTGATGGTTCGAAAATGAGATGTGGCAGGTTCGCTGATATGGATCAGATTATCGCGGGAATTAGCTCAGTTGGGAGAGCGCATCGATGGCAGCGATGAGGTCAGGGGTTCGATCCCCCTAGGCTCCATAATGCAAGAAAAGCCGATCCAATAGGGTCGGCTTTTCGCATTTGGAGCCCCATAAGGGGCGAACCTCGGGGTTCAGTCCGCGCGCAGGATCGTCAGCGACGAGCACGGCGTTTCAATCTACCGCTAAGGTTGTCCTCGTCGAATAGGCTTCGTCAGCAAGTTCAATCAGAGATTGAAACATCCCCCTTGGCTCCACCATACATAAACTTCAAACACGCCAATCCGGCGTGTTTTTTGATTTGGCAATGTTGTTGGCGAAAGAGCGAACCCCATAATGTTCGAGCATCATTTCCAATCACATCCAGTGTTTGACATACATATTATAGTACTATATAGTAGTAATATGACAAACAAAAGATCAAGCATTTCAAACAAAGATATCGTCCTGCAGACCGCATCGACCTTATTTCTAACAAAAGGGTTTCAAGTGACAAGCATGGACGAAATTGTTGCCCTCAGCAAAGTTTCAAAAACCAACATTTATTACCACTATAAAAGTAAGGAGGAGCTTTTGTTAGCAATTGTCGACCAATTGATCTCGCGGTATGAAGAACGAATATCCCGTACCTTGACGCAAGACATGTCCATTCCTGCAAAAATGGAGCGATTATTTCGAATCCTCATGGAGGATAATGAACAAATCGATTATGTTGGTGGATGTCCGTTCCTGACACTTTATACGCAGACTTCCCATTCCTCTTCGGAAGCGAGAGCTAAAATAAAAGCATTCTTCGATAAACAACTACAAGTTGTTGAGAAGCTGCTGGAAGAAGGCATGGAAAAGAAAGAATTGAGCCGGAATCTGCCCGTCCATGAGACAGCGGCATTGATTGTCACCTCCATCGAAGGAGCTCTATTCCTAACCAAGGCCACCAACAATCCAATGCTAGCTCAGAATCTTATTCAAGCTTTTGCTTCGATGCTTAAGTGATTAGTTACTTAAGGCATTTTTTTTGCACCGACTAGCACTACTCAGTACTATTAAATGAATCGAAAGGCAGATGATTCAATTGAAAATATTCCTGACTGGCGGGACGGGTTATATCGGTAGCCATATTCTTGCCGAGTTAATATCCAAACATCACGACATTATTGTACTCGTGCGAAGTCTTGACCGCTTTCAACATACCCTCGGGCGGTTACATTTGCTTAAGGCGCAACACGTTACTGCAGTAATAGGAGATTTGTCGAAACCGAAATTAGGGCTATCCGCGAACGATTACAAACGAATACAAAATTCCGATATCATCGTTCATGCGGGCGGTCCCATGAATATTGAGTTAAGCCAGACTGAGGCAGAGCAAGCTTTTCTTAATCCTGCCATCGAATTGGCCGAACTTTCCGAAAAAATCCATATGAAGAAAGGATTGAAGCAATTCATACATGTTGTTGGCTATATGAGTCCATATAACGAGCAAAATGCTATTCACAATCTGGATGCCGTTCTTGAGAAAGCTCCCCCGTATGAGAAGATGAAATTTCAAGCGGACTCCTATATACGAAAAGCACTAAAACCGTTAGGCATTCCGCTGTCCACGGTTAATCCCAGTACCGTCATCGGCCATTCTTACTCGGGAATTACGGAGCAGATTGGCGGTCTTAGTATACTGGTAGATTCTGTGAGAAAGAATCTTATGCCACTCGTTCCAGGAGGCAAGGACTACTGGCTGCCGATGGTACATATTGATCATGTCGCATCATTCATTGTTAACTTAGTGCAAACAAAGGAGCTTGCGAGTAATACGTATTTTTTATTGGATCCCAAGCAGGATAGTCCGTCGATCCGTTCATTGATCAGGCAAATTGCGATAGAGATGCGAGCGGCGCCGCCTTTCGGCACAATTCCGCTTGCTTTGTTGAAGTCTTTATTAAGACTTGGCATCGGCAAGCGATTGGGAATTCCCAAAGAATCGATGAATTTTCTCGTGAAATCGGAATTCCCGGTTACCTCGAAGTTTGAACTTGAGCGCAAGAACGGGGTACGGACATCCGTTGTTCCGACCACGCTTCCCTACGTAATCGCCGATCTTGATTTCCGGTTAAGCCACCCCTCATCCGAGCACCCCGAAGGGTTCGTGCAACGCAGAAGATCCAAACTGATTTCGTTGGAAAAAGAGAATCACGGTACACCGGTTATTTTTCTGCACGGAACATTCAGCGGGGCCGATTGTTTCGTTCCAATAGCGAAACAATTGAATGATGTCAATACTTGGCTGGTGGACCTTCCCGGATTCGGTCATTCACCGCGTCATCATCATCCTTCTCTGATGGACGGCTATGTAGAGGCTGTGATCGAAATGATTCACGAGCTGAATCGCCCTGTTATTTTGATTGGTCATTCGTTCGGCGGACTTATCGCTGCTAAGGTCATGGAAAGAATTGAGCAGCAGATCAGGCAACTCTTGCTATTGCAGCCCGTACTGCATCCCATTCATGCCAAATATAAATATGCAGGTGTTACCAGGTCGATTATGAAACTTATATCTCGCTCCGCGTTCAGAAAAACACTGCTGAAAGCCAATGACTTTATCGCGGACAGCGAACGACTGGATCACTACTCGAACTACGTCATTCATGATCTGCAGTCGGTCCGCATTCGTTCTACCAACGCAATGGTCATGTCAGCGTTAACGCAAGTCCAGTCTTTCCAGCTAAAACCTGAATTATGGAACGCCCAAAAAGTACGAATCCATTGGGGTGACCGGGATGCAGCACATCATATTCCGGAACGATTCAAGCACATTGATACAACCTTCATCCCCTATGGTCATCAATACCCTTTGGAAGCTCCGCATCAGGTGGCTGAGTGGCTTCGTCAAGTTTTGGATCTTGAGTTGTCATAGAAGCATATTCTTCGGATGGCCATTCAATATGTCAAGTATAAATTCCATTGAAATTTGGGGCAGTGAAACCGACCAATGCGGGAGAGCGCATCGCTGGCAGCGATGAGGTCAGGGGTTCGATCCCCCTATTTCCACCATACTTAACCTTCAAAACGGCAGAGATGCCGTTTTTTTTGATGACAAGATCAGCTTTAATTGTTGGCTATTTTGCGGAACGCGATAGTTTATGCTAGCCTTAGTCTAGTTTTAGTACTACGGGGTAAGTGTAAAGAAATTAGATAAAATAATTGGAGGAGGTACAGCAAATGACGAATCAAGAGATTAAGCTAAACGAAGCTAGGTATCAATTCAGTGAGATGGTTAAATGGAGTAATGAAAGAAAGATCACAGAGCTACAGTATGCAATGAGTGCATTTGCGAGCGCTGCCAGAAGTGTTATCCAATACACTTTTGAGTCAGCTAAATTACTTGGCGTAGTACATACTGTATACGATGAATTAGTAAATAGCTCCACCTCTTTTTGTTACGCACCGGGCCGGTTACAGTTCTCAAGTGTTGTCAAACAGCGCATGATGATTCGGCGCGGGGCAAACGGATGTCTCTCACTTTCCGTTCGGAGAATGATCGATCAAGTATGCCAAAAAAGAGGGAAATGGTAATGCAGATTGAATTTATTTCGTGGAGGGGTGAGATCGATGAATCTGCAAAACAATGACAAAATCACGATTCGCGACGTTCGTTTTGAGGACGCTGCAGCAGTTTTATCCTTGCAACGCGAAGTTGTTGGCGAAGGAGAATTTTTTATTGCAGTTGCAGCAGAGTACCACAAAACGATAGAAGAGCAACGAGATCAGATACGTAGCATCATCGAGAATGAAAGGGAAACGATGTATGTAGCAGACATTGATGGTCAGATTGTCGGATTGATCGTGTTCTCGTCTCAAAATCGAAAGCGATTATCGCATACTGGTTCGATCTCGATGATGATCAAAAAGGAATACCGAAATATGGGGGTGGGCAAGTTGTTGTTACTCAAGTTGTTAGCTTGGGCTGAACAACATCCACTCCTAGAAAAAGTTTGCTTAGGCGTATTTTCAACAAATCACCGCGCGATCGCTTTGTACAAAAAGATGGGGTTTGTTGAGGAAGGGCGTAAGGTTAGAGAATTCAAGCTAGGCGACAACGAGTATATAGATGATGTCCTGATGTACAAATTGGTTTAGGAACAGCTGCGGACTTGTACTCCATAAACTCCCAACTCCCCCCGCCCTATATGACATTTGTCATATGGGGTATTGACGTTTATAACTATCCCTCTCCTCCCGATCTCCCTATACTAAGCAGTAATAAGGATTGCAAACGTAGACCACATTGCCCTATGCGCGTCTAGTGGAGGAGGATACATCGGATGGAACATCCCAACATCTCGCAATTGAAAAAGAATGTCGCCCCCTTCGAGCAGATCGATGAGAAAGCGAGCATCAGGCAGATCATAAACACGCTGGTGCCATTCATGGCGCTCTGGTATGGCGCTTATCTGAGTCTTTCGGTGTCCTATTGGCTGACACTTCCGATTCTGATCATCGCTGCCGGATTTATGGTGCGGGCTTTTATCCTGTTCCATGATTGCTGTCACCAGTCGTTCTTCAAGAGCAGTTTGGCAAATGATATTCTCGGCACCATCTTAGGTGCTGTTACCCTGGTTCCGTATCAGCAGTGGAAGCGATCGCACTCGATCCATCATGCGACGAGCGGCAACCTTGATAAACGCGGGGTCGGTGATATGTGGGTGATGACAGTCGAGGAGTATATGGCTTCTTCGACATGGCGCCGCCTCGGTTACCGGGTGTATCGCAACCCGCTCGTCATGTTCGGACTCGGGCCGATCGGCGTGTTTCTCATCACCTACCGTTTCAACCGTCGAGCTGCGAAGGGAAAGGAACGGACGAATGTGTATGTAACGAACGCTCTGATCGCGGGCATCTACTCATTGCTGATCTGGGCGATCGGATGGCAGGCGTTTCTGATGATTCAAGGGCCGATTTTCTTCCTCTCCGGCAGTTTGGGCATTTGGCTGTTTTATGTCCAGCATCAGTTCGAGGATTCGTACTTTGAGAATGAGGACGAGTGGAGCTATGTAAACGCGGCAGTCGAAGGAAGCTCCTATTACAAGCTGCCCAAAGTCTTGCAATGGATCACCGGCAATATCGGGTTCCATCATGTGCATCACCTGAGCTCGAAAGTGCCGAACTACAATCTGGAGAAGGCGCATAATGCATCCGTTTTGCTCCAGAAGGCAACCACGATCACGATCGGTCAAAGCTTGAAGTCGCTCCGCTTCCGCCTGTGGGATGAGCACAACAAAACGTTTGTCAGCTTCAAGGATCTGAAGCGGATGATGAAGCAGATCGCGGAAGGCATCGATCCGAAAGCTGCCTCTAAGGTCGGCCGTCTGAAAGCGTCGAGAAGCGCGGGCTAAGGCGCAATCTGGTATAATAAAACTTCATAGAATACGAATGAGGGTGGACGACCAATGAAGAAATGGCATCATATTTTTCATAAAAGCACGGGGCTGAGTCCCTATGTCTGGGTCGTCTTTCTCATTCTCCCGTTCTACTTCATCTTCCGCTCCTCTTCCACGTACGAAGTGGTCATCGGCATCATCATGATTCTGGTGTTCTTCATCTGCTACGTGCTTTCTTTTATTTCTAAGGGATGGTTGGTCTACTTCTGGACCGGCGTCCAAATCTTGATATCCATCACGATGACCCTGCTGTTCGGGTACGTCTATTTCGCTTTGTTTTTGGCGTTTTTTATCGGCAACATTCAGAATCGGATCGGTTTTTTCACGCTGTATACGGTGCATCTGCTCACCACGATCGTGGCGATCAACTTTGGGTTGGTCAACTGGGACCCGATGTTCCTGACCCAGCTTCCGTTTGTCCTGGTCAGCCTGTTTGGCGTGATCTTGCTTCCTGTCACGACGTATAACCGGAACAAGCGAGAGAAGCTACAAGACCAGCTGGAGGATGCGAACAAAAGGATCTCCGAATTGGTCAAGCTGGAGGAACGCCAGCGCATCGCCCGCGATCTTCACGATACGCTCGGGCAGAAGCTGACGTTGATCGGTTTGAAAAGCGATCTGGCGAGCAAGCTGATCAATAAAAATCCAGCGCGGGCACAGGCTGAGATTCACGATGTGCGCCAGACGGCGAGAATCGTGTTGAAGGAAGTCCGCGATCTGGTGAAGGAGATGCGCGGCACTCGGTTGGAGGATGAGATGTTTCGGATCACGCAGATATTGAAAGCTGCCGAAATCGAGCTGGTGCTAGAAGGAGATCCGAGCTTGACCAACACTTCTTTGATGACCGAAAACGTGCTGAGCATGTGCTTGAAGGAAGCGGTCACCAACATAGTGAAGCACAGCGGGGCGACAACCTGTTGGATCAGAATCGAGCCGTCTTCCACCGAACTGGTGATCAAAGTGCAAGACGATGGCATCGGGATCGCCGAGGGAACTGCCTGTTTCAATGGAAACGGACTTCGTGGCATCAAAGAGCGTCTCGAATTTGTGAACGGCGTGATGGAAGTTGTGCGCAAAGCGGGGACGATGATCGTGTTTCGAGTGCCGATCATGTCCAAGCAGCCGGAGATGGAGGTGGAGATATGATTCGCATCGTGATCGCGGAGGACCAGCGGATGCTTCTCGGCGCACTCGCTTCTGTGCTCGACTTGGAAGAAGATATGCAGGTTGTCGGCAAAGCCACAAATGGTGAGGATGCGGTGCGGCTGGTTCACCTGCACAAGCCGGATGTGTGCATCATGGACATCGAGATGCCGGGGAAAAACGGGCTTGAGGCGGCTGAGGAGATCAAAGGTACAGGCTGCAAGGTGTTGATTCTGACCACGTTTGCCAGAACCGGATATTTTGAACGGGCGATCAAGTCGGGGGCGAGCGGCTATCTGTTGAAGGACAGCCCGAGCGAAGAGCTGGCCGACTCGATCCGCAGCATCATGGCGGGCCGCCGAATCTATGCGGCCGAGTTGGTCGATGACGCCTATGGACGTGAGAACCCGTTGACCGAGCGAGAAAAGGAAGTCTTGCTGCTGATCGCCGATGGGAAGAACACGAAGGACATCGCCAGCGAACTGCATCTGACCAACGGAACGGTACGAAATTATGTCTCGATCATTCTCGATAAGCTCGGTGTCAGCAATCGAGTGGAAGCGATCACACGGTTCAAAGAGAAAGGTTGGTTCAGATAAGATTCGCGCAGTGCGGCGGTCGCTGATGATCGGTGATCGTGAGGCATTTGCAGGAGGAGCCTATCCGATATGGATGGGCTCTTTTGTTGCGCGTTTTTTTAAGGGCGGAGCAACTATGTTCTCAACTGGTGGTCGATCAACGTTGATGGCAACCGGGTCACGGAAGAGGGGAGTACCCGATCTTCAGGTGGCAGTTGTTGATAGCAGCAGAGTAGAAGGATCACGAACGGTACAGGCAACCTGTCGTCAGATGGCGGCAGGTTCTTTTCTTTTCTTGAATTGAAGTCGATCATCATGTTTCAAGTTGGTAAACTCTCTCCCTCGTTACCGCTCTGAATGTTCAAACTCAGCGAGCATGGGAGGGAGACTTGATATGATCGCTTGGGATATGACAAGGAAGGCAGCAGATTGTGATACAAAATCCAGTACGTTGAGCATGCGGCATCAAGATTCTCAGTCGGTGATGGTTCAAGACAAACGAAGCCTTACCACGCCTACGGCGGTTGACTACCGCAATTTGAACTACTATTACTAAAAAGAGAGGGGTCTTGTATATGAAAAAATCTGCAATTGGCGTTTTGGTAATAGTGTTGTGTCTCGGCGGTCTAGGTGTCGGTTATTACTTCATCAACAGAGAAGTAGCTACTGTTGAAGTTGTAACTTCTCAAGCGAACTACAAAGTCTATGAAAACCTTTCAGAACTTGAGAAAGATTCAGATGCCATCGTCTTGGTGAAATTTACAGGGGAACGTGAAAACTACGAGGTAAAACAAGGTGATGTGCTCGTTGACACGCTTTCTAAATCCACGATTGATGTAAAGAAAGCATATGTAGGAGATTTGAAAGAAGGAAAGACAACCGTTTTCGAACAGGGTGCGATCAAAAGCGGGAAGTATCACAACGTTGAAGGATACAAATTGATGGATGAGAAGGGAGAGTATATCCTTTTCCTCCGCAAAAACAAGGATATGGATACCTACTCGATGGTCGGAATGCATCAGGGTAAGTATGATCTTCGTATTACCAAAAAACCTGAAAAGTACGAGGAAAGTCTGGAAGGTGCTAAGAAAGCGTTTGCCTCCTCAGACTATGAATATCTTGGTCACGATCAAGAGTTTGACAAATTCTACAGGCTAAAAGGTGAAGTGATCAAAAAGTATAAGGATAAATAGGGATTGGACTTCCGTAAGGGAGTCCTCTTTTTTTCGAACTAGAGGGGCATTTGGGGAATAATAATCAGAATGAATGATATGCTGATCTTTTGGTGCTTTTTGTATGCGGAGGAGGAAGAAGATGATAGAAGTGTTTCTATTAATAACAAAATATTTATTTCTCATATGAAAATAGTAACAAATATGATATTGTTATTGTGTGATAATAGATAAATGGTGGTGGTCAACTTGAATCACTCGTATATGGACATAGGACAAAGGGTAAAAACATATAGATTAAACCGTGGTCTGTCTCAGGACGAACTAGCAGAGGGTATCTGCTCACGTCAAACTATTAGTCTTCTTGAAAACGGTCAGCATCTCCCTTCGGCAGAGTTCATGAAGAAGATCGCTGTGAAACTGGGTATTTCATTTCATGAGATCATGGTCGATCAAGTCAATAACTTGGAAGCGAAAGTCCAACTCGATATCATCAAAGTTTATGTCGAGACGGCAGATTACGCTAATGCTTTACCATTGATCGAGGAATGTGAAGATCGTGAAGACCTGCTTGAATTTCAGCGGCGTGAGCTTGTTTTGTTAAAGGCAGAGTGCTTGACCCGGACGGGGAAGTCAGCGGAAGCGATCAAACTTCTCACCGATCTACAACAACGTCTTGAATTGGAACGTGATGCAGACGACCATTTCATGGCAATATTGTATGATAGGTTAGGAACAGCAAGCTACTTCTTGTCGAACATCGCTAATGCCCATGCTTATTATATGAGGGCGTATCAGCTTACACTTAGATTTCCCATGCTTGACCTAACTGCCGCTCGAATCTCATATAATCTAGGAATGGTGTGCCGACAACTAAATCGGCAGATAGATTCAATTGAGTATCTGAGAAAGGCAGAATCGTTTTTTAAGGTCATTTCTGATTCGAAAAGGCTAGCTCAAGTTTTGTTTGAACTTGGAATTGCCTACCGTTTCGGTGGAGATTTAGTACGTGCTGATAAATATCTCCAAGAATCGTTAGTTCTATACAAACAATTGAATTTTGTTAATATGGCCTATATGGTGAGAGAGTCATATGCTTTCACAGTCATGTCAAGACATCAACCTGAGCAAGCGATTGAAGAGTTGCTGGAATGTATAAAGGAGTTTGAAAAGGACGGTAATCTGCTACTTGTGTCGTTTACCTATGCACGAATCGCATACATTAGGCTCAAGCAACGTGATATTAAGGGAGCAGAGTTTTTTCTTCAGAAGTCAACTGATTTGTTTACTAAAGAAGAGGCATTTGGCAATCCACGGCTTGCATATGTATTACGGGTAAAATCAATGCATTATCTTGAAATTAATAATTTTGTCAAATGCATAGAGTTCTCTAACCTGTCGTCAGAAATTTTTGATACAATAGGTCTTGTAACTGAAGCGGCAGAGTCTTTGAAACTTTCTGCTGAAGCATATCGCAGGCAAAGAGAATATAAAGAGGCTGACGCAGTGTCACAAAAAATTATTGATTTCTTAGTTCGGTCAAAAGACTCTATTTCAAAAGTGGAGGCGTATTTCTAATGAAAGAGTGGATTCTTGTAGCCCTGCTTGTATTGGGGATACACGGAAGTATCAATTCCGAGCATCATTTTGCTTATGAACCAGGCCCTGGCCCGATGAGCACTAAAAATGTTTCCTATATTGCTGGCCCTGGCCCAATGACCGTCAAGATTGTTGTATCTGAAAAAGTGAGCCATCCTACATCAATCGTTGCAGAACAAGGAAATGATGCAGAGCGACTCTCGTGCTAAATTATTCCTACATGAAAAGTATAAATCTAAACAAAAACCTTCGGGAAACCGAGGGCTTTTTTATTTTCAGCAATTGTTCACCCCTAAAGAGCAGGGCTACTCCTCATCTCTTATTCCTACCGAATCACATTAATACTCTACACGACGATTGTTATTCTCTGAGAAGCGCTAATAAATGTGCCTCATCTCTAATATTCTTTTTTGTTTCTTAGCATTCTTTGTTCCAATAAAATAAATTATGTAATAGAACTGGATGCTGTACCTTGGGAATCTATTTATCTTACAAAATCTCAATTACGAAAGGTGATGATTGAAATGGATAATCCTCTTTCCCTCGGACAACGTATTCGTGAAATTCGCATGAAAAAGGGCGTCACACAGGTCGATCTTGCTATGGGACTTTGCACCCCCTCCATGATCAGTCAGATCGAAAGTAATCGAGCGAAGCCTTCCTTCAAAGTTCTAACGGGAGTTGCTCAACGTTTGGAGATTCCGATTGAGAGACTGCTGTCTGACATCAACCTTGATCTGGAATACATCAGCCAGTACAAGATAGCGATCGGGCTGGTTCGCGCGAAAGAGTACAAAGCTGCAATCCCCCTTCTTCAAGACCTTCTTAACTGCTCTCACCATCAGATTCGAAACAGCGAGATTCATCTCGAATTAGCTTCCTGTCATTTGGAATTAGGGGACATAGCGGAAGCGATCTTGCATCTAAACGAAGTGCATGAGTGGGCAAACCTACGGCAAGATCATGAATTGCAAGCTACCACACTCCATCGTTTAGGAATTGCCTATCACAAAAAGAATGAACCAACTCTAGCATTGTTTCACACAAAGCGTGCATTAGAGGAGTTAGGTAAAGCACCGGAGGTGAGCCCAACTCTTCGAGCAAAAGTCCTCACTCATCTGGCAAGCATCTATGAAGCGATCGGTAAGGTAGCAGAGGCGACAACCTTTTATGAAGAAGCATTGGCACTCAATCAGGAAAGTATCGAAGAATGTGGTACGGCATTTCTCCGAATGGCTGAAACGTTTCACAAAGCGAAGAGCTTTGTGAAAGCAGAGGAGTACGCAACGAGAGCTTCTGTAATCTTGGACGAATTAAACAGTATCGGGCACCGACAAGACTGCAAGCACCGTCTCATCTTGCTGAAAAGTAAACAGGGTGACTGGAAGAAGTCGGTTTCAGATTTGTTGCAACTTGCCGAAACCTTTGAGGCGGCTGCGAAAAAAGAAAAGGCTGGTGCCGTTTACACAGATATCGCTCTGATCTGTGAGGAATATGGAGAATTTGAGGAAGCCTGGGCATACGCTGAGAAAGCACGGTTGACGCTTCCCGATCTACATCCATCGATGGGAAATGTTCATCAAGTTCTAGCCAAGGTTCATTTGAATCAAAGCGATGCCGAAAAAGGAGAAAAGCATCTCCGCAATGCCATCATGATTTTTAAACAGCACGGCAAATTGTCAGAGTTGGAAGAAGTGACTCGGTATTACTGTCAGCATCTAATGGCCAAAGGAGAACACAATGCAGCTTTTGATCGGATGGAGAAGTTGCAGTCCTTCATGAGACAAACGCTAGAACAGCGTGGAATTATGTTGTAGTGAAACGCCGCGACTCTCTAAAGAAGGCGAGAAAGGAAAAGAAGCTGACACAGCAACAATTGGCCGACGAAGTTGGAATCACTCGGGCTTATCTCACAAACATTGAAAACGGCAAGAACGATCCCTCGCTTGAAGTTGCTTTCAAACTCTCGACTCATCTGGGTTATTCATTAGAGATATTGTTCTTCCCGCAGAACAGTCACGGATGCAATAGTAAAGCGTAATGGAGCAGCACACTTGTCAAAAACAAGATCAAATCGAGTCAGATCGACGAGCCCCCATCATGAAAATTGGGGGCTTTTGCTTTTACCGCCAGTATTTGCACAAATTTGAGCACAAAAAAGACCTCTTTCGAGGTCAGAGGAAGGCAGGAAGGGATTTGGAAAATTATAGCGAAAAGCTTAGTCGTGCACCTACCGCGTCGTCGATCAAACTCCTCATCCGCCCTTTTCAGATGAGTAGACATTTGATCACTGAGCAAGGGGGCTGGGCTTGAACCAGCTTGTGTTCAGCACCGAATCGATGTACGCGCAAGAAAAAGAATCCTGACCCACGATTCGTTGAAAGGATGTGCTACCTATCATGATCCGTACAGAACCGATCCTCGCAGTGGAAAATGTAGAAGCTAGTTCGAAGTGGTATCGAATGCTCTTGCAATGCGAAAACACGCACGAAAATGCGGAGGTGTTCGACCAACTCATCGATGCGGATGGAACGATCCTGCTCTGCTTGCATCGTTGGGGCGATCATGAGCATCCGTCCTTGTTAAGTCCCGATCGGGGAAAAGCGGGCAATGGTCTCTTGCTCTTCTTTCGCGTCGATCAGTTTGACAAGGCGTGGGAACGGGCGCAAGCGCTTCAGGCAAAAATTGAAGAAGAGCCGCATTTCAATCCGTTCGCCGGACACCACGAATTCACCTTGCGCGATCTGGACGGCTACTATCTCACGATCTGCTCGATGCCTTGTTGATCGGCAGCTAAGGCATGCTCGTTTGCTGTCAAAATTGCTTGAACGATGAGCGATCAAATTGAGTGGTTCAGAATCGAGCATCATTAAGCGGACGAACGCTTGGACTCCTTTCAATCAATGATAAAGAAAGGAGTTCCACTCAAATGTGTAGTAATCGTAATTGATAACAATGAAAAACTAGATTTGGCTGCTGTTGTGAAAGGGAAATTTCAATGGACGTGAACAGAATTATGATCCTGCTCAAGGGTGAGGACAAAACGGAAATGGTTCAAACTTACAAGGTTGAAGGAGAGCATGTATGGATCACCTTTTCAAACTCGAAGACATATCGGTATCGACTGACTAATTTTGAAATTTTTAAAAATCCATCGGTGACTGAGCTGACTGAAGAGATGGCAGTCTATGCGAATGATATACCGCTTCATAATATCGCGCACATCCAAAACTTTGGCTCAAAGATGAGGGTGGTTTCAAAAGATGGAAAAAGCGATGTTTACGACAGCATATCAATTCGAGTGGAGTGTACCGGCATATCCAAAGGAAAGGCCATAAGCACTCTTGACTATTGGAAAGTGATATCGAGATATACGAGCAGCAAGGATGAAGAGCGAAACAAAGAGAAGTCCTTCCTAAAGAAGCAGTTTGACGGGCTTACGTTTGTAAGCCCGAGAAGTGTTTTAAGCTGTTATCTCAAAGGGGATCCAATTCGAGTGAATCGATCGGTCGAATCGGATACGATCTTTCCCTTTCGGTTCAATCTGAGCCAGAAGGAAGCGCTCGATCGAGCATTAAGCAGCCAGATATCAATCATTGAGGGTCCGCCTGGCACTGGCAAGACGCAAACGATCTTAAACATACTGGCCAATCTTGCGATCATGCAAAATAAAACGGTGGCTGTCGTTTCTGGAAACAATGCAGCCGTGCAAAATGTGAAAGATAAGTTGGAAGCGCAAGGGTATCACTTTTTTGTTGCTGCGCTTGGAAATGATAAAAATAAAAAGCAGTTCTTCGAGAATCCTCCTCAACAAGATGTATCCGCATGGCAGAGCGACATAGCGGAGGGAGAGTTGATGGCTCAAATCAACAAGATGAACGGTGACCTTCATCGCCTGATGGAAGTCGAGAAGATGAAGGCAAAGCTTCAGCAGAAGTTATCAGCTTATCGGTTGGAGCGAGAGCATTTTGCGGCCTACTACGAGCAACAGGAAATAGATCAGATACGAAGGCTGTCATTCTATCGCCAGACACCTGAGAAAATCATCTCATTCATAGCGGAACATCAGCTGAAGGCAGAACGCGGGAGACTCGGTCAGCTGATCTACAAAGCTAGAGCTCTTTTCCTCTATGGGTTTACTGATTTCACTCGGTTGCGCAAGAACGAAATCGAAGTGATTCTGAACTTTCAGCGAGAGTATTACGACTTGAAGGTTGAGCAGTTGGGTGAACAGATAGATTCATTGCAACATGAGCTAGATCAAGGCTCCTTCAGGTCGTTGCAACAGAACTATCAGCAAATCTCAGAGCAACTATTTCGACATAAACTATTCAAAAAGTATGATCAGAGAGCCTCCGTTAAGGCAACTGCAAGCACTTACAAAAGGAACTTTACCAAATTCGTGACACATTTTCCGATCATGCTCAGCACAACGCATTCCCTTCGCAACTGCGTACCGGAACATTTTATGTTCGATTACGTCATTCTCGATGAATCCTCTCAAGTCGACCTGTTGACCGGTGCACTAGCGCTCTCCTGTTGTAAAAACGCGATCATTGTTGGGGATATGAAACAGTTGCCACATATTGTTGATCAGAAGATTGCAAAGCGATTGGGTGATGTTGGTGTTGATGTGGACGAGCCATACGATTATTTTAAACATAACCTTTTATCCTCCATGCTTGCCCTGTACGGAGATACCGTTCCAAAAGTGATGCTGAAAGAGCATTATCGCTGTCCTCCGCGTATCATCGAGTTTTGCAATCAAAAATATTACAGAGGTGAACTTGTCGCTTTCACAACGGAGAGCGCGGAAGATCAGCCACTGCTGATCTATCATACGGTGGATGGCAATCATATGCGAGAAGTGACACATGGCAGGAAAGGGAGGTTCAACCAAAGAGAATTGGATGTCATTCAACATGAGGTTCTGGTTGACTTAGAGGCAGCCATCAAAAGCCACTCCGATATCGGGTTTGCAACACCTTATCGAATACAGGTTGAAAAAGCATCTGATCAATTGGTAGAGGAGATTGAAAGCGATACAATCCACAAGTATCAAGGTCGCGAAAAGCCAACGATGATTCTGTCCACAGTGCTTGACCGCACGCGACCGGGCGTTACGGGGCTGAAGTTTGTGAACGATCCGCGCATGATCAACGTGGCGGTCTCCAGAGCTCAGCAGCGGTTTATTCTCGTGACCGATAAATCGCTTTTCCGCGACTATAGCAGTGAGATCGGCGATCTGATTCGGTACATGGAGTACAGCACGCTGGATGACAACGTTGTGGAGAGTGAGATCGTATCTGTATTCGATCTCTTATATAAGGAGTATTCGGATAAATTGAGATCTTTTAAGGAGAAGATCATACACCGCTCGAAGAATAAGTCGGAGAACATAGTTTGGACATTGCTCAGTGAGATTTTACAGGACGAAGCGTATGAGCAGCTTGAATGTAGCGAGCAGGTGTACATTCGAAATCTGTTGAGGGATAAAGAGCTGAAAAAGCTCGACGAACGTGAGCGGCAATACGTAAACAATGGAGCGTCTGTCGATTTCGTCATTTTCCATCGGCTCGATAAATTCCCAGTCTTAGCGATCGAAGTGGATGGATTTTCCTATCACGAGAACGATCCTCATCAGTTGGAGCGCGACCGAATGAAAGATCACATCCTGGATGTGTATGGACTCCCGATTCTTCGACTTCCTACGACAGGAAGTAGGGAAGATGAGAAAATCAGAGGAAAGCTAGACATCATTCTAAACCGGGGAACTTGAGGGGAAGCAAAGGGAAGCTGCTTTCGCTGTTGAAACGAAGGGGTGCCAGCGGGTTCGATTTTATCACCGATTTGCACCAATCGCTCTACGCATCGCAAGAGTTTCATCGTAAGAAAGGAGAACTACAATTGAACATCCGAAAAGCGCGCCTTGAGGAAGCGAGCCAGCTTAGCGACCTTTCCTTTCGTTCGAAAGCACACTGGGGTTATAGCGAGGAGTTTATGGAGGCTTGTCGTCAGGATTTGACGATCACGCCCGCCTATCTTTCCGAAGTGCATGTATTTGTTGCAGAGGATGAGGGCGAGATAAAAGGTTTTTTCGGTCTGGAACGAGAAGAGGATAGATGCTTGCTCAACTACCTGTTCGTTTTGCCAGCGGCGATCGGTCAAGGATATGGGAGAGCGTTGTGGTGCAAAATGATGGAAGTGGCGAAAGAGCTTGGGGTTCGTACAGTTCAAATTCATAGCGATCCCTATGCGGAACCGTTTTATCTGTCGATGGGAGCGAAGCGGATCGGAGAGATCAAGTCCACCGTTTTTGCAGGGAGAATGCTGCCTTTGATGGAAGCTGGAGTTGATCGCGATCTGTAGCAGCAATCGCTTCTGTGTTTGCTGACCAACATCGTGCATCAGGGCGGTGGGTCATGCGAACGATGAGGGTGGATAGATGGAGTAGAGGATCGTAGAACGGGAGGATCAAGATGAAGATAAAACTGACCAGCGTTTTTGTGGACGACCAGGACAAGGCATTGAAGTTTTACACAGAAGTCTTGGGGTTTGTGAAGAAGCACGAGGTTCCGATGGGCGAAGTGAAGTGGCTGACCGTCGTATCTCCGGAAGCGCCAGACGAGGTGGAATTGGTGCTTGAACCGAACAGCAACCCAGTGGCAAAAACGTACCAACAGGGCCTTGTTGAGCAGGGCATCCCTGCCACAGCCTTTATGGTCGATGATATTCAGCAAGAGTTTGAAAGAATGAAGGGGTTGGGCGTCCAATTCCGCACGGAGCCGACAGCTGCTGGCCCGACGATGATCGCAATATTTGATGACACCTGCGGCAACCTGATCCAGCTCTTTCAGGTTAACCGAGACGGTGAAAATTCCTGAGGCAAAGTGAACAGAAGTACAGACTTCCCTGAATCGTGACGGTACGACCCGACAATTCAGGCAGATAGATCTAGCAAAGAGGGGAGCGATCCCCTCTTTTTCATGTTCGGAAGATGTGCTTCTCCACATCGGTGTTGTCGTTCAAGATGAGCAGTTTGTCCCGATAATTCTCTAGGATTTTAAAAATCTCCGCCTTTTCTCGATGCTGATGGTCATAATTCCATCTGTACATCCGCCTGAGCATGCTGAACGTCTGCTTATAATTTCCCTTTTCCAACCCCAGTTTCTGTACGAGAAACCGCTTTAAGATGCGATAGTTCCGCTTCCGAATCCCTGTATCCAGATAGATGATCAGCTCAGCTTGTTCAAAGCCATCGAGCACCCATTTGTAATGCACGCCTTCGATAATCCAGCGATCGGAAGCGAGGATCTCCTGCAAGATCGCATCTCGTTCTTCGTCGCTGTTGCGGATATCTCCCTGATCGCTTCGCTTCCAGACCACATTGTCCAGCTCATGATAGGGGATGCCCAATAAGGTTGATAACCGCCGCGCCAAAGTTGATTTTCCACTTCCAACCGATCCGATGATCTGAATCTTGTTCGGTGCCGATCGCTCCATCTGCACATCCACTTCCCTTACTACCAAGTGTGAACTTTTGGTTTCGTGACCCCTTTCCGAAATCCCTTCCATTGACCGGCCGAGTGGGAAATTTTATACTAAGGCTTCTTTGTGAGATTCGATCTTCAAGCAAACGATGCGGAGGTGTCAGATGAGCGATCGATTGTACGACCCCAGAACGCACAGCGACTGGTTGTCCCCACATTCGATCGAGTGGTACGCCCACTTGGGAGAAGCGGCCAGACAGTATTCGTACCCGTGGAACAGGATGACGACCGAGCCGAACGGGGAGACGATGTTTGAGCAAGAAGTGATGGCGATGGTGACGAACAAAACGGTGTTGGATATCGGATGTGGGCATGGTGAGTTCACGAAGCGATGGAGCGGAGTTGTCAAAAAGATCGTCGGGTTGGATGGGACGGACGACTTTGTGCAGGTGGGACGTACAGACGCCCGGCAAAATGTTTCGTTCGTGGTCGCGAACACCAAAAACAGCCTTCCGTTTGCGACGGCAGCGTTCGATTGTGCCTACAATCGCAGAGGGCCAACGTCCGCATATCTCGATGTGAAGCGCGTGATCAAAAGCGGCGGGCGTTTGCTAGGTCTTCATCCTGGTGATCGCTTGGGTGAAGAGCTGTCCCATTGGTTCCTCACACTGTTCGAACCGCGTCCAGCAGGGACTCCAGTGCTGGATATTCTGAAACAAAGGCTTGCTCAAGGAGGTCTCGTTCACGCGGAGATCCGGTGTCCAGCATCCAATATTTGCAGGAGCCGATCGACATCATCAACATGCGTTGTTTCGGCCAAAAGCGATCTGTTTTCGAGGCGGTTAAAGAGCGATGCTTGCCGGAGATCCTCCAGATCTTTGAAAGGCATGCTACGGAAGACGGATTGCCCACAGCGTTTGAGCAGTACATCGTGCGTGCGGAGGTCTAGGCAAAAAATTGCTCACAGCGTTTGGACGGTATATCGTGCAGGCTGACATCTAAGCAGTAGAATGCAATGCTCACTTCGTCAAATCGTGCGCTATTCTGTAGCAAAGCTAGTCGTCTACTTTTGTTCTGAAGAAAGGTTTTTTCATGAGGGGAAGTTACCGAGAGCCTTTTCCTTTTTGAGAGGAACGGGTGGGTGGGAAACACGATCGCTTTTGACCATGTGGCAATCATTCATAGCGATACACGCTCGAACAGAAAAATCCGCCGAACGGTAGCAAGTTACCTTTTCGGCGGATTTTTAAAAATGCGGTCGGATGACGGCTATCCCTGCTGCCCGTTTTTCACCCACTGGGCAACGGTCACCGTTCGTTTCGTCTGATGCTTAACCGCAGCTGTGTAGTCCTCTTGGATGTTCCCATCCTGATCGACGGTGACGCTTGTGCCGTATGGATTTCCACCAGCTGCGAAGATCGACTGGTCGGTGTAGCCAGGCGTGGCGACGATCGCTCCCCAATGGTACATCGACGTGTAGAGGGCGAGCACCGTCTGTTCTTGACCGCCGTGTGGATTTTGTGCGCTGGTCATCGCGCTGACCACTTTGTTCACCGTTTTTCCGTGGAACCAGATTCCTCCGGTCGTATCTAAGAACTGCTTCATCTGTGAAGCGACGTTGCCGAATCTCGTAGGTGTGGAGAAGATGATCGCATCTGCCCATTCGATCGCCTCAGCCGTTGCGACCGGCACATCTTTTGTCTGATCATAATGCGCTTTCCACGCTGGGTTGGTGGCGATCACCGACTCGGGTGCCAACTCTTGCACTTTAAACAGCTGCACCTCTGCGCCGGCCTCTTTCCCAGCTTCGACCGCAGTTTGGGCGAGTTTATAGTTGGTTCCTGTTGAACTGTAGTAGATCACAGCCAGCTTTACGTTCGACATCTAAGCCCCTCCATGAATCGTATTGGTCAAATGGCGTACCACTGTAAATATAGCCGTTCGATCTGACGAATATACGCATCGCTCCGCTGAAGCGCCTTGCACAGAGCGAATGAGCACAGGAGCGGCGGCGGGCGTTTGGGAAGAGCCGTATAAATCGAGCGATTTGGCGTACACTAGAGGAGATCATACGGAATGATGATCGAGCTGTGTGCGTGGATGGGTATACATACTAAATCTGTGGGAGGCTCGTTGCACATGTATGATATCGCGATTGTTGGAGCAGGACCAGCAGGGTTGAGCGCGGCGCTCTTTGCTGCCAAAGCGGGGAAGAAAACGCTGTTGATCGACAATGACAAAGGGATGACCAAGCGGGCTTGGTTCGAAAATTTTTACGGAGTCTTAGAGATCAGCGGTCCAGACTTGCTGGAGATCGGCAGAAAACAGGCAGCAAAATTTGGCGCTGAACTGGTCGAGGATAAAGCGGTGAACATCGTCAAAGGAACGGACAGCTTGACGATTGAGACGGAAGCGAAGGGTTCTTTCGAAGCGAAGCATGTGATTTTAGCGACTGGCGTGATCGTCGAACTTGCCGAGCAGATCGGCGTGGAAACAAAGCCTGGCACAGAACCGCGAATTAAAACGGTCCTGCAAGTGGATCAAGATGGAAAGACCAAGATCGACCGTGTCTGGGCGGCCGGAACGTGTGCAGGCGTCAGCGTGCATGCGACGATCACAGCGGGCGACGGTGCGAAAGTTGCGATCAACGTGATCAGCGAACTGAATGGCGAGCGCTATGTGGATCATGATGTTCTTCAAGCGCCGAAATAAGACCGGCCTCGCACAAAGGTGAGCTTCCCTCGGAGCTCACCTTTGTTTTTTCTGCAAAAATTGTTCACGCGGACTTGCGCGTTGTCACAAAATCGAGCCGCTCCTCGTTTTATGGGCAAACCACAACGAGGAGATGAGTGAGGATGAAAGAGCTAACATGTATCGTCGTCGGAGGGGGATATGCGGGGATCAACGCTGTCAAATCGATCCGCAAAACGTTAGGTGATCGAGCGGTCGGAAAAAAGGTTCGGCTGATCTTGATCGATCAACAGTCGCATCATCTTCGCAAAGTGTTGCTGTTCAAACCGGCAGCGGAAGAGGCGAATCTCGCGGTGCCCTTGACCCACTTGTTTCCTGAAGGCGTTCAATTTGTCCAAGGCGCGGTGCAGGAAGTGCGCGGAAATGATCGCAGTTTGCTCTATCTGGATGAAGCAGGCGCTGAGCAGGTGATCCGCTATGACGTTCTCGTCTTGGCGCTCGGCAGCGTCGTGCGGCGAGCAGATCCAGAGCAAGGTGGAATTTCTTTGACCGGCGTGGAGGCGGCGCAGTCGATCCGCGAGGCATGGCGCGCCAACTTGCGCCAAGCTGTGCAGGAAAAGCGGGCAGAAGAGCGACAGCGCTTGCTTGCGCTGTCTGTCGCCGGAGCGGGCATCAGCGGCATCGAGACATCTGCAGAGCTCGCCGCTGCGATGAGGAAAGAGGCGAAGGGGCTCGGCATCGATCCGAATGAGGTGAACGTCTACTTGCTAAACGCGCAGCAGCGGTTGTTTGCTGAAGGGCCGGCCAAGATGGGACGCAAGCTGGAGCGAGCGCTGCAAGAGGGCGGCGTCACCGTCCTGCATGGCCAGAAGGTGCTGCGAGAACGAGGGGGAGAGCTTACGCTCTCCAGCGGTAGCACGCTGTCGGTCGGACTGTGCGTCTGGACGCTCGGGCTGCTGCCCAATCCGATTTTGCGCCAGATCGGTTTGCCCGTCTCGGATGAGGGGCAGATCGTGGTCGATGCTTCGTATCGGGTTGCAGGTGCACCGGGCGTATACAGCATCGGGGACTGCGCCCGCATCGTCGATGCGACCAGCGGTCAAGCGGATCGAATGACCTGCAAGGAGGCGGGAGGTCAGGCGGTCAGACTGGGCAAAATCATCTTGGCCGATCTGGAAGGGAAGCCAGCCCCTGCCCATAAAAGCTTTATGGATTTTTATTGCGTCGGGCTTGGCCCGGAGCGCGGAATGGTCTGGACCAGACAATGGGGGCTGGATATCATCATGACAGGCAAACTCGGTTGGAAGCTCAGGCAGTTCACCTGGGATGTCGCAAGTTTGTTAAAATAAGGTTGTTGAAGATGCTGGGGCGAAAAAGGAAGTGGATCGGTGATGGAAGATCTGTACGAAAAGTATAAGGGGCTGCTGTTCAGGCTGGCCTACCAGTTGACCAGTTCGGCCACCGATGCGGAGGATATCGTGCAGGACGTGTTCGTGAAAGCGCATGATGTAAGCTTCGATCGATTGTCAGAGCCGAAAGCTTATCTGTGCAAGATGACGACGAACCGCTGTTTAGATTTTCTGAAGTCGGCGAGCAAAAAGCGTGAGCGCTACACCGGGCCGTGGCTGCCTGAGCCGATCCCCACTCCAGATGATGACCAGTTCGAATCGGTCGTGCACAAAGATCTGCTCTCGTATGCGATGCTCGTCCTTTTGGAGCGGCTGACTCCGGCAGAGCGAGCTGTGTTCGTACTGCGAGAAGCGCTCTGCTTTGAATATGCTGACATTGCCGAATTGGTCGGAAAAAGCGAAGCGAACTGTCGCAAGCTGATCAGCCGAGCACGTGGCAAGATGGGGATTGCTGCTGATGATTCGATCTACGCCAAAGAGATGGGCGGAGAGTGGATCGGTCGGTTCTTTGCTGCACTCGAACAGGGCAATGTGGACGTTCTCTTATCTTTGCTCGCCGAAGATGCGGTGCTCGTATCTGACGGCGGGGGCAAAGTGTCGGCCGCCATTCATCCGATCGTCTCGCGCGACCGCGTTGCTCAGTTTTTGCTCGGGCTGGTTCGCAAAGCAGCGAAGGAGGAAGGGAGCTTTCAGGTGGAGTTTCAGTCGCTGAACGGGCAGACTGCGTTCGTGTTTCGCCGAGGCGAGCAAGTCGAGATGGTGGTGTTCTTGCACTTCGAGCAAGAGGTCGTTCAGCGCCTTTACTTCATTCGCAATCCAGAGAAGCTCAATCATGTGGAAGCTCTATCGTAAGCTATGATCGCAAATTTGAGCGAGGGATAGAGTCGTTTGCGCAGAAGATTCGGCAGGATGCGTTCATCTTCTGGCACCGTTCGCAAAAATCACAGAGAGGCTGTCCGGCAAGGTGTGAAACCTTGCGGACAGCCTCTTCTTGTTGCAGAGCAGGTGCAAATCGCCGGTGCTTGGCTGTCGCTGGCAGCGACCTCAAGCGGCGCCCATCGGCTTTGCAGCTTTGGGTGAAAAGACGGAGATGTGATCGAGCGTCTGTTTGTCGTGCGGGCCGACGAAGAGCAGCTGATAATTTCCCCGGTAATAGACGAGAATGTCGTCGTTCACATTTCCGTTTTGGTATTTGCGAGTTTCGTTCGGATTGCCCAACGTTTTTTTGATCTCGGTGAACGTCACTTGGCTGTAATCGATCTTCGGATTGATCGTCGAGCCGAAGGAACGAACATCGTAGATCACGTTTCCACGCCCGACGCCAAACGCATAGATGCCATCGCCGACACCGCGCCAGTAGACTTCGTATACATCGTTGGCGGTGACCCCTTTGTCGGGAGCGCCCCAAGCGCGGTGCACATCTTCGATCAAGCTTTTTCCTGAGATAAACTGGATGCCAGGGACTTTTCCTTGCTCCGCCAGCTGGCTGATCTGTTTGAGAAGCACCGTGTGGTCAGCGACTGGCGCTTTCTCTGCAGACCGATCCTGATCGGTGATCGGGGAGACAACGATCTCTCCGTTCGGGTTGCTCTCCGGCGGTCTTGCCTCGTTTTGCGGTTTGTCAGGTGCGCTTTGATCCTGCTTATCGTTCGAAGCTGATTGAGGTGTTGTTGGCGGTGGTGTTTCGGCATCCGATTTTCCGCTGGTCAAGGAACAGCCGCTGACGAGCACCAAAGCGGTCAACCCGATCGCCGTCCAGCCGATCGATCTTTGTTTAAACGATTTGATCATGCGAATCCTTCTTTCCAGTAGTTTTTTGGTTGCCGCAAGATGGACAACACCGGAAGTGGCGGGGGGAGCGGCAACCTGCCGCTCCAGCAAGGACAGGATCGTCTGCCCATAGTTCAGCAAGTTTTTCGGATCGAGGTGCCGCAAGACGATCGCGTCACAAGCGACCTCCTGATCTTCGCGCATCTTAAAGGATGCGTACCACAGCAGCGGGTTGAACCAATGAAAGGCGAGGAGCAGGTCGAACAGCCAATTGACGAGGAGGTCCTTTCGCCTCAGATGGGCTAGCTCGTGCAGAAACACGTGCGTCAGCTGCGCATCGGATAAATCTGCCGCCGTATGATCGATCGGCAGGACGATCGTCGGGCGGAACAGACCGTAGAGCGCCGGGCTGGATACGCAAGGCGAGATGCGCAGGGCGGGCAACCGTTTGATCGACAGGGTGGCGGCGGCCGCTTGCAACAGCGCAGTCTCATGATCCTCTGGGTGCATCGAATGTTTGACCAGCCGGCGGGAGAAGGTGAGATTGCCCCAGACGGTTCGCAACAGCAGGCAGCAGGTGACCAAGAGCCAGCCACCGATCAGCAGATCGTACAGCGACCAAGCATGCTGATCGGCCACAGTCGCTAGGGTGACAGCAGCAGTGCTGTCGGGCATTTCTGCGCTTCCGCTTTGTTCAAGGTGGAGGTCAGGAACTGTTGCGCTGCTCTGCCAGAGCGGTGTCTGATCGACCCAACCGGAATTGCCTGTCGTAAGCAGGTTGTAGACGCTCCAGTCACTTTCTGGCCCCCACGGCACGAGCAGCTTGACCAACAGCAACAGCCATAGCGCATAGCGCCACTCGGGTGTGAGCTTTTGGCGCAAGATTCTCTGGACAAACAGGATGATCAGGACGAGGACGGTGGTGAGAATCGAGATGTTGATCACCAGATGAAACAGATCGCCAGCGCTCCGAATGACCCAATCGATCCAATGATTCATCGCGAACCACCGCTCCGCTTTTGCTCATCTAACAGCTGTTTCAACTCGTCGATCTCTTTTTCTGACAGGCTCTCGCTCTGGAGAAAATTGACCATCAGCGGTTTGAACGCACCGTTGTAAATGCGTTTGAGGAAGGTGTGCGTCTGTTCTCGTTGGCAGGTTTCCTCCGAGACTAAGGAATGGTAGGCGTAGGGGCGAGACCCCTGTTCGATGCCGACCACCTCTTTGACGACCAGCCGATTGAGCAAGGTGCGCACCGTCTTCGGATTCCAGTTCATCCGCTCGGCGACCTGCTCGATCACTTCGGCTGCAGTCAGCGGCTCGTTCGCCCAGAGCGCTTTCATCACTTCCCATTCCGCTTCTGAAATGGCGGGGAGCTGCTTCATTCTAATCACCTCAACATCGGTTGATTACAAGTGTAGTATCATGAGTATTACATCTGTAATCAAATGCTGTCAAGAGGGGCGATCGCTTGTTGGGCAAAGCTGTTGATATGGTAAGATAGTAGAGAAGAGGAATACATACGAACTGTAAGGGGATCGATCGTGGTGGCGGAACAGGAGAGAGCGGCGCAAATCGTCCCGCGCATTTTGATCATGACGTCTGTCGCGGCGGAGCGGGAGGCGGTGCTGCGCGGGCTGGGCGACGATGACCGATTTGACGTCCGCGTCGCGGGCGTCGGTCAGGTGGCGGCTGCGGTGAGCACGGCGAAAGCGCTGATGCGGGCAGAGTATCGCTTGGTGATCAATGCGGGGATCGCCGGAGGTTTTCCCGAGCGGGCAGAGGTAGGCTCGCTGGTGGTGGCAGATGAGATCGTCGCCGCCGATCTCGGCGCGGAGAGCCAAGAGGGGTTTCTCAGTTTGGACGAGCTGGGCTTCGGCTCCGCTCGAATTTCGGTGGATCAAGGCGTGGTGACCGCTCTGACCGCAGCGTTGCGAGCGGCAGGATTGTCCGCACAAGCGGGCCCTGTGCTCACCCTCTCCACCGTGACCGGCAGCGCCGAAACGGCTGCGCTGCTCGCCGACCGCGTGCCTGGAGCGGCGGCGGAGGCGATGGAAGGGTACGGTGTCGCGCTGGCAGCACAAGATCGCGGCATACCCGCTCTGGAGATTCGCACCATCTCCAATCCGGTCGGTCCTCGCGACCGGAGCGCATGGCGCATCAAAGAGGCGCTCGCAGCGCTTGAGGCGGCGAGTGCCATTTTCGCGGAGGTGTTAGGATGAAGATCGCTTTTTCCCCGTGTCCGAACGACACGTTTGTTTTTCACGCTTGGGTGCACGGCCTGATCCCGGGCGCTCCCAAGCTTGATGTCAGATATGCGGATATCGACATCACCAACAGCTTGGCAGCCGAATCGAACGAGTTGGATGTGCTGAAGATCTCCTATGCGGCGCTGCCGTGGGTCTTGGATGAATACGCGCTGCTGCCCTGCGGAGGCGCGCTTGGGCGCGGCTGCGGCCCGCTGGTGCTGACCAACCAGGCGGGAGTCAGCGACCCGGCTGTGCTGTCTGGCAAGCGGGTGGCCGTCCCGAGCGAGCGCTCTACCGCTTACTTGCTGTTCCGCCTGTGGGCGGCGCAAAACGTGCCGGGCGGCGTCGGCGAGATCGTGATCCTTCCGTTTCATGAGATCATGCCTGCTGTGCGCGACGGCAAGGTGGACGCAGGGCTTGTCATCCACGAGGCGCGCTTCACCTACGGTGCCTACGGACTGACGATGCTCGCCGACATGGGGAGCTGGTGGGAGGCTGATACCGGACTGCCGATTCCGCTCGGGGCGATCGTCGCCAAGCGGTCGCTCGACCTCTCGGCGATCGCCGACTGGACTCGCGCGTCTGTCGAGTACGCATGGGCACATCCTGAGGCGTCAAACGAGTATGTGCTGCAGCACGCGCAAGAGCTGTCCCCCGAAGTTGCCAAAGCGCACATCGACCTTTACGTGAACCGATTCACCGCCGATCTGGGCGATGACGGGTACGGGGCGATCACCGCGCTGCTCGGACGGGCTGCTGCCGAAGGGCTCGTGCCGCAGTTCGACCTGACCAAACTGCGCTGACATTTTGGAACGGCGGAGGAAAGGCTCCTTTTTTTGAAAAGGGAGTCTTTCTTTTTTTGACAGCAGCGGTTCACTGCAGAACAAGCGGTTGACTAACTTTTCAAAAAGAACTAAAATGACAGAAAATCGGGAAAGGGAGGGTACTCGGATGAAAAAAAGATCGTTAAAGTCTTTGGCCAAAGGTGTTGGGTACTCGACTGCCGTTTTCTTCGATGTGATCGATCAGGGGAGAAGTCTGTCCAAAAACGGATATCGATGCGACTTGCCATCCTTTGATTCGATCGGTGATTGAATCGTAGGCCACAGGTCGCCGCCTGTGGGAGAATGTTGGATGCGTACACACTACAGGTATTTGCTGTGGTGTGTTTTTTATTTTCTTGAACAAACTGGGAGGGATCAGCATGAAACGAATGGGACGCAAGATCTTGATCAGGCCGTACGAAATGGAAGATGCGGCCGCATTGCTCGAAGTAAATGTGAACAATCGGGAGTTTTTTCAAAAGTATCTTTCCCATCGCGAGGAGGAGTTCTACACGCTCGATCATCAGATCGAACGGATCAAAAGAGGAAAGGAAATGCGGGCGCAAGATCAGGTGTACTCGTTTGGCATTTTTGAGCGGGAGAGCGAACAGCTGGTCGGGAGCATCTCGTTGACCGAAGTGCTGCGCGGGCCGCTGCAAAGCTGTTTTATCGGCTATTATCTGGATGAGAAGTGCAACGGACGGGGCTACATGACGGAGGCGGTGCGGCTGGTGGTCGAGTATGCGTTTCAAGAATTGAAATTGCACCGGATCGAGGCGGGCGTGATGTTGCACAATCTCGGCTCGATGCGCGTTTTGGAAAACGCCGGTTTTCACAAAGAGGGGATTGCGAAAAAGAATGTGAAGATCAACGGGCGATGGGAAGATCATCAGGTCTTGGCGATCGTCAATGAGGAAGATTGAGCGAAGCGTCAGTCGCTTGGGCCAAAAATGAAAGAGGGGCAGTGCCCCCTCTTTTCTTATGCGTTCGCTCCCTGTTCAGGTGTGCAGCACAGTTCGCCTTCGCCCGATTCGATCGCCGACTTGAGGCTGCTCAGCACCTGTTGCCAAGCCATCTGATGCCAAGCGTGCGCCTGTTCCCACGCCTCGCCTTCGCCAAAGCCCGCATGCTCCACCGCCACTTCGGTATGGTCAGCAGCTGCTGAAAAGGTGACGCTCACAGTCGTCAGCAGACCGTCATGATTCATGATCTCAGCAAACTGATCTGGCCCTTTCCATGTGAAGGTGAGCCGCTCCATCGACTCGAATTGGGTGACGGTACACCCTTTGGTGCCCATGCGATCCTGATGTTCAGGATCAAAAAACAGTTCGTACGCACCGCCAACTTGCGCTTCGATGTTGGCAGCAGGAGCGAACCATTTGACGATCCGTTCCTGATCGGTCCAGGCCAACCAGGCGATTTCTTTAGAGCATGCGACTTCGACATGATGTTTAATCGATTCCACAATACCCCTCCTTTACCATTTTCAAAATATTTCTTCTTCACAGCATCTGATAATACCTGCTTACCGCGCGGACGGAAGGTCGGCAAGCAGATGGGGCAGGAGAAACTTTCCAACCTGTGTTATCGTAATCGAAAGAGAATTGATAAGCAGGTGAGATGGGGGAATGATGATGAGCAATCCGCAAATCGAACTCGTTGGGGTATATGAGGTGGAAACGACTGTGGACGTGGTATTGGTGGAAGTGATCGCCGATGCCCGATTTTCCGATATTCAAATGGAGCAGTTCACGCAAAAGGATGAGACACAGCCGCGGATGAACTGGCAGACCGCCTATGATGAACAAGTGCTAGATCGCACTGGGCACGAGGTGATCGGAGATTTTTTTACCAAGCCAAGTGAGGACAGCTCCCCTTCGAGGATCGTCTTTTTCTTCCATGAGCTAGATTGGAACAAGTTGCTGATCACGCCGTTTGGGGCGCTTACACTGCCGGAATCGCCTTCGGAGATGCCAGCAAGACTGCGGGGCATCATCGTGTATCACCCGGTCGATTGATTTTAAGTTGCTCGTACCCACCACTTTTTCGGTCGCGAAAGGTAGGATTCGACAGGGTGGATGTCGTAACTTGATATGAATTTGAATCGCTTGTAGCGGAGGAAGCAGGTGAGCGACGATGGAGTACGTACCGGAAAAGTTTGAAACGAAGCGCTTGTTGATCCGCGCGCCGAAAGATCAGGATGCGCAGATGCTGTACGAAGCGATCTGCGAAAGTTTTGATGACTTGAAGCGCTGGATGACATGGGCGCAGCAAAAGCCGATCCTCGCCGAAACGCAGGCGAACATCCGCAAAGCACGGCAGCAGTTTTATGATCGGGAGGATCTGAAGTTGCACCTGTTCGACAAGGAGACGGGGCAACTGGTCGGTTGCAGTGGACTGCATCGCATCGATTGGCAAGTGCGGAAGTTTGAGATCGGCTATTGGGTGCGCTCCTCGTTTGCAGGCAGAGGGCTGATCACCGAAGCGGTGGCGGGGATCACCGATTTTGCGGTTCGCAAGCTTGCGGCCAACCGCATCGAGATTCGCACCAACCCTGAGAACGCGCGCAGCATCAGAGTGGCGGAGCGGTCAGGTTTTACGCTGGAGGGCACGCTGCGCCGAGATAGTTTCGATGTGACAGGCGAGCTTCGCGATACGCTGGTGTTCGCCAAAGTGAGAGGCGTGGAGTATTGAGCGATGATCAAAGTGGGGTTATCCAGTTGGAAAGAGCATGCGAAGACGGTCGGCGGGGATACGCTCGGCAGGTATTCGTCACATTTTCCGATCGTCGAATCGGAGAGCTCCTTTTATGCGGTACAGCCGACGCGCAACTATCAGAAGTGGGTGGATGAGACACCGCCCGACTTTGGGTTTGTGATCAAGGCGTATCAGGGGATGACAGGTCACCTGCGCGGGAACAATCCTTTTGAAAATGCGACTGCGATGTTCGACGCCTTTCTCGCTTCGATCGTGCCGCTGCTGCAGGCGGGCAAGCTGAAGATGGTGCTCTTTCAATACCCGCCGTGGTTTGATTGCACCCGCCAGAATGTGGATGCGCTGCGCTATACGAAAGAAAAGATGGGGGATCTCCCCGTGGCGCTCGAATTTCGGCACCAGAGCTGGTTTGTCGCTGGGATGCGGGAGCGGACGCTGCAGTTTATGGAGCGAGAAGGGTGGATTCACTCGATTTGCGATGAGCCGCAAGCGGGCGTAGGTTCGGTGCCGACGGTGCTCCATCCCACTCATCCCGACCTGACCCTCGTGCGCATGCACGGCCGAAATGTGAGCGGCTGGACGAGCCAAGGCAGGGAGCGCGACGAGTGGCGAGAGGTGCGCTATCTGTATCGGTACAACGGCGAGGAGCTCGCAGAGTGGAAGGAGAACCTGAGGGCGCTTGAGAAGTCCACGCAAGAGGTATGCGTGATCTTCAACAACAACTCGGGACGAGATGCAGGACCGAACGGCAAGGAGCTGATGCGATTGCTCGGCATCGAGTATCGGGGCGAAGCGCCAGGTCAGCTTCATCTGTTCGATTGAGCAACCGATAGAATTGGAGGAGGAAACAGCATGATCAACAAGATTGGAACGGTGGCAGTCTATGTGGACGACCAGGAGCAGACGTTGAAGTTCTGGACAGAGCAGGTAGGGTTTGAAGTGAAGGCCAACCATCCGATGGGGCCGAACGGCAGCTGGATCGAAGTCGCGCCAAAAGGTGCAGAATCTGCGCTGGTCATCTACCCGAAATCGATGATGGAAAACTGGGAACAACAGAAAGCTTCGATCGTCTTTCTCAGCGACGATGCGAAGAAGACGTTTGAGGAGATGTCCGGACGCGGCGTAAAGTTCATACAAGAGCCGAACGAAATGCCGTGGGGGACGTTTGCGATCTTTGAGGATCTCGACGGCAATCAGTTTCTGATCAAAGGATGACGAGGGAGAGCATGGTATCTGTACTGTTTTTGTGCTTGGGCAACATCTGTCGCTCGCCGATGGCAGAGGCGGTGTTTCGCAAACAGGTGGAGGATGCTGGTCTGCAGGATCGCATCGAGATCGATTCGGCCGGCTTGGGCGGATGGCACGCTGGGGAGCGTCCGCATCGCGGGACGCTGGCGGTGCTTGATGAGCACAGCGTCGCACATGCGGGAATCCACTCGCGCCAGATCACCCAACAGGATGTGGCCGCCTTCGACTACATCGTGGCGATGGACGCGGAGAACATGGAAGGGTTGAAGCGATACGGCGCTCTGGCGGGCAACCGCGTGTTTCGCCTGCTCGACCTTGTGGAAGCGCAATCGGAGAAAAACGTGCCCGATCCCTATTACACAGGCAATTTTGACGAGGTGTACGAGATGGTGACCGACGGTTGCCAGATCCTGCTGGAAAAAATTCGCCGTGAACACGAGTTGTAAAAGACTGCTGACGGGCAGTCTTTTTTCTTTTGCGAGAATGATCAAAAAAAGG
Source organism: Tumebacillus lipolyticus (assembly GCF_042682745.1). Classification (NCBI taxonomy): domain Bacteria; kingdom Bacillati; phylum Bacillota; class Bacilli; order Caryophanales; family Alicyclobacillaceae; genus Tumebacillus; species Tumebacillus lipolyticus. Next base: position 372,082 of record NZ_JBHUIO010000005.1, on the reverse strand, counting down.
ATTATCAGCCTGTGTATCGAATATATGTTCGCTATGAAGGAGGCGGAACGGTGGAACATGTAATTCTCGACAGACTGCGACTGGAAGACATCCCCGATTTGGTGGCGCTGTCTGATCACCTGGGCTGGACCTATACGGCGGAGGAGCTGACCGTCATGTTGAGCGCAGGTTGTGGGTATGGGCATCGCAACGAGGCGGGGCGGATGATCTCCAGCGCCGTGCTCTTGCCATACGGGACGGAGCTCGCTTCGATCGGCGCGGTGATGGTCGATGCTGACTATCGCAGGCGGGGCTTGGGTCAGCAGGCGACACAAGCTTGTATCGAGGCGCTGTCAGACCGTTCGATTCCGATCATGCTGGTCGCGACCGAGCAGGGGAAACCGCTCTATGAGCGATTGGGCTTTCGGACGGTCGGCACGCTGGATAAGCTGATCTGCGAGGCGGGCGCCTATCGATCGCCGGCGGGGCTCAACCTCAAAGGGTATCGCGTGGAGCCTCTGCAGATCGACCGCCATCTCACGGCGATGGTGCAGCTCGATCGGGCGGCGGTGGGCGGCGATCGCGAACAGTTTTTGCGCCTGCGCGCGCAGCAAGCGCAAACAGGGGCGGTCTTGCTCGATCGGTTGGGAGAGGTGGCAGGATTTTCCCTCGGCATCCAGAATCCTGTAAAAATGGTGATCGGTCCGGTCGTTGCACCAGATGGCGAATTGGCTGCCGCTCTGGTGGACAGCATCGCCCGCGAACAGGTTGGCAAACTGCGAATCGACGTGCCCTCTGAGCGGAAGGAACTGCTCGAACTGTTGAATGGGTGCGGCTTCGCTTGCGTGAATGTGCCGCCTGTGATGCTGCTGCATGCGGAAGAACTGCCGAACCGTGACGGCACCCTTTATGGGATTGCCGCTCAAGCGTACGGATAAAAGGGAGGAAGAGCGCATGGAACCGATGATTGTGAGCAAGGAGAGCATGAACCTGATCGGCGTCGATTGGTCAGGGCCCTATACACAACGGGAGATACCGGAGCTGTGGAAAGTGTTTGTCGAGCGCGTCGGGGAGATCGGAGGACGGATCAACCAGAGTGAATACGTCTGCCCTTCTCATGGGCGCAAGACAGACTTCACCTACTACATCACCGTGCAGGTCGCGTCTCTCGAAGCGATTCCGGCAGGGATGAAGGGGATCATCATTCCGGCTCAAACTTACGTGAAGATCACCCATCGCGGTCCGATGGAGCAAGTCGGAGAGACGTATGATCGGCTCTTCCGCTGGATGGCCGAGAGCGGCTATCAGCCGAATCGCGAAGAGCTGTGGCTGGAAGTGTACGACGATCGGTATCGCTCGGCGATCGACGACCCGAACCGCGCGGAGAACGAGTACGAGATCTACATGCCCGTTCAGCAGAAATGAGCGACAGGGGAGCCGCGAACGGCTCCCCTGTCGCAGAGCGGGAACAAGGGTCGGGTGTGACTGACAGATTCGATTTTGCAGAACAGGCTGGCGCTATTTGAGGAAGTCTGACAGCAGCTTGGTAAACTGCTTGGGAACTTCCATCGGAAACAGGTGGGCCGTGTTGGGCAGTTCGATGTGCGTCGCCTGTTGGAGCTCCGAGGTCAGCTTCTGCGCGATCTGGGCAAAGTCGATATAGTCGAGCCCACCGGTCAGCACGAGCGTCTCTGCGCTGATCTCGCCGAGTCGCTCGATCACCGGCGGGTCGATGAAGCGCGGCATGTTGTGCGCATCGGGCAGCGAGAACGCATGGGCGGACATGGCGCGGAACAGGTCGGACACTTCAGGCGCGATGCGCTCTCCCGTCTGCCCAGGACCGTACAGCCATTGCTGAACGTTTTCTTCGATGCCGCGCTCAACATCGCCAGACTGAACGATCTTTATAAATTCGCTCTTCGCCAGTTCCCGCTGCGGGGAGAGCGGATGGCCGAGCAGGGCGGAAGCGCAGAGAACCAGCTTTTCGACTTTCTCCGGATGGGCGAGCGTGAACTCCAGCGCCAAATATCCGCCGAACGACAGCCCGCAGACGTAGGTCTGCTCAATGCCGAGGTGCTGGAGCAGTGCGTTTAGGTCATCAAAAAAGGAAAAGGGATCTGCGGTCATCTTCGTTTTGCCAAAGCCGCGCAGGTCGAATCGGATCACCTTGAAGGTGTGGGACAGCGCTGCAAACGAACTGTCCCACATCCGGCAGTCGATGTCGACGCCGTGAATCAGCACGAGCGGGTGACCTTCACCCATCGTTTCATAGTAGATCTCGGTGCCGTTGTGTGCGAAGTAACCGACGTGCAAGTTGGTCGTTGTCATCTGGCAACCTCCTGATCATCGTTAGACTCGTGTTAATTTTACCAACATTTCGTTTTTTGAAGCGTGAACATTTCTTGACAGACAGGATGTCAACAAAGGGGAGTCGGAGATCGATGGGTTTTGAATTGGAGACGGTCAAAGCGGAGCAAAAAGAAGCGTTGCTCAATCTGGCCGAGTTTTACATCTACCATTTTTCGGAGATCAAGGATATCGATCTGAACGAGCAAGGTCGCTGGGACTTTTACCCCGTTCAGACCTATGTGGAGGCAGAAGAGAAGGGGAAACACGCATTTTTTGTGCGCGTAGAGGGGAAGTTGGCCGGATTTGTTTTGGTCAGCAAGTTGAGCGACGCGGATCAGATCGAGCATTCGATCGATGAATTTTTCATCATGGCGAAATATCGCGGTCGTGGACTCGGACAGGCGGTGGCGACCGAAATGTTTGACCGATTCCCTGGGCGGTGGAGAGCGTTCGAACTGATCGGCAACGTATCGGCGATCTCCTTTTGGCGACGCGTGATCGATGTGTACACGAACGGAAAGTATCAGGAGACGAAGGTCAACGAGGGCGGAGCAAGCGGCTACATGCAGAAGTTTTCGACGCTCGACAAAGGAAGCGTTCAATCCTGATCGATCGTGAGGCGGGAAGCCGCCACAGATCGTTTGCGAGCAGGAGGAAATCGGAAACTGCGCAAAAGAAAAGACGACCGATCTTGTCAGGTCGTCGTGCGCTTGTATTTTGCGCGGAACTCTTCTTCGAGCATCGACATGATGATGACATCTGTCCATTTGTGATCATAGTACCAAGCGTCGCGCATCACGCCTTCCTTCTGGAAACCGACCTTCTCATAGGTGTGGATGGCGCGCGGGTTGTAGGCGTAGACGTGCAGATCGATGCGGTGGAGGTTGCGCATGCCAAACCCGTAGTCGAGCATCAGGATCAGCGCTTCCGTCCCATATCCTTGCGAGTAGTTTGCCGGATCGAAGATGGCGAGGCGCAGGCTGCCGCTGCGGTTGTTGCTGTCCATGCTGTTCAGCGAAATGTCGCCGACCACCTCATCGGTCGATTGCGAGCAGATCAGCAGATCGACGCGGCTGCTGTCTGCGTCGAACCGTTCAAAAGCGTTCGCGACACCTTCTTGCGTGTAGACCGCCTGAGTGCCGGTGAAGTAGCGGCCTGTCGGTTCGTAGAGCGCGCGGTAGTATAACTCATGATCTTGTCTGGTGATCGGGCGCAAGTAGACCGCATCGCCGCAAAGAAATTTTACAGGTTGCATAAAAGGTAACTCCTTCCTATTGTTTCAGTTACTGTAGTCGAAAGATGAATATTTTGTCAATCGCATGAGGAGATGAAGAAGTTGGAAATCGTACGAGCTACACAAGCGGATCAAGATTTTGTGTTGGATCATTCGGTCGAAGCGATGCTGGAGGGTACGCGAGGGACGTTTGACGCGGAAAAGCAGCAAGAGCGGGCGAGAGAGCTGATCAGCTCGCTGTTCGATCGCGGGGTCGATCTACTCGTCGCCAAAGAGGATGACTCGATTATTGGCTGGGTGGTCGGCGGCAGCAACAAAGATTATTTTTCCGGCAAGGAGATCGGCTTTCTCTACGACCTGCACGTCTTCTCCGAACATCGCGGACGCGGGATCGGGAAAGAGCTGATGCAGCGGGCGATCGCCGATCTGAAAGCGGCAGGTTATGACGAAATTCGGCTCAACGTATTTGCCGGCAACCCGGCGCAAAAGATGTATGAGAACCTCGGGTTTCAGGTGTACAGCAGCCAGATGGTGCTCAAATAGTCGTCACAGATCACTTCCCCCTGGATCAGGGGGAAGTTTTTTCTGTCCTTCGCGCACGTTTCACGCCTGCGGGCAGCACGGCTCGACATCTCTCTGATTGGATAAGGAGTTGAAAGGATTGTGCCAGATCGTCATCTGTTTTATCATGAGAGGATGGAGGCGATCTGATATGTTTGAAACGAACGGCTTGAATCATATCACGATCTTCGTCAGCGATTATGAACGATCACTGCGCTTCTACACGGAGATTCTGCGGATGCGAGTGGTGCACACAGGAGAGCGGTACGCCTATCTGGAGAGCGGCTCGACCTGGTTTTGCATCTCAGGTGAGCCGATCGGACAGAGTCGCCCGAGGCAGCTGGAGCAGTTGCATCTCGCCTTGACAGTTGCGGAAGATGACTTTGAGTGTGCGGTTCAACATTTGCGCGATCATCAGGTGAGGATCGTGCGCGAACCACTGGCGCGGGGTGTTGGTCGATCGGTCAATTTCCTCGATCCGGACGGCATCGAGTGGGAGTTTCACACCTCCAATCTGCCGGCGCGGATGAGCGTGATTCGGCAGATGGAGCAAAAGCAGCATTCGTTAAATAAGAAATGAGAAAATTCAAAATGTCAACTGCCTACAAGTATAGTTTTTCCTATACTTTCGTCTACTACCTCTTTGATCGATCATTCGATAAGATAGAGATAGGACAAAGTCCGAGCGAAGATTGTCATCACCTCAGCGCCCGCTCATGCTGTGCGGCGGGCACCTGCGCTGCTGAGGTGATGGCGTTACCCGAGAAGAAAACCGCTTCCTATTGGGAGCGGTTTTTTCATCCACAGAGCAGACACAGATCAGATCACGATCAACTTTTCTTTGACCGCATGCATGATCGCTTGGGAGCGGCTTTTCACGCCAAGCTTGCGATAGATGTTGGAGATGTGTAATTTGACGGTGGTTTCAGAGATGAACAGTCGCTCTGCGATCTCTTTGTTCGAGAGACCTTTGACCAAGGTGGTCAGGACCTCGTGCTCGCGGGGTGACAGCTTTTCCCCTTCCGGCTTCTCCTTCTCTCGAAACGAGGCGAACAGCTTGTCTGTAAGTTCAGGATGAAGCACCGAACCGCCCTTCATCACCGTGCGGATCGCCTGGATCACGTCGGAGACGGGAGAGTCTTTGAGCAGATAGCCACAGGCGCCCGCCTGCATCGTGCGAAAGAGGTATTCCTCTTGTCCGAACATCGTCAGGATCAAGATGCGAAGCTTCGGGTGTTTGGCGATCAGGCGCTCTACCGCTTCTACGCCGCTCAGCTCAGGCATGTTGATGTCCATGATCACCACATCAGGTTGCAGCCGTTCGACCAGCTCGATCGCCTGTTTTCCGTCCCCAGCCTCTCCGATCACTTCCAGATCATCTTCCGAATTGAGCAGGTTGCGAAGTCCATCTCGCAAGATCGTATGGTCATCGCAGAGCACCACCTGTATCGTCATCTCATTCGTCCTCCTTCAGCGGGATATTTAGCATGATCTCCGTTCCACGACCTGGCGAGGTGGTATATTCCAGGGAGCCGCCGATCTGGTCGGCGAGCACATGTAGGTTTTCGATGCCAAATGAATGCCTTTTTACCGCTTCCAACATCGCCAGACCAAAATGAAACCCTTTTCCATTATCTCGAATCAGAAGTGTTACGCAGTGACCTTCCTTACGAAATTGAACCCATACTTCGCTCGCTTCCGCATGTTTGATCACATTTTGCAAACTTTCCGAAAACACCTGATAGATGGCGCTCGTCACATCCTGCTTGAGCTGTGCGTTCAGCTCGGGCGCCTCAAAGTGCACCTGCAGCCCGTGCGTCCGCTCCACCTCGTCCAAATAGGCGCGCATCGCAAGCCCGAGTCCTACGTGCGTGTAGGGAGCGGGGCGCAAGGAAAAGATCGAATGGCGCAGCGTGGTCGCCGTCTGTCGCAACATCTCTTGCAGTTGGAACAGCCCTTCCGCCTGCGCTTCCATTCCGTTCTGTCGACGCATCATCTCCAATTGAAAGATGGCGGAGGCGAGATCTTGGGCGATGCCGTCATGAATCTCGTGGGCGAGGCGGTTGCGCTCTTCGACGAGGAGTCGCTTTTCCCGCTCTGCCATGTACAGCATGTTCTTCATCGCCACACCTGCGTGCGAGGCGAAGATCTCCATCAGTTGCAGTTCGCGTCCGACGAAGGAATAGGAGTCGCGTTTGCCAAGCGAGATCACCCCGGCAACCTTGTCATCGATGACGATCGGGACGACCAGCAGGGAGCGAGTGCCCGGCTGAGTCTCGCCCGGCCAAAAGCGCGGGTCGCGCACAACATCGTTTAACATCTCCGCAACGCCGCTCTCCGCAACAGCGAGCGCGATGCTCTTGTCGCGCGGCAGCATGCTGCTGGTGACTTCGCTCGGGCAGGTGCAAACTTTGCGCCGCAGTTCCCCTTCCTCCATCAGATAGAGCACACCGCAGTGACCTTTGACCATGCTGACAGCTCGCTCGATCACCTGCTCCAACACGGTGGGAACTCTGTGCTGTTGAGTGATCGACTGGGAGACTTCGAACAGCGTGATCAAGCTTTTTTTCGCCTGATTGAGCGTGTTGAGCAGATAGCTGATAAAGCTGATCGCCGCAAGCGGCAGGAAGAAGTAGACGATCCCGAGCAGTCCGAGTTCATTGATCTGCTCATGCGTGCTGAGATAGAGCATCAGGCTGGTATAGGTGAGGCTGACGCTCATGTCGGTAAAGATCATGCGCACGATGTATGGCCGATATTGTTTGTCAAAAGCGCGAAGCTTCGTATACCACATGAAGACCAGCACTGAGAGAAATTCGAAGATCAGATGTGTGGCAAACATTTGCGCAAATTCATAGGGGAACTGCCCGGGCTGTCCTGAAAACAGCGGCGACAACCAATTGACCGCATAGCAGGACACGATCACGAGCGTCACGCGGGCGAAGGCGTTAAACAGGATGGTCTGCACTGTCTGCCGGTTGGCCGTCTGCACGATCAGCAGGACCATCGCGGAGAGCAACCCCGCGCCGAGCGCACCTGTCGTCAAGATCATCGCGTACATCAGCGGAAACGAGAACGAGATGTTTAGCCGCCCGATTTTTATAGGATATGTGTCGATCACCAAGATGAAAAATGTCAAAACGAGTAAAGCGTCTAAGTCCTGAAAAGCGGAAATTCTCCAGCCGATCAGCAAACCGAGCGCCCAAAAGCAGAGAACCACCGCCCACTGCTTGGTACGAAACTTCAGAAAAATAAGCATTCAACCTCCAATCTAAAGGAAGTTCACAAGGTGTAAGCGTTAGACTATTTCAAGGAAAATGCAGAAATCCCTCTTTAAAAGATTTCGAACATGGAAATGATTTTTTGTGGTGATCAAAATGGAGATCAACTTTTTGAGCGGAAAATTCAAATCGAGCTGACTGCCAACCAGACGCCGATGGCAATCCAGTTTCCTTCAGCTCGACAGCGAACGGGGAAGAGAAATAGCTTTACAAAAGAAAGTAACTTTGTTATGATATTCGCTATGGAAATGGAAATACTGAGCAGTGAGAAAATAATTGAACAAAGAGGTGCTTTCGAATGACGCAAGGACAAATGACTGCGCAGGAGGCAATGCGCGCTCGCCATTCTGTTCGCAAATATGAACCGACCATGCCGCAAGAAGATCTGACGCAAATTCTTGAGCTGGCAGCGACCGCTCCTTCCGCTTGGAACCTCCAGCATTGGCGCTTTCTGGTCGTGACCGGGCAAGAGAACAAACAGCGCCTGCTGCCGATCGCTTATAACCAACAGCAGGTGGTGGACGCTCCGGCGGTGATCGTCATCCTTGCTGACCAAGAGGCTGACAAATCGGCAGACCAGATCTACAACCAAGCGGTGGAAGCGGGCACGATCCCTCGCGAGATCGCCGACATGATCCTCGGCCAGATCAAGCCGGCCTACGCGAACAACCCGCCGCAGTTCGGCCATGATTCGGCGCTGATCAACGCATCTTTCGCAGCGATGCAATTGATGCTTGCAGCCACATCGCTCGGCTATCACACCTGCCCGATGGCAGGCTTCGACCGCGACCAACTGGTGCAAGAGCTGAACATCCCGTCCCGCTTCTACCCGACGATGATGATCACGCTGGGCAAAGGCACCGATGAGGGCCATGCGTCCACTCGTCTGCCGCTGGGTGATCTCGTGATCAAAGAGCGTTTCGAATAAGATCGAAAGTTGAGATCATAAGATCGATTGTTGAGATCGACATCATGATCAAAAGCGGTCCTTTCTGCTTGGCAGAGAGGGCCGCTTTTCGTTATACTGTTCAGAAAACATCAGGGAGCGAGAGCAGATGGAAGTTATGAAAACGGCAGTGCTCAAAGATGGACGACAGCTGACGATCCGCGATGCGCGAGCGGCAGATGCGGCAGCGGTGATCGAGTATGTCAAGCGAGTGGCGGGGGAAAGCGATAATTTGACGTTTGGCGCAGAGGAGTTCAAGGTGACGCCGGAGCAGGAAGTCGAGATCATCGAGCAACACTTTGCGGCGGACAACATGGTCTTTCTGATCGGGTTGATCGACGGTGAGGTCGCAGCGATGCTCAATTTCCAAGGCGGCACCAAACGGCGCACGCGCCACAGCGGGGAGTTTGGCATCTCCGTCCGCGAGAGCTTCTGGGGGCAAGGCGTTGCGACGGCGATGCTCCAGGCTCTGCTCGGCTGGGCGAAGGGGACGGGCGTCGTTCGCAAGATCAACCTGCGCGTTCGCACCGACAACCAAAGCGCCATCCACGTCTACAAAAAGCTCGGATTCACCGAAGTCGGTCGGATCAGCCGCGAGTTTCTGATCGACGGCGTTTTTTACGACACCTATTTGCTGGAGATCGAGATCGACGAGGCATAGAGCACACGCCTTGCACATAGGGTGGGAAGGGGACATTCTCTTCCCAATCCTTGCGAGGAGGCGTTTTGATGGAAACGACCGCTTTCAAGCTCAACCCGCGCACCACAGATTTTGTCAAATCGAAAACGATCAAAAAGCTGTTTATCGGGGGGCAGTTTGTCGAGTCGGCAAGCGGCAAAACCTTTCCGACCTACAACCCGGCAAACGGAGAGATTCTTGCGTACGTATCAGAAGGGGAGCAAGAGGATATCAACCGAGCGGTCGCCGCAGCTCGCGATGCGTTCGAAGCGGGCCCGTGGTCGCGCATGCAGCCACAGGAGCGAGCGCGCTTGATCTATACGCTCGCCGATCTGATCGAGCGCGACGCAGACGTGTTTGCGGAGATCGAAACGCTCGATAACGGCAAGCCGATTCGAGAGGCGAAGCATGTGGATGTGCCGCTGACCGTCGAGCACTTCCGCTACTATGCGGGCTGGGCGACCAAGATCACCGGCGACGTCGTCGCGGTCAACGTGCCGAACATGCACAACTATGTGCGCCGCGAGCCGATCGGCGTCGTCGGACAGATCATCCCGTGGAACTTCCCGCTGCTGATGGCAGCTTGGAAGCTGGGGGCAGCGCTTGCGACCGGGTGTACGGTCGTCTTAAAGCCGGCAGAGCAAACGCCGCTCTCCGCTCTTTATCTGGCCAAGTTGATTCAAGAGGCGGGCTTTCCGCCGGGCGTCGTCAACATCGTGTCCGGCTTTGGCGAGACGGCAGGCAAGGCGCTGGCAACCCATCCGGATGTTGACAAGGTAGCGTTTACCGGCTCGACAGAAGTTGGCAAGCTGATCATGAATTATGCGGCAGACAATCTGAAGCGCGTTTCGCTCGAACTTGGCGGCAAGAGCCCGAACATCGTCTTCCCTGACGCCGATTTCTCCCGCGCGGTGCCAGGTGCGATGCAGGCGATCTTCTTCAACCAGGGTCAAGTCTGCTCGGCAGGTTCTCGCCTGTATATCCACAAGAGCGTCTATGACAACGCGCTATCCGACATGGTCGCCTATGCGGGGAAAAAGGTGCGCCAGGGCATCGGCCTCGATCCGAAGACGACGATGGGGCCGTTGGTGACCGAAGAGCAGATGAACCGCGTCACCGGATATATCGAAAAAGGTCTGGAGCAGGGAGCAAAAGTTGCGATCGGCGGGTCGCGGGCAGATGGGGAGTTGGCAGACGGCTATTTTGTGCGTCCGACCGTCTTCTACGATGTGCAAGATGAGATGACGATCGCGCAGGAGGAGATCTTCGGCCCGGTGGTGGCAGCCATGCCGTTCGATGATATCGAGGACGTGATCAAGCGCGCCAACCTGACCGCCTACGGTCTGGCGGCAGGCGTGTGGACGGAGAGCATGGCAACCGCCTTCCAGGTGGCGCACAAGCTGAGAGCAGGATCGGTGTGGATCAACTGCTACAACATGTTCGACGCGGCCTCTCCGTTCGGCGGCTACAAGCAATCGGGCATCGGGCGGGAGATGGGCGAATACGCGCTGGAAAACTACACGCAGATCAAGAGCATCTGGCTGAACTACAACTAGGCGATGGAGTACGACGAGATCATTCCAGGCCGACTGTACGCAGGCAAGCAGATCGATGCGGCCGGCTGGAAAGCTCTCCAGAAGCTCGGCGTAAGCTCGATCGTCAATCTGCGGACAGAGCCGGATCGAGTGCCTGCCGATTATCGGTGGCCGCTGCACGAGCATTGGTTTCGGTTGAGCGACACGAGCAGACCGCAGCTACAGCAGTTGGTGCAGATGGTGGATGCGGCGATCCACGATCTAAACGAGGGCAGGGTGCTCTATGTGCATGATGTGGCGGGGAGAAACCGGCTCGGCTTTTTTCTGACGGCGCTCCTGATGCGCATCGATCGGCTGCCGTGGCACTCTGCGCTGAAGCGAGCGCGGGAACTGCGCCCCGTGCTCGCGCCGCGCAGCCAATTTCGCGATCTGCTCGCCGAGTACCAGCGCTATCTGCAGATTCCAAACGGTTGACAGCGCGCGAGTCTGGTGATATCCTATCAACAATTCAATAGCATGTAAGCTCTTATCCAGAGAGGTGGAGGGACTGGCCCTTTGAAGCCTCGGCAACCGGTAGCTTTTTCAGCGATTAGGTGCCAATTCCAGCAAGACCGCAACGTCGCGGCTTGGCAGATAAGAGAGGTTCGCAGGTCCCATATGCGCATTCAACGCCTCTTCTTTTGCCAAAGGAGAGGCGTTTTCTATTTGCTGCCAGTCTTTATCTCGTTATCACGTTACTATGAACATGAATGAGTGGAAAGGTGGGACTACAAGTGAATCGGGTGGACGTTTTTCGACAGCGGTTGGGCACTGATGTATTGATCGGGGATGGTGCGATGGCGACCTGGCTGTACCAGCAGGGGAACGCGGTCGGCTCTTCAACGGAGGAGCTCTGTCTCAAAAATCCGGAGTGGGTGCGCGAAGCACACATCTCCTATCTGCGGGCGGGCGCGCAGGTGATCGAGACCAACTCGTATGCGGCAAACCGCGAGGGGCTCTCTCGCTACGGTTTGGAGAGCAAGACCACGCGGATCAACCGCGCCGCTGTGCGGATTGCCCGCGAGGCGGTCGAGGCGTCAGAGGCGGACGCATTCGTGCTCGGCAGCATCGGTTCGATCACAGCTGCCAAGGTGATGACGACGCAGGTCGAGGAGTTTCGCGACATCTTCGAGGAGCAGGCGGTCGCTCTGTTGCACGAAGGGGTCGACGGGCTGATCTTGGAGACATTTTTCGACCTGGAAGAGCTGTTGTTAGCGCTCGATGTGGTCGGGCCGCTCGTCAGAGCGTCCAGGGTGCCGATCATCGCTCAATGCTCGCTGCTCGACGTGGAGCGCACGCGAGATGGGTACCTGCTGAGCGACGCGTTTCACAAACTGAAGGAGGCGGGTGCCGATCTGGTCGGCTTGAACTGCCGATTCGGCCCTGCCGAGATCTTGCGCGCGCTCGAACGGGCGATCGTGCCGGCAGATGTCGGCATCTCCGCCTTCCCGAACGCGGGGCGCCCGGCGATCGTCGACGGAGAGTTCAGCTACAAGCCGAACTATCAATATTTTGGCGAGAGCGCCGTCCGCCTCTGGGAGCAGGGCGTGTCGTTGATCGGCGGGTGTTGTGGCACCACTCCTGAGCACATTCAAGCGATCTCAGGCGCCGTGGGCGGATTGAAGCGGCTGCCGAGAACCAATCCGGAGAGCGGGCCGCAGGTGGAAGTGTTCGAGCGAGAAGTGGTGCGCTTCCAACAGGGAGAGCAGCACTCGGTCGTCGATCTGGTGGCGAAGCGCCACACGGTGATCGTCGAGTTCGACTCCCCGCGCGAGCTCGAAGTGGATCATTATGTCGAGGGGTCGCTCGCCCTGTACAAAGCGGGTGCGGACGCGATCACAATCGCCGACAATTCGCTGGCCAACACGCGGATGAGCAACATGGCGCTCGGTTCGATCATCAAGCGGGAGCTCGGCATCGAGCCGATCGTGCACGTCGCCTGTCGCGACCGCAACCTGATCGGTCAGCAGTCGCACTTGATGGGCCTGCATGCGCTCGGGATGAACCAGATCCTGGTGATCACAGGAGACCCGGCGCGAGTCGGCGATCTGCCGGGGGCGAGCACCGTCTTCGATCTGTCCTCCTTCGATCTGATCCGCATGGTCAAGCAGTTGAACCAGGGCGTCGCCTTCTCCGGGCGACCGATGAAAAGTCAAGCCCGCTTTATCTGCGGGGCGGCGTTCAACCCGCACGTGCGCCATCTCGATGCGGCGGTTGCCCGCTTGGAGCGCAAAGTGGAGGCGGGTGCTGATTACATCATGACGCAGCCGGTGTACGATGTGGAGACGATGCTTGCGATCAAAGAGGCGACGAAGCACCTCAAAGTGCCGCTGTTTATCGGGGTGATGCCGCTCACCTCTTCGCGCAATGCGGAGTTTTTGCACAACGAGGTGCCAGGGATCAAGATCTCGCAGAGGTCACGCGAGCGGATCAAGCGATTTGAAGGTGCGGCTGCGCGGGCGGAAGGTGTCGAGATGTGCAAGGAGCTGTTGGAAGAGACGGTCAAACATTTTAACGGCATCTACCTGATCACCCCGTTCAACTACTATGAGATGACGGTCGAACTGACCAAATATGTGCGCGAGATCACCCAGAACGGACAGCTGGCGAGCGCGTTTTGATCATTGGAGCGAAAACCATCTGCTGCGGCGGATGGTTTTCTTGTTGTTCTCGACTTCGAGCAGGCTCGATCGAGGAAGCGAACTGCTGTAGAATCTGCGCCTGACCGTCGAAACAGGCTTTTTGATATACTGAACCTAGTGACGCAACAGCAGGCGAAAGGAGCGCACAACATGCCGACTTACAAAAAACTTGTCCGCGATCGCATTCTGGAGATCATCGAGAAAAACGGACATGCCTATACATACTCGATCCTTGATGAAGCGGCGTACCAGCGTGAACTCCGCAGCAAGCTCCAAGAGGAACTGCAAGAGTATCTCGACGCCGAGACGGACAAAGACAGCGTGGAAGAGCTTGCCGATCTGATCGAGGTCATCTATGCGCTGGCAAAGATTCATGGCGCTTCTGCCGAAGCGTTGGAAGCGGTGCGCAAGCAGAAGTCGGAAGCGCGTGGCGGATTTGAAAAGCGAATTTTTTTAGATCAAGTAGATGAGGAGACATCAAGAAAACCGGGCTGAGCGCAGCCCGGTTTTGTCATGTGGAGGAAGTCTATTTTTTCTCGTGGTTTTCTGGTGGGCACTCGACGAGAGCGATCGATTCTCGCGCTCTCAACTGCAGCGTGAGCAGCGCTTCGGCCTCCTGCTGAGCGGCGAGCTTATCGTCGATCTCCTCCTGTGTTAGATAGGCGGGGACCATCCGCTTTTCCTCTTCCTCAATCAGGCGACGAAACTCTGGAGAAAGAGAAGATCTGTCAGTCGGTAACCCTTCAATTTTGACTCGCACATACTCTCTGCCAGCGATGCGCTCCACAGTTGAAATCCCTCCTCTCGATTGGACAGCTGAAAGCTCCAATCGATCGTGATACAGAAGCATACCTTTTCACAGAACAAGAATTGGCAGTTATTATACCAGCTTTTTAGTCATTTGCAAGATTTCATTATTAATCAGAACTTTAGTTGAGTATGTTAATCCTTGTGTCAAGGCAAACAAGTTATCTATACTCAATTTGCAAAGGGTCTACCAGATATTTCTACAAGACACCAGAAAACGGATGGGATAGGAGTGACCTTCACATGTACACACTTGGTCAAAAGATCAAACAGACGCGCCTTCAACAGCGAATGACGCAAATCGACCTGGCGAAACATCTTTGCACTCCCAGCATGATCTCACAAATCGAATCGGACCGGGCTCGACCTTCCTATAAAATCCTCAATGGCATCGCCGACCGGCTGGGAGTACCGCTTGAGCATCTCCTGTCTAACGTCGATCTGAACGATGATTTTGTCTGCACCTATAAAATGGCGAAAGCGATGGTGGCAGCCAAGGCGTACTCGACAGCCATCCCGCTGTTAGAACAGCTGCTGAACAGCGCACAAGCACAGGTTGCCGAAGTGGACATCCTGTTCGAATTGGCCGAATGTTACATCCACGTCGAGCGGCAGGAAGAGGCGGACAGCCTGCTCAGCGATCTGCTCGAAACTGCCTTTCTGCGCCAAGACGAGCGGATGATCGCTCGCGTCTACAAAAGTCTCGGGCAGCTTGAGTTCGTCCGCAAACGATATCAGCTCGCCGCCTTTCATCTGCACAAAGCGAACGCAGAGGTGGAAAAGATGGAGGAGCGCGATTCCTATCTCCAAGCGAGCATTCTGGCAGAGCTCGGGGACGCATATGCCAAATCGGGGCAATTGGCCGAAGCGCTCGACTACTACCGCCGCTCGTCTTCGCTCTTCAACAAAAAGGACGATCTGGAGGAGATGGGCAACCTCTATCTCAACCTTGGCGTTTCCTACCACAAGCTGAACGATCTTGAAAAAGCGGCCGAATACTCGGAGCGGGCGATTCATATCTTCCAGTGTCTCGACAACATCGTGATGACGGTGAAGCTTCAGGTGAACTGTGCGGTGCTCTACGGGCAGACAGACAGAGAGGCGGATGCGGTCGCCATGCTGCGAAAAGCGATCGACAACCTGCTCAACCTGGGGAGACGGGAGGAGGCGGGCATGGCGACCGTCGAGCTCGCCACCTTGCTGTTGCAGCAGGGCGAACTTGCCGCCGCTGACGAATCGTGCGACCAAGCGCGCGCATTGCTTCCCGAGCTGCATCTCTACCAAGCGCGCGTCCATCGTCTGTACGGTCGCATCGCCGTCCAAAAGGGACAGCGCGAAGAGGCGATCCGTCGCCTGCAAAAGTCGGCCGATCGCTTGAAGCATACGGACGAGCTGGGGGAGTGGGGCGACACGATGCACGAGCTTGCTGAGCTGTACAAGCGCGAAGGTGATCTGCGAACGGCTGTCAGCATCATGCAGGAGATTCGCGGCTACACGAACGAGGCGATGCTGAAGCGGGGGATCGCCCTGTAGATCAAACGGTTCGAGGGTGATGGCGAACGATCTGACAGCCGTCTATCATCCTTCTCTCCTTTCTTGCATAGATTGTAGCAAGAGGGGGGAGGAAGATGAGCCAACTCAATCCGACCGGATATCACTTGATGATCGCAGCCGGACGGTATGGTCTCCCGCTTCAGCCGAGCGCCTCGCTGTTCTCGAAGCAACGAATGCCGAAGCAGGAGCGTATGATCAAGCAGGTGAAGAAGATCAGCGCATCGACCCCTCCGCGCCGCCCCCATGTTCCGCGGGAAGAGTGGGAGCAATACGCGCAGTTGCGCCAACAGATTCGTGCGCTGCAAAGCTCGTATGCAGAGCGAAAAACCGGACAGCCGAAGTAGGCTCGTCCGGTTTTTCTTTTCGCAGCGAGGCGGTCTGCTAGCGCTCAAGCTGATAGAGCTTCCCATTTTTCGTTGTCCCGAACTTGTCGCCCGTAAACCCTCGCTTGCGCAGTTTCTTTTGCAAAAAGATCATGCAGGCCGCATGGCTGACGATCAGCACTTCTTCGTCACCCTGTGCGAGAATGCGATCGAGCACCCCGCCGAGCCTTTGTTCAATGATCGATGACGAGCTGGAATGAATGACTTTGTGAAAGATCGCATCTTCTGACAAACGATCATGCAGTTAAATTGCAGATTGCTGCATCGAGCTGTATACTGGGGATATTAGAATATTTTAACTATTATCACCTGAACAAATTTTCAAGATTGAATTGAGTCAAGCGGGCAAGGGGGAATCGGAGATGAAGCGCAGCGGTTGGTCGCTCGCAGCAGTTGGACTGATTGGAATGTCTGTCATGCTCACAGCATGTTCTGACACGGCCGATCCAATGCCGATCACTGCACCGGCAAATCAAGAGAGCAAGCTGTGGGAGGCAAAGTTCGAAAAGATCGTGCAAGGCGTGACCGTCAAGCGGAAGGAAGCGTTTGAGACGTCGTTTATCGAGCTTGACGAGCGCTTTCAGGGAGTAGAGTATCAGTTCGATCTCCAAGTGCCCTATGAGGTCACCGATCCAGAGACGCTTTCGAGGATCGAAGTGGAGGTCGTGTTCAACGAGAAATTGCAGGAAGCGACCGGGATTCGCGGTGCTCGCGTGCCGCTGCAACAGCAGAGTGCGGAAGACACGCATTCGAAAACTTTCACCGTTCGCGTGCCGACCAGATATCAGGCGAACGTGGACGAGTCGGAGCTGGACATGCTGATTCAGAATCAGGATGAGGTGCAGATCGAGCTGTATGTGGATGGGAAGAAGGTCAAGGACCTGGTGTAGCAGAGGTTTCGATGCTCACAGCACAGGCTTTTTAGCGAATGGCAGTCCCGGAGCGGGGGCTGCCGTTTCTCGTTGCAGATCGATCGGGGCAGGGGTGTGGGGTAGCTCGCCAGATATCAGCAGAAGCGGGCTCGCAGCGTCCCTCATACCATCGATTCACATTTTTGATCTGATAACTATATTTCTCTGCATGTAAAGATATTCATTCATATCCATTCGTTTACATTAGCGAGGGACATGCAACTGTTTTCACATTTTGTTATAATTATGACAATATGGACAGGCGGAGCAGGGGTGAGAACGATGTCTCTGGAAATGGACGCAGATCAGCGAAACCGCATCATCGGGGAAAATCTGCGCAAGTACAGATTGCTCAAAGGGCTGACTCAAGATGAATTGGCAGAGGGAATTTGCAGTGTGAGCCAATTGAGCAAGGTGGAGAATGGAAAGACCTACATCAAACGCACCCTCCTCAGACTGATGGCAGAACGCCTCGGGGTGACCGTTGAGCGAATTGAAATGCTAGACGCTTTACAAGAAGAGTTATCCGAACGGCTGCAGCTCGCCAAGGACGCCGACACGGCGAACAATCTGGAGAAGTCGTTTCAATATCTGCAAGAAGTGTTGACCCAGAGCGAGGAACAAGGCTATCACAACCTGTACCTCGAAGCATCGCTGTTGGAGTGCAAACTGCTGAACAGAAGGCGGGAGCACCAGCGCGTGATCGACAAGATCCAAGCGATGATCGATCAGCATCTGGTGGCAGATCCCACGCTCAAGCTGCTGTTGCTGTACGAGCTTGGACATGCGCACGAGCAGATGGGCAACATGGTGGCCGCCTACGACTACTATTGTCGGGCGGATGAAGAGTTTGCCTACGTGGAAGGAAGGGACGAATTTCGGTTGAACGTGCTGTTCAACCTGGTCAGCTGCCACATCACGATGCAAAACTACCGCAGCGCGCTGCGCTATGCGGAGAAGGCAGAGCAGTTGGCCAGCGCCTATTCGCGGCATCTCTTCCGGCTGCGCGTCTCCTACATGAAGGCAACCCCGCTGCAAAAGCTGGGCGAGTCTGCCAAAGCGGAGAAGATCTATCTCTCCTGTCTGCGCGAAGCGCAGGAGAACTCGTTTCTGCTCGATGTCGGGCTGATCAACAACAACATCGGCAATCTGTACTGGGAGCGAGGGGAGCACAGCCAGGCGCTCGCACATTATCAGCGGGCCCAACAGGTGTTTGAGCTGCTGAACGAGGAGCTGTACGCCTGTGAACCGCTGCTTCATCTGGCGGAGATCTCCCAAGTGGAAGGGGATGTGGATAAGGCGCTCGAACTCTGCCAGCGCGTGCTGCAGATCACAGAGCAGATCGGGACGAACGCCTACCGAGAAAGAGGTCAGGCCAAGCACCTGATGGCTCGCATCAAAGCGGATCAGGGTCGATTTGATGAATATGTCTCCCAACTCGATGAAGTGCTGTCGATCTACGAGCAGCATCAGCTGATGCGCGAAGCGTATGAGGTAGCGGTCGAATTGGGCGACAAACTATATGAGCAAGAGGACGGGCGCGCTGTGGAGCTATACCGCAAGGCGGTCGAGTTTAACAAGCGGAGCCAACAGATCGGCATGCGGCGGTAAGCGCACAACCTGCTTCGCCGAGGGCGATCTGCCGACCAGTTCCTATAGGGAACTGGTTTTTTTCGTGGGAAAAAGAATGGTGCATCCGCTCTTGAGGCAATGTAAGAATAAGGAGGAGATGGCAGATGTGGCGTGCATTGCTGGTGGCCGGCGTGTTGCTGATGTCGCCGGTTCCTTGGCCCGCTTGGCCGAAGATAGCCGATCAGGTGCTGTTGGAAGCGCCGATCGAGCGTCAGCGACCTGAGCTTGACAACGGCTGTGAGGTGGTCAGCCTCTCGATGCTGTTGCGACATGCGGGCAAGCCGGTCGGTCGACTCAAGCTCGCAGAGGAGGTCGCCAAAGATCGAACGGAGCTGCGGATGGATGCGCAGGGGCGCATTTTGTACTGGGGCGATCCACACCGCGGCTTCGTCGGAGATATCACCGGGCTGCGCAAAGGATATGGCGTCTATCATCGACCCCTGTTCGAACTGCTCGATCGCCATCTGCCAGGGCGGGCGAGAGATCTGACGGGGGGCGACTTCGAGCGAGTGTTGCAGAGCGTGACGGCAGGTCGCCCGGTCGTGGTGTGGACGACGAGCATGTTCGATCAGACCAAGCAGTGGGTGACGTGGAACAGCCCGTCCGGTCCGATCTATGCGACATTTCACGAACATGCGGTGCTTTTGGTCGGCTACACGGCGCACACGGTGACGGTGAACGATCCGCTCGATGGCAAGCGCAAGACGGTCGATCGCACCCGCTTCTATCGCTCTTGGGAGATGATGGGCAGACAGGCTGTCACCTACGAGTGAGCCGATCGTCCCGTCGGTGCGAAGACGGCGGGAAAAGCGAAGCGGATCGGCAGAACATGCGGAAGATCTTTTCTGCAGGCACGGGAGCAACCCGTGTCTTTTTGTTTGGTAGGATTTCGGGTATGATAGCGAAGAGTGACGAGAAAGGAGATGAGAGGATGACATCATCTTTTCATACATATAATCTACCCGACTATCAACTACAGGCGTTGGCAAAAGCGGGCATCGCCGCACCGACGCCGATACAAGAACAGGCGATTCCGCTGATTGCGGCCGGCCGCGATGTGGTGGGGAAATCCCGGACGGGCACAGGCAAAACGCTCGCCTACCTGCTGCCGCAGCTGCAGAGGATCGACGTGACCAAGCGCGCCTTACAGGTGCTGATCTTAGCGCCGACGCGCGAGTTGACCATGCAGATCGAAGGGGCGATCAAAGAGTACACGGCGGGCAGTGAAATTCGAGCGCTCGCCTTGGTCGGCGGGGCGAACATCGACCGGCAGATCGAACGGTTGAAGGAGAAGCCGCACATCGTCGTTGGCACGCCAGGGCGAGTGAAGGATATTCTCGGACGCAAGAAGATGAAGATGCATGAGGTCAGATCGATCACGATCGACGAGGTCGATCAGATGCTGGAACTCGGCTTTTTGCAGGATGTGGAGGCGGTGCTGAAAAGCGCGATGCGCGACCGCCAGCTGCTGTTCTTCTCGGCGACGATGTCAGAAGAGGCGAAAAAGATTGCCAAGCTGTGGATGCGCGACCCCGCCTTTTTGGAGACAGAGGCGGGCGCGATGATCGGACAGATTCAGCACGTCTGGTTCTCGACAGGCAAGGAGGACAAACCGGACACGCTGCGCCGCCTGGTGAGGGCGTACGACGTCAACCGCGCGATGGTGTTTGTCAACGAGACGAAAGGGCTCTGGTGGCTGGTGCAGGAGCTGCGCAAGCTCGGGCTGTCTGCAGAGGGACTGCACGGAGAAGCGGCTAAAATTCAGCGGGAACAGGCGATGAGCGGCTTTCGCGACGGCAAGTACCAACTGCTCGTCACCACCGATGTGGCGGCGAGGGGACTGGATGTTGAAGGCGTGACCCATGTTTTCCACTATGATCCGGCGATCGATCCGGAGCATTACCTGCACCGCGCAGGGCGCACCGGACGGGGGACGCAGTCTGGCGTGTCGGTGTCGATCGTCACACCGGATGAAAAGTTTTTGATCAAGAAATTTGAAAAGTCGCTGGCCTTGCGCATCTTCTCCAAAGGTCTGGAGCAGGGCAAGATCGTTTCGCGCCGCCCGGGCACAGCTCCCAAGCCTGCCGCGCGCACCGCGCCCAAAAAGGGAAAGAGCAAGCAGGCGAAGGGGAAAAAGCGGTAATTAGGCGAACGATTTACGCTCCGTTTGGCAAATCTCGCATACGTTGTTAGTAAATGCGGTGAGGAGGTTTGCAGATGAGCGATTCGGATCAAAAGAAACTGCAACCAGCAGAAGCGCCCAAAGAGATGGGAATCCTTTCGAAAGGGATGAGCGAACTGCTCGTCTCCGATGTTTTGCTCAAGCATGGGATCACACAGGATCAACGGCGCAAGCTGACGGCGGAGCAGAAGCAGGAGATCATGGATCTGGTGAAGGACCTGCAGCGTCAGGTCGATCAGTTTGTGAACAAAGGCAACGTCGAGCATAGTGTGCCGTCGCAGGCGGAGCTTGCCCCGCATCAGCAGGAAGTGCAGCAATCGAATCGGATCGCCGCACCTAATGCAAAGTCTGCACCAGCGCCAACTTTACAAAATGAAAAGTCGATCGCTCCCAAGCGCAAGCGCCGCATGGTGCTGCGCAAAAAAAGCGATCTGTGAGCAACGATCAAAGCCGTGATGGATACCCATCGCGGCTTTTAAATTGGGCGAATGAATGAGGGTGTATGTCCATACACAAATGACCTTCTGCACATAGTGTATAGCAAAAAGGAGGGTTCACATTGAAACCGAAAGCACGCAAACGTTCCGGGGTCACCTCGTTTCCCCAAAAGGGGATCAAGCGCTGGGTTGACGATCAGGTCGAAAGCTACTCGGCTGAAGAAGAGATCAGCATGAACGGCGAGCAGGGCGAAGCTCGATGGTCGGCACTCGACCTTGAGATGGAGCATGTCGGCGGCCGTGGTCGCGGTCGTGAATTTGTCCTTGAGGATGAGGTCGTCGAGCAAGAGGCGGACCAGATCTCCGAGACCGACCAGTTTTCTGGCGAATCGATCCACATCAAGGACTCCTGCGATGTTTGGGTCACCTCGACAGATACGCAAGCGTCGATCAATATGCAGGCGGCGCTGCAGATGGCGATCGCGCTCGTGCTGTCGATCAGCATCGCGGACGGCGAAAGAGCGGAATCGGTCTCGCAAGAACTGCTTCAACGCGTGCAGGTCAAACAGGAGAACCGCCAGCGGCTGATCATCTTCAACTCGCGTGAGGTCAGAGTCGCCACGAGCGACACGGACACCTCTGTCAATATGCAAGTGCTGATGCAGGTCCTGCTGGCGCTGGTTGCAAAGATCGATGTGCTGTAAGGAGGATTCGTAGCCGCCCCTGTCTTTGCACAGGGGTCTTTCCATTCCCAGCTGTCAAGGTAGGTCAAACGCATAAAAATTGTGCGTTTGCCGTAGTGCGTCTGTCCATACCAAACGAAACGACCTCCCATAGTATGTAAGCAAACGGCGGTTGCCGTTCTGATGCGAGAAACAAACCTTATCGGAAGGAGGAAGTTTATAGTGGGGAATTGGTCTGCACTGGATAGTGGTTCGAGACATCCGCAGTGCTTTGGGGAAGAAGAGACGGTCGAGCAAGAAGCAGCTCAGATCTCAAGAACATTACAACGATCAGATGAGGTCATCATCATCAAGGATTCCTGCGGTGTTGATGTCAGGACGACCGACACGAAAGCGGCTGTCAATCTGCAAACCGCGCTGCAGATGGCGATCGCCGTCGTGCTGAGCCTGACGATCGCCGACGGCAATCGGGCGGAGGTGGTCTCGCAAGAGCTGTTGCAACGCGTACAGGTCAGACAGGTCAACAAGCAGCGCACCGTGATCGAGAACTCTCGCAACGTTCATGTCCGCACCACCGATACAGACGTGGCTGTCAACATTCAGATGTTGGTGCAAGTGCTGCTGGCGCTGGTGGCCAAGATCGAAGTTCTGTAAAAAGTTCACATCCGACCAAACTGCCCGAAAAGGGCAGTTTTTTTTGTGGAAATGGAGTAGAATCGTAGAGTGATAGAAGAAGGAGGGACTCCTTTTGCACGGTGCTTTGCAAAATTTCCATGACCGGATGAAAAACATAGCGGAGTTCTATCCGCTGTTTCGATTGCGCGAGCTGCGCAAATATCAAGAATATGACCTGTTGGCCTTAGGGGTAGGCGTGATGCTCCTGATCTTAGAGCACATGCTGATCGGCAGGCTGGAGTCTGACCATCAGGATGTGGCGCGCTTTTTGCGCGAGGTGATCGCCAAGTCTTATCACAAGCAGATGACCGAGGAGGAGAGCAGGGAGCTGGCGAGCTACCTGCTTTCCAATCTGCGCAACGATGGACGGCCTTTCGAGTTTGCCTACCGCAACTTGGAGGCGGGGACGGAGGACAAGCATTCGTTTCACCTGATCGAAAACGGGACGTACCATGTGGCGAGCGGACAGATCCGCTTTAAGCTGTCAGACGCTGGGCTCGACCTGCTGTTTAAGACGCGCGAGATGTACAAAGAACTGCGAATCACGATCTCGCAGATCCTCTTGCGCCAACAGATCGAAAAGGGCGTGTTCGAAGATGCGATTCGCACGGTGAGCTCGCTCGGCCTCGATGTGCGCCAGCTTCGGGAGGAGCTTTCGCGGATGAAGATGGCGATCAAGCGGGACGTGTCGCAGTTCTCCCTGCCAGCTTACGAGGCGATGCTGACGGCGATTCGCGAGCAGTTTCAAAAAGAGAAGCGCATGTTTGATGATCTGAACAACCTGTTGCGCGACACGCGATCCCATTATGAGCAGCGGGGGAGCGGACAGGAGGAGCGCACGCTCAACCAGCTTGTCGAGATCTCGCAGCGCCTCAACCAGGTGATGAACTTGCACAACAAGCTGTTGCTCGACAAGCTCGACCTCCAAGGCATGGTGCTCGAAGCGCTGGAGGAGGGGATCGTGCAAGGATTTCGTTCTAAGGTCAACTTCGAGCGGGAATTTCTCGATCCGATCCTGCAGACGGGGACGACGCTTGAGAATGTGAAGCGGCTGATCGAGCCGATGTTCACGCTGAACGTCAAAAAGCGCTTCAACATCCACAAGGCGCTGGCGCCGCAACCTGTGCCAAGAGCGGCGGTGGCAGAGGTGGAGCAAAAGGTCGACCTCGCGCCAGATGCGGCTGTCGAGGCGAACGATGCGCTGCAAAAGTTAAAAGTGATCCGAGACGAGCGCTATAAAGGATATCTGCGGATGATGTTTGAACCGCTGCTCACCGAACAGTCGCTGACGCTGCAGGAAGTGTTGAGCGCTCTGCCGCCAGATCGGCTGTACGACGTGGTCAACGCGCGCGACTTCTATCCGTTTTTGGTGCAGTTGCACCAGATGAGCCCGATCCAATTCCAATTGGACGATTCGACCAAGGCGAAGATCTTGGATGGCGATGAGACCAACCTGCCGTTCTTGCTGATCAGACTGTTGGAGGAGGCGCCAGACTTGGAGCTGCTCGGCACGGTGACGATCACCGCCGAGCAGAATGCGGTCGCGCTGGCGGAAGCGGAGTGGTCGGTCAGCAATTTCCGGTTTTATAAGGAGGGGTTGTATGTATAGCAAAGAGAGCGTGGAGCGAGCGATCAAGCTGTTTGTCCGCTTGCTGGAAAATGGGGAGACGAACGAGTCGGACCGCGATCTCGTCTTTGCCTATAAGGAAGACCCGGCGGCACAGGAGATCGTGGCGCAGATGATCGAAAAAGAGGCGGGCGTCAAGATCTTGGGCGTCGGGGACAAGCTGTACATCACGCCATCCCTCGACAACAAAGTGTTCGGCTATACGAATGAGGAGCTGCGCGTCAAGCTCGGTTTGCGCTCCGACAACGTGTCGATGGGGCTGAAGCTGTATGTGGCCTATTTTATCATCCTCTCGACGCTGGCGATGTTTTACAACTCGGACGACCTGAACACAAAGGTGAGACAGTATGTGCCGATCGAGGAGTTGGAGGCGTACATCACCGAAAAGTTGCAGATGGTCGGAACGGGTGACTATGGGGAGCGACTGTCGCAAGAATATGAGTTCAACTTCCAGCAGGTGGCAGAGTTTTGGCAGAACATGCCCGCGTTCGACGAGACGCTGACCAACCAGCGCATGGGGCGCAACTCGCGAGTGTCCTACATTTTAAAAGTGTGGTCGTTCTTGGAGGAGGAAGGCTTGGCCAAGCTGGCCGTCGAGTCGGAGCTGCATCCGACCGACAAGCTCGACCATATGGTGCGCAAATACTACTCGCATCAGAAGCGGAAAAACGACCTGCTGGCGTTGGTTTCGCAGAAGGAGATTTTCTATGCCTAGCATCAACCGGATCCGATTGGTCAACATTCAATATGACAAGGGCGGCAAGCAGTATGCGGACGAGCTGTTCAAACTGCACGGCAAGAACACGCTGTTCAACCTTGCCAACGGTGGCGGGAAGACCCTCTGGCTGCAACTGGTGACCCAGGCGGCGCTGCCCGGTGCGATGTACGGATCGCGCCGGATGGTCGATCTGCTCGCCCATGAGCGCTACACCGGTCACATTCTGGTCGAGTGGAAGCTGGACAGCTTTGGCGAGCGAGAGTTTTTGCTGACCGGATTCTGCTTTACCAAAAGCGCGGATGAGGAAGGCGAGCTCAAATATTTTACCTATGTGCACCCGTACAAGATCGCCGACGAGTTCGGGATTGTGAAGATGCCGCTGGTGACAGACGGCAAGGTGATCTCGTATGGGGATTTTTACAACCTGCTGCGCAAGGAGAGCACCGCGGGCGGGCGAAAGATCCAGACGTTCTCCCAACAGGATCGCCGCAAGTATATCAACCACCTGATGCAGTACAACATCTATGAAAAAGAGTGGCTGGCGATCCGCACGACCAACGGGTCGGAAGGCGGGATGGACGGCTTCTTCGCCCGTTCGAAGACGGAGCAGAGCCTGTTGGAAAACCTGCTGATCCCGACTGTCGATCAGGCGCTGTTCCAAGACGAAGCGGAGGCGGAAGACCTGGCGCACTCGTTTTTGCGCTACAAGGACAAGCTGCTGCGCATTCCGCAGATCGAGAAAAACTTGGAGGAGTTTCGCCTGATCGAAGAGGCGGGGCGCAACGTGTTGCAGAAGGTGGAGCGCTACTCGGAGTCGCGCGCACAAAAGCGCGAACTGGAGGGACAGCTGACCGAGGCGAGAGGCAGACTGGAGACGATGGCAGGCGAGCGAACCGAAGAGGCGGAAGCGCTGGCGGCGGTCGTGCAGAGCTTGAAGGAGCAGATTCGCGAAGAGGAGTACAAGCAGGCTTCGCTCGATGTGAACGCGCTGCAGGAGCAGTTCCGCAAGGGAGCGTGGGCGGTGGATGCGCTCACGCTCCGCTTGGAAGAGCTGATGGCGGCGGAGGAAGAGGCGAAGCGGCAGGTGCGGCTGTTCCGCGCGGTTCCGAAGTTTTTGCAGATCAAGGAGCTGGAGAAGCGGTTGGCTCGCGACGAGGAGACACTGTCCGGCCTCGACATGCAAAATGAGGACCTGCTGACCGAGCTTGCGACCTATCGCGGGCAGTTTTTGACCTTGTGGAACGAGCGCGTTGTGCGGCACGAGGCGGAGCTCGAAGCCAAGCGGGAAGCGGAAGCGAAGTGGAAAGAGGTCGACCAGCAGGCGGATGCGAAGCTGCTTGCGCTGGCAGAGGGGCTGAACGCGCTTTCGAAGACCAGCGGGGAGCT
Organism: Tumebacillus lipolyticus; assembly: GCF_042682745.1. Taxonomy (NCBI): domain Bacteria; kingdom Bacillati; phylum Bacillota; class Bacilli; order Caryophanales; family Alicyclobacillaceae; genus Tumebacillus; species Tumebacillus lipolyticus. Next base: position 345,842 of record NZ_JBHUIO010000005.1, on the reverse strand, counting down.
TGAGGTCTGGTTCAAACAGTATCAGCAGCAGAAGCTCGCCGTGACAGAGGTGCTCGGCGAATCGATCGCCGAGGAGCCGGTGTCCCATCGCGACGATCTGCGCTGGAAGGAGATCGAGCGAACCAATTCGGTCCGCAACCTCGAAGCGGAGATCGAGACGGCGGAGGGCGAGATCGAACGGGCGCAACAGCAGATCACGGCGGCGAAGGAGGAGCGCTGGTCGGCACTGCAGGAGCAGGAGAAGATCGCAGGCAAGATCGACGAGCATGAGGCGCGCAAAAAGCGGGTGCAAGGGCGGCTGGAACTGCTCGACGCAGCCCGCAGCGACCTGTATGGAGCTAAAGCTGATCTCGACCTAACGCTTGCGCAAAAACGCGAGGGGTATTCGCGCGAGTATGCGCGGCTGGCGGCGAAGAAGGGAGCGGTCGAAGAGAAGATCGAACGGCTGTCCCAAGATCACTATATTCCAAGCCAGGACCTGCTCTATTTTCAGCAAGTGCTGGCCGACTGGGGCATTGACGCCACGCTCGGATCGCAGTGGTTGCAGGAGCAGGACGCGACCGTTCGCGAGGCGTATGTGCGGGCGAATCCGATGTTGCCCTATTCGCTGCTGATCGAAGATGCGGGGATCAAGAAACTGCACGATCCGCGCTTGGACTGGGAAGGCTTGCATCTGGAGAGCTTGGTGCCGCTGTTTGCCCGCTCCTCGCTCACCGCTGTGACCAGCTTCGAAGGTCAGATCGTCAAGCTCGGCGAGGACGGGTACTTCTCCCTGCACGGCGGATATTCGCCCTTTCTCTCGCAGGAGTCGCTTGCGGAGCGCCGAGTCGCGCTCGAAGCGGAAGAGGTCGATCTGGTCGCCAAGATGGAGGTCGTGGAGCGATCGCGCCGGCATATCGAACAGGTGTCTGACGAGCTTGGTCGCTTTTTCGACGACTATCCGAAAGACCCGCTCGCTGCCTGGCAGACGAAACGGGAATCGCTGGTCGTAAAAAGCCTGCAGGCGGAAGAGGAGCTTGATCAGCTCAACGGATCGATCGCCGAGCTGCGCACCAAGATTTCGGAGGCGAAGCGATCGATCAAGGAACAGGGTGATCGCTTGGAGGAGCTGCGCGATCAGCTGCGCCTGCTCGACCCGTTCGCAGGTCTTGCCGCAGAGCGCAAAGAGCGGGAGGCGGAGCGCGAGCAGCTCAAAGAGCGGGAAGCGGCGCTGAAAGCGGAGCAGAAAGAGTGGTTCAGATCGAGCCAAGAAGCGCGCGAACAGAAGGAGCGCCTGCTGCCGGCGCTCATTTCGCTGCAAAATGAGCGGATCGCGCTGGACAAGGAGCGGGAAAAGTACCTCGGCTCCCATCAGGTGGAGGAAGCGCAGGTTTCAGCCGGGCTGACCTATGAAAAGGTGCAGGGCAAGCTCGACTCGCTGGATGATCTGTTGGCGCAAAAATCGGTCGGTCGCGATGAGCTGGTGCGGCTGATCCAAAACCACGAAGAGTCGATCGCCCAAAACAGAGCGTACATCGCCGAGCAGAGCGTCACCGAGGAGGAGCTCGCCGTGTTCCAGACGGCGCCGCCAGCTGCGGAGCTGACCTATTGGGAACAGCGCTTGCAGGAGTCACAGGCGGAAAAGGCGCAGGTGGAGCGCGAGCGCACCGACATCCAAGCGGAGCAGAAAAAGCTGGAAGGCATGATCGAGACAGAAGAGAAGAAGGTGCGCAAAGATTTTGACCGCCCTGCCTACGCCTTTGGCGAAGCGGTGGATCTGGGGGAGGAGAAAGCGCATCTCGCGAAGCTGGTCGGCCAGCTGTGGACAGAGCGCCGATCGAACGAGAGCGCGATGGAGGAGACGGAGCGCTCCTTGCAAGAGGTGAACGGCCAGCTGCAAAAGGTGGACACGCTGCTGTCCGCCTATTCGATCGAGTGCGAGCCGCTCGAACTGTCGGAGGAGCGAGCGAACAAGCTGCCGCACGAGCCGACCGCTGTGATCGCGGAGATCGACAAGAGCTTGCAGCGGACGAGCAAGCAGTTTGAGGAGCGGCGTCGGGAGCTGGACGACGAGTTTTATCGTTTTGAGCGCTCGATCGACAAGTATGAGTCGAAGATCGTGCAAAAGTTTATCCGCTCGGTGATCGATTCGAAAGTGGAAGGCGACATGAACGAGATCGAGCAGGTGCGCCCGGTGTTTGAGAAATGCTTTGAGATGATGAACCTCTACATCGAGAAAGCTCGGCTGGAGCGCCAAGAGTTGGAAGAGGCGAAAGAAGAGCTGGTGCACCGCTGTCTGCAGCATGCGGATCGCGTCTATGACAACGTGAAGAGCATCGCCCAATACACGAAGATCGACTATCGCGGGAAAAAGGTCCAGGCGATCGACATCCTGCTCAAAGAGAAGTGGGAGGAGCCGGAAGGGCTTCGCTTGATGGACTCCTATCTGCAGGCGCTCACCGAAGAGCTGCAGGCGAAGGTGATGAAGGGTGAAGATGAGGACGAGCTGGAAAAATGGCTTTCTGTTAAGCTGTCGTCCAAACATCTGCTCAACGTGGTGGCACCGATCGTTGACACGCGGATCAAAGTGTTTAAACCACAGCAAGTGCCTGGCGAGAAAGTTCGCTATGACCATTGGTCGGAGATCATGAAATGGTCGGGCGGCGAGCAGTACACAGGCTGTTTCGCGATGTTTATCGCCGTGCTCTCCTATTTGCGGGCGAAGATGTCGGGGATCGAAAATGCGCGCAAAGTATTGCTGGCAGACAACCCGTTCGGCGTTGTCTCCTCGCCACATCTGCTGCAAGTGATCTTTAAGTTGGCACAGGCCAATCGCGTGCAGATGATCTGCCTGTCCGACCACAACAAGCAGTCGATCTACGATCTGTTTGAAGTGGTCTACTCGCTCAAGCTGATCCCGGCGCTCGGTCGCTCGATCATCCAATCGACGGAGCGGCGTCCGGAGAGCGTGATGGAAGCTGGCTATTATGAGATCGACTTCGATCAGGAAGTGGAGACGGAACAAAAGTCGCTGCCGATCTAACGGCGCTTCACCCAAACGGCCAAAGCCACCCTCAAGCAATCGTGAGGGTGGCTTTTTTGTCGAGCAGAGCTAGGCGGGGGAAAGATGTTTTGCGGATTTGGTAAATGAACAAATAGTTATTTAGTTGATTTATAATAATGTTGGTTAGATAGGCTTATCTATGCTAAATTGACTATAATGACAACGTATAGTCTTTATTGAAATCGAGGTGAAACAGGTGCTGGCGCTCGATGTGGAAGCGAGAAACCGGGTCATCGGAGAAAACTTGCGCCGTTACCGTCTGCTCAGAGGATATACGCAGGATGAGGTGGCAGAAGGTCTGTGCAGCATCTCGCAGCTGAGCAAAGTGGAGAATGGGAAAACGAATTTGAAACCCCACCTGCTGCGATTGCTGGCGGAGCGTCTTGGGGTGACGATCGAACAGTTGGAGTCGGCCGACTCGATGCTCGACGAGCTGAAGGAGACTCTGGAGCTGGGGAGATCTGCTTCTTTTGCCGAACAGACGGAAAAGGCGTTCGAATATTTTTGCAGTGTCAGCCAATCGGCGCGCCAACATGGCTATCAAACCCTGTTTTTGGAGGCGCTGCTCAACGAGTGCAGACTGCTCAATCGCAGAAATGAAGCTCAGATGGTGATCGAGCGGATCGAGGCGGTGCTGGCCGAGCAGGAAGCGTGGGAGGATGACAAGGTTCGCGTCGAGCTGTTGATCGAGCTGGGCAAAGCGCACAAGCTGAGCGGCAACATGCTGATGGCGCACGACTGCTATTGTCGGGCTGATGCAGAGTTTGAAGGTGTGGACGAAAAGAGCGATTCTCACCTGCGCACCTATTATGAGCTGGCAGACTGCCATTTTTACATGAGCAATTTTCGCACCGCTCTGCGCTACATCGAGCGGGCGGAGCGGCTGGCGACCGAGCTGTCCTGCCATTGGGCGCGGATTCGGGCTTGCTATTATCGGGCGACGATCCTGCTCAAGATCGGGGAGATCGAACAGGCGAAAGGGCTCTTTTTGACATCGTTAAAAGAGGCGCAGGCGAACGAGCTGCTGTTCGACGTGGCGGCGATCAACAACAACCTCGGCTGTCTGCACAAAAGCGTGAACGAGCACGGGCTGGCGATTCCCTATTTTCAGCGGTCGCTCCAGGTGTTCGAACTGCTCAATCAGGCGCAATATCTGTGCGATCCGTATTTACAGCTGGCGGAGATCGCCCTGCACAGCCACGATGTTCACAAGTGCAACAGCTACCTCGACGAAGTGCTGGCGATCGTCGAGCGGTTGGGCAACCACCACAAGATGGAGCTGGCACGAGCCCTGCAGATTCGCAGTTGGGTCGAGCGCGAGGCGGGTCAGTTTGAGGCGTATCTCGATCGGTCGACCGAAGTGTTAGCCCTTTATGAGCAGTACGGGGGACAGCTGGCAGCGTACGAGCTGGCGGTGGAGCTGGCCGAGGCGCTCGATCGGCACCAAGATCGGCGAGCGGTCGAATACTACCGCAAGGCGATCGAGCTCAACCGATATCTGAAGGCGGTCGGGATCAGAAGGTAGAGCAAAGAGCAGCGCGTCGGGCGGACGCGCTGCTCTTTGCTTGGACAGATGAGGTGTGGGCAGAAGCGGCTACGCGCGCGCCTGCGACCAGTCGATCTGTGACAGGCTGAGGAAGCTGGCGAGCCGCACCAAGATCGAATCGATCACAGCCAGCTGTTCCGATTCGTTTCGCCGATCGAAGAGGACGAGCTTTTGCACGACGAGCACACCGCGCTTGCGATCCGCTTTCAGGTCGATCGTGCCGATGATCTGCCCGCGATGCAAAATCGGCATGGCAAAATAGCCGAACTTGCGCTGTGCTTGCGGAACGTAGCTTTCGAGGCGAAACTCCGTTTCGAAGATCGCTTCGAGGCGCGGGCGATGCCAGATCAGGTTGTCGAAGGGGGAGAGGAAGGTCGAATGGGTCGGTTCGTCGAGAAGCGGCAGCAGCTCCGCATCTTCGGGGAGCAGATAATAGGGCTCTTTCTCCCCTTCGACTCGCACCTGCAAGCAATCGGCCAGCGCTTTTCGCACCGCCGGTCGCTTGAAGCGAAAATAGTCGGCCACATCTCGCTCCGTCGCAGCGCCCATCGCGCTCAGCGCTTTGCGAACATAGCGCTTCACCGTCTCTTCCAGCTGTACCGTCTGCTGCAAGCTGTCTGCCGGCACCTGCTCTGCCAGCGGGATGTAGACTTTGTGAAAGCTCCGGTCGCGGATTGCGCCGATCTCCCCGCCGCGCCACAGCTGATCTAAAGCTCGGCGCACAGGGCTCAGCTCCCAGGTGTTTTTGGGGGTGAGCGGCAGTTCTAACAGCTTGGCCGCCTGCTGTCCGGTCAGCCTGCCGTGCCGATCAATCGCTTCGACCAGCCTGTCGTGCAGCTCGGTGCGTTCGATCCGTGCGGCGCTGAACTGCTGCAAGAACGGTCGCATGTAAGGATGCTCGGCGATCGGCAGGACGGATAGCGCGTGCAGATACTGCTCGAACATCCGCTTCTCCTCATAGAATCGGTAGAACCACTCGCTGTGAAATTCGTTCATTCGCGACCAGAAGATCAGGTGTTGGCTGCGCGTGACCACGTTTAGCGTGTCGAGCTGCACGCAGCCGAGTCGATCGAAGATCTGAAGTGCCTCTTCAGGCGTCGTAGCTGTCGGGGGATGGTACAGGCCCTGCTTGAGCAGGGCAAGCTTTCTCACGTCATCTTTAGTGATCGTCAACAACAGAAAATCCTCCCTCTGCATAAACTGCGTAGGGAGGATTTCCATGATCGTGCAACATTTTCCTGCCCCGCGCTCGCGAAGTGTGCGATGCTTTTCGTGGGGGAGTGATGTTTAGCTTACAGCGATTCTTTTTTCTTCTTCGGCTTGGTCTTGCGCTTGGAGAGACGAACTTTGACGATCGTCTCGGTCACCGTGTGTTTGGAGATCATATCGGGCGTCAGCTTGCCCTGGGCGGTCAGAATCGAATAGTCGAACGGCGTCTTCAGCTCATCTTTCGCGATCAGCAGCTCCTGAGCGAGCGCATCCTTGTCGAACATGTCTTTGATGTACGCCTTTTTGGTCAGCACCGCATACTCGCCGTTTGGCAGTTGCAAGACCAGATCATCTTCTTCTGAGTCTTCGAAAAACTGCTCGATCTCTTCGAACAGCAGTTTGTTTTCTTCTTTGCGCTCCTTTTCAATCTCTTTGTTTTGAAAATAGCGCAACATCTTCTCCTCCAGTTGAAGCTTGCGCTGTGACTGCGCTTCTTCCGCGAGGCGAATGTCTTCTCGTGCTCTCTCCAGATCGTTCATTTGGTTGGATCACTCCCGTTTTACGAATACTTTCTCCATGATAGCGAAGTTTGCGGGGGAAAGAAAGCCCGCTGCTTTACCAAAAAGGGTTGCTTTTTTTCTGATAGAAGGAATGATAGAATTTAAAGCGTTGATTCTTGAAAAGAACGGGGTCTAGAGTGAATGAGCATAGAGACGATCGAACAGATTGAAAGAGCATCACAGCAGATGACAAGCGACCATCTGGCAAAAGCGCTGGTGACGCTCCGCGCGCGGATGGAAGCGGCGGGCGATGAAGCGAATGCAGCGAAGGTGGCAGAGCTTGCTGCCAAATGGGAGCACGGTCGCTTTGCGATCGCTTTCTGCGGACACTTCTCCGCAGGGAAGTCGAGCATGATCAACGCGCTGCTCGGGGCGGACATCTTGCCGTCCAGCCCGATTCCGACCAGTGCGAACATCGTGGAGATCAAAGGCGGCAATGAGAAGAAGGCGCTCGCCTTCCTGACCGATGGCGATCAGATCGAATTTGACCTTGAGACTGAGCTTGAGGCGATCAAAAATTATGCGGCTGACGGCAACCAGGTGGTCAAGATCGAGATCACCCATCCGAGCGAACTGCTTGCAGAGAGCGCCTCGGTGATGGATACGCCGGGGATCGATTCGACAGATGCGGCGCATAAGGTCGCCACCGAATCTGCCCTGCATCTGGCAGACGTGATCTTTTATGTGATGGATTATAACCATGTCCAATCCGAATTGAACTTCTCCTTCACCAAGACGCTAAAAGATCGGGGCAAACCGGTCTATCTGGTCGTCAACCAGATCGATAAGCACATGGATTTCGAATTGGATTTTGATGAGTATCGAGAAAGTGTGATCGAAGGGTTTGCGACGTGGGGCATCGAGCCGGACGGCCTGTTCTTCACCTCGCTGTTCGATGCAGATCATGAGGAGAACATGTACGATCTCCTGCAGGCGAAGCTTGGGGAGCTGTTCGCAGACAGAGGCGCGCTGCTGAAGCGAAGCGTTCTCGCCTCCGCCCTCGCGCTGATCGAGGAGCACGCGCTGGTGCAGGCGGGCAAGTCGGCAGAGCGCAGAGCTCAGCTGCAGGAGTTCCTCGACTCGTTTGACGATCCGCAAGAGCTGTACGCGCAAAGTCAGGTGATGGCCGATGAGTATCGCGCCTGGGAGGCAGCGCCGGCCGACCTCGAAGCAGATCTGAAGAAGGTGGTCGGATCGCTGCTCGACAATGCGAAGATCACGCCTTTTCAGACGACCGAGCTGGCGGGCGAATATGTCAAGAGCAGACGTCCAGGCTTTAAGGTCGGCTTCCTCTTCGGCACGGCGAAAAAGACGCAGGAGGAGATCGACAGCCGCCTGCAAGCGCTGCACGGCGATCTGATGGATAAGGTGCAGGCGAACATCGACTGGCACATCCGCGAACTGCTGGTCAAAACGGTCGAGAGCTATCAGCTGCAAGATGAAGAGTATGCGAAAGCGGTATATGATCAATTCCATGTAGAGATAAAAGCGAGCCTGCTCGCCGACTGTGTCAAAGAGGGCGGGCTCTCGTCAGATGAATATATGTATCAGTATGCGAAAGATCTAGCGGCAGAGATCAAAGCGCTCTACCGCCGCGAAGCGCAGCGCTTCATCGAGATGGGCGTCGCACTTGCTAAGCGCCGCGTCGACGTGGAAGGTGCCAAGCACCGCCGCGCGCTCGAACAGGCGGAGGCGATCGGTCGCGCATTTGAGGAACTGCAAGCGCTCCAAAGTGCGGAGCGCGTCTATCAGCAAGAGCTAGTCGGCGTGTTGTCAGGGGAGGAAGCGTAGAAGATGGAAGATTACAAAGCAAAACTTAGCACCACAGCGGGGCGTCTGAAGAGCGCATCGGAGGCGATCGCAGCGATCACCGGCTTTAAGACGACGGCGACCGGGATGAAGCAGAGAGCGGAGCGCTTGGAGCAGAACCTGTTCACCGTCGCGCTCTTCGGCGCGTTCTCAGCAGGCAAGTCCTCGTTTGCCAACGCGCTGATGGGGGAGATGGTGTTGCCCGTCTCGCCCAACCCGACCACCGCTGCGATCAACAAGATCCTGCCGCCGACAGACGTCTACCCGCACGGGAGCGTGCGGGTCAAGCTGAAGTCGGAAGCGGACATCACGTTAGATGTGCAGCAGTCGCTCGCCGTGTTCGCGCTCGAAGCAAGCGACTTAGAGTCATCGCTTGCGGTGATCGCCACGCTCGACCCGAGCGGTGTGCAACCGCAGGCCAAGCCGCACTTCTCCTTCCTAAAGGCGGTGGCAAAAGGACTCGCGCCGATCGGCGAGCAGCTCGGACAAGAGCTGATCGTCGATCTGAAAGAGTTCAAGTCGTTTGTCGCCAAAGAGGAGAAAGCCTGTTTTGTCGAGTGGATCGAGCTGTATTATGATTGCCCGCTCACACAGCAGGGGATCACGCTGGTCGATACGCCAGGGGCTGACTCGATCAACGCTCGGCACACCGGCGTCGCCTTCAACTACATCAAGAATGCGGATGCGGTGCTGTTCGTCACCTATTACAACCACGCCTTTTCCAATGCGGATCGCGAGTTTCTGATTCAGCTTGGACGGGTGAAAGATACGTTTGAGATGGACAAGATGTTCTTCATCGTCAACGCGGCCGACCTGGCGAAAGATGAGGAGGAGCTGCAGGGGGTTGTCACTCACGTTCGCAAAAACCTCGTCTCCTGCGGAATCTCGATGCCGCGCATCTACCCGGTCTCTTCTCAGACGGCGCTTTTGGCGCGCCTGCACGAGCGCGGGGAGCTGAAAGGGTCGGCCGAAAAGGTGTACCGCCAGCGCACGCAGTCGGGAGAGGGCGAGCTGATGGCGCCCGCTTCGGCGCTTGAGCTCTCGGGGATCAGCCGATTTGAAAAGGATTTTCTGTCGTTTACGATCCAGGAGTTGACGGAGATCGCGGTGAGCTCGGCGATCGCCGAGATCGAGCGGGCAGCCAGAGCGCTGGAGGAGCTGATCAGCTCCGCATCGGAGGATGAATCGGTGCGCCAGGCGAAGCGACAGGAGGCGGAGCGTGCGCGTGCGAGCGCGCTGGTCGCGATCGAGAAGCTCGACGCATCGCCGGAGCGAAAAGCGCTCGACAAAGAGGTGGAGGAGCTGCTCTACTATGTTCGTCAACGCCTGTTCTTCCGTTTTGGCGACATGTTCAAAGAGTCGTTCAACCCGTCTGTCCTGCAAGCGGACGGCCGCGACCTGAAAGCGGCGCTCAAAGGTTCGCTCGACGAGCTGGCTCGCTTTATCGGCTATGATCTCGGGCAGGAGATGCGGGCGACCGCGCTGCGCTTGGAGAAGTTTGTCAACCAGCACGGCAAGCGCCTGCGCGATCGGCTGTGCGGTGCTGTGGAGGAAGCGGGTGCGCACGTGCTGTTTGAAGCGTATGAGCCGCGCTCGTTCGAAACGCCCGAGTTTGCGGAGACGCTCTCCGAGTACAGCGCTGCCGACTTCGCCAAAGAGCTCAGCCTGTTTAAGAACGCGAAAGACTTTTTCGAAAAGAACGGTCGGCAAGCGATGCTAGAGGCGTTGGAAAAAGCGATGCAGGCGCCGGTCACCTCCTATTTGACTGGGGCGGGCACCAGGCTGAACGGCGATTATGGACAAGCGTTGAACCGCCTGACCGAAGACTTGCAAGCTGATGTGCGCACACAGGTCGAAGAATCGTTTGCCGGGCTGTTCGATGCGCTCTCCCTGCAGGTTGATGTGGTACAATTGAAAAAGGTGCAAGAACATTTACAAGGTTTGGCGCAAGCATAGTGAAAGGGGTTTTCTCCCGTGTTGAAACGATTTATCTTGATCTGGCTGGGTTTGGCACTGATCCTGTTTGCGGGCAGTTACGTCGCAGCCGAGGTGAAGCCGAGCAACTTTGGCGAAATCTACGGCATCCTCTACATCTGGTTGCTCTGGATGTTTCCGGTCGCCTGTTTGGTCGAGCTGGGCGTCAACATCTACAAAAAGCGCAAGCAAAAATAGAAGCGTACGCACACATTTCGAAAAGAATGTGTGCTTTTTTTTGACAACAATGCGATCAAAGTGATATCATATGCATATCAAAATGAAACAATTAAGGGGGTTCACTCATGCAAGAGAAAAAGACGATGGGGATGAACGGTTTCCTCGGGCTGTTGCTTTCGCTCGCATTGATTGTGGGGGGAATCTACGGAGTGTTCAGCGGATTGGAGGATGATGAGGTCGCCAACGGAGCGCTTGTGCTCTTAGGCGTGGTGGCGATGGTCGTCGGATTGGTAGTGTCGACCGGAGTTTTCGTCGTCCAGCCGAACCAGGCGAAAGCGATCGTGTTTTTCGGTCGCTATCTCGGCTCTGTTCGCAAGCCGGGCTTCTGGTGGACGGTGCCGTTCACCTCGAAGCCGCAAGTGTCGCTGAAGGTGCGCAACTTCAACTCCAAGCAGTTAAAAGTGAACGATGTGGCGGGCAACCCGATCGAGATCGCCGCGGTGATCGTCTTCAAGGTGACCGACTCGGCCAAGGCGCTGTTCGAAGTGGATCAATACATGCAGTTTGTCGAAATTCAAAGCGAGACGGCACTGCGCCACATCGCCAGCCAATACCCGTATGACAATCACGATGCGGACGCCACCTCGCTGCGCGGCAACACCGAAGAGGTGGCGGTCGAGCTCCAACGCGATCTGCAAGCGCGCCTGGCGGTGGCCGGCGTCGAAGTGATGGAAGCGCGGCTGACTCATCTGGCCTATTCGCCAGAGATCGCCGGTGCGATGTTACAGCGTCAACAGGCGGCTGCGATCGTGGCAGCGCGTCAGACGATCGTCGAAGGGGCGGTCGGAATGGTTCAGATGGCGATCGAAAAGCTGAAGGCGGATGGGGTCATCGAACTTGATGAAGAGCGAAAAGCGGCGATGATCAACAACCTGATGGTGGCGATCGTCTCCGAAAAGCCGTCTCAGCCGATCGTCAACGCGGGGTCGATCTACTAAGGCCCGCCGACAATGGCGAAGAAAAAACAGTTTCCGCTCCGCCTTGACCCCAAGCTCTATGAGGCGCTGGAACACTGGGCGAACGACGAGTTTCGAAGCGTGAACAGCCATATCGAGTTTCTGCTGCGGGAAGCTGTGAAAAAAGCAGGCCGCACGAGAAAAGAAGAAGGGAACTGATCGTCCGATCGGTTCCCTTTTTGCTGAGGTTCAGCTCTCAGCTTTGTTGACCATATGGTGGGCTGTCTGGATGAACCGTTCATACATATGGTCGGCGATCGGGCCGCTGAGCCCGATCTCATCCATCGCTTCCCGCATGCAGCCGAGCCACTCTTTCGCTCGCTCCGGCGTGATCGGGAACGGCAGGTGGCGCGCGCGGAGCATCGGGTGCCCATATTGCTGGGAGTACAGGGGAGGCCCGCCAAAAAATTGGGTGAGGAAGAGGTATTGCTTGTCTGCCGTCTCGGTGAGATCGGCTGGGAACAGCGGTTTAAGACCTGGGTGCTCGCCAACTCGTCTGTAGAACGCATCGACCAGTCGGCGGATCGTTTCACCGCCGCCGATCAGTTCGTAGACACTCTTTTGCGGATCGTCCAACATGTCGGAATGCTCCTTTCACAACGCGTATCATCCTACATTTTAGCATAGAGCAAAGGGGAAGATGTGGAGGAGCAGGATACTGTTTCTGGTATCAAATATTTGATTGACTAAAACATTTAGGGACTATATGATATTGCGAGGGGGAGGAGTTGCACGGTGCGCGAGGAGATCGAAACACAGTTTGTCACGATATTTCGCAAGCTGATCGCCGAATATCGACATGAGCTCAAACGGGATGTGACCGGTCCCCAGATTCAGGTGCTGGAGGCGTTGGAGCGCAACGGTTCGAGCAAAGTATCAGAAGTGGCCGAGATGTTGTACGTGACGGTCGGCGCGGTGACGTTGCTGTCCGATCGGCTGCTCAAGGCAGGTCTGTTGAATCGGGAGCGCTCGGAGCGGGATCGCCGTGTGGTGATGCTTTCGATCACCGATCAGGGGCGGGAATTGCTCACGGAGATCAAGGGCATTCGGCGGCGGTTGTTTGCAAAGTATTTTGGCACACTAACGGAAGACGATCTTCGTGATTTGAATCGGATCTTAAATAAAGTGACTGAAATGCTCGGGGAGGGAGACTATGGAAGAACTAGATAAACGCACAAAGACGATGATCATGCTCGCCATCATGGCCAGCATGTTGTTCGCATCGCTCAACCAGACGATCGTCGGGACCGCACTTCCGCGCATCATCGCGGAGCTGGGCGGCATGGAGTATTATTCTTGGGTATTCACCATCTATATGCTAACTTCGAGCGTGACCGGTCTTCTGGTAGGCAAGCTGTCCGACATGTATGGGCGTAAACCGTTCATCCTGTTCGGTCTGTTGCTGTTTATGATCGGCGCCTTTTTGACCGGAACTTCGCAGACGATCGTGCAGATGATCATCTATCGCGGTCTGCAAGGGCTCGGCGGCGGTTTTATCATGTCGACCGCATTTTCGGCTGTCGGCGACCTGTTCCCACCGCGGGAACGGGGCAAGTGGCAGGGGCTGCTCGGGGCGGTCTTTGGCATGTCGGCGGTGATCGGGCCGTTCTTGGGCGGCTATATTGTTGACAACGCCGAGTGGAAATGGGTGTTCTGGGTCAACCTGCCGATCGGCGTGATCGCCTTCCTGTTGATCTGGCGTCTGTTCCCGAAAGTGGCAGGGCGCTCTGGCGGTCGCATCGACTATCTGGGCGCGATCTTGGTGACGGCGTTCCTCGTCCCGCTCCTGCTCGCCTTTTCATGGGGCGGATCAAAATATGCGTGGGATTCGGGCATGATCATCACCTTGTTTGGTGTCGCCGCGGCTGCACTGCTTCTGTTCATCTGGGCGGAAATTCGCGCGGAGCAACCTGTGCTGCCGATGTCGCTGTTTAAAAACGGAATTTTTGTTGTGTCGAACATGATCGGCTTCCTGACCGGGGTGGCGATGTTCGGCTCGATCATGTACATTCCGCTGTTCGTGCAAGGCGTGGTCGGAACGTCGGCGACCGCATCCGGTCTGGTCACGATGCCGATGATGATCTCGATGGTCGCCTGCTCCGCCATCTCCGGACAGCTGACCAGCCGCACAGGCCGCTACAAGTGGCCGGCGCTGCTCGGCGGCGTCGTGCTGGTGATCGGCATGTATCTGCTGACGCTGATGTCGACAGAGACGACCAACCTCGTCGCGTCGATCGACATGATCATCGTCGGGGCGGGACTCGGCTTCTCGATGCCGATCTTGATGCTGGCGGTGCAGAATGCGACGCCGCAAAACCTGCTCGGCGTCACCTCCTCTTCGGTGCAGCTGTTCCGTCAGATCGGCGGCACAGTCGGCGTTGCGATCATGGGCACGCTGATGAACTCGCGGATTCAGGAAGAGCTGACCAGCACGCTGCCGGCCGAAGTCAAGCAGTTCTTGGCTCGTCCAGAGCTCGCCGACAAAGCGCAAGCGCTGATGAACCCGCAGCTGTTGGTCGATTCGCCCAAGCTGGCACAGATTCGCGAGACGTTAGCTCCACCTGTGCAGGGGGTATTCGACCAGCTGATCGCCACGCTGAAAACGGCGCTGGTGGCAGGGCTGGACTCGGTGTTCGTCGTCGGCTTCTCGCTTTCGATCGTCGCGCTGCTGATCACCTTCTTGCTCAAAGAAATTCCACTTCGCACCTCGAACAAGGAACCCGAACGGGAACCGAAAGAGGAACGCGATCCGAACGTACAACCGTCCGGCTCCTGATGGAGTCGGGCTTTTTTTATTCCCCCGCTTCTGTTGACAGGGGGAATCTATTTTGATTATAGTCTAATTAGAAATACATCGAAGTAGGTGAGCGGCGTGCAGCTTGGCAGAATGTTGGAGTTCCATAAAGCGCTCGGGGATGTGAACCGCTTGAAGATCGTCATGCTGCTGGCAGCAGGTTCTTTGAGCGGTGGGGAGATCGCCGAGAAGCTCGGTTTGACAGCTGCGACGGTGACGCACCACATGAACGTGCTGCGCAACGTGATGCTGGTCAAGGGAGTGCGGGAGAAGAACACGATCTATTTTCATCTGATGGAAAAGGAGTTGCACTTTAAGTCGCAATCGATCTTGAGGAGGGTGGAGCAAGTGAAGCGGACGACCGATGGGGAGCGGGGGAAAGTGGTGCAAAACTTCTTCGATCAAAGCGGGCGGTTGAAAACCATTCCCTCTCAGCGCAAGAAGAAGCTCTATGTGTTTGAACACCTGTTAGAAGGGCTGGAAATTGGACGTTCATACACGGAGCGGGAGATCGACGAATACATCAGGCAGTTTCATGAAGATCACTGCACGATTCGTCGCGAGTTTGTGATCAACCACTACATGTATCGGGAAAATGGCGTCTATACGCTCAACCCGCCTGAGCTGTGGGCGAAGATTGAGTGAGCCAGCTTACAGAATTCGGTCGACTGAAGGAATGAGGGCGACGAGAGGCGAAGGTGCTTGGGAGAATCGATCGGAGGTGCTTCTGTGATGACAGAGATGAAATACAGACGGTTGGGACGCTCCGGCTTGAAAGTTTCGGAGATCGCGCTCGGCTCGTGGCTGACCTATGGCGGCTATACGGAAGATCAGGCGGCGACCGCTTGCATCGATCAGGCGTATGAGCTCGGCATCAACTTTTTTGACACGGCGAACGTCTACCGCCGCGGAGAGGCGGAAAAGGTGGTCGGCAAAGCGCTGGCGAAATACCCGCGCGAATCCTACGTGTTGGCGACCAAAGCGTTTTGGCCGATGGGGGAAGGTCCGAACGACCGCGGCCTGTCGCGCAAACATATCATCGAGCAGGTCAACGCCTCGCTCAAACGGCTGAATGTGGACTATATCGACCTGTGGCAATGTCACCGCTACGATCAGGAGACACCGCTCGATGAAACGCTGCGCGCGATCGACGATCTGATCACGCAGGGCAAGATCCTCTATGCGGGCGTTTCGGAGTGGAAGGCGTCCCAGATCGCAGACGCGCTGCACACAGCAGATAAACTGCTCTTGGATCGCATCGTGTCCAACCAGCCGCAATACTCGATGCTTGAGCGCTACATCGAGCCGGAGATCATTCCGCTGTCGGAGCGGGAAGGCGTCGGACAGGTCGTGTGGTCGCCGCTCGCACAGGGGATGCTGACCGGGAAGTACAAACAGGGTGAAGCACATCCGGCAGGCTCGCGGGCAGCAGTTGAAGACAAGGCTGTCTCAGGCACGATTCAGCGCTTCTTCACCGCGGAGAACTTTGCGAAGGTGGAGCGTTTGCAGACGGTCGCAGAGCGCAAAGCGTGCTCGCTGGCACAGCTTGCGATCGCTTGGATTTTGCGGCAGCCGAACGTCTCGGCGGCGATCGTCGGCGCTTCTCGCCCCGAGCAGGTCGTCGAGAACGTCAAGGCGCTCGATGTTGTGCTCAGCGCAGGCGATCTGGAGGAGATCGAAGCGATCTTGACGCAACAGCGCGCCTGATCGCACGGTGAGGAGGGTGAATCCCTCCGCACGAAAAGGTGAACAACACGTCACGGCAGGCTCCCGCGGGGGGCCTGCCGTTTTGTGTCTTTTGCAGGGGGGGACTTGCCTACGGATGCTCTCCGGCGCGAAACTGTTCGATCAGGTAGGCGGAAGTGCGGGCGGCGAGCGCCATCACCGTGTTGGTCGGGTTGGCACCGCCCGAGGTGACGAAGGAAGCGGCTGAGCAGATGTAGAGATTGTCGATGTCGTGCGACCGACACCAGCTGTTGACGACCGAGGTGTTCGGATCATTCCCCATCCGACAGCCTCCCATCAGATGGGCGGTGTCAGGGATGACAAACTCCGGTTTGCCGCCGGCTGCGATGAGGATCTGATTCATCGTCTGCACCGCGTGCTCGATCAGCTTGCGGTCATTTTCACCGTAGGAAAAGGTCACTTTGGGCAGCGGCAGGCCGTATTTGTCCTTCTGGTCGGTCAGGGTCACGCAGTTGTCCGCCTGTGGCAACACCTCGCCGACCAGCGTGATGCGCCCATACTGGTTGTAGTCGATCATCGTCTCCCGCAACCGCTTGCCCCACACGCCAGCATCGACGGCGAGCCCTTTGCTCATCGCCACCGGGCGGGCACCGTGCGCGTGCAGGGAATAGCCCCGCCGAAAGCCGCGATCAGGCTGTGTCGCATACATCGCCTGCGTGGTCGCGAGCACCGGCGTTCCTTTGTACAGGCGAATCTCCTGTTCGAACCGTCCGTACACATCGTGCGAAGAGTGCGGCATGATGTACTTCCCGACGGTGCCGCTTGAGTTGGCCAGCCCGTCGCGATGCCCTTTGGTGGCAGAAGCGAGGAGCAGACGAGGCGTTTCGACCACGAATGATGACAGGATGATCACCCTGGCCCGCTGGCGATAGTCGACTCCCTCGTGGTGGAAGATCACGCTCTGCGCTTTTCCCGCCTCATCGAGTTCGATCTGCGTCACCATGCAGTCGGTCAAAATTTCTGCACCAGCTGCCATCGCTTTGGGGATGTGATGCACCAAGCCCGAATATTTTGCATTCGGCATGCACCCCTGGTTGCAAAAACCGCGGTTGATACAGGGCGGTCGCCCATCAAAGGGAGCGGAGTTGATCGCCAGCGGCGCGATTGTGCTGCTGATGCCCAACCGCTCACATCCGATGCGAAACATTTCCGCATTGGCGGAGATCGGCTCCCGCTCTGGCATCGGATACGGCCCTGCGAACGGCCCCCACGGAAACCGCTTGGGCCCGGAGACGCCGATCGAGCGCTCGATATAGCTGTAGTACGGCTCCAGGTCCGCATAGCGAATCGGCCAATCCTCGCCGACACCGTCTGCCGTCTTCGTCTGGAAATCGCTCTCGTGAAAGCGCAAAAAGACGCCGGTGAAATGGGTGGTTCCTCCGCCGACCCCGCGACCCGAATTGTTGTGCCCCATCCGCAGGGGATCGCTCCCATCGACGATGCGGGTGTCCTGCCAGCCGAGCCGCTGTGTCGACAGCTCGTCCGAAGCGAAGTCTGACTGCGAATTCCAAAAGGGGCCAGCTTCGATCACGACGACGCGGAGGCCAGCTCGGCTGAGCTCGTACGCCAGCACGCCACCTGCCGCGCCGGCGCCGACGATCACCACATCTGCCTCATCCGGGTATTTGCGGTGATCGAGGTCTGAAAAGCGATGCCCCTCATAATGGCAGCTTGCCGTTTGAGGCGCTTGCTGATTATCCATCTTTTCTCGCCTCCCAAGGGTCGGTCAGTCCTAGCTCGCTGCGCACATATCCTCGCGGGTACGCAGGCCCACCATAGCCGATCTCCGACCAGACGGTTGGATGTGAATAGTAGGCGCTGACCGTCTCCGTGAGCATCTTTTGAAAAAAAGCTCGGGCGGGGATCTGGTCGCCGTTTGGAGCGATCAGCTTTACTGTGCCGTCTTCAAGCTCCATCAGAAGTTCGAGCTGCAACTGGGGGCGGAGGGCTGGATAGGAGCTTGCATTCCGCTTCTGTGCCAGCGCTTCCAGCGCAGCAAGCCCTTGCTTGAGCAGCGCGTGCAGCTCGGGCACGCCCGCTTGGCGCTGGCCTTCCCCGCTGTCGCTGATCAGCTTTGCGTTAAAATGATCGACGATGTAATCGAGGAGAAACGACCGACCATCATCGACGAGCAAGGCGGCCATCGCCCGAATGGCGTCGACCTCCTCGCTCGTCAGCTTGGCGAAGCTCCCAGGCGTCGCCAAGCGCTTTTGCACGATCTGGCGGGTGTGGGCGTCCCAGTGCGCCTGCTCGTCCATCACATCGTAGTTCGGATAGTTGGTTCTGTTATCCACCGTCTCACTCCCTTCGGTTTGTCGAACTTACGACCAATACAGCGCGATCAGCCCGAGCAAGCTCGATCCGGTGATCATCCCGGGCAGCATCAGGGGAGGACCGACCAGAAAGTTGCGCGTCTCGTAGCCGCCGACGCGCGCGCCGACACCGCGAAAATGCATGTACGAGCCGAAGAGCCCAGCGAAGAAAGATAGCGACAAGAGCAAGGTCAGGATCGTGACCAGCCAGTCGGTGCGAGCAACCGAATAGGTCACGAGGGCCAATCCATCGATCGGGGTGGCGATCACCGGAATCCACATCGACCAATGGCGAAAGTTTTGCCGATAGTGAAACAGGGTCACTTGGACAAAGATCATCAGATACAACAGACCGAGGAACAGGACGAGAACTCGATCGAGCGGCCAGCCATACCAGCTTGTGATCATCGCAGTTCAAACACCTCCACAACTTCTAGGGTTGCCAAAAACTTCTAGAAACTATGCGAGCTGCAGATAAGAATTGAACGCTCTTCCTTGCGCAGACTAGACGTACACACTATAATTCAGAAGAACGAGAAAAAGAGACAAAGGTGAGATCGAACACATGCGCATTCGGGGACGTGAAAAGCTAATCAAGCAATACCAAATGCACAAAGCGGCCGGGCGGATTTTGGAGTTGCCGAGCAAGCACAAAGGGCGTTGGCACGAGCTGTTTGGCAATGACAATCCGATCTATATCGAAATCGGCACGGGACGAGGTCGCTTCATCTCGACGCTTGCCCATCAGCACCCTGACATCAACTTTGTCGGGATCGAGCTTGAGCACGAACTGCTCGGTCGAGTCGGCAGGAAGGCGGCGGAGTTGGAAGTGGGGAACAATTTGATCCTGACGCCTGCGGACGCCTCGCGACTGATCGATTTTTTTGATGCGGGTGAAGTGCATCGCATCTACCTCAACTTCTCCGATCCATGGCCGAAGACGCGCCATGCGAAGCGGAGGCTGACCTATCGGAGCTTTTTGCAATCCTACCGCTCTGTGCTCCGAGCGGACGGTGCGGTGCACTTTAAGACGGACAATCGCGACCTGTTCGAGTTTTCGCTAAACGAGCTGGCCGATGATGATTGGAAGCTGTCGGCGATCACGCTCGACTTACATAACAGCAGGTGGATGGAAGGCAACATCATGACCGAGTACGAGGAGAAGTTTTCGTCGCGAGGCATGCCGATCTACCGCGTGGAGGCAAGGCCGTATCCGAAGCGCGAACAGCAGGGCGTAGAATAGCGGCGCCCGCGCCGTTTGTCCTGATCGATCGACACGCATAATTGAGCGGGTCGGCCATATATTGATTCTTGTGAGTCGTTTTCGCGGCTACATAACAGAGAGAGATGGGAAGCCAGCTAAAGCAAACTGGTGGTTCGTAAGGAAAAAGCACCCCGTAGCGGAAACGGGGTGCTTTTTCCTTTGTCGAGAAATTTTTCGCTCTATAGATTTTGTTTGATATATAATTAAAAAGTAACAATTTTAAAAATAGAGAGGGAGGACATAAGATGAAACGGTTCAAAGCAGCGTCGCTCACGCTGTTGGCGCTCTCCTTGACCTGCGCGACAGGGCTGTCTGCACAGGCGGCAACTTCAGATCTGGGCAGCGAGAAACGGGTGGAAGAGGTCAGCCTGCTGGTCAAGGTGAAAGCGGGTCAACAAGCGGGTAAGCTTGCGGGAAAACACAAGGCGAGCAAGATCGAGCAGATCGGCAACAGCGATTGGTACGAGATGAAAATTCCGGCTGGTGAGTCGAAAGCGCAGATCGCAGCGCTCCGCACCGATGGAGGAGTCGAGGCGGTGGAAGAGGATCAACCGGTCAGCATCCAGATGATCCCGAACGATCCCTCCTACCCGAGCCAGTGGTATATGACGAAAGTGCAAGCACCGCTGGCGTGGGACATCACTACGGGCTCGTCGTCGCGCACGATCGCGATCATAGATACGGGCGTCGACCTCAGCCACCCCGATTTCGCTGGCAGGATCGTCGCAGGCTACGACTATGTGAACAACGATTCGGTCGCAAGCGATGACAATGGGCACGGGACGGCGGTAGCGGGCGTTGCGGCTGCCAGCGGGAACAACTCCAACGCGATCGCTGGCATGGATTGGAACGCGAAGATCATGCCGATCAAAGCGCTAAACGCATCGGGGGCGGGCACGGTCTCAGCGATCATCAACAGCATCTATTTTGCGGCGAACAACGGAGCGAATGTGATCAACCTCTCGCTGGCGGGCGGTTCCTATTCGAGCGCCTTCCAAGCGGCGATCGACTATGCGCACAGCATGGGATGCATCATCGTCGCCGCGGCAGACTCCAATTCACCGCCCTCCTATCCGGCAGCCTATAACAATGTGGTCGCGGTGACGGCGACCACGGCGGCAGACGTGCCAGCTGTCACCGCTTCCTATGTCGATATCGGAGCGCCAGGGGCGAACATCATCACCACTCGCATGGGCGGTGGGGTCGCAACCTATTCGGGCTCCTCCTATTCGGCTGCGCTCGTCTCCGGTGCGATGTCGCTCGCTTGGTCCTGCAACCTGACCTACAGCAAAGCGACCGTGGAGACCAGAGTGCTGACGCAAGGTGACAGCATCGGCTACTCCTTCCGCAGATTAAACATGTACAACACGGTAAACGGGTTCTAATCTGTGATCAGGTCGGTCGGACACCTCGAAAAATCGAGGTGTCTTTTTGTATAAAAAAATAAACTGATAATAAAGATTGGTGTGAAAAATTTAGATTGTTGGTAATAATCTGTGAAAATTGCCTATTGCGGGCGAAATTTGCGGGATTTCTGATTTGTGTGATTGTAACTATTAGATTACACTTACATTGTAAGCGAACGATTCAAGTTCGCAAAAAAATAAAGGAGGCTATCAGAATGGCTAAGATGAAGAAAGTAGCAGGAGCATTCCTGGCGGTTGCCCTCGGGGCAGCACTGCTGCCAGCAGCGGGTGTATCCGCAGCAAAACCGGAAGCGGTGGTAAACCCTGGAACTGACCAGATCATCGTGAAGATGAAGCCGAGCAAGGTGGATCAGACAGCATCCGTCGCTGCGAAGGCAGGCGCTTCGGTGAAAAAGGCGATCGACGGCAACCTGAAAGTGCTGAAAGTGACCGACGGGAAAGTGGGCGACGTGCTGGCGAAGGTGCAAGCTGACCCGAACGTCGAGTACGCAGAGCTCGATCCGATCATGAAGATCAACCTCATCCCGAACGATCCGTCCTACTCCAGCCAGTGGCATTTGCCGAAGATCAAAGCTCCGCAAGCGTGGGACATCACCACCGGTTCGACGTCGACGAAGATCGCGATCATCGACACCGGCGTTGACCTGAGCCATCCGGATCTGTCCGCGAAGATCATCCCTGGCTACGACTTTGTCAACGGAGACAGCGTAGCACAGGATGACCACGGTCATGGCACTCACTGCGCAGGGATCGCAGCTGCGAGCACCAACAACAGCACCAACGGGGCAGGCGTTGACTGGCAAGCGCGAATCATGCCGATCAAAGTTCTGAACTCTGCAGGTTCGGGCTACACGTCTGACATCATCAACGGCGTGAACTGGGCGGTCGCCAACGGCGCGAACATCATCTCGATGTCGCTGGGCGGCACCGGCTCCAGCGCTGCGTTCCAAACGGCGATCAACAACGCGTGGGCTAATAACGTGGTCATCGTGGCGGCGGCAGGTAACGCTGGCAACACGGTGAAAAACTATCCGGGCGCATACAACAACGTGGTAGCGGTCGGTTCGACCGACAGCGCGGATAACAGATCTTCCTTCTCCACCTACGGTTCTTGGGTACACGTAGCAGCTCCGGGCACCTCGATCAACTCGACTCGTCTCGGCGGCGGCATGACCGTCATGTCCGGTACCTCGATGGCGACTCCGATCGTCGCAGGGGTGGCAGGTCTGGTCAGAGCGAAAAACCCGAGCCTCTCCAACGCAGGGATCGTCAGCAAGATCTTCAGCGGCGCTGACCCGATCGGTGTTCCTGGTTGGTGGCAATATGGCCGCGTAAACGCACTCAACTCCCTGTAAGCAGGGATCTCAATACACCCCTTCGCCAATTTGGTGAAGGGGTGTGTTTATAAGAAAGACGGTACGATCATCAAATTTTTTTAAGGTGCTATGAAAAGTATGGATGAGAAAAGGGGCGATCCGAATGGCGAAGGTGAAAAAAATAGCGGGTGCAATTCTTGCGGTTGCCCTCGGGGCAGCTCTGTTACCGAGCGCGGGTGCGACCGCAGAAAAACCGGAGGCGACAGTTTCTCCAAGCACCGACCAGATCATCGTGAAGATGAAGCCGAGCAAGCTGGATCAGACGGCAGCCGTCGCTGCTAAGGCTGGCGCTTCGGTAAAAAAGTCGATCGACAGCAACCTGAAAGTGCTGAAAGTGGCTGACGGGAATGTGGGCGACGTGCTCGCTAAGCTACAAAATGATGCGAACGTCGAGTACGCAGAGCTCGATCACATCATGAAGATCAGCGTCACTCCGAACGATCCATCCTACTCCAGTCAATACCACCTGCCGAAGATCCAAGCTCCGCAAGCGTGGGACATCACCACTGGTTCGACGTCGACAAAGATCGCGATCATCGATACGGGTGTAGATCTTACCCATCCAGATTTGTCCGCAAAGATCATCGGCGGATACAATGCGATCACCGGAACCACCAATGCACAGGACGACCACGGTCATGGTACTCATGTAGCAGGGATTGCAGCTGCGAGCAGCAACAACAGCACCAACGGTGCTGGCGTTGATTGGCAAGCGCGAATCATGCCGATCAAAGTTCTTGACGCTGGTGGTTCGGGCTACACATCTGACATCATCAACGGTGTGAACTGGGCGGTTGCTAACGGCGCGCATATCATCAACATGTCGCTCGGCGGTGGTGCTGCGAACGCTTCGTTCCAATCGGCGATCAACAACGCGTGGGCGGTAGGTGCGATCATCGTGGCGGCAGCAGGCAACAACGGCAACACGGTGAAACAGTATCCGGCTGCGTATAACAACGTGGTAGCGGTCGCTTCGACCGACAGTGCGGACAACAAATCTTCCTTCTCCACCTACGGCACTTGGGTATACGTGGCAGCTCCTGGCACCTCGATCCTTTCGACTCGCCTCGGCGGTGGCATGACTACGATGTCGGGCACCTCGATGGCTGCTCCGGTCGTCGCAGGGGTAGCAGGCCTGGTTCGCGCGGCGAACCCGAGCCTTTCCAACGCGGGGATCATCAGCAAGATCTGCGCTGGAGCAGACCCGATTGGTGTTCCTACCTGGTGGCAATGTGGCCGCGTAAACGCACGCAATTCCCTGTGAGCAGGGATCTCGATACATCCCTTCTCCGATCTGGTGAAGGGGATGCAAAGTATGGATGAGGAAAGGGGCGATCCGAATGGCGAAGGTGAAAAAAATAGCGGGCGCAATCCTTGCGGTTGCACTCGGGGTGGCTCTGCTGCCGAGCGCGGGAGTGACCGCAGAAAAATCGGAAGCGACGGTTTCTCCAAGTACCGACCAGATCATCGTGAAGATGAAGCCGAGCAAGGTGGATCAGACGGCAACCGTCGCTGCTAAGAGCGGTGCGACAGTGAAAAAGTCGATCGACAGCGACCTGAAAGTGCTAAAAGTGTCGGATGGGAACGTGGGCGACGTGCTCGCCAAGCTAAAAGCTGATCCGAACGTCGAGTATGCAGAGCTCGATCCGATCATGACGATCAGCCTCACCCCGAACGATCCCTCCTACTCCAGCCAATACCACCTGACGAAGATCCAAGCTCCGGCAGCGTGGGACATCACCACCGGTTCGACGTCGACGAAGATCGCGATCATCGACACGGGTGTAGATCTCACCCATCCGGATCTGTCGGCGAAGATCATTCCCGGCTACGACTTTGCCAACGGAGACAGCGTCGCGCAGGATGACCATGGCCATGGAACTCAGGTTGCAGGGGTCGCAGCTGCTAGCACTAACAACTATCAGGAGGGTGCAGGAGTTGACTGGCAAGCGCGTATCATGCCGATCAAAGTTGTGAACGCGGGCACTCCAGGCTACACGTCTGACGTCATCCTCGGCGTGAAGTGGGCGGCCGCCAACGGCGCACATATCATCTTGATGTCGTTGGACAGCTCTCTTTACAACGCGGTGCTCCAAACGGAGATCAACAACGCTTGGGCGGCAGGTGCGGTCATCGTAGCGCCGGCAGGCAACTCCGGCAACACGGTGAGACGCTACCCAGCCGGATACAACAACGTCGTAGCGGTCGCTTGGACAGACAGCGCGGATAACAAATCCTCTTACTCCACCTATGGCTCGTGGGTACACGTGGCAGCCCCAGGTACCTCGATCAGATCGACTCGACTGGGTGGTGGCATGAGCAATTGGTCGGGCACCTCGATGGCTGCTTCGGTCGTTGCAGGTCTGGCAGGTCTGGTCAGAGCGAACAATCCGAGCCTCTCCAACGCGGGGATCGTCAACAAGATCTTCACTGGTGCAGACCCGATAACCGGCACTGGCGTCTGGTGGAGATATGGCCGCGTCAATGCACTCAACTCACTATGAGCAGGAATCTCAGAAAGCCATTCACGAAAATCATTTTCGCAATACACCCCTTCACTATTAGTAAGGGGGTGTATTTATTAGAATATTATGAAGAAATTTGACGTTATCTTTAGTTTTATCGAATAAAGCTGTGGAAAGTGGTCGTTATTTGGTGAAATGGGTGATTTCCTGATTTGTGTTGTTACATTTATTACATTACACTTACATTATAAGCGAACGATTCGAGTTCGCGATATATAAAGGAGGCTATCAAAATGGCGAAGATGAAGAAAGTAGCAGGAGCATTTCTGGCGGTTGCCCTCGGGGCAGCACTGTTTCCGGCAGCGGGTGTATCCGCAGCAAAGTCGGAAGCGGTGGTAAACCCTGGCACTGACCAGATCATCGTGAAGATGAAGCCGAGCAAGGTGGATCAGACGGCAGCAGTTGCTGCTAAGGCTGGCGCTTCGGTGAAAAAGGCGATCGACGGCAACCTGAAAGTGCTGAAAGTGGCTGATGGGAATGTGGGCGACGCGCTCGCGAAGGTGCAAGCTGATCCGAACGTCGAATACGCAGAGCTCGATCAGATCATGAAGATCGACCTCACCCCGAACGATCCGTCCTACTCCAGCCAGTGGCACTTGCCGAAGATTCAAGCTCCGGCAGCGTGGAACATCACCACCGGTTCGACGTCGACGAAGATCGCGATCATCGATACCGGCGTTGACTTGACGCATCCGGATCTGTCCGCGAAGATCATCGGTGGATACAACGCGATCACCGGAACGACCAACGCGCAGGACGATCACGGTCATGGCACGCACTGCGCGGGCATCGCGACTGCGAGCACCGACAACAACCTCAACGGTGCTGGTGTTGACTGGAAGGCGCGCATCATGCCGGTCAAAGTTCTTGACGCTGGTGGTTCGGGCTACACGTCTGACATCATCAATGGCGTGAACTGGGCGGTCGCCAACGGTGCGAACATCATCTCGATGTCACTCGGCGGCGGTGCTGCGAACGCATCCTTCCAAACGGCGATCAACAACGCGTGGGCTAATAACGTGGTCATCGTGGCAGCTGCAGGCAACAACGGCAATACGGTAAAACACTACCCGGCTGCCTACAACAACGTGGTAGCGGTCGGTTCGACCGACAGCGCGGATAACAGATCCTCTTTCTCCACCTACGGCTCTTGGGTACACGTGGGAGCTCCGGGCTCCTCGATCCTTTCGACTCGCCTCGGCGGTGGCATGACCACCATGTCCGGTACCTCGATGGCGACTCCGGTCGTCGCAGGTCTGGCAGGTCTGGTCAGAGCGAACAACCCGAGCCTCTCCAACGCAGGGATCGTCAGCAAGATCTTCAGCGGCGCTGACCCGATCGGTGTACCTGGTTGGTGGCAATACGGCCGCGTAAACGCACTCAACTCCCTGTAAGCACAGGGGTTCACGACCCCCTCTTCTTCTTCGGAAGGAGAGGGGGTTTTATAGAAGCAAGCAGAAAAAGAGGAGGCGATCCAATTGAGCAAAAGAATGCGAGCAGCCAGCGCCATTCTCGCGGTGGCACTGGGGACAGCCCTATTGCCGACAGCAGGTGTGACGGCGGCGACAACAGCAGAAGGGATCTCTGTCAGCACCGACCAGATCATCGTCAAGCTGAAGGCGGGAAAAGCGGATCGATCGGCAAGCGTTGCTGCCAAGCATGGCGCGACGGTGAAAAAATCGCTCGACAGCGATTGGAAAGTGCTGAAAGTGCCGGCTGGGCAAGCGGGTAAAGTGCTCGCTCAGCTGAAGGCGGACGAGAGTGTGGAACACGCGGAGCTCGATGCGATCATGACGGCAAACGCAGTCCCGAACGATCCCGCCTACTCCAGCCAGTGGCACTTGCAAAAGATCAACGCGCCGCAAGCGTGGGACTATACGCTCGGTTCGACGTCGTCGAAGATCGCGATCATCGACACCGGGGTGGATCTCGATCATCCAGATCTGGTCGCGAAGATCGTGCCAGGCTATGATTTTGTCAACGGGGACAGCATCGCCGACGATGACAACGGCCACGGCACTCATATAGCCGGGATCGCAGCGGCGAGCACTAACAACAGCATCGACGGTGCGGGGGTGGATTGGAACGCGAAGATCATGCCGGTCAAAGTGTTGAACGCCGCAGGATCGGGCTACACGTCTGACATCATCAGCGGGGTGAACTGGGCGGTGACCAACGGCGCGCAGATCATCTCGTTGTCGCTGGGCGGATCGAGCGCAAGCACCGCCTTCCAGACGGCGATCGACAATGCGTGGAGCGCAGGCGCATTTATCGTGGCGGCGGCTGGTGGATCGGCGAGCACGACCAAGAACTATCCGGCCGCCTACAACCACGTCTTCTCGGTCGCAGCGACAGACAGTGCAGATAACAAAGCTTCCTTCACCACGTACGGGACTTGGGTTGACATCGCAGCTCCAGGAACTTCGATCCTCTCGACCAAGATGGGCGGGGGCATGACGACCATGTCGGGCGCCTCGATGTCCACTCCGATGGTTGCCGGCGCAGCCGGGCTGGTGCGAGCTGCCAATCCTGGCATCTCAAACGCAGGGATCGAAAGCAAGCTTTGCGCCGGGGCAGACCCGATCACCGGCACGGGCACCTATTGGCAATGCGGGCGTTTAAACGTTCGCAACTCGCTGTAAACGATCATTCTGTTCACACCTCTTCCTAGGCAGTTTGAAGAGGTGTTCTTTTTTTGAAACTTTTTTGAAGGATTTCCGTAAAATCTTTCGTCAATAGAAAGAGAAGGATGGAGGGGAATCGGAGATGAAAGCTACAAGGATTGCTGTCGCATCTGTACTCGGAGTGCTGGTCTTGGGTGGAGTGATCAGCTCCCTGTTCTTGTTCAATCAGGAAACGCGCAATTATGATGAGCACAAGACGGTCGAGGGGGAGAAGGTAGCTTCTGTGCAGATCAGCACTTCGAGCACAGATGTGAACCTGCTCAAGTCGAACGATGATCAAATACATGTCGATTTTACCGGGCAAGTGAAAAACGGCGGTTTTGGCGGTGGGGATTACCAGGTGAACACCGCGCTGAGCGGTGATGTGCTCAAGGTCGAGGTTGAGCGGGAGTGGAGCTTTCAGATCGGCTTCACCAATGAGCGCAACCTTCGCCTCGATGTGCGGCTGCCGGAAAAGGTGTTCAATGAACTTGCCGTCTCCACCTCATCGGGCGATATCGAAGCAAAAGGGCTGAAGGCGGAGACGGTCGTCCTAAGATCGTCCTCTGGTGATATCCAGGGGGGAGATATCCAAGGGAAGTCGCTCAAATTCAGAACATCATCTGGCGATATGCAGCTGCAAAACCTGATCGGCAGGCTGTATGCGGAAACTTCCTCCGGCCAGGTCGGACTGCGCAAGTGGACGGGGGAGTCGCTGGAGGCGGAGAGTAGCTCTGGCGATCTGCTGATGAGCGATCTGACTGGGAAGGTAAAAGCGAACTCTACATCCGGTGAGCTTCGCATCGGGATGAGCGCCTTGCAGGAGAATATCGACCTTTCGACATCTTCTGGGAATGTTGAGGTGCGACTGCCGAGCAATTCGTACATGAAACTCAATTTCCGCAGTTCTTCTGGCGAGGCGAACGTGGAGTTTCCGATGCAGATCTCCCGTCAGGAAAAAGGTTCGTTCATCGCGGAGATCGGCACGGGTGGACCGTCCGTCCGAGTGGATACGTCGAGCGGCGACCTGCGGGTGATCCAAGACTGAGGAAGAGCGGTCGCAGAGGGGGAAATCCTTTTGCAGACCGCCTTTTTTATTGAAATCGGTCGGTCGGTGATGGCGAAAAGTCTGAAAATTGAGTATAATGGAGACAAGAAACTTCTATCACAAAGACGGGGAGGCGACGTTGATGATGGAGCTCAATGGTAAACGAAACAAAGTTGACTGCGAGAGGCCGATCCATGTGTCGAGTGAAGATGTGAAGAAAGCGCTGTTGAGCCGAGCGATCGAAGCGAGGATTCCGGTGCTGCGGCTCGAACTTGATTACGAGCTGATGTCCTTGCACGATGCGATCGTCTCTGGAAATGCGGTGGAGCGAGAGCGCGTGAAAAGCCGCTTGCAGGATCTGCGGCAAGAGATGTTGATGTATGAGATGTTTTCGCAAAAACATGCAGGAGGTACTGTGCAGAAGTGATCGAGCTGACAACTGAAAGTTACCCGCAGAGGCGGTAGAGCAGATTCCAGCAAGGGAAGCGCGGAAGCTCTATCGCCTTTTGTGTGAGCAGCTTTTGGGAGACAGATACAAATGAATTCCATCGCGGTGGGAAACAATAGATCGGGCAAAGTTTACGCGGAAGGGGTGCGGAGCGGATGACGATGAAACTGGTGAACCAACTCTATCACCATTACAAAGACCAACTGGTTGGCGATGAAGAAGATGCGGCGATCATCGTCTCTGGAATATTAGAGAGCTTGGCAAAGGACGATCTGCTGGCGATGATTCAGGAGCTGGAGCGCGAAGAGCTGTATGAGATGCTCGGGCGGTATATGGTCGATCAACTGCGCGAGATGATGACCCAAGAGGGGGTCGGAAAGCATGATGGCTGGCCAGCTTCAGAGGAGGGCGACCTCCATTGAGAGTTGGAGGACGAAAGCCCCGCGAGATTGTTGCCCGCACCCAAAAACGTTTCTGTAGACTAAAACGAGGTGCGGAGAGTACCATCTTACATGCAGAGTCTTTTGAGATGGGAGCGGGGACGATGGATGACAAACTAGACAAGATGAAACAGGGAGAACGTGGTGCATGGATCAGCATCATCGCCTATCTGATCCTGTCCATTTTAAAGCTGGTTGTTGGCTACGCATCCGATTCGAAAGCGCTGTTTGCCGATGGTCTGAACAACTCGACAGACATCGTCGCCTCTGTCGCCGTCCTGATCGGTCTGCGCATCGCGCGGAAACCGGCAGACGATGATCACAAATATGGCCACTACCGAGCGGAGACGGTCGCTACCTTTATCGCTGCGCTGATCATGGCGGGCGTCAGCATCAACGTGCTGTGGGATGCGGTGCAGAGCATGATCGACCGCAACTTTGTCGTACCCGATCCGATCTCGATGTGGGTTGCGCTGTTTTCGGCAGGCGTGATGCTGATCGTCGGAACGTATAACGGGCGCTTGGGCAAGCGGATCAACTCGCAGGCGGTGTTGGCTGCAGCGGCAGATAACCGCTCTGACGCGTTCGTTTCGATCGGTGCGTTTGTCGGCATCTTGGGCGCGCAGTTTGGCTGGCACTGGCTCGATCCGATCGCAGCTGTCCTCGTCGGCCTGATCATCTTGAAGACCGCCTACCAGATCTTTCGAGAAGCGGTGCATGCGCTGACCGATGGGTTTGATGAAGCACATCTGAAAGTGTTGGAAGATATGATATTAGGTGTGCCGCAGGTGCACTCGATCGTCGATATCAAGGCGCGCACCTATGGCAGCAACGTATATGTCGATGCGGTGATCGGCGTCGATGAGCGGTTGACGGTCGGCGAATCGCACGATATCACCGAGCAGATCGAAAAGCTGCTGTTCGACAAGGAAAAGATCGAATATGTGCACATCCACGTTGAACCGGTGGATGTTTCTACAGAAAAGAAGGGACACCGCTAGGGCGTCCCTTTTTGATCGCGGGAGACACATGAATGTAATAAATCAACAATTGCATTTTCTTGCTCTTTTGCCCATACTAAGACTGTTGTCCCCATCAAGATGCTTTTGGCGTTTGGGAGAGAATACTGGGAGGTACGTCCATGCAGAAAATCCACTTCGTGGGAATCAAAGGCTCAGGCATAAGTGCGCTCGCGCAAGTGTTCGCACGCATGGGCTGCGAGGTGACCGGTTCGGACACGGACGCGGTATTTTTTACAGATGAACTGTTGCACCAAGCTGGCATCACACAGATCACTGGTCCGTCTGTCGAGAACGTGCAACATGCTGATATCGTCTGCCATTCTCCGGCGTACGGAGATGATCATATCGAGATTCAAAAAGCGAAAGAGCTCGGAATCGAAGTGTTGACCTATCCGCAGATGCTCGGTCGTCTGATGGAAGGCCACAACGAAGCTGCGATCACCGTCTCCGGCACGCACGGGAAGACGACGACCACTTCGATGATCGCCAACATGCTCCTTCAGGCAAAGCATGATCCGCTCGCCATCATCGGGAGCAAAAACTATAACATCGGCTCCAACGCTCGTTTCGGGCACGGGTTTATGGTGGCAGAAGCGTGCGAGTATCGCCGCAGCTTCCTCAATTACAACCCGAAGATCGCCATCGTCAACAACATCGACTTCGACCACCCCGACTATTTCTCCGGGATCGACGATGTGTTTGAGGCGTTTCAGACGTTTGTGGACAAAGTTCCCTCTGACGGAGTCTTGATCACTTGGGGGGATCAGGAGCTTTGCAGGAAGCTCTCCTCCAAGGGTAAGGTGCTCTATTTCGGCTTAAACGATACGAACGATATTTGGGCGACCGATGTTGCCGAACACAGGGGGCTGTTGTCCTTCAACGTCTGGGAGCGCGATCGGCTGCTCGGCAGGCTGGAAGTGCGAGCGATCGGCGAGCACAACGTGCTGAACGTGCTGGCGGTCATCGCCCTTTCGCGAATCTTGCAGATTCCGTTTGAAGCGGTGCGAGCTTCGTTCGCAGAATTTGGAGGAGTCTATCGTCGATTCGACTACCTCGGACAGGTGGAGCAACTGGCGATCTACGATGATTACGCACACCATCCGAGCGAGATCGAAGCGACCTTGCGGGCGGTGCAGCGCTCCTTCCCGGAGGATCATCTGCTCACCGTCTTTCAACCGCACACCATCTCGCGGACGATGGCGTTTCTCGACGAGTTTGCCGACGCGCTGACGCTGTCAGATGAAGTGATGCTGGTCAAAGTGTACCAGTCTGCTCGCGAGAAGAGCGACCGGGCGGAAGAGCTGACCAACCTGCTCGCCGAAAAGATTGCGGAGCGCGGGAAGACGGTGCACCTGGTCAACACGCTGGAGGAAGGTACCGAGTGGATTTTGCAACAGCGCGCGGGCAGCACAGGCTTGGTGCTGACGATGGGCGCAGGCGACATCCGCGGGATCGGGGAACGGCTGATCTCTGTGCACGCATAAGCATGTTCTGGACCGAGGGGAACCTCGGTCTTTTTTGTATCGGTCTGCTGGTAAATTGCAAGATCGAGGGAACTTTTCTATAATGAAGATGTTTGGATACACTTGCGGAGTTTACTGGAAAATGCCTGACAAAGGGGACTAGAGATACATGCAACAATTTCAAGCGAGCATGCTCAAACTGATCATCGAAACATCGACCAACCTGCCGTCCGATGTCCGCAAAGCGGTGATGAAGGCGCGCCTGGAAGAGGAGATGGGCAACCGTTCCTCCCTCGCGCTGGACACGATCGCAGAAAACATCGTGATGGCGCAGGAAGAAGAAGCGCCGATCTGCCAAGACACCGGCATGCCGACCTTCCACCTGCACGTCCCGGTTGGCGCGAACCAGATCGTGATGAAAAAGCAGATCTATGCGGCGATCGAGGAAGCGACCAAGATGGGGAAACTGCGCCCGAACTCGGTCGATTCACTGACCGGCGTAAACTCGGGCAACAACTTAGGCCCGGGCACCCCGGTGATCCACTTCGAGCAATGGGAACGAGATGATATTGAAGTGCAGCTGATCTTGAAGGGCGGCGGCTGTGAGAACAAAAACATTCAGTACGCCCTGCCGACAGAGCTGGACGGGTTGGGCAAAGCGGGCCGCGACCTCGACGGGATCCGCAAGTGCATTCTGCATGCGGTCTATCAGGCACAAGGTCAAGGCTGTTCCGCCGGGTTTATCGGCGTCGGCATCGGCGGCGATCGCACCTCCGGCTACACGCTGGCGAAAGACCAACTGTTCCGCCGCACCGATGATGTCAACCCGATTCCGGAGCTCGCCAAGCTGGAAGAGTATGTGATGGAGACTGCCAACCAGCTGGGCGTCGGCACGATGGGGTTTGGCGGCAAAGTGTCCTTGCTCGGCTGTAAGATCGGCGTGATGAACCGTCTCCCCGCCTCGTTCTACGTGTCTGTCGCCTACAACTGCTGGGCGTTCCGTCGCCTCGGCGTGGTGCTCGATGCGAGCTCGGGCGAGATCAGAGAGTGGCAGTTCCAAGAGTCGGTCGAAGCGTTCGACCTGACCAAAAATGCGGGTGAAACTGACAGCGACGACACCCGCACGGTCGTGCTGCAAGCGCCGATCAGCGAGGAGCAGGTGCGCGATCTGAAGGTGGGCGACGTGGTGATCATCAACGGCGAGATGCACACTGGCCGCGATGCGTTCCACAAATATATGATCGAGCCGGAGCACACCTCCCCGGTCGATCTGAGCGGCGGCGTGATCTACCACTGCGGTCCGGTCATGCTCAAAGATCAACAGGGCGAATGGCATGTCAAAGCGGCCGGCCCGACCACCTCGTCCCGCGAAGAGCCGTATCAGGCGGACATCATCAAGAAGTTTGGCCTGCGCGCGGTGATCGGGAAGGGCGGCATGGGACCGAAGACGCTCAAAGGCTTGCAGGAGCACGGTGCGGTCTACCTGAACGCGATCGGCGGAGCAGCCCAATATTATGCGCGCTGCGTGAAAAAGGTGAACGGTGTCGACTTCCTGGAGTTTGGGATTCCAGAGGCGATGTGGCACCTGCAGGTCGAAGGCTTTGCGGCGATCGTCACGATGGATGCGCACGGCAACTCCTTGCATGCTGACATCGATAACCAATCGCTGCGCAAGCTCTCCGACTTTGCGGAGAAAGTGTTTTAAGTCGAGGGTGAAGATTGATGGGAGAGGGTGCGGCACAGATGAGAGGACCTGGATTTTTTGAAAATGTGGTCGGAATGTTTAAGGACAAGCAAACTCCGGTGCGAGACAAACTGTTGATCGCAGGTGGGGTCGTCTACATCATCTCGCCGATCGATCTGATCCCCGATTTTCTGCTCCTCGTGGGATATGTGGATGACTTCGCCTGCTTGATCGGCACGGTCACCCTGTTTTACAAAACGTACAACCGCTATGTGCGCCGCACTCGCATCGTCGGCTGAGTTGCCGAATCGATCGCTTGGCGCTATAATAGGGACTAAGAAAATGTCAGCGATGAGGAGAGTATCCGCTTGTGGAACTTCAGCGAGTCAGGGAGGGTGGAAGCCTGACAGGGAAGCATGTGGAGAAGCGCACCTCGGAGACGCCGCCTGAACCTTTTGCGTAGGGCGTGCCGGTTCTGCCCGTTACAGCAGATACAGAAGTTGGCTCATCAGCAATGCATGGGCAACAAGAGTGGTACCGCGGGAGCAACAGCTCTCGTCTCTTTACACAGAGACGAGAGCTTTTTTCATTTGAAACTACTATTCTGGTAAAAGGTGAGTGGCTCGTATGATCTACAAAGACAAGATTGCAGCAACGATCGCCCAGGTGGTCGACCTCGAAGTGGAGGCGGTACAGCGGATCCTGGAGACGCCAAAAGATCTGAAGATGGGCGACTTGGCGTTCCCGTGCTTCCAGCTGGCGAAGACGATGCGCAAAGCGCCGCCGATGATCGCAAGCGAAGTTGCCGAGCGACTGACTCCCGCCCTGCAAGCGGCAGGCGTTCCGGTGGGCAGCGTGCAGGTGGTCGGCGCGTACATCAACTTATTCCTCGATCAGCAGGCGGTGGCCAAAGATGTGATCGCGACCATCTTGACCGAAAAGGCGGGCTATGGATCGGCAGACATCGGCGGCGGAGCGCATGTGACGATCGACCTGTCCTCCCCGAACATCGCCAAGCCGTTTTCGATGGGCCATCTGCGCTCGACCGTCATCGGCAACGCGCAGGCCAACCTGTTGGCGAAGATCGGGTACCAGCCGGTGCGGATCAACCACCTCGGCGACTGGGGAACCCAGTTTGGCAAGCTGATCGTCGCCTACAAGAAGTGGGGCAGCGAAGCGGCCGTTCAACAAAACCCGATTCCGGAGCTGCTCAAGCTGTACGTGCAGTTCCACGATGAAGCGAAAGCAGACCCGTCGCTCGAAGATCAAGGCCGCGAGTGGTTTAAAAAGCTGGAGGATGGCGATCAAGAGGCGCAGCAGCTCTGGCAATGGTTCCGCGACGAGTCGCTGAAGGAGTTTAACAAAACGTACGCGCTGATGGGCATCAAGTTCGACTCCCTGCATGGCGAGGCTTTTTACAACGACAAGATGGATCGCGTCGTGAACGAGCTGGAAGCGAAAGGCCTGCTCGTCGAGGATGAGGGCGCGATGGTCGTCAAACTGGATGAGTACGACATGCCGCCTTGCCTGATCAAAAAATCGGACGGTGCAACCCTGTACGCAACGCGCGATCTGGCGGCCGCCCTCTATCGTCAGGACACCTACCAGTTTGCCAAGGCGCTCTATGTGGTCGGCAACGAGCAGCGCCTGCACTTCCGCCAGGTGTTCAAAGTGTTGGAGAAGATGGGATACGGATGGGCGGCAGAGATGCATCACATCCCGTTTGGGATGATGCTCAAAGATGGCAAGAAGATGTCCACCCGCAAAGGCAAGGTCATCCTGCTCGACGAAGTGCTGCAAGCGGCGATCGCCGATGTGAAAAAGGTCATCGCCGAGAAGAACCCCAATCTGGCAAACAAAGACCAGGTGGCCGAACAGGTCGGCGTCGGTGCGATCATCTTCCACGACCTGAAAAACTACCGGATGAACGATATCAACTTCTCGTGGGAAGAGATGCTGACTTTCGAAGGCGAGACAGGGCCTTATGTGCAATACACGCATGCGCGCGCCAACTCGATCCTGCGCAAAGCGGGCTATGTGGAGTCGAGCGATGTGGTGTTGCCGGCAGGGGCGCTCGAAGGGGCGGAAGCGTGGGCGGTGGTTACGCTGTTGCTCAACTTCCCGAACGTGATCAAGCGCGCAGGGGAGGAGTTCGATCCGTCTGCGCTCGGCAAGTGGATCATCGATCTCGCCCAAGCGTTTAACAAGTTCTACGCGAACGTGCGGGTGTTGGCTGAAGAGGAAGCGGTGAAAAATGCTCGTCTGCAGCTGGTGGCAGCCACGGCAACTGTGCTCCACGAGGGGCTGCGTCTGCTCGGGCTGGAAGCTCCTGCTGAGATGTAAGAAGTAAATTTCAATAAGGTTTCCGTAGATCTATTCTTAACCATCACCAGTTTTGTTCACTCATTGTGTACAAAATTTAGAATTACAGAGGAGTTCACCCAAAATATGCCGAATCTCTTTAAGCAGGAGAGGACCTGCTTCAGGGAGGGATTCGATGGATCTGCATATATCCGGTCTGCAATGGGTGATGGTAGCAATGTGCCTGATGACTGCGGCATACTATATTGATCGAACCAGACGTCTAGCCGCACAGGAAACGGCTCAGCGAGCAGGAGCGCTCCTCCACGCCCGCTATCGCTATGTGATCGAAGCAGATCCTCGAGCGATTTTGCTGTTTCAGCCCGACTTTACCTTGCTGGAGATCAATCAAAAGGGACGGGAATGGATCAAGAGCTCACAGAGCGAGCTGCAAGGCCAGAGCGCGCTCGATGTGCTGTCCCGCCTGCAGGTGGAGAACCCGCAGGAATTGCTCGATCAGATCTTGGCGCGCGGTGCGATCGAACTGAAAGTTGGCGAGCGCATCCTCAGCGATTTTGAATGGTCCGATCTGTATGACGAAAAGGGTGGTCGCGTCGGAGGTGTCCTCTGCTTTCGCGATGTGACAGAGGAGAAGAAGTTCCAGCGCGAGATCATCCAATCGGAAAAATTGGCGGTCGTCGGCCAACTGGCGGCGGCGACCGCTCATGAGATTCGCAATCCGCTGACCTCGATCAAGGGGTTTCTCCAGCTGTTGGAGCACCGCTTGAAGACGATGGAGCAGGAGAGCGAGATAAAGGAGTACACGCGGATCATGGTCGAAGAGGTGGATCGGATGGAGAAGATCATTCGCGATTTTCTGCTGATGACCAAGCCGAGCGATGTGATTCGCGAGCAGGCTTGTCTGAACTCGGTGATCGAGCGGGTGTTGGTGCTCGTGCAAAACCAGGCGATCCTGCGCAACATTCAGGTGGTCACCGATCTGACCAAGCTGTCGCACGTTTTGATGCACAAAGAGGCGATCCAGCAGGTGGTGCTCAACCTGATGCAAAACG
This sequence comes from Tumebacillus lipolyticus, assembly GCF_042682745.1. Classification (NCBI taxonomy): domain Bacteria; kingdom Bacillati; phylum Bacillota; class Bacilli; order Caryophanales; family Alicyclobacillaceae; genus Tumebacillus; species Tumebacillus lipolyticus. The sequence continues at coordinate 308,919 of NZ_JBHUIO010000005.1, read as the reverse complement.
CGCTGGAAGCGATGAACGTAGGCGGAACGCTGACCGTGCAGACAAAAGAGGAGGACAAGCATGTCGTCCTGCTGGTGATCGACACGGGGATCGGCATGACAGACGAGGAGCTGCAGAACCTCGGCAGCCCGTTCTACTCGACCAAGACGGAGGGGACGGGGCTCGGTCTGACCGTCTCTTCGAAGATCATCAGGGAGCATCGCGGGCAGATCGATGTCCAATCGAAAAAAGGGGTAGGGACGACGATCGCGATTCGCTTGCCCAAATAAAAAAGGGTGGGGCAAGCGCCCCACCCTTTTTCTGTCTGCGATCAAGCTTGTACAAACTGGTGGACGAAATGTTTCGGTGTGAGCGGTTCGCCGGTCGCCTTCTCGATCATCTCGTTCCAATGCCAGCGCGAGCCCGGCTTGAAGACGCGCTCGGTCAGCCAGGCGCCGATGCGCTCGTCCCCGGTGATCGAGTTGATGTCGAGCTCTTGCTCAAGCGAAGCTTGCAGCTGCGATGCGGTCAGCTCGCCCAACATGTAGTTCTGGTAATAGACGGGTACGATCGCCAGGTGAATTTTGGCCGCCCAGTCTGGCTGGTTGCGATCTGCTGGACGGGTGACGAGCTGGAAGCGCTCCACATAGTCCCACCACAGCTTGTTCAGATCTTGGTCAGGGTTGTTGTACATATCGCGCTCAAAATGGGTCATGACCAGATTCCAGCGCACAAAGATCAACATCGTGCGGGTGAGCTGGCGGTTGAACGCATCTTCCAGCGCTTTCGCCTCCTCCGCAGGGACGCCGGCGATCTTGATCAGCCAATCGGCGCTTTTCGTCAGGCGCCCGAACAGCATGGCGATCGCCTCGGTGGTCAAGGTGTGCGCGCAGTCGCGCAACACGTAAGGGAGGCTCGGATCGTTGTAGTAATCATAGACGGCGTGTCCCGCTTCGTGCAGCATCGTCGACATCCAGTAGTCGTTGTTGCGCACGTTGCAGAGCATCCGCGTGTCGCCTTCACGGTCGATGTTGGTGCAGTAGGCGTGCTGATATTTGCCTTCCCGCTCGAACAGGTCCGAATTGTCGATGATCTTCTGCATGTCGGTCAGCCCGATGCTGTCAAAATACGATTTGGTCAGGGTGACAACATCCTGGTGCTCAAAATATTTGTCGAGGTTGAGGTCTGAGGAGACGGGCACCTCTTGGAAGAACGGGTCCGAATAGTGCCAGGGGCGCATCTCGGAAGGCTCGATGCCATAGCGCTCGGCGAGCTCCTCATCGAGCGACCGCTTCATCTCCTTGTAGGGGGCGAGCGTCGCCCGCTCCAGCTCGCCGAGCAGGGTGAACAGCTCTTGCTCATCGAGCTCTTGCAGGGTCAGGTTCATCGTGTAGAAGTTTTCGTAGCCGAACTTTTTGGCCAGCTCGTTGCGGAACTTGACCACCTCGATCACCTTGTCTCCCACGACGGTGCCGATCTGTTTGGAGCCTTCCCAGGCAGCTTTGCGCTTCTCGTTGTCCGTCTCGGTGCGCAGCAGCTCATTCACTTCGTTGTCCGATTTTTTCTCGCCGTCGATCGTGGCACGGAACGTGTTGTACACGCCTTCGATCTCCGTCTCTATCCGAACGAGCTTCTCGATGTCCGCATCATCCATCTGCTGCTGTTGGCACAGATTATAGAGCAGGACGAGCTGGCGCGCGAGCAGCGGGTCGGTCACGCCGCCGCTCTCTTTCAAGCGCTTGAGCTCCGCAAACGCTTCGCGGTCGGCCAGCAGTTTCAGATAGTCGGACTTGAGCGCGCTGTAGCGCTCATCCGCCTCGGTGTTGCCCGTCGTGGTCGCTTCCCAATAGGCGATGTTAAAGGCGATGGTCAGCTCACGGTATTGGGGAACGAACCGATCCAAAAATTGTTGCATCTCGGTGTTCAATGTATATCCTCCTTCGTCACTCAAAAATTTGGAAATGGGATACCTTATTGTACCATAAGAGTTGGGGGAATTTTCAAGCAAAGGGAGGGATCTATGGTGTTCGATCCGACCATCTATGACAATCTGAAAGTGGTGTTTGAAGGAGCTTTGTACGATCTGGATCGCACAGGTCGCATCCTGATCGTCGGGAGGGAAGATCTGGTCGATCTCGCCTCGATGTCGCGCAGGTTTGCGATGCGGATGGAGAAGCAGCAGGATGCGACCTGCCAAGCGAAGCTGGAGCTGTCGTCCAACCTGGTCGATTTTGCCTCGGAGCTGCGCCGGATGAGGTTGGCAGATGAGGTGCCAGGGTCGCGCTTGACCCTTTCATTCGACTTGCCTCTGCGCATGGCGGTGAACAGCGGTGCGATCGATGAGCATCTGCGGGCGGTGTGGGGAGATGTGGCGGCTGTCCAGCACGAGCGCGTCGAATCGTTCGCGCCGCATGCTGGCGACCGGAGCGATGAAACGCCGAGCGGGATCTATCGCATCACCCTGCCGCTTGCCGGCAAGATCGATGAGGACAACATCGAGGATGTCGTGTCGCTGCTCGACCATCTCGTCCTCTCGCTGGAGACGATCGAGCAGATCGGCAACTCGCGCTAAGTTTCGCCCGACTTGGCGGCAGGAGCTTCTGGGTCGGAAAGCGAAATGGTGAGAAATCGAATTGAATCGAATTGAAGGAGCGAAGCGGAATGAGCAGAGTGGAAGGGCAGGTCGCCATCATCACCGGCGCATCGAACGGGATTGGAGCAGCCAGCGCGATCGCGTTGGCGCGCGAAGGGTTTCAGGTGGCGCTCGGTGCGCGCCGAGCGGAGAAGTTGAGCGAGGTCGCAGCGCAGATCTTGGCGGAGACGGGCAAGCGGCCGTTCGTGATGGAGCTCGATGTGCGACAGGAGGAGCAGGTCAACTCTTTTGTCGCCGCTGTGATCGAAGCGCATGGTCGCCTCGACCTGCTGCTGAACAACGCAGGTCTGGCCAAAGGCGTGGCGCATGTGATCGATGAGGAAGAGGCGAGCAACTGGGATCAGATGATCGATACGAACGTCAAAGGGCTGCTGATGATGACCCGCGCGTGCGTTCCGCACATGGTGCAGGGCGGAAACGGCCATGTGATCAACATCGGCTCGATCGCCGGGCGTGAAGCGTATGCGGGCGGTGCGGTCTATTGTGCGACCAAGTTTGCGGTGCGCGCGATCACCGACGCGCTGCGCCAAGAGCTGCTCGGACTGCCCGTTCGGGTGACGACTGTCGATCCAGGGCTGGTCAACACCGAATTTTCGATGGTGCGGCTCGAAGATCAGCAGCGGGCAGATGCGGTCTATGCAGGGATGACGCCGCTGGTTGCAGAAGATGTTGCAGACTGCGTCGCCTTTGCAGCGACTCGCCCCAAGCATGTGAACATCGATGCGATCATCGTCAAGCCGACCGATCAGGCGGGCGCGGGGAAAGTGGCAAGACGCTAAAAGTTGTGGTAAATTAAACTTAGAGAAAATTATCGTTTTATGAAAGAAAAAAGGGGAGACTCACATGCGCCATGTGCCGATTGATATGGTGCAGCCCGGCAACGTGCTCGCAAGATCGATCTATACAGGTGACGGACGACCGCTATTGAACACCGGCGTGCAGCTTACAGTCGGCATGCTCAGCACCTTGCGCCGCCTCGGAGTGACGATGATCTACATTCAGGATAAGCGCTTTCAGGATGTTGTCGTCGAAGAGGTCGTGTCGGAGGAAACAAGGCGTGAAGCGTTAGTCAATCTGGCCGTTGCTGTGCAGTGCATCCAAGGTGGTAAAGAGTTCGACACGAAGGTGATGTCGCAGACGACCAACGCGATCATCGACGAAATGATCAAGAACAGAAAAGTGTTGATCAATCTGACCGATATCCGCACGATGGACAACCGTCTGTTTGTCCATTCGCTCAACGTCTGCATCCTGTCGGTGGTCGTCGGGATCAACATGCGGCTCAATCGCAACCAGCTCACCGATTTGGCGATCGGAGCTCTGTTGCACGATATCGGCAAGATCGAAGTGCCCGAGTCTGTGAAAAAGCAAGAGGATGAAGAATTGCCTGCCGACCTGGCGAACGATGAGAAGCATACGTGGCGCGGGTACAAGCGGTTGCGCAAGAAAAACGATATATCGATCATCGCGGCGCACTGTGCGCTCCAGCATCATGAAAACATCGATGGCAGCGGGTATCCGCGCGGGCTGAAGGAGGAGGAAATCCATCAGTTCGCCAAGATCGTCGCCGTCGCCAACGAGTATGACAATCTGATCTCCGGCGATGAGGATCGCTTGCCGATGTTGCCGCATGAGGCGACAGAAGTCTTGATGAGCCTCGCGGGCAAGAGCTTCGATCATGAGATCGTCATTCAGTTCTTGCGCGCTATCGCCGTCTTCCCGACCGGAATGTCGGTCAGGCTGGACACGGGGCAGATCGGCGTGGTGGTCGGCCAGCACAAGGGGCTTCCCACCCGCCCGGTGGTTCGCGTCTTCACCAAGGAAGATGGAGAGTGGGAATCGCACAATGTCAAGGAAGTCGATCTCGCACAGGAGACGACCGTCTTTATCAAAAAGGTCTTACAAGAATAGAGCTCGCAAGCGGAGCGTGCGGAACGAAATCGCCGCATCGGCGCTGTTTGAATCTGAAGAGAATGAATGGGGAAAAGACCGTTGAGCCACCGATTGGGTTGCAACGGTCTTTTCTTGCGAGCAGATGCTGAGCGGGTGGAGAGGTGAGCGGTCGCATGAGTGGAAGGCAAGGGACGATTCTCGCGGTAGATGATGAGGAAACGCTGCAACGGATCGTCAAAAACTATCTCGAACAGGAAGGGTTTACCGTTTTGACAGCGAGCGATGGAAGCGGTGCACTAAAGCTTGTGGAGCAGGTCGAGGTCGATCTGGTCTTGCTCGATTGGATGATGCCGGGGCTGAACGGGCTTGAGGTGTGCCGAAGAATGCGCGAGTTTACCGATGTGCCGGTGATCTTCTTGACGGCGAAGACGGACGAGCTGGACAAGCTGCTCGGCTTGGAGCTCGGTGCGGATGATTATATCACCAAGCCTTTTTCGATGCGGGAGTTGGCCGCACGGATTCGCGTTGTGCTCAGGCGGATGAAGCGGGGGAACGCCGCTGCAACAGCTGCGGGGAGCGGGCAGGAACAGCTGGTGCGCGGCAGGTTGACGATCGAGCTCGCCAAACACGCGGTGCTTCTCGATGGCAAGGCGCTGACGCTCACCCCGACCGAGTTTAAGTTGCTCGTGACGCTCGCCTCCGCTCCGGGACGGGTGTACAGTCGTCTGCAGTTGCTGGAGATCGCGCTCGGCGAGGAATATGCGGGATATGAGCGCTCGATCGATACGCACATCTCTAACCTGAGAAAGAAGATCGAGCAGGATGTGAGCCAGCCGCAGATGATCTTGACCGTCTTCGGCGTCGGGTACAAATTTGGAGATTTTGCATGAGGTTGCGAGAAAGGATCTTTCAAGCGTACAGCATCCTGTTTACCGCTGGCGTGCTCGTGGCCGCTTGGCTCGGCTACGGGGTGGGCAACAGCGCGGCGGGAGCGGACGTGCGCCTCGTGCTGCTCGCCGTGCTCTGGATGCTGGGGATCGCAGTCGCCTACCTGTTCGCGCTGTGGTACGCCCAGCCGGCCGAACTGCTCAAGGAGCGGGTGCGGGAGCGAGAGCTGGCCAAGGATGTTCAGGAGATCAAGCTGCAGGATCTAGGCGAGTTCGCTCCGGTCGCTCAGCATTTGAACCGGATGGCGCAACAGCTGAGCAGCAGTTCGGGCCCGCGCGATCAGCTGGTCGCCGATGTGGCGCATGAGCTGCGCACCCCGCTTTCGATCCTGCGCGGGCAGGTGGAGTCGATCTTGGAAGGCAAGGTGGAGCTGGTGCCGGAGCAGCTGTTGCCGATGCTGGATGAGACGGCGCGATTGACGCGGCTGGTGCAGGATTTGCAACAGTTGTCGCTGGCGAAGGAGGGCGCTTTGCAACTGGCTCGCGAGTGGGTGCCATTTGCGCGTTTGCTGCAGGAGATCGTGGCCGTCTTGGAGCTGGAGGCGGAGGGAAAAGGAACGAAAATTGAGCTGGTCGCATCGGCAGAGCAAGAGGTGTATTGCGATCGGGCGCGCATCAAACAGGTGTTGATCAACCTGATCGGCAATGCGATCCGCTATGCGGAGTCGGGAGGGCGCGTTGAGGTGACCGCCCGGTTTGCGGCGGGAGAGATGCGCCTGACCGTGCGCGATGACGGGCCGGGGATTCCGCCAGAAAGCCTCCCCTATCTGTTCGACCGCTTTTACCGGGTCGAAGGATCGCGCAGCCGTCAGTCGGGCGGCATGGGGCTCGGGCTTGCGATCGCCAAAGAGTTTGTGGAAGCGCACGGCGGAAAGCTGCGCGTGAAAAGCGAGCTGGGCGAAGGGACGACCTTCGCGCTCAACTTGCCGATCTTCCCCATATCTTGACAACTTCTTGATCTTTTCCTCAAACGATGTGAAGACGTTCGAGCTACGCTGTGAACAGAGAGGAGGTGTCGAAGATGATCGAGGTGCAAAACCTCTGGCGAACCTACGGGGGCGGCGAGGTGAGGGTCGATGCGCTGCGCGGCATCTCGCTTGCGGTCGAGCGGGGCGAGAGGATCGCCGTGATGGGGCCGTCCGGATGCGGGAAGACGACGCTGCTCAACTGCATGTCTGGCATTGATACGATCACTTCGGGCCACGTGCTGCTCGAAGGGCAGGACTTGCATCGGGGCAGCGCTGCCGCCCGCGATCAGTATCGGGCGAAGAAGATGGGCTTCGTCTTTCAGAGCTACAACCTGATCCCGGTGCTCTCCGCAGTTGAAAATGTGGAACTGCCGTTGCTCTGCCAAGGGGTGGACGTCAAAGAGGCGCGAGAGCGAGCGGAGGTCGCGCTGACCCGAGTCGGCTTGAGAGAGCGAGCGCACCACCGGCCGAGCGAGCTGTCGGGCGGTCAGCATCAGCGGGTGGCGCTTGCGCGGGCGATCGTCAACAATCCGGCTGTCGTCTTTGCTGACGAGCCGACCGGTGCGCTCGATCGGGCGACGACCGAACTGGTGCTCGATCTGTTCGATCACCTGAATCGCGTCGACAACATTACGTTCGTGATCGTCACGCACAACCCGGAGGTGGCGGAGCGCGCAGATCGGGTGATCTATATGGACAGCGGGGAGATCGTGCAGGAGCTCGTGCCGAAGCGCAGGAGGAGGGAGCGCTGATGATCCTTTCGCTCCTGCTCGGCAGCCTGTTGATCGCCATGCTCTGGAAGATGGGTCGGACGGCGATCGGCAGTCCGCACCTGCGGCGCATGGCGCTGCGCAATCTCGTCCTGCACAAAAGCACGACGCTGTTCACCGTGTTAGGGGCGATGATCGGCACGGCGCTGATTACGGCGGCGCTGTTGTTTCAACACTCGCTCGTCCAAAGCGGCGAGCAGCTGCTCGAAGAGCAGTTTGGGCGCATCGGCTACGACCTGCCTGCGGGCGAAGCAGGGTATGGCAACGCTCAGCTGGACGACCAGTCGATCGAACGGCTGCAAGGACTGATCGCACAGGGAGCGGTCGCCGAGGTGGATGCGCTGTTGCCCACCGTCTCGCTCACCTCCACGCTGATCAAGCGGAATGATCAAGGCGACCCTCTGTCGATCCAGCCGAACGTCTACCTGCAAGGCTTTGACCGGATGCGGGCCCAATCGTTCGATTGGCGGGCGATGGAAGGCATCCCGGAGCTCGGCGAGCAGGAGATCCTCCTGTCGGAGTTGGTGGCGAATCGCTTGGAGGTCATCGCTGGCGATCAGGTCTCCGTCGGAGCAGACTCCTTGCGCGTGGTCGGCGTGGTGCCGGAGCAGGGGCTGCTCGGCTATCGGGGGATCAAGCACGCGTCAGCAAGCGCACTGGTGGCGGAGGGGACAGCTCGGCGCCTGGCAGATGTGCCAGATGGGCAGTACACCAACATCCTGTTGCGCCAAAAAGAGTACCTCTTCGGTACCGGCAATGTGGGGACGCGCTCAAGCGTGCTCTTTGGGCTCGGGTATCGAGATGTGGCGGTGCGCGGGATGGCAGAAGATGATCTGGAACATGCGCGAAGAATTTTTCCGATCTTCAGCATCGCCTCTTGGAGCACGATCGCGATCGGGCTGATGATGATCCTCAACATCTTCCGCATGATCGCCGAGGAGCGGAGGCAGGAGTTGGGCGTGCTGCGGGCGATCGGGATGACGCAAGCAGATCTGACCAAGCTGTTGCGGCTGGAGGGAGCGTTTTATGCGCTGCTTTCCAGCGTTGTCGGTCTGTTCGCTGGGATCGGACTTGCCAAACTGCTGCTCGTTTTGATCGGGGATTATTTTGCGCTCGGCGTGTTGCAGATTGGCGGTCTCTCGATCCAGTATCAACTGTTCATCAGCTTCGAACCGCTGATCACCGGATTTGCGACCGGTGCGCTTCTGATCTACTGCTGTTCCTGGCAGGTTTCAACTCAGGCGGCCACCGTCCCGATCGTGGAAGCGCTGTACGATGAGGAGGAGCGGCGGGGGCGCAATGGCGGTCGAGAGCGGCTGTCGATCCAGCGCATCGCCGTTCGGCTGCTGGGAACCATCCTGACAGTCGGGCTGTTGCTACTCTCGTTGACCGATTCGTTTCGCGATGGGCTGCACGATCATTTTTCAAACCTGTTCCCGCTGCTGCTGATCGAGATCGGCTTCTTCTGGACGCTGATGACCTCGCTGATCGTCTCCAGATCGTTCGGCAAGCTGGCGATGGGGCTACAGTGGGTGTTTCGTCCGTTTGGACGGATCGTCGCAGTCTTGCGGATGGCGCTGCGCAATTTGGAGGTGCACAGCAAGCGGACGGCGCTCCTCGTCCTGATGTTTGCGCTCGTCTTTTTCCTCACCTCGCTCTCCGGCGTGTTTCGAGATTCATTTATCGGGCATTTCGCGCGGCAAGAGTCCCGCGTGTTAGCCGGGGGGTATGACCTGTATGCGACCGCTGGCGGCAAGCGGCTGACCAGCGAAGAGGCGAGCCGGATGGTCGCTGGATCGGAGCAGGTGAAAGCGGGCATCGTTGAGCAGGTCGTCTCCGTCTGGCAGGTACCCTTGTATCGGGAGCAGGCGTACCATCCCAATGCGCTGGAGTTCGGAAGCATCAACGGGATCGATCGTGCCTATGTAGCGCTTTCGACGCTGAAGCTGATCGATCGCGATCCGGCCTACCGAAGCGATCTCGAAGCGTGGCTGGCGGTGGTGAACGACCCTGGGGTGATGATCGTCTCAGAACGGCATGCGAACGAGGCGAAGATCGGCGAGCCGTACCAGATTTCGCTGATGGGTGGCGTGATTCAGAAGCGAATCATCGGAATTGCCGCCTATGATGAGGGGAGCAATGATCTTCCTGCCACATCTGGCGTGTTTCTCAAGCAGAGTGAGTTGCCGAACTACACGAACGATCCGAAAACGATCACCAGCCAACTGCTGTTTCGTCTGACGCAAGAGGAGACGAGCGCAGCAGACGTAGAGGGGATCGAAAAGGCGTTGAGCTTGCACAACATCTACCCGCTGCACCATCCGGATGCGGATCGCAAGGTCGGCGTCGATCACATGGCCAAGTTTTTCGACACGTTTGCAAGCTACTCGCTGCTGTCGGCGCTGATCGGCATCGGCGGGCTCGGGGTGATCATGTTTCGCATGGTACACGCGCGGCGTCAGCAGATCGGGATGTTGCGCGCAGTCGGTGTGTCCGCAGCTGTGATCTACTGGAGCCTGCTGATCGAAGGCTCGCTGATCGGCATGCTCGGCATCGCCCTCGGCTCGTTGATCGGGAGCTATGTCGGCACGATCATGGTCGAGCTGTTTGGCAGAGGAGGCGATTTCCCCGTCCTGTTCCCCTACGGCAAGATGATCCTGTACATGGTGGGAACGCAGCTGTTGACGCTGCTGTTGATGATGCTTCCCGCCCGCCTCGCTTTCCGACTGTCGCCTGCAGAAGCGACCAAATATGTGCGGTAGAGAACGCAAGTGCCCTTCCTGACAGAAGGGCTTTTTGTGTTATGCTAGAGGAGAGGAACTGTCAGGAGAGGGGAAGCGTAGATGGAAGTGAAGACAGATCAGATGGTGCGGGAAACGGCCGTTCAACTGTTCGAAGCGATCGAGCATCGACATTCGATGCGTTCTTATACGGGCGAGCCGCTGCCGGCGCCTGAGCGGGAAAAATTGATTGAGTTTTTGCAAAAAGGTTGGGAGCCCTATCCAGGCGCGCGCACGCGAGCGGTGTTGCTCGAAGGTGTGGAGACGACGAAGCGAATCTTTAAAGGGTTTCTCGGCAGCTACGGGTCGGTGCAGAACGCGCCGGCGATGATCTGCATGATCGGCAATGTGGAAGACCCGTTTTTCTATGAAGCGACCGGATACATGGGCGAACAGTGCGTGCTCTACGCGACGCGGCTCGGGTTTGACACCTGCTGGGTCGGAGGTTTTTTCCGTCCCGAGCTGGCGGGCGATCTGATCGGACTGGAGCGCGGGGAGCGCGTGCTGGCCGTCTCTCCGGTCGGCTTTGCGAAGAAAGATGGGATGAGCTCACTATACGAAGGGCTGTTCAAGTTCGGCACGAAGCGCGGGGTGCGCAAATCGATCGAGCAGATCTCCTATGTGGAAGATGTGACGCCGCCCAACTGGTTTTACCGGGGCTTGGAGGCGGTGCAGGTGGCGCCCTCCTCGATGAACAAGCAGCCGTGGCACATCTTTTACCACCAGGACGGGCGCATCTCGATCTCCAGCGTCGAGACGTACAGAGACAAAAAGCCGATCGTGCCGGGAGCTCCCAATTCGAGCAGACTGTGCTGTGGGATTGCGATGTTGCACCTGAAAGTGGCGACGAGAGCGCTGGGAATCGAAGGCAGATGGATTCCTGATGAGGAGCAGAGCAACCCGATCGCGACATACTTTATCCCCGATCATGTGAGAGAAGAGCAGGAGTGATGAAGATGGAACATCTGCTGTTTGACGTGCAGGAGGGCATTGCGACGATCACGCTGAACCGACCGGAAGCGCGCAATGCGTTTTCGATCGAGATGATCGAGCGCTGGGTCAAGGCGCTGGAGGAATGTCGCGACCGCGAAGACATTCGCGTCGTGGTACTGACGGCGAATGGGAAAGCGTTTTGTGCGGGCGGCGATGTGAAGGCGATGCGCGAAGGGCGCGGATTTTTGGAGCGGGGCGAGGCGACGCTCGATACGCACAGCACCGCTCTGGCGCGGAAAAACTCGCTGTGGAAGCTGATCCAGCGCGTGCCGCTCACGCTGGATCAGGTGGACAAGCCGGTGATCGCTGCGGTAAACGGCGATGCGATCGGCGCGGGCTGTGATATGGCGCTGATGGCCGACATGCGGGTGGTGGCCGATACGGCCCGCTTTGCTGAAGCGTATGTGAAGCTCGGCATCGTGCCGGGCGATGGCGGGGCGTATTACCTGCCGCGGTTGGTCGGGATGCCCAAGGCGCTCGAACTGCTGCTGACCGGCGACATGATCGATGCGGAGGAGGCGCTGCGCATCGGCATGGTCAACCGTGTCGTCCCGGCTGAGCAACTGCTGGAGGAGACATACCGCTTGGCGCGAAAGATCGCCGCTCAGCCGCCGGTCGCCGTGCAGCTGATCAAGCGGGCCGCCTATCAGAGCGCGACGGCAGACTTGCGCACCGCGCTCGATCTGGTCTCCTCGCACATGGCGATCGTGACGGAGACGGAAGATTATCGCGAAGCGGTGCAAGCGCTGCTGGAGAAGCGGCAAGGCGTGTATAAGGGAAAGTAGCGTGAGGATCGCCTTGCGCCGATCGCGTGCGAACAACGCCTCCGAACCTGCGATGCGAAGTGGAAGCTGATCGATCTGATCATCGCTCGCATCTGAGAGATGGGGAGAACCGTGCTGGAAAACGAGTTGGCGACCGAGTCGATGCGAAAAGGCTGGCTGGCAGAGCAAAAAGACTTCCGCGCAGGAGACGCGGAAGTCTTTTTGTGTTGAGACGGAAGCTCACGGGCCGACCGAAATCGCGTTGACCAGATTCGCTTCATCCCAGATCTCTTTGGGCACATAGTTGATCGTGAAGTTTTCGATCTCGACGGTGGCATCTCCCATGCTGCCCGGCTTGCCGAAGTGCTTTTTCGCCTCTTCTTGGTTGCGCAGGCGGAACTGGGTCGTAGTCCCCCGCTCGTCTTTCAGAAGCAGCGGAAACAGCTTGCTCGATTCTGAATCGGGGTAGAAGAAGATCTGGTTCCCGACAAACTCTGCTTTCTCCTCGAAGAATTGATAGCGGCCCGACACTTTGAGCCGGCCGGAGAACGAGGCGACCACCGAGGAGAGCTGACCGTCGTTAAAATAGACCAACTCCAAGCTCTCCAGGCGCATCTGGCCGATCTTGTCGCCCACTTTCACGCGCGTCGGGTCGAACACCGTCTCACCCTCGTGACCTGAGTTGCTGGATGGCGTCTCACCAGGTGCGCGGTTGGCAGAGGCAAACTGAGACACGTGCCAGAATCCGTCGCCCGATCGATTGACCATCACTTTGGCGAGCTCGCTGTCTTTGTGCGCCTGATCGTAATAGAGCAAGACTTGAAATTCGCGCGTGTTCGTATCGAGCTCTTGGGAGGAGTCGATCCGCCACTCTTTGACCACTTTGCCGCGCTCGTTGACCAGCGTCCAATTGGCAGCCGCATAGTTTTTCAGCAGCTTGCCCTGCACGTTCTCGTCCAGTGTCGCCCATTGCAGCACCGCATTTTGATCGCGCAAGCTTTGCGCCCACAGGTTGACGATCTCATCCGGCTGATCGGCCAGATCACGGCTGGCGAACGTTTCGACTTTCAGCGTGTCATCCGAGTTGCGCAGGAACTGGGTGACGACCGTGTTCGATCCGTTTGCGCTGTTACCTTTTAATTTTTCCTTCGGCTTCTCATAGTTGAGATCGACATAGGCGACGATGCGGTTGTCGCCAGGTTGCACGATGTTCGATACGTTTTGCAGCACAACCTTCTGCACCTTCGCAGGATCGGTCGATTGCTCCAGATACTCTTTGAGCGCGTTGACGATGTTCAGCTTGTCTTTGCTGACATCAAAATCAACTTCGATCGCCACCTTTGTCGATTCCACAGGGTCGGGCGTCGGGTCGGCCGGCGGCTTGATCGGATCGATCGGCTTCGGCGGGCTCACATCGCCTGGCGTCAACTCCACCGTCGGCGGTGCGTTGAACTGTTGGGCGACCACCGTGCCTGCGGTGATCAGCAAAACGACAGAGGCGGCGATCGACGTCATGCGGACGAAGGGCAAGCGCTTGTTGTTCCGAACCGCCTTTTCGATCACGTCGCGGCTCGGCTTGAGCGAGCGGGACGGCTGCGGGGTGTCGAGCGGCTTCAGATCATGAACGATTTTTTGCATCAGGGCATACTCTCCTTGGCAAGCCGGGCAAGTGTCAAGGTGGAGGGTGTCTTCCGGCGTAATCAAACCTGACCAGATCGCGTGTTGAACTTCCTCGCATTTCATAACACTTCACCCCCTTGGAAAAATAGGCTTCGCAGTCGATCCTTGATGCGGAAAACTCTCGTTTTGACGTTCGACTCGGACAGGTTCATGATCGCCGCAACTTCGCGGACAGAAAGATCATTTTGGAAGCGGAGAACCAAGATGTCGCGGTCCGTCTCGGGCAAGCCTTTGAGCGCTTCTTCGAACATGAGACGCGCATCTGCTGCCGCCTCGAAGGAAGAGATCGGCGTGTCGTCAGGCAACGGTTCCGTTTTGCGATTTTTCTTCTTGCGCAGGGAATCTTTATAGGAATTCATGATTAGGGTGTAGACCCATGTTTGAAGTGACGAGTCACCGCGGAATTTAGATAGTTTTGTACAGATTTTATAGAGTACGTCTTGTGCGAGATCTTCGGCGTCCTGTTGATGGCGAGTGAAAGAATAGGAGACTTTGAATACGAACGGTTCCAATTCATCGAGCAGGTCTGACATTGCGTTCGCATCGTGGAGCGCTCGCTTGACAATCTCATCCATGGGGTCGCCCTCCTTTCCACGCATACTGAATAGATGGTAGCATATGATCTGACGCAGTGGTGCAGGGAGCGGTTACATCCTTTCTCATTTCTTGTCAGAAAGTTGGGAGGGTGGATGCTGTGCTATAATAGAGTAGATTTTTTAGAGCGGAGGGAACTCGATTGAACCAATCAAACTTTTTGATCGTAGACGGTAGCTCGATGCTGGTGCGCGCCTATTTTGCATCCGCATTTTCTGGCCGGATCATGCGCTCCTCAAGCGGGGTGTATACGAACGGCGTGTTCGGCTTTTTAAACATGATGTTGCGCGCGGTGGAACAGATGCGTCCGAGCCACCTGTTCGTGGCGTGGGATGTGTCGCGGGATACGTTCCGCCGCGAGCTCTACCCCGCCTATAAGGGCACGCGAGGGGAGCTGCCCGATGAGCTGCATCCGCAGTTTGACACGATGAAGGACGTGCTGGATGCGCTCGGCGTCCCGCAGCACTTCGACCAGCGGTTCGAAGCGGATGACATCATCGGCACGCTGGCTCATCAGGCGGCAGACGATGGTCATCAAGTCTTGGTGCTGACCGGAGACCGCGATGCGCTGCAGCTGGTGCGCGACGGGGTGACGGTGGCGATCATGAAGAAGGGCATCACCGAGATGGACTACTACACACCTGCCTTCCTGATGGAGACCTGGGGGCTGACAGCCGATCAGATCATCGATCTGAAAGGGCTGATGGGCGACACGAGCGACAACATCCCCGGCGTGCCTGGGATCGGGGAAAAGACGGCGAAGAAACTGCTGCTCGAATACGGCACGGTGGAGAACCTGATCGAAAACCGCCATCTGCTCAAAGGCAAGATGAAGGAAAAGATCGAGGAGCATCAGGAGATCGCGCTGTTGAGCAAGAAGCTGGCGACGATCGTCATCGATGTGCCGCTCGTGCACACGCTCGATGCCTGCAAGCTGTCGTTCCAGATGGAGACGGCGAAAGAGAAGCTGTCGGAGCTGGACTTGAATCGATTTGTCTCCCATCTGGAGCGATTGGTGCAGGTCGGATAATGCGAACAAGGCGGGCGAGCTACTGAGCAATGGTCGCGTATCTGCTCGTTGATGAGTTGAATGGATCGGTTGAACCCGGCTTGACCATCAAGGCAATTGCGACTTGATGGTCTTTTCCAATCGGACGGAACAAGCGCTTTGACGGAGATTGTGAGGTGAGGATCGGGTGAACGAGTTTGCACGCACAGTAGAGGTGACGGTGGAGCTGTTTGCAGAGGCGGTCGAACAGGAGTGGGCGCATCGCGAGCGGTGGATCGAGCAGAGCGCGATCGGTCGAGCTGAGCTGACCAGCTGCGGCGCCTGGCTGGACGCGTATGCGGGCGAAAGCTTTTGGGAGCGCCGCTTTGAGTTGGGCATGCAGCTGCGCGAAGAGTTGCACCGCGTGCTCACCGCCATCCGACCGGAGCTTGCGACCGCACTGCTCTGCGGGATCGGAGGTGCCAAGCGACGCGGGTACACGGAGGAGCGGCTCGCTGTCAGCCTCGAAGTGCCGATCGAGCAGATCGGCGCTTGGCGGCGGGAGGCGTACGCCCAGATCGAAACGGCCCTCTCCGAGCAGACTCCCCTGTTGAGCTTTTTGCGAGAGCGGGTGGCAGAGGACAGCGGCGGCACGGGCGAAGTGCAGGCGATCTCCTCCTTGCTGCAGCAGGCGGGACAGGAGCTGAGCTTCGATCTGCGGCAGTTTGTCGATGCGGGGTCGGAGCTGAAAATTCGCCAAGCTTTGCATCGAGCAGGTCTCGACGCGTGGGAGCAGGTGGCAGCCACGCTGCCGGAACAGGCGCAGGAAACGGTTCAGCTCGTGCGCGAGCGGATGAGGCTGGAGCTTGGAGCAGGGGAGGTGCCGACGCGTGGATAAGCTGCAGGAGCATCTGCGGAGGCTGTTCGGGTTTGACGATTTTCGCGGTGCGCAGCGCGAGATCATCGAGTCGTTGCTCGACGGAGACGATGTGCTCGGCATCATGACGACAGGCGCGGGAAAATCGCTCTGCTATCAGCTGCCGGCGCTGATCGTGCCCGGTGTGACGCTGGTCATCTCCCCTCTGATCGCCCTGATGCAAGATCAGGTCGATCAGCTGCATCGGCGAGGAATCCTGGAGGCGACCTATATCAACTCTGCTCTGCCCGCTTCAGAAGTTCGCAATCGGATGGAAGGCATGCGGCAGGGCGGCTACAAGATCGTCTACATCGCGCCGGAGCGGCTGCGGAGCCAAGAGTTTTTGCGATTGCTTCAGGAGATCCCGCTCTCGCTGCTGGTGGTCGACGAGGCGCACTGCATCTCCGAGTGGGGACATGATTTCCGCACCGACTATCTGCAGATCGGAGCCGTGCGGGAGAAGATCGGACAGGTGCCGGTGCTGGCACTGACGGCGACGGCGACGCGGGAGGTGCAGGAGGACATCCTGATCCACCTGCGGATGCAGGACTGTCAGCAGTACGTGACCGGCTTTGACCGTCCGAACCTGACGATCTGCTTTCAGCGCGAGGACACGCGGGAGGACAAATATCGAGAGGCGCTCGCCTTTTTGCGCAAGCAGCGAGGCGCGGGGATCATCTACACGCCATCGCGCAACGAATGCGAAGAGGTGACGCGCTTTTTGCAGCGGGCGCTGGCTGATGATCAGATCGCTTTTTACCACGCGGGGCTCTATCCGGAGGAGCGAAAGCTGGTGCAGGACGGGTTTATGCAAGGGCGGATTCGCATCGTGGTGGCGACCAACGCGTTCGGCATGGGCATCGACAAGCCGGACATCCGATTCGTCTTGCACCTGCACGTGCCTTCGAGCGTCGAAGGCTACTATCAGGAAGCGGGGCGGGCTGGACGAGATGGCAAGCCGGCCTTGTGCATGACGATCTACAACGAGCAGGATCGAGCGATCCACCACTTTTTCATGAAGCGGGAGTTTCCGACTGAGCAGGAGTTGGACAGGGCGTGTGAGCTGATGCGCTATGGGATCGGACCAGACGGGCTGTTTCGCAACTCCTGGCGGGAGATGATCCGCCACTTTGGCTTGGACGATGACAAGCTCTCGTTGCTCATGCATCAGTGGGAGCGCAGCGGCTGTGTGGAGCTGATCGATTTTACCGGGGATGCGGTGACCGCTCGCGTGGACTGGGAGCGGATGCAAGGTCGCAGGTCGGAGATCTTGCATTCGATCGAGCGCTTGAAGTTGCGCCGGTTTGGGAAGCTGAACCGGGTGGTCGAGCTGCTTAGGTCGCCGCTCTGTCGGCGCGAAGGCATCCTGCACTATTTTGGCGAGCCGTTGCGCAAGCGGCCACACCTCTGCTGCGATGTGTGCAACCCAGAGCTGAAGCTCAACCCGACGCTGATCGACGCGACGCTGGCGGAGCTCGATTGGCAACAGATCTTAGCCGATCTGCTTCCACCGGAGCGGCTCGACCCGAGCTTGTCCGCCCACGTGTCGCTCTCGATGACAGAGGGGGAGGAAGCCTTTCGGGTCGGGGAGCAAAAAAAGCTGGCGGAGCTTCCGCGGCTGTACGAGCTGCTGCAATCGCCGTCGGTGACGACGAGGCGGATGGCCTGTTCTGCGATCGGCAAGATCGGGGCGGGCGAATCGGCGCCCTATCTGTTGCCGATGCTGTCCGATCACAATCCGCAGGTGCGGCAGTATGCGCTAAAAGCGCTGGAGAAGATCGGCGATCGCCGGTGCGTGCCGGCGTTGCTCGCACTGCTTCGGCGCGAAGAGAAAGAGTACAACATCAGACAAGCGCGGCAAATGCTGATCGCTTGGGGAGAGGGGCAGTACTAGATGAGCAAGTTTTCGAAGGACGACCAAACGACCGTTGCGGAGCTGAAGCTGTTGGTGCAGCGCTTCATGGAGGCGCGCAACTGGGGTCAGGGGCACACGCCGAAAAATCTGGTGATGTCGATGGCGATCGAAGTGGCTGAGCTGATGGAACATTTTCAGTGGGGCGATCGTGAAGACTATACGGCGGAGAAGCTCGGGCCGGAGAAGATGCAGGAGATTCGCATGGAGGTCGCCGATGTGATGATCTACATGTTGAGCTTCTGCCGTTCGCTCGGTATCGATCTCTCCGAAGCGGTTCAAGCTAAACAGGAGATCAATGAAGCGCGGTTTCCAGCCGATCGGGTTCGCCATCAGGAGTAGCGTTTGAGGAGGAAGGTTTGTGAGCAAACGGCAGTCGTATCAGGGCAGTGGGAATCGGGAAAAAGCGAAGCGGCAAGGTGGAGGTGCTGGGCAAGGGCGCACTGGATCGCGGCGGCCTGACGGTGCGGGCAGAGGGCAGTCGGTGCGAAGCGACAGTCCAGCCAAAGGTGCAAGCGCAGGCATCAGGCTTCAGCTCGGCCAACTGGTCGAGTTTGAGGTGAAGCGGATGGGGATCAACGGCGAAGGGATCGGCTATGCGGATCGACAGGTCGTCTTCGTGCCCGATGCGCTGCCGGGCGAGCTGGTGGCGGCGGAGATCGTCAAAGTTGAACAGAAGCATGCGGTCGGCAGATTGGTGAAGATCTTGAAAAAAAGCCCGAGCCGCGTGCAGCCGCCCTGTCCTGTCTATGCGGAGTGCGGGGGCTGTACGCTCCAGCACATGAGCTATGAGGCGCAGTTGGAGATGAAGCGGGAGTTGGTGCGCGAGTCGTTGGCGCGGTATGCGGGATTGCGACAGGCTCCTGTCGAGCGGACGGTCGGGATGCGCGATCCGTGGGGCTACCGCAACAAAGCGCAGCTGCCGATCGTCGAACATCGGGGTGAGGTGGTCGTCGGCCTGTTTCAAGCAGGCTCCCACCAGATCGTCGATGTGAGCGGCTGTGCGGTGCAGCATCCGCTGACCAATCGCATCGTGCAGGAAGTTCGCGACATCGCACGCGAGCTTGGCATCTCCTTGTATCAAGAGAAAGTACATAAGGGCGAGCTGCGAACGGTGGTGGCGCGCGTCGGTTTTGAGACGGGAGAATGCCAGTTGACGCTGGTGACGCGCACGCGCGAGCTGTCGCATCGCCAAGAGCTGGTTAAGCGGATCGTCGAGCGGGTGCCGGAGATCACGTCGATCATGCAAAATGTCAATCCTGCCCGCACGTCGCTGATCTTCGGCGATGAGACGATTCCGCTCTGGGGCGCCGCCTCGATCTCCGAGCGCCTCGGCGATGTGCACTTTTCGCTGTCGCCGCGCGCGTTTTTCCAGCTAAACCCGGAGCAGACGCCCAAGCTGTACAACCTGGTGGCTGAAGCGGCAGAGCTCACCGGCAACGAAGTGGTGGTCGACGCGTACTGCGGTGTCGGGACGATCGGACTGTGGCTGGCACCGCAGGCGAAAGAGGTGCACGGCATGGACATCGTGCCAGAAGCGATCGCCGATGCGAAGCGCAATGCGGAAAAGTCTGGGGTGGATAACGCGCGCTTTGTGGTCGGGGCGGCAGAGAAGATCTTGGTCGAGTGGATGAAAAAGGGGCTGCGGCCAGATGTGGTCGTCGTCGATCCGCCGCGCACCGGGCTGCACCAAGATCTGATCCAAGCGCTGCTGAAAACGGCACCGAAACGGATCGTCTACGTGTCCTGCAATCCATCCACACTGGGGAAAGATTGTGGGCAACTGTTGAAGAACTATGAGGTAAAGAAAGTGACCCCTGTGGATATGTTTCCACAGACGGCGCATGTGGAGAGCTGCGCGGTGCTGGTGAGGAAGGAAAAGTAGAGTAACAGGTCAGGCGTTAACGTGTGAGTCCCCCTTCGGTGAAGGGGGATTTTTTAATTGGATCATTGAGACGGATGCTCAAACTTCCCTCCACCTTTGGACAGGCAGTCGCGTCAATTTTTGATCATTTCGTATCAGCGGTGACGGTCAGTCAAAAGTTTATCTAGTCTTTCAGGTGCGTGTAAATATATGGTATAGTATGAGGCAACGATTGTGAAAATAGGAGGAATACTCTTTGCCACCAGTTCATTATGATCCGATCGATAGTATCGAAATCAAAGCGCCGCAACACTCGTCAGATGCATCCTACCTTGTCAGATACGGTCAGGTAGATTGGGATCAGGATGGTCAAAACGTTCAAACTGCCATCTACGTGCTCATGAAGTATGGAGAAGATATTAAATATCGGCGGGTTGCCCACATCCTCACCACGTCCAATACGCCAGATGAGCCGACCGATTTGGAGAAAGTTGTGCACGCGATTCAGACGCTAAAAATCAGGAACAA
Source organism: Tumebacillus lipolyticus (assembly GCF_042682745.1). NCBI lineage: Bacteria > Bacillati > Bacillota > Bacilli > Caryophanales > Alicyclobacillaceae > Tumebacillus > Tumebacillus lipolyticus. Next base: position 288,690 of record NZ_JBHUIO010000005.1, on the reverse strand, counting down.
CATCAGATAATGCATCGCTTCGGGTTTACCCTCTCTGTCATCTCAATGCACCTGGAGAGCAGTTCGGTGTGGGTGGTAGCAACAACTGCACCTATCATTAAATGTTGCTAGATCGAACAGCGAACACAACTAACTTGGCGGAAGGAAGATCATGATTGGGAACTCCGATTCGCACTGTGAAATGGGTAGAAAAAAACGAAGAACTAGCGGAACTCTTGAATCGAGATGATCACTTAACCCTGCACCCGATCGATCAAGGATTTGAAGCAGAGGTCGTGAAGCTCAGTTCGAGCGATAAGAGCTTTGTGCTGAAGATATGGAACAAGCGCTCCAAGCCGGATGTCAGCTTCCAGTATCAACTCTTGCATGTCCTGTTTGAACGAGGATTGGCAGTCTCCAAACCATTGGGTTGGGGGATCAATCCAAACGGGGAACAGGTGTTGTTGACAACGTTTGACGGACTGCCGATCGCTGAAGTGGATGAAAAGAAAATGACGGAGATTGCGAACATTTTATCGAGCATCCACCAACTTCAGGAGAGCGAGCTTAGCAATCTACAGCTGCCCAAGTACGATTTTATCGATTACTTTTTTCCGGGAGTTAGCGAACATGCTGACCTCAATGAAGCATTGCTTTCGCTTGTGCCAACCGCCAAAATTGAGCAAAAACAGATCATCCACGGCGATTTCCATCTGCGAAACATTTTGGCGGAAAACGATCGATATACGGTCATCGACTGGACGAACGGACAGCTGGGCGACTTGCGATACGATTTTGCCTGGTCGCTGCTTCTGCTCAAACTATACGTCTCCGATTGGCATGCGGATCTGTTTCAATCCGCCTATCTTTCAGATCATCCGATCCTGCCAAAAGAACTTGCAGTTTTTGAAGCGTTGGCTTGTCTCAGATGGATTTTGTTGAGCAGAAGCGGTGGTGTACCGAGAGAATCGAACACGCTTGAGCGGGTGAAAGGTTTGATATCAGGCAATCCGTTTTTAAGTCAATTCCATTTCAGCAAGCTAAATCAAGAAGAGTGAATAACTCGCCATGGGCATAGAGTGTGCCAGAAAAAGCATGTTATACTAAGTTATTCCGAAGTCATGTTTCGATTTGTCGGGCTATTTTGAATCGGGACAGTGCTGTAGCGCTGTCGGGCTGGTACATGTGCGGAGAGCTGCGCGGTAGTGGTACGGATTGTGCGAACGGCAGGAAGGGGAGAAAAGATGATGGAGATCGAAGTGAATCGGAGAGGGGATTCTGAAGTTGCTGTCATCTCAAGCGACAGCATCGTGATTGCTGGCCTACAGGATGCGTTGGATGTGATGGTGAACCTTCGATATAGCGGGTATGAGAAAATGGTTTTGCGGAAAGAGCATCTCCTCGATGATTTTTATGAATTGAGGACGGGGATTGCGGGCGAGATCTTGCAGAAGTATACCAATTACGGCATGAAGATCGCGATCGTCGGTGATTTTAGCGGCTATAACAGCAAAAGCCTGAACGACTTTATCTACGAATGCAATCGCGGGAACCGGGTATTTTTCAAGGCGACAGAAGCGGAAGCGCTCGATGCGTTGCACGGGGTTGCGTAAAGCGGAGATTCGCTTGAACGACAGCTGAGGGAACGTGTATTACAGCTCGAAGAAAATGAAAGATGCTTTAGATTGCTTGTCGCTAGTCACTTGAAGGCTAAGACTACCTGTTGACAAACGCCCTCGTTCTTTGTGAAGAATGAGGGCGTTTGTCCTTGATAAGGGGATTGTTTGGGTAGGAAGTAACAAGAGTATACATATTCAGATATATTTCAAATTGTCTGCAAAGTGATTTTGCTATACCATGTCGGTGAGTGGGGATGGAATACGGAAAATCTATGGGAGGGAAGGAAATGAGCCGAAAAAAAAGCATCGCGTTACTCCTATCAGTAACGCTCGCGGCGACAGGAATTGTAGGATGTCAAAGCTCTGCGAACTCCAACTTGGGGACAACGGGTGGACAAGTCGAACAGAGTGCGGTGGTCTATGAGCCAGAGAACACATACCCTGTTGTTTCAAATCATGGCAGCATGCAAACCTACCCAGATATGAAAAGCGTGTTGAACAGAGCTGAACTGGTGGCCGCAATCCAGATCAAGGAGCAAGAGACGATTCAGCAGAGTCAATCATCTGTGGGAACGCGCTCTAAAGCGATGATTCAGGAAGTATTTAAAGGGGATGAGTCACTCAAGAATACTACCATCTTGATCTCTGAAGATGGCGGTATCATGGATCCTTCGAAAGTAACGGGTAATGAGACTCGGATCGACCCGAAAAATCCACCTGCCGAAACGAAAGGGATGGTAGAGATCGCGCTTGACGGATCAACGGTCATGAAGCAAAATCAGCGATATTTTGTCTTTCTTAGAAAGAGTGGGAACGAAGAGAATGGGTATAACGTTGTGGGTGTCGTGCAAGGAAAGATAAAAATCGGCGAAGCGGATCGATTGGTTGCCACTGTCGATCCGAAAGAAATGAAAGAGCAATCTGTGAAGTTTTGGATACAAAGCCAATTTGCCGGTAAGAGCAAACAGGAGCTCGTAAAGACGATTGAGGAGCTGAAGTAAGGTCACGATCGTGGAGATTGCTGAAGGACACTTTGTTTGTTGTGCACGAACGAAATTCAAGATTATTCCATCAGCTCACCCTTCCATCATTGGAGGGGTTTTTTATTGTGCAAGAGACCTTCAGAGAAGCACAGAAAGATAGCAGCGCATTGAAAACGACAGGCTTGTCGGTTATACTAGATTTATCATAAAACGACACTATTGTCGTTTTTAAGCAGGTGAAAAAGATGTCTCCCCGAGTGAGCGAGGAATACAAAAAGCAGAAGCGGCTAGATCTGCTGCAAGCGGCCAAACGGGTATTTATCCACAAAGGTTACACACGAGCGACGATGCAAGACATTCTGGACGAGGCTGGCGTGTCGCGAGGTGCCTTATATGCCTATTTCGATAACCTCGAACATGTGTATATCGAACTTCTGCAACAGGAGGATCGACAGGATGTGTTTCATTTCTGTGCAGAAGGTGTGGGGACTTCCTGGCAGCAGCTGAGGAACTGGATCGAGAAGCAGCAAAAGGAGATCGAACAGATCGATCAAACGCTCGTCAGGGCGAATTTGGAGTTTTTCTCATCGTACCATTACCGCAGCAACAAAGAGAGCTACCCCTATCTCACAGCGCGATATGAGCGAATCGTGAAAGCGTTGACCGATTTCTTTCAAAGAGGAGCCGTTCAGGGTGAGTTCTCGCCGGGTCTTCCCGCTCCGTCCATTTCGCGATATCTGGTGTCCGTTGTCGATGGGTTGATGATTCAGACGGCCCACCTCGGCTCGGAGCAGACAAAGGTAGCGGAGCAGATGAACACTCTGCTGTTTACGCTGGAGCAGTTGCTTGACCCCGTGCAAACGAAATAGATAACCAGAAAAGGGGAGAACAACATTGCTATTCGAATCTTTAAGATTGTATCTCCGAAAGATGACTGCAGATGATACCACGACCTACCATCGGTGGAGAAATGACATGGAAGTGATGCGGACGACCAATCCGGCGATCGATCGATATACATGGGAGGATACCGAACAGTTTGTGCGAAATGTGATTCTCGGGTCGAGCCAATCAAAAAGTTACATGATCATCGAAAAAGAATCCGAGTCGCCGATCGGCGTCACTTCACTGATCAACATCGACCTCAAGAATCGCAACGCAGAATGCATTCTCGATCTTGGTGAAAAACAGTTTTGGGGTCAAGGCTATGGAACGGAAGCGCTCAAGTTGCTGCTCGATTACGCATTTCTTGAAATGAATTTGCATCGCGTATCGCTGCGAGTATTTGCTTTTAATGAAAAGGCGATCAAGCTATATCAGAAGATCGGGTTCAAGCAGGAGGGAGTCTCACGCCAATGCATCTTCCGAGATGGCGGATGGCACGACATGATTCAGATGGGGATTCTGCAACATGAATATGTAAATTCGAGAAGATCAGCCAGTGACTTTGTGCACGAACCTCGTCCGTGAGTTGTATCTGTGTTTCCTAGCGGATCTGCACCACTACAGTGAAAGGTGCTGGTCTGTGAGGCGATAGAATGATGGAATCATCAAGTTGACGATCTGTTGAAACGAGGTGCAATCATGTATTGGGAAACACTCCCGCCTTGGTTTTGGCTGATATTTTATTCCTTTTGGGTGATCACCCTTGGCGCTTCGGTGTTCAGTCTGATTCGTAAGAGAAATGTGAAACTGTCGATCCTCAACCTCGTGTTTGTGATCACCGTCCCGATCATCGCCATTATCTGCAGCATTGGCAGAGCAGAGGGCAAGAATGAATATGAGCATTTTGTCGATCAATTGCAACAGGGTGAAATTTGGACCCTTTATGCAAGTGGCGGTTTCCTCTTCATTTTGGTCTGGTGGTATGTTTTCCTGTTCGTACGAAGGAAGAAGTAAGCGAGATCTTAGAGACATATTCAGCAGGGTCGTTCGTTACATCCACGCATCAGCGGGGGAGTAAGAGCTACAACTGCAAATTTCAAATAAGGGGATACCGACTCTATCGGTATCCCCTTTCCGATGCTAACCGCTGGAGTTCGGCTGTTCGACTGCGATCCGTCATGAATAGATCGCCAACAGCTCCATCACTTTTGTTCGAACAAACTGCCGGAGCATGTCAGGCTCGACAACTTCCACCTGAGCGATCATCTCCAACATTGCACGGCAGGCAGCTTCATAGCTGAACAGGTTGACCGTCACACAGAGATGGTCGCCCTGCTCGGCCGATTCGATAACATCCAACCTTTTCAAGAGCGCTTGATTCGCCCTGTCCACCTTGAGGATGACGGGGAAATGCTCCGTCTCGCGGCAAGATCGCTTAAAGTCAGACTCTAGCCGGTTCCAATGATCTTCCAAAACAAAGCTGTCAGGAACCTCAAACTCCTCATCTGTCCGCTCCGCCTTCACGATCCTTTCACATTTAAACGTTCTGATCGCCCCCACATCCTCACAGAATGCGACCAGATACCAATCGGCTTGCTTGACGACGAGGCCGTACGGACTGATTTTTCGTGTGGAACAAACACCGTCGACCTTCCTGTATTCGATCCGCAGTTTCTGCGATCTCCAAACGGCGATGCGCAAAGCTTCGAGACAGGGGATCGTCACGCGTTCTGTCCACCACGGGGTATCGTCAAAATAAAACCGGGCCCTCGCTTTTCTGATATCAGCCTGATAGGCGACGGGCAGCGTTTTCTCCAATTTCAGCAACGCGTTTGTCAACTTCAAACCGCTTTCCGACTGCCCACCCGCATAGATCCCCATCCCGGTCAGATAGAGGTGGATCACATCGTCGCTGTTCAACTGTTTTAGATTGACCGTATAGCCTTCCATCAGCCGAATGCCGCCCGCCGGACCGGTCGCGGTCATGATCGGAATCCCAGCTTCCGCCAGCAGATCGAGATCGCGATAGATGGAGCGGACAGATGTCTCCAGCGCATTGGCCAGCTCTTTCGCCTTCACTTTCCCTCTCGATTCGAGCAACAACAATATTGCGATCAGCCGATGCAATCTCATCATCGAACCTCCAGCATCGATTTTTATATCTCTCTGCCGTTCATTTTCTATTGTTGACGATCTGATGTCAACAATAGAAGCGTATCGTAGAGCTATAGCAGGAGGGAGTGTTCGAAGATGAATATTGGAGTAGTGGGCACCGGATTTGGATCGTATCATGCACAGCTTTTGCAACAGATGCATCTGGTGGATAGAGTCGTCATATTCGGACGAAACGAGTCGAAACTTCAACAGCTGAAAGAGCAGCTTGGCGTCGAGGTCACATCTTGCATCGACGACCTTTTGTTGGACCCTGGCATCGAGGTGCTCGACATCTGTTTGCCATCCGACTTGCACAGTCACTACGCGATCGAGGCGCTGAAAAACGGGAAGCATGTATTTTGCGAAACTCCCGTTTGCTTTCAACTTGAAGAGGCAGAGGAGATGAAGCGAGCTGCAAAGCAGTACGGCAAAAGAGTCTTGGTCAATCAATTTATCAAATTTGATCCTGCCTATGCCTATCTGCAGCATGCGATCGATGAACAAAAATATGGCAAGCTCCTCTCCCTCACGTTAAAGAGAGAAACGTCTCCGATGTGGGGCGATCTGGGGCTCAGGGAGATCACGACCAAGCTGATGATCCATGAACTAGATTTTCTCACGTGGATCTTCGGAGCGATCGACAAGTTTAGCGCATGGGGAACAGAGTTGGAAGATAAAGCGCAGGCGCAAGTTCGCGCCTGCTTTCAGCACAAAGGGCAGTTCGCCGAAATCATCGCCGCTTCCCAAATGCCGGCAGCCTATCCGTTCATCGTCGGGTATGAAGCGTATTTTGAGCGTGCGAAGCTCGTCTACCATGAAAGCGATCATCAGGGGCAGATCGAAGCAGCCTTGCATGAATACACCAGTTCGGGAATGCGTGAGCTTGCTCTTCGATCTGCAAATCCATACGAAAAGAGCATCGAACATGCGGTCCGTTGCTTTCGGGATGGTACCGCATCGCTGATCTCGCTCGACGATGCGATCCAGTCACTGAAGATCGCAGTCGAATTGCAGCGGAGGATCGTTTAGGTGATCGTTTTCACCAGCTTGAAATTGACCAGCGTGACACCTCTGCGAACTACCGATTGGGATTGCACCAGCTGGTAGCCATGACGTTCGAAAAAAGGTTTGGCGGTGATGCTCGCATCTGTTCGAATCTCGGGGAGGTGCAGTCGCCGCGCCTCTCCTTCCAGCGTCTTGAGCAGCGCGGAGGCGATCCCTTGCCGCTGGTAATCTTTATGAACGTACAGTCGATCTAAGTATCCTCCTACTGTCATGTCGCCGAATCCGACGATCGTCCGCTCCGATTCGGCGACATACGCATAGTGCTGACATAGTGACTCCTGCCAAGTTGCAATTCTGGAGTCCGTCTCGTCATCTGGTGCCCAAGCTTCAAGCTGTGCGCGCGAATAATCGTTGGCACAAACGGTGTGCACCGTCTCATAGAACAGAGTGACGATCTGATCGATGTCTGCCCGTTTAAATTTCCTAATTTTCATGGCTTTGCTTCCTCCATTCGTCCTGCGCAAACTCCGCACCGATTCGAACCGACCTGCACAAATTCTGTAAAAATTTGATGAATCGCATCGCAAAGCAAGCTCTCCTGCTCGCTGCGAAGCGAAGAAATGCGCATCGAGCTCTGTTCGCGAAGCATCACCGTCCTCCTCTTTTTCGCCTCCCTCAACATCTTCCTTTCTTTCCAGCAAAACTGACCAGCATGCATGATCTTTCCTCTACAATCCCAAGGGTGAAAGGCGTTATACTGGAGACCTGTTTGGCTCAGCAATTCGCGCCCTGTTGAAATTCACGATTCGGTCCCTTTGTCCGGCATAAAAATTTGGTAAGCGGAAACAGTTTATTTTACATTAAATTATTGGGTTATTTATATTTTCTGTTCAGAAATTGTTCAGTTTACAATGTTATTGTACTTTGGTGTGAGATCGCTGTAACCTAAAAACAAATGAGAGCAGAGATGGGGAAGAGAGCGTCCCAAGTCTGGTATGAGCATTACGACACCGACGCAAGTTGTGAATCATTTGTTCAAAGCTCGAATATGCTTTTCGATGTACAAAAAGGAGCGGAAGCTGATGACAGGTAAGGTTGCCACTGAAAAAAGTCTGTTCATCAAAATGATCGTGCTGGTGATGGCGCTGACGATGCTCGTCGGGTGCAGCATGTTCAAACAGAGCGACGAATCGGATGAGAACAATGGAGCACAGAGCGACTCAGAACAGAAGATCGTCCGTTACACCGGCGAGCAGAGCAAGGTCATCTCATCCGTCTACACAGCGAAGAAAGAACTGACCCTGACCTTTAACGGGATGGGGGACGAAGCGACGATGAAGCGGTTGCTGGACGAACTGGATGCTGCGCAGATCAAAGCGACGTTCTTTCTGCCGGGGATGCGGGTGGCAGAAGAGCCGAACATCGCCAAAGAGATCCTGTCCAGAGGACATGAGATCGAGAACAACACGCTGAATCAACTGGATATCAGCAAGCTCAGCTATGAGCAGATCTATAAAGAAATCCACCTGAGCAATCAGGTGATGAAAAAGGAGCTCGGCATCGATCCTCGCTTTGTGCGAACCAAGTCGGGCGACTATACGGATGATGTGCGGCTGGTGGCGGCGCAGCTCGGGATGAACGCGGTGGTCAGCTATACGATCAATCCGAAAGACAGCGATATGAAAGATGCGAAAGCGATCGGTGCCTATGTGGAAAAGTATCTGTCCAGAGGCGGCATCATCACGCTGAACACAGACATCAATCCGGAGGTCATCCCGTCGATCGGGCACATCGCGAAGGCGGCTGCCGACATCGGCTACAAGTTGGTTCCGCTCAGTCAATTGGTGAAGGATGGCGGTGAGCGAAAGCCGCTTGAGCAGATTCCCGGCTATGATGCGGCAAAAGTGAACCTTGAGTATGCGAACTCGAAATACAACCTGATTTACAACGTGGAGACGAACAAAAAGCAGGTCGCCCTGACGTTTGACGACTGGGGGACCGACAAGACGGTGACCAAAATATTGGACATCTTGGCGGAGCACGATGTGGTGGCAACATTCTTCCTGCGTGCGAAAGGTGTGGAGAACAACCCAAACCTGGCCAGAGCGATGGTCGAAGCGGGTCATGATGTGGCGAACCACACGTACAGTCACACTGTCGTGACAAAAATGACGCCGGAAGAGCTGCAACAGGACGTTGTGAAAGCACATCAGGTGATCACCGAGGCGATCCAGCAACAGCCGGTGATGCTCTTCCGACCGCCGACCGGCGAGATGGACGATCGGACGGGGAAAGTGATCGCTGCGATCGGATATCCGAACATCGCCATGTACGATGTGACCACCCTCGACTGGGATGTCAAAAACAGCGCTGCCGATATTGTGAACGGCGTGATGGAGCAGACGAAAGGCGGCAGCGTGATCCTGCTGCACATGCTGGATGATATCCACACGATCGAGGCGTTGCCGACTGTGCTGGAGCGCTTAAAGAGCAAGGGCTACACGTTTGTGAAGATGGCCGACATGATCAAGCGATAGAACAATTCTACGAAGAAGACGGAGATGGGGCGCATGGGGTTGTATGAGGGAATCGTCAGACGGCAGGAAAAGCTTGCCGTGGTCGGCCTTGGCTATGTCGGATTGCCGATCGCAGTCGCTTTTTCGGAAAAGATTGATGTGATCGGCTTCGACGTCAACGAGGCGAAGATCGAAAGCTATCTGCGCGGCATCGATGTGACAGGCGACGTTGGGCATCAGCACGTCCGCGACTGCATGGTCGACTTTACGGCAGATGAGGAGCGATTGAGCGAAGCGCGTTTCTTCATCGTCACCGTGCCGACTCCGATCAAGAGCGGCAATGTCCCCGATCTGCAATATGTCAAAAGCGCCAGCCGGATCGTCGCCAAGAAGCTGACCAAAGGTGCGATCGTCGTGTACGAATCGACCGTCTATCCAGGGGTCACCGAAGATATCTGCATTCCGATCCTAGAGGCCGGATCAGGTCTGCGTTGCGGCGTGGACTTTAAAGTCGGATATTCGCCAGAGCGGATCAATCCGGGAGACAAGGTGCATCGGCTGGAAAACATCGTAAAGATCGTGTCTGGCATCGATGAGGAGACGGTAGAGACGGTAGCGAGGCTGTATGAGCTGGTGGTCGAAGCGGGCGTTTACCGCGCGGAGAGCATCAAGGTTGCGGAGGCGGCCAAAGTGATCGAAAATGCGCAGCGCGACATCAACATCGCCTTTATGAACGAGCTGTCGATGCTGTTCAACCAGATGGGAATCGATACGAAGGCGGTTTTAGAGGCGGCCGGCACCAAGTGGAACTTCTTAAAGTTCGCGCCGGGGTTGGTCGGAGGGCATTGCATCGGCATCGATCCCTACTACTTGACCTACAAGGCGGAGGATATCGGGTATCGCTCCAAGATCATTCTCGCCGGCCGGCACATCAATGATGGCATGGGCAGATATATCGCCCAGAACATCATTAAGATCTTGGTCTGCCTCAAGCATGATATCAAGAACGCCCGAATCGGGATATTGGGCTTGTCCTATAAAGAAAATTGTACAGATATCCGCAACACCAAGGTGACAGATATCATCCAGGAGCTCAAGGAGTACGGCATCACTCCGCTGGTGGTCGATCCGCTGGCCGACCAGCAGCAGGCGTATGAGGAGTATGGGATCGAGCTGGCAGACATTTCGTCTCTGCAAGATTTGAACGTCGTGATCGTTGCGGTCCCGCACCAACCGTTCGTACAGATGAGCGTCTCCGATTTTGAAAAGCTGTACAGCGTCGAGCAGACGAGGGTAATGGTCGATGTGAAGGGCGTCTATTCGAGATCAGAGTATGAGAAGAGCGGGTTTCACTACTGGAGTTTGTAAGCTGAGGATTGGGGGATAAGGCGGTGTTCAAACGAAAGAAAAAGCAGATCGTTGAGGTGATGACCGTTCCGCGAGCGGATAGGCGAACGCTTTCGCATGTGCCAGACCCAGAAAACATTCGCGTGACTCTCGACCGCAGGGGGCTGAAAGGTGCGGCGACAGACAACGAGGAGTTAGATGCTGCGTCTCTGCATAAAATGCGCCAGCTCAGCTTGCGATATGTGGCCGATTTTGACGTGCTGTTGATCGCCGAGGGGAAAAAGAAAAAGCAGGGAATCAAAGCGCGTGCTGTGGATATCTCCTCAACCGGCTTGCTAATCGAACTTGTTGGGGAGGAAGACAGCTTTCAAGTTGGGGATAAGTACAACATCAGATTCAACATCCCTCCAGGCACGATGCCTGAAGGTTTCGAGTCGAACGTCAAGCTGGACGCGGTGACCGTCCGCCTGTTCACGCGCCAACAGGACGGTCAAGAGAAGCAGATGGTGGCGTTCGAGTTTGCCAAGCCGCTGACCGAATATTTTCAGAAGAAGAGATGGGGCTACTCGGTCTACACGGCGAGCGGTCTGCTGTTTGTTGCAGTCGCGTTTATCATGCTGATGCGCGTGGAGAGCATCATCTATTTTAAATACAACTACCTGCTCTATCTCTACAGCCTGATCGCAGCGGCGTTTCTGCTGACTCGCTACATGTTTGGCGCCTTGTATCGGGATGTTCCGCTCAACCCTGATTACACGCCAGGCGTTTCGATCATCATTCCTTGCTTTAACGAGGAGGAGTGGATCCACCGAACGATCCTCAGCTGCATCAATCAGGATTATCCGATCGACAAGCTGGAAGTGATCGTCGTCGATGATCGATCGACAGACCGATCGGTCGAACAGATCCAAAAGGTGATCGAGATGCTCCACCGAGAGGCGGAGCGCTATGCGACCAAAGATCGCTTGCAGATGGTCGTGGTGGAGAAAAACGGGGGCAAGCGAGAAGCGCTGATGCAAGGTGTGGAGCTGGCCAAACATGATCTGGTCGTGTTTGTCGATTCGGACAGCTTCTTGGAACCGACGGCGATCAAACACCTCGTCCAGCCGTTTCAAGACCCGAAGATGGGCGGGGTGGCAGGGCGTACCGATGTGGAAAACAAATACACCAATTCGGTGACCAAACTGCAGACGGTGCGCTACTATATCGCCTTTCGGATCATGAAGGCGGCCGAGTCGTGGTTTGACAGCGTTACCTGTCTGTCCGGACCGCTGTCCTGCTACCGCAAAGATCTGGTGATCAAGCATTCGGAGGCGTGGCTGAACCAGAAGTTTCTCGGCCAGCCGGCCACCTTTGGCGATGATCGCAGCATGACCAACTTCATTTTGAAGACGCATCGCACCGCCTATCAGGACACGGCGATCTGCTCGACGGTCGTCCCGTCAGACATGAGCGTGTTCTTAAAGCAGCAAATGCGTTGGAAGCGCTCTTGGCTTCGCGAATCGCTCAGGGCCGCATTTTTTATCTGGCGCAAAGAGCCGTTTATGGCGATCTTCTTCTACATCGGCCTGATCGTGCCGATCGCCGCACCGATCATCGTCGTCTACAATCTGGTATACGTTCCGCTCGTCTATCAGATCTTCCCCGGTACGTTTTTGATGGGGCTGTTGATGATGGCGATGCTGATGAGCTTGGCTCATCTGCTGTTTCGCAAAAGCAAGCTGTGGGTCTTTGGGCTTGTGTTCTGCGTGTTCTATGAACTGGTCCTGCTCTGGCAGATGCCTGTCGCTTGGGTCACCTTCTGGAAGTCCACTTGGGGTACGCGGGAAACGCCTCAGGATGTCGAGGCAAGAAAACGCAAAGAAGCGAGAAGGCAGAAGAACAAAAAGGGGGTCGCGTTGCGGCAGTAGTCTGATTCGAGAGGGGTGAGGGTGGCAGCGATGAGGAGCAAACGGGGAAGAAGTCATAAAAAGGAGAGCGTGCTCAGCAAGCCGGGGAAGCCGAAGAGACACAGATTAGCCCTCAATATTCGCAAGAAAGAGCGCGTAAAAGTGATCAAGACGGTCTCGCAGTCTGCGATTTTGCTGGTCGTGGGCGTGATGCTCTACAACGCGGTGTTCAACGTTGAAAAATATGTCGAGCCAGATCGCGCCGCTTGGACGAATCAGAAAGGGTTTATCGCGCTGTCCTATTTTGGCGTCGCGCGCAATGGCACTCCCAAGCTGGTGGCGAAAAGTCAGTTGGACGAACAGCTGAAGGCGCTCTATGAGCAAGGCTATACGACGATCTCGCAGCAGGACGTGTTAGATTATTATCAAAAGGGGAAGGCGTTGCCGGAAAAAGCGCTCTTCCTCTCCTTTGAGGATGGCCGCAACGACTCCAGCCTCTTCGCACAACCGCTGCTTGAGAAATACAACTACAAGGCGACCTTTCTCTCCTACGCCAACAAGATGGGCAACAGCGATCAAAAGTTTGTCCAGCCCAAAGAGATGTTGAAGATGAGCGATACGGGCTTTTGGGAGCTCGGCACCAACGGCTATCGGCTCACCTATATCAACATTTTTGACAAAAAGGGACGCTTTGTTGGTGTGCGGGATGAAAATGAGTTGACTCACAAAGAAAATGTGGAATACTACAATCATTACTTGATGGACTTTCTGCGGGACGACAACATGATTCCGGTGGAAGACAAGTCGGAGATGCGCGTGCGTATCGACGAGGATTACAAGGCGATGAAAGACATCTACAGCGATACGCTAGGCTATGTGCCGAGCGTCTACATGATCATGCATGCCAATGCGCTTCATGAGGGGATGAACCGCCTGGTATCAGATGCGAACTCGGAGAACATCCAAGATCTCTTCAAGATGCATTTTAATCGGGAAGGGCAAACGTACAACACCTCGCAGACGAGCCTGTACGATCTGACGCGCGTACAGCCAGCCCCCTATTGGTTCACCAACCATCTGCTGATGAAAATTCAGAAGGATACGGGGCAGCGGATGGAGTTTGTGCGCGGGGATGCGGAGTATGCGGACCGCTGGACGGTCGTAAATGGCGCGGCACAGTTTCTTGAGAACCGCATTGCGCTGACCTCCCCCTCTGCCGGAGCGGGCATGCTGTACTTGAAAGAGAGCGATGGTCAGCAGGATGTGAAGCTGACCGCCAAGCTCGCCGGAAACGTGGTGGGCAAGCAGAGCGTGTACTTGCGCTATGACAGGCAGAACGGTTCCTTTCTGCGCGTGACGCTGGAGGATAACGAGTTGATCGTCGAGCAGAAGAAGCCTGGTCAAGCGGCTGAGCAGATCTTCACGCGCGAATTGAGCACGGTGCAGTGGAAGTCGGAAGATCTTGCCTTTGAGAAGGCGACCGTCTATACCAAGGAGCAGACGCTTTCAGGCGGTCCGGCGACCGATGAGCAGATCCCGATCAACATTCAACAGACGAGACAGCTTGAGATCTCCCTGCAGGGGGATCGGTTACAAGTGAAGATCGATGCGGAGTCGCTGCTGAGCGATCGAGCGATCGACAGCGCGATCAAGAGCGGCGGCATCGCGCTAGAATCGAAATACAGTGAGCAGAACAAGAAGGACGATATCTATGATGGCGTGTTCGACGATGTTCAGGTGCAGTCCCTAGGAAGCGGGGATGGCCAGCCAACCCTCTTGTTCAGCAACCAGCAGACCGGTTTACAAGGCGTGATCAACAAGCTAAAAAAACAGACCAACGCTGTCGTTGACTGGATGATTGACACCTTCTAAATCGGCGAAAAGGAGGCAGCATCAGGTGTCAAAAGCAAAGCTTGCCAGCAGGCGGGTGTTCGCGGTGATCGGGATGTTGATCGTCCTCGCGCTCGTCGACATGTACGTGATGAAAGAGAAGGAAACGGACGGGGCGATGATCACCGAGCAGACGGAGCAAAAATTGGAGTTGTCAGCATGGCTTGTGGACTGGGAGTGGAAAGCGGGCCTTGCCGACTTGCAGGACATCGCCGGGGGACTCACCCGGCTGCAGGCGTTTGCCGCCTATTTTGATGATCAGGATCGCCTGTATTTTACGAAGGATAGCGATGAAGCTTTTCCCAAGCTGTTCGAGGCGGTCAAGCAAAACGATCTGGTCGACGTGGATCTGACGGTGGTGAACGACCGCTGGAACCGAGATGGTACGGCCGTGCAGAAAGATACGGCGCTGGTCACGCGGTTGATGGCAAGCGAGACCAGCCGGAACCAACATATTGCAGATATTCTCGATGCGGTCGACAAACATAGCTTTCGCGGTGTAGAGATCGATTATGAAAAGATTGGCGATCAGGATTGGGACAATGTATGCGCTTTTTATACGGAGCTCTATCGGCAACTCGATGCGCAGGGTAAATCGCTGCGCATCGTGCTGGAAGCTCGAACTCCGATCGAGCGGCTCAAACTGCCAGCAGGGCCGACCTATGTGATGATGGCTTACAACCTATACGGGAACCACAGCGGCCCTGGGCCGAAAGCGGACCATGCGTTTCTCACCAAGCTGACCAATCGGATGAAGCAGGTGCCTGGCGAGAAGGTAATCGCGCTGTCGGCTGGCGGCTATGACTGGGCAGAGGGGGGCAAGATCACCTCGCTGACCGAAAAGCGGGCAGCCGAGCTGGTGAGCAAGAAAGGCGCTTCTCCGAAACGAGATGAGCAGAGCGGTGCGCTCTATTTTGACTATCTGGATGAACGAGGTGTGAAACACACCGTCTGGTATGCGGATGCTGAAACGCTATCCCAGTGGATCGATGTTTCGCGTAAGGCGGGGTATCACAAGATCGCGATCTGGCGACTTGGCGATCTTGGACAAGCTACGCTTGAGAAGTTGAATCGCTGAGGGGATTTGCAGCGGAAAGATGAATATGGGGATAGTCTTTGAAAGCAAGCGGCGTGAATTGTGTGAGGGAGCACAGCACGTCGCCTTCTTTTTTATATTTCAACATTGAGTCTGGATATTTATATTATTAAGCGAGATACAGCGAAATGTTTTCTAAAATATGATTTGAAAACCATATTTTGGTTGACTGGATTTTTTCTATAATTTATTATAAAAATAACACACCTGATATTTTCATTTTGTTCTATATACAAATAATTTCAAAAGAAGCAATTAATCTGTACAAAGGTGAAGATCTCGGGTGTTGAATTTATCTTAGGAGGTTAGTTGTTCTTGAAAAAGAAGCTTATTTTTCCACTTGTAGCAGCTACTTTGCTGGTCGGTTCTTCTGCTTACTCGGCGGGAACATCTTCTGCATTCATTGGGTACTACGACACCTACGCAAAGGGATCAACAGTACCGATGAAAGGGACTGTTTCAGTAGAAGGGTACAGCAATCCGATGTCAACAAACGAAGTGTGGGTTGAAGTTTATAAGCAAAATTGTGGAGCGTGTGCAGATTCAAAACAATTCAGCCAAGAATTGTCGCCTAATTCATCTTTTAGCAACTTCACTTTTACAGCCTCAGAGGCCAACTATTATATCTGGCTCGACCCGGACGGCCCGAATTACGACGGGTGTGTAGCAAGCGGAAGTGCGAAAAATTAACAATTCCCTCTGGACAGACAGGTTCTCCTGTCTGTCTTAAAAATTAGTTCGAAGGGAAGAGAAAAATGAGCAAAATACTGAGTTCCTTTTCTGTTGAGATAAAATTGTTAAGAAGAAGCTATTGGACATGGCTTTTTTTCTTTCTTTCATTGGCGTTTATTGGCTATACTTTTTTATTTTTTATGCAAGAGAAAGATCCTGGAGGGATGTTAGTAGC
This sequence comes from Tumebacillus lipolyticus, assembly GCF_042682745.1. Taxonomy (NCBI): domain Bacteria; kingdom Bacillati; phylum Bacillota; class Bacilli; order Caryophanales; family Alicyclobacillaceae; genus Tumebacillus; species Tumebacillus lipolyticus. The sequence continues at coordinate 272,420 of NZ_JBHUIO010000005.1, read as the reverse complement.
TTCTGCATTTGTCGTGCAAGGTGGTATATTTGTTTCGCTCCTTTTAGGACTTTCTTTGGCAAGAAGAGAACAAATCACGTCCTCTGAGGAAATTTATCTGAGCCTTCCTGATGGATTTGGTGCAAAAATTATTGGTAAAGTTGCAGCATTGTGTAGCTTGCTCCTTCTATTTCTCGTAAGCACTTTATTGATGCTATATGCATTTTATTTGCAAGCTGATGTAGCTACTGCATTATACAAACAGGCTTTCCTTTATTTGGTTATGTATTGGGTGGTACCCTTTTTTATTGCTGGCATCCTTGGAATGGTAGTCGGAGTCTGGATAAAATCAAAAGGTGTTTATGCACTCTTGCTATTGTTTTGGACATTGATCGGTCCGTTGAATGTCTCCATTTATCAGTTGCCCATGGCTGTGACGGGAGTAAACGCAAGTCCTGTTTTACATTTCTTGAACTTGGGGCAAACAGATTATACGGCTCCTTACGAGCCAGTTTACGGGCTTCCTTTGGAGTCTTTTCGATGGAATCATAGAGTTCTTTTTCTAGTGCTGGTGATCGCTTTGCTTTGGATGCTCACATTGCTAAAAAACTACGGAAGAAAGATTCCAATTAAACACTGGATGATGCTCTCTCTTTTAGTTGGAGTTTGTGCATATACAACGATCAATCTCGTAGACTCTCAACAGCTGATGATATCATTTGGCAAGTCTGACTCGCTTGATGATCGTAACTACTATAAGCAGAATCAGGAGAGTCAGTTGCAAAGCAAAAGTGCTTTCCGCATCAACTCCTATGAAATTGACCTTCAGACGAAAGACAGTCTGCGGGCGAATGTTAAGATGCAAGTGATCCCACAGGAGGACACCGATCGCCTCGTGTTCACGCTGTATCACAGCTTACGGGTAACCAAAGTGGAAGATGCGCAGGCACAACCTCTGCATTTTCAACAGCTTGGAGATCAAACGGAGATCATTTTTCCAGCGAGTGTGAAGAAAGGACAGTCGATTGAGGTCACAGTCGAATATGCAGGCCTGAGCTCAGCATTCTATTTTGCGAATGAACAAGCGATCATGTTGCCCAACTATTTCCCATGGCTACCGGCAGAAGGTTCATATCAGGCGATGCGTTTGGGAGCGATCGATCTGCGACGTACTCCTCTTGCCCCACAGCATGAAGTGGAGTACACGTTGCGCTATCATGGTCCTGTTAAACTATACACCAATTTACCGCAAGCGGAGACAGATGTATGGAAAGGGAAAGTGCTGAACGGCATTACGGTTGTCGGCGGAATGATGACAGAAACGAAAATAGGTACGACACGAGTCATTTATCCTGTGACGCTTCAGGACATGCTCGTCGATGTCCCCGACTATTTTAAGCGCACTCATCAGGCTCTTGAGATTATCAATCAGGACTGGAAGTTGCCGATTCCGGCAAAATTGCCTGAGACTGTGTTCTTTCTCTCGACACCGACCGAAACGAACAGCTATACGGGCGATATCTGGCTGATGCAAGATCACCTTCTGGTCAATATTAGTCAATCGTACAACCTAGGGGGGCTCCAATATGAAACCGCTCAGCTAGAAAAAATGTTTCTCGCCTCCATTCGAAGCAAAGAGACGGTCGCGCAGCCGTTGGATATGCACCTCATCTTGGCATACAGCTACGAGTATTGGGTTCGAATTCGACAAGGAGAGAGTTCCAAGGCGGTTTTGACACAGCTTCAGGAAAGCAACATTGAGGCTGAAAATCGTGAAGGCGAAGAGAGATTGAAAGGGATTATGACATTTGTGGAACAGCATGCAAACGATTCACAAGTGATGCGAAAATTTTTCGATGAATGGATTGCTCGATTGCAACAAAAACCGTCGCTTACGTGGGAGGAACTGGCGACTCGAGTGTCCGCTTCGTGAAGGAGGAATCGAGAGTAATGGAACTGAGGCTTGCGAATGTCTCGAAAAATTTTGGGAAAGTAAAGGCGTTGGAGGATATCTCGCTTACAATTCCTGTCGGTATGTTTGGTCTGTTAGGCCCAAATGGAGCAGGTAAGACGACATTGATGCGAATCTTGACAACTCTTTTGACGAAAAGTGAAGGCCATATTTCCTTTGGTGACATCAATTGGGACATGACGCAAAAAGTGAGAGGTCTGATCGGGTATCTTCCACAGAATTTCTCTCTCTATAAACAGATGAGGGTTGAGGAAGTGCTCAATCATCTCGCGGTGCTAAAGGGATTGCAAAAGAATCGCGGAGAGTTGATTGAGCAGGTCTTGCAGCAAGTAAATTTGTCCGAACACAAGCGTAAAAAGATCGGGCAGCTGTCAGGCGGGATGATACGCCGAGTGGGAATTGCTCAAGCGATCCTTGGGAACCCGTCCATCATTGTGATTGATGAGCCAACAGCTGGCCTTGATCCAGAAGAACGGATACGCTTTCGGAAGCTATTGCGTCAATTGGGAGAGCATTCTATTGTCATCATCTCGACTCACATCGTGGAAGACATCGAATCTACTTGCGATCGGGCTGCGATCTTAAATCGGGGCAAACTCATTGCACATGGGCAAATTAGGGAGTTAGGAGCTCTTGCTGCTGGCAAAGTGTGGACGTTAGAAGTGACACAGGAGCGGTATTATGAGGTAATCGATTCCCTACAGGTAATTTCCAGTCACCGAGTGGGGGATGGTTATCAGATTCGATTTCTAGCTGATGTTCCGCCAGCTGAGGCGATCTCTGTCTCAACTACGTTGGAAGATGGATACCTCCATCTAATGAGGCAGTCTGTATGAGTGGCAGGCTGAACTTGGCGTTTGACTGGAGAGCGATGGGGTTTAATGCTTACTTGCCATTGCTGATGTTGCTGTTATGCGTTCTTTCTGGACTGTATTTTTCTACAGGAAAATTCTTACCGATGATGGAGGCTGTTGCGCCCGCTTTTGCTGCATGGTGGTCGATCTTTCTGTTTCAGGATCTATTAGAAGAGCCGGGAGGGGAAACGCTCTTCAGTTATCCACTCTCCCGTTTCCAGCTTGGGATAAAACGAGTGCTTTTCTGGGGAGCGGTTTACCTCGTGTGCTTGTTGGCAAGTTTAGCACTTGTGGACAGTCAGATTCAGGAATCGATCACCAGCTCTTTGTTTCTTCAATTTGGAACGCAAAGTGTGTTTTTTGCGGGATTAGGGTTCCTGTCTGTTGTTTTACTCCGCAATTGTGGTTGGTCGCTTGTCGTACTCGTCGTCTACTCTTGCACCCAGATCTTTACCAAAGGGAAGCTCTTCCCGTTTTTTAATGTCTATCTGTTTAATGATCGTGTACTACCAGTCACGGATCTGCTAGGGCGATCTGTGGCCACCTTCTCAGCTGGTGTTCTGTTGCTGATATTGGGACAAATTTTGCTACAGCGTTTCACACGATTCAACTCATGAGCTGGGCATCTTGATGAGCTGAAGAACGATGAAGACCAAGTTCGAGGCTTAGCAGGGGAGAGGCATTTTCATCTTCTTGATGAATTGATGTTACTACTGTCAAAAAAGGGAGACGAGCTGATCGTCTCCCTTTCCTGTCCCTGCCCATACAGTGACAGCTCTGACCAAGCATCTTATAATAGGGGCGGGTCGGTTTGTTTGAAAGATGTGGATCGAGTCGATAAGAAAGCGAGGGCTGTCGATGGAGATTGAATCGGGGATGTTGCAAAAGCTGGAGAAGGAAATCGGAAAAGAGAAGATCTGCTCCTGCCTGATCGCTCACCGAGGCGAGACGATCTTCCACTATTATAAAAACAAGAAGATGGAGAGCAAGCTCTTCAAAATCAATTCGATCACCAAAAGCGTGCTTTCGGTGTTGATCGGCATCGCAATCGATCGAGGCGATCTTCAGGGGGTTCACACTCCGATTGGGCACTACCTGCCGCATGTCGGAGCGGATAAGCAGGAGATAACGATCGAACATCTGCTCACGATGACGTCAGGCTTCGAGTGGCCCGAATGGGGCGCGTGGGGCGGTCGACCTTTTCCGATGATTAACAGCGCCGACTGGGTGAAATATGTGCTCGAACAGCCGATGGTCGAGAATGTCGGCGAGCGGATGATCTATAACTCTGGATGTTCCCATCTGCTCAGTGCGATCTTGCAAAAGGCGACCGGCGAAAAAGTAGATGCCTATGCGGAAAAGGTGCTGTTTAAACCGCTTGGGATCGAGGAGTACAGCTGGCAGGAAGATGCGAAGCAGATCACGATCGGAGGGTTCGGCCTCTGCCTGCAGGCGGCCGATCTGCTCAAGCTAGGGATGCTGATGATCCAAAATGGAAGATGGGAAAACAGGCAAATCGTTTCGGAGCATTGGGCGACTCGCTCGACGACAGCCATGTATCACACATATGATCATGTAGGCTCCTACGGGTATCACTGGTGGGTGATGGCTGACGAAACAAAGCGAGCGCAAGATCCATATCTGTTTTTTGCGATGGGCTACGGAGGGCAGTATATCTTCGTGTCCCCAGTCGACCAGCTTGTGGTGGTGTTTACCAGCGATCTGTACAAGAATACATTTCTGCCGCTTCGCCTCTTTCGAAAGCATTTCGTGGAGGGCGCTTGAGGAGAGTCGTGATATTTTAAAGCGGGTGTGTGTGGAAGGACGCGCTTTTGGCGTGCCATGGATCGGCGAACAGCATAGACCGTGGAACACGTTGAGAGGACACCTTGAGAACATCTGAAGAGGATATCTGAAGAGGATATCTGAAGAGGATATCTGAAGAGGATATCTGAAGAGGATATCTGAAGTGAGGAGCCCGACGAGAACCTTTGTGCAAGGAACAGATGGAGAGGGATCGCAAAAGGGAGACGAGATGATCGTCTCCCTTTTTTATACTGTCAGGCGAGGAGTTCTACCATGCCGAGCTCTCTGCCTTCTGGGTCGAAGAAGGAGAACGTACGCTTGCCATCCTGCTCGATCAGCTCGGTCACTCGAACTCCTTTTGCTTGGAGAAACTTGTAGTCTGCCTGCGCGTCTGTCGTCTGGAATTCGCACACGCGGTGCTGCATGACCGATTCGGGCGATTCGACGAGGTTGAACGGGATGTCACGGAAACAGCGGAACCGCGCCTCCGCCAGAGTGGAGGTCGGGCCGGTAAACGCATATTCGAGCTCGGCGCCCAGCACGTCTGCATACCAGACGAGCATCTGCTCAAAGTTGATCACGCCGAGGAAGATTCCGTCGATCCGAAAGAAGTTGTTCGGCGTGCTCGGCCATGCTGGATCGCTGATCACGTTAAACGAGTTGCCGTCTGGGTCCCACACATCGAAATCGACATAATGATAAAAACTTTCCGGCTCTTGCGCCCGCACTTCCGCCTTGTTCAGAAGCTCGTGCGCGCGCATCGCATCGTGCGCTTTAAAATTGATCGGGGGCGAATCGAACTTGTTTCGTTGATCCGATTCGATCAGAGTGAGCAGGGAGCCTTCGGCCAGCCGGAGCGTCGTTCGCTTTGCTTGTCGATCGACCAGCGTCACGCCGAAGTTTCGCACGTACCAGTCGGTCGCAGTCTCCACGTTGGCGACGAGGAAGTACATCTCGTGCAGCGCGATGATGTGCAGGTTGGACGTTTTTGTGGACATGGTGTCATCCTCCAGTTTTAAGCATCAATATTGTGCGACAGGTACCATCAGCAGATAGTGACCGTCCGAAAAACCGGAATACTTCCGCAGCGGTTCCCCGACAGGTCGAAATCCGAACTACTGCACAGTTGCAAAGATCGGCTTGCAGGGAAGCGGCATGTTCGCCTGACAGTGTAAAGTTGCGAACAAGGTGGGAGCATATTTTTCGACCTGCTGATCTGGCGGGATGTTTTGGCTGGCGATCACAAATCCGATCTCACAGCGCGTGCTTTGCGCATCCTGTGGAAAGCGGACATAGCTCGATCGCTCGACTTCCAGCCCGATGGCGCTCAGGCGGCGTTGATAGTCTTGCGCTGAGCAGTTCCATGCTGCTACCCCCGCGCCCACTTCCAGCGGGAGCCAGACGATCGAGCGCGGATGATCCCAATACACCAGATGCACATGCTTTGTCTGTGAATCCAATCCGTTCAAGAATTGATGAGCCACTTGGATCGACAGGAGCTTGGCTGCCGCTTCGTCCCGCCAGCGAGCGAGAAGATCTTCTTTCTGCGCCTGATCGGAGCTTAAAAATTGGCGAATGTCTGCTACGCTGACTCCCGCCTGCCGCAAACTGCTGATCAGCTGGGCTTTTTCAATCTGTGCATCCGAATAGTGACGATAGCCGTTCTCAGAGCGAACTTCGGGGAGGAGCAGTTTGACCTCCTCATAGTAGCGCAAAGTTTTAGGTCGCAGCCCTGTGCGTTCGCTAAATTGACCGATTGTCATCAGCATGATGAGGCATCTCCTACTTCAGTTGTGCTTACTCACAGTATAAAGGTTCCGCTAACTGGAAGGTCAAGGGGCTATGAATTGAAAATCGAGAATCGCGGAGTGTGTTTTCAATTTTGGAAATATCAATCGGTCTGTGTGATATGATGAACAGTATCTAACATTGTGGTGGGAGGACAGACATGTTGTACAGCATTCGAGCGGAGCAAACAGAAGATATCTGCGCGATTAAAGAGGTAAACGATCTCGCATTTGGGAGAGAAGATGAATCGAGTTTGATCGAGGCGATTCGAAGTTCGGAGCACTTCGTTCCTCAGCTCTCATTGGTCGCAGAAACGTCGGCGGGCGAAGTGGTGGGACACATTCTGTTCAGCAAGATTGGGATCGAAACGGAAGGCGGCTTCGTCACGTCGCTTGCGCTCGCACCGATGGCGGTAAAGCCGGACTATCAACAGCGCGGGATCGGCTCCGACTTGGTGCGCGAAGGGTTGGGCCGCTGTGCGGAAGCGGGTTACGGCTCTGTGATCGTGTTGGGTCATCCACAGTTTTATCCGAAGTTCGGGTTCATTCCCGCGAGCGAGAAAAAATTGCAGGGGCCATTTGACGTGCAAGATCAATATTTTATGGTGTGTGAAACACAAATCGGCTCGCTGTCAGGAGTCGAGGGGATGGTGCGCTATCCGGAAGCCTTTTTTAACGTCTAGGCGGCCAGAAGTGCGCTGTGTGAAATCGAGAGGAGGGGTCGAATGTTTTTCGCTGTTCTTCAGCTGATCGGGGGCGTGATCTTATCGTTTGGCTGGATTCCGCAGATCGTGCAGATTGTGAAGACCAAGTCGGTCAAAGATTTGAACAAAAAGACGTTTTGGTTGCTGTTGGCAGGGATCAGCCTGATGGAAGTGTATGCGGTCAGCCTCGCGGTGGACGGTGTAGGATATGCGTTTCTGATCACCAACAGCATGTCGCTCATCCTGATTCTGATCATCATCGGCTTGATGTTCAAATACAAGAAATCTTAATTCCTTGCGCGACCACCCGAGTCATCAGCACACCGACCTGCAACACGCCGCCGTCGGGAGGCTGAGCCCCGAAGGCGGCGTGTTAGGCGGCGCTTGTCGCCAGGAACTCGCTTGCGAAGCGCTCGGAGGCGATCCTGACAGCAGTGACGTTCGAACAGGTTCGCAGCGATGGGGTTTCCGCAGTGGAAGTATCTCGCGAGCGCCCGCAAAGTAGGTCGATCATGTCAAAAGGCGAGGACTAGCAAGGCCCTCCAAGCAGGGAGGGCTTTATTCGATCCGGTAGGTGGCAGAGTTCTGAAGCAGGGGGCGAAGCGGCGCGAGATAGGGCATCAGCTCTTCCGCCTCGGCGATCGTCTTCCAAGCGATCTGCTGAATCTCCGAATCGGTCGTGCGGGCCTCGCCGCCGACGATCTCCCCGCGAAAGGTGAAGAAGACAGCATGCTTGTTGCCCAGTTGACGCTCGCTGAGATGAACGAGCTGTCCGACAGCGACGTCATACCCAGTCTCCTCCTTCGCCTCGCGAACGGCCGCCTGATGCAAGCTTTCCCCATCTTCGCGCAGGCCGCCGGGAAGACTCCAGTAGATTTCATTCTGCACGGCGAGCACGCTGTCTGTCTGCTCATCGTAGATCAAGACATAGGTGACATCATCGCGGATCAGACCTTTTTCAAACATTTAACATCCTCCTCTTAGTCACGAGCATTGCGCATGCGGATCATCGAAAAGTGCAAGCTGGAGCGCAGCAGCGCTTCCTGCAGGGGGAACAGAGAGGGCATCAGGCGCACTTCCACGTTGGCTGCGGCGAGCTGAGCGAACAGATCGCCGACCGGCTCGACCTTGACGGGCGTCACCGCTTCCGGTGAGGTGAAATATCCCGCTCCTTGATCGAGGCAGCTGAACGGCTCAGCCGGCAGGTGGTAGACGTAGAGCTTGGCGGTCAGGATGCGCTTCAGCCAGCCGCTCTCCACCGCGATCACCATGCGGGCTGACGTGTGAGCAAAGTAGCGCTCTCGATCGTCCTCCGTCGTGCGCTCCGTCACATAGTAAGCGATGCGCGGGCAGTCGCGGGGAAAATAGTAGAGCGGAGCGCGCTGGTCATCGATCGCCCAGACTGCCGGTGGCTTGTCCGGATGGGACGGGTGCAGGCGCGGTGCAAAGTGGCGGATGGTCGCATCCTCGCTAAAATGATAGAGCATCTGAGCATCCTCCAGAAATGGTTGTGACCCATAGATTTCCATAGTTGAGGCGAGCTTGTCAAGGGGCAATAAAAAGAGGGTGGCGTTAGGCCAACCCCTCTGCGAGCTGCTGCAACAGCGCATGTGCTGTCGTCTTTTTATCTGTGCACACGTTGACCTCTCCGGTGCGCGAGACGATGTAGTGGGGCGTGGATTCGGTGTAGAGCGAACGGGCTGCGTTGGCCACCACCAGGTCGGCACGCCATGTTTCCATCCGCTGGCGAGCGCGCATCAGCAGGTGGTCGGGGTCAGCATCATGCTCCAGCTTGAAGCCGACGAGAAACGTCTTCGGACTCCATGTCTTGATCTGCGTGATCACTTTCGGCGCCTTTTTAAAGTGGACGATCGGCGGGTTGTCGCTGGCGATCTTGCCGAGGTCGGCGATCGGGCTGCCATCCTGTGCGAGCAGCTTGTCCACCACCCAGTCGGAGACGGCTGCAGTCATGATCAGCCCGTCGATCGCTTCGCTGGTCAGCACTTGCTCCAACTGCTCGCGGAGATCTTCAATGCCTAGAAACGGTAGGAGGCGCAGGCGAGGGTGCGGTTCTGGCAGGCGTGCAAAATAGCCGTGCAGATAGATCACCTCCGCGCCGTCCTGAAGCGCTTGCTCCGCCAGATAGCAGCCCATCGTGCCGCGCGCGAGATTGGTGTGACCGCGCACCTCATCCCATTTTTCTAGCGTGCCGCCGCTGGTGATCAGAATCGTTTTGCTCTGTAGCTTCATTTGGAACCCCTCTTTGTCGTGATCTCGAATGGTGATCGACCGTTGATCGAATCGATCATGGTACGCTCTCCTGCAGGCGAGGAGGAACGACTAGCTCGCGCGTCTGTTTTTTCTGCGCAACAGATCCTGCAGGCCGAACGGGAGGTAGAACAGGAGCACGGAGAGCAGCGCGACCAGTTCCAGCCAGAGAATGTAGTATGGCCACGGCCCGAGCAGGTCGATCAGGGAAGCTCCCCCCGGCTTGTGTGCGAGAAACATGTAGTTGCCGCCCGTCAGCCAGTTGGCAATCCCGACGAGACCTGCGATGATGTTTAAGACCAGCAGGGAGCGCCAGATCGAGTGCAGGGTCGGGCGGTATCCTTCCACGAACACCATGTAGAAGCCGGCGAGCAGGATGGCGCCGTGGGCGATAAAAAACTGATAGGTGCGAAAATGCGGGAAGGAGTAGTAGCCGAGATCGGGCGTGAGCAGCGCTTGCAGCGCACCTCCGATGCCGATCAGAAAGACGAACTCAAACAGCAAAAAGCTCCGCGTGATCAGCATGAAGGCGGCCAGATAGAGCGAAATGGTGCACAGCTGTAGGGGCAGGTTGTAGTCGAGGTGCCAAGAGCGCTCCGCCAAAAACCAAAAGTTGAGCACGAGGTCCGATATCAGCAACAGGCTGGCCAGACCATATCGCACCACGCGTCCGAACCGCTTTTGCTGAAGTTGTTGCCTGTAACGATAGAGAAAGAGAATCGCTGTAAAGATAAGAAATAAGGAGAGCAGATGGCCGAAAGAAAAGAGCACGAACCGATCGGTCAACCCTCCGATATTGAAAAATTCTGACACGAGTATCACCTCGCTTCTCTATCGTCTACTATTGTACAGGCTTGCGTTCCATTCCTGCTTTGTAAGAGAATAGTTGAAAAGGAGGCGTTTGAGGATGAAGAAGCAAACGATACTGTTCCTCGGAGCTGGGCGGATGGCAGAGGCGATCCTATCGGGGCTCTTGGCACGAAAGCGCGACTCGATCGAGGAGATCATCGTCACCAACCGATCGAACGAAGCGAGGTTGGCCGAACTGCGCGCGGCGTACGGTGTGACCGCAACTCGCGATTGGCAGGCACAGGTGGCAGGAGCGGATGCGATCGTGCTCGCGATGAAGCCAGGTCAGGTTCGCGAGACGCTCGTCGAGCTGGCGCCGCATGTGAACGGGCAGTTTGTGTTCACCGTGGCGGCGGGAATCGGCACGGGGATGATGGAGGAACTGCTGCCGGAAGGGACTCCGGTGGCGTGGGTGATGCCGAACACGGCGGCATCTGTCGGCGCGTCCGTCTCGCTCTATACATACGGCAAGAGCGTGCGAGCGGAGCACCGCGCCGTGCTGGAGATGATCTTGGACGGCATCGGCAGCTATGAGGAGTGCACCGAGGAGCAGATTCATCAGCTGACGGCGGTGACCGGCTCGGCTCCTGCCTTTTTGTACCGCTTCGCTGAAGTGTTGGAGGAGACGGCACTCCAGTTTGGCGTGACGAAGGAGCAGGCGCATCGGATGATCGTGGGGATGGTGTACGGCTCGGCGCTGATGCTGAAGCAGGGCGATTCGCCCGCCGCTTTGCGCGATCAGGTGACGACGCCGGGCGGTGCGACGGCAGCTGGGCTGCGCGTGATGGAGGAGCGTGAGTTCCCCGCCCTGATCGGAGCGGCGGTGGAGGCGACCAACCGGCGGGCCAAAGAGATGGCGAAGGAGTAGCGCGATGATCAAAGCCGTGCAAGAAGCGTTTCAGGAGATGCAGAGCGATTGGCAGCAGATGCAGTCGAGCGACATGGACAGCGCAGGCGATGATGCGGATCGCTTTCAAGCTGCTTTCTATCGGTTTATCGATGCGGTGAAAGAGTGGTTGGAGAGCTTGGAGCAAAAGCCGCGCACGACAGCAGCGGCGCTTGACCTGCCCGAGCTTTCCGCCCTCTACGACGAGTTGCCCGCACCGCTTTTGCTCAACTTCGAGACGGAGCTGGAGCTGATCGTCGAAGGGATCGTGCGCGTTGAAGATGCGCGCTACGACGACTGAATAACTTCTGATCCCCGCTCGCATAGGCTGTAAGCAAGTGAGCTTATGCGGAGGGGATCGAAAATGAAAAAAGCGCTGTTGCGCTTGGAGGATGTTGGGCCAGGCGGTTATTACGAGTCGGAGGAGAGCCTGTGGAAGCTGCGGGTGATCGCCGACTTTTTGTCTGCTGCTGACGTACCGTTTCATGTGGCGATGATCCCTCGATTTATCAATCCGAAAACCGGATATGACAGGTCGATCGCCGATCGTCGCGACCCGCATGTGCGGAGCTTCCTCGCGACGCTCGATTATCTGCACAAGCGAGGCGGATCGATCGGCTTGCACGGATACAGCCATCAGTATGGAGAGTCGGTGTCCGGTGACGGATTTGAATTTGCCTATGCAGAATGCGCGACAGACTGTGCACCAGACGATCCGAAAGCGGCCTTTTTAGAGCGAGGTGCGTTCGAAAGCTCCTATGCGTCTAGGAGGATGCGCAACGGGTTTCTCGCCGCGTTTTCCTCAGGTCTTTCGATCGACTGGTTTGAGACGCCGCACTACACCGCCTCGGAGAACCAGCGGCGGGTGATCGAAGGGTGGACGGGGCTGATCTTCGAAAATGATCCGCACAGCGAGGAGACGCGAAAGATCGTGGTCGATGATGCAGACCTGCCGCTGTTTCGCGGGACGATCTATGTGCCGACGCCGCTGTATTACTTGGACGGAGCGCACCCAGAGCAGGATCTGCAGCGGATGTGCGAGCAGAGCAAAAGCTTTCAGGACGGCGAGATCGCCGGATTTTTCTACCATCCCTATCTGGAGTTTCCGTTTATCAGTCGCGAAGGGTCGCGGGTGGTGTATGAGGAGCATTCCTATCTCAAGCGGTTGGTCAGGTGCTTTCAAGCAGAGCGGTTTCGCTTCGTCTCCCTGCTGTCTCAGGTCAGCTTCGTGCCGACGATGCGCCAGACCGACTTTTTCCCCGGACAGGAGATCTGGGTGGGCGACATCGATGGCGATCGCCAGTCCGAGCTGATCGTGCGAGAGCGCGAGACGGGAGACTGGTATGCTGCCTCCGTCAGCTTGGAGCTGTTTCCCTGCCGTCGCTCTGCTCCGCTAGAACCGAGGCGCGTCCTGCGCGGCGTCGGCGGCGGAGAGGTGCTGATCGGCGATGTGAACGGCGATGGCCGGGACGATCTGGTGCTCTGGGATCGGGCGAGCGGAGCGTGGCGCGTGGCGCTGAGCGACGGCGAGTCGTTTCAAGCACCGAGCGTCTGGTTGGATTACTTTGGAAGCGGAGGGATGTGGAAGGCGTTTCTCGCCGACTGGAACGGAGACGGGCGAGCCGATCTTGCGGTGTGGAACAAGGTGACGGGCGCTTGGCGGTTGGCGGAGAGCGACGGCGCTAAATTCTGCCCGCTGCGAGGGGTCGCGTCGGGGCACAGCGGCATCGATCAGCAGGCGCTGTACGCCGATCTGAACGGCGATGGGCGGGCGGAGCTTCTGCTGTGGAACCCGGATAGCGGCTCGTGGAGAGTGGGGAGCTGGCAGGCGGGCGCGCTGCAGATGGAGCGCGATCCGTGGCTGGAAAACTGGGCGGTCGGCAAGGAATGGCGCGTGCGAGTCGGTGATTTTGATCGGGACGGCCGGGCGGATGTTCTCGTCGTCGATCCAGAGCGGGGCGACTGGCAGATCGCCCGCAGCACGGGCGAGCGCTTGGTGCCAGCGGAGTCTGTTCTGCGCCCGTGGGTGGCCGGGCGGGAGATGGAGCCGCTGGTCGGCGTCTGGTCGCCGGACGGGCGGTCGAGCATCTGTGCGCGCAACCGATCGCTGCGCGGCGGGACGGTCGACTTCGCCCTCTCGGTGGTGGGAAAGGGAAAACCAGGTCGCTGAGCGACCTGGTTTTTTGATCGATCGCTTCAGGAGCGACCTTTGTTGCGGGTGATCTCCTCGGCGAGCTCGTTCAGCTCTGCCCAGCGCTCGACCGCCGCCTCCAGCTCCTGTTGCAACTGCTGTTCTTCGTCTGTCAGCTTCTGCAGATGCGTGTAATCGGTGCCGCCTTTGGCCAGCTCCGCTTGAACGGAAGCGATCTTCGCTTCGATGTCGGCGATGCGCTCTTCGATCGAGTCAAACTCTTTCTGCTCTTTGTAGCTAAACTTCAGCTTTTTGGCAGGCAGGTCTTCCGATCCCGCTTTCGCCTCTTCTTTTGGCTTGGTCGGCTTGTCCTTTTCTGGCGCTTGCAGTTCGCGCTCCGCCTGATACTCCGAATACATGCCGAGGTAGGTGCGAATGACAGCATCCCCTTCGAAGCAGATCAGCTTGTCGACGACGCGATCGAGGAAGTAGCGGTCATGGGAGACGGTGACGACCGTTCCGTCAAAATGGTCGAGGTAGTCTTCCAGGATCGTCAGCGTCTGGATGTCGAGGTCGTTGGTCGGCTCGTCCAGCAGCAGGACGTTCGGCTCGCTCATCAGCGTGCGCAAGAGGTACAGGCGGCGCTTCTCTCCGCCCGACAGCTTGGCGATCGGCGTCCACTGCGCGTGCGGAGGAAACAGGAAGCGCTCCAGCATCTGCCCAGCGGAGAACGTCTCACCATCGACGGTGCGGATGTAGGGGGATGCTTCTCGAATGTACTCGATGACGCGCAGCTCTTCGTTCATCTCGATGCTCTCTTGCGTGTAATAGGCCAGCTTGACCGTCGTGCCCGTCTCGATCGTGCCGCTGTCAGGCGCGATGATGCCGGCGATCATGTCCATCAAAGTCGATTTGCCACTGCCGTTCTTGCCGACGATGCCGATCCGATCGTGCGGGCCGATCAGGTAGGAGAAGTCGGAGATCAGCTGGCGAGCTCCGTACGATTTGCTGACCTGCTCAAGCTCGAACACCTTGTTGCCGAGCCGCTGCGAGCCGATGGCGATGTCCATCTTGGTCGCCGCTTTCTCCACCTTTTGATCGCGCAGCGCTTCGGCGAACTGGACGCGCGCTTTCTGCTTGGTGGTGCGAGCTTTCGCGCCGCGATGCAGCCAAGCGAGCTCGCGCCGCAGCAGGTTTTGCCGCTTGTCTTCGCTTGCGTGCGCCTGCTCTTCGCGGGCCGCCTTGTGTTCGAGAAAGGAGGCGTAGTTGCCCTGGTAGGTGTAGAGGTTGCCTTTGTCCAGCTCAAGGATGCGATTGGTCACGCGGTCGAGAAAGTAGCGGTCGTGCGTGATCAGCAGCAAGGCCGCTTTGCTCTTCGCCAAGTAGCCTTCCAGCCATTCGACCGTCTCGTTGTCGATATGGTTGGTCGGCTCGTCGAGGATCAACAGGTCGGCGGGGCGAATCAGGGCGCGCGCCATGGCGACGCGCTTGCGCTGGCCGCCGGAGAGCTGTCCGACGATCGCATCGTAGTCGGTGATGCCCAACCGATTGAGGATCATCTTGGCGTTTGCCTCAAGCTCCCACGCGTTGCCCGCATCCATCTCCTGCGAGAGCTTGACGAGCCGAGCTTGCAGCGCTTCGTCCTCCGGATGTCGCGCAAGGTCGCTCAGCAGTTGCTCATAGTCGCCGAGCAGGCGAAGCAGAGGCGAACTGCTCTGGAAGACAGACTGCAGGACGGTCAGCTGGTCATCGAAGAGCGGGTTCTGCGGGAGGTATTCGATCGAGATGCCGCTTGCGGTGACGATCTGTCCCGAGTCAGGATGATCCGCGCCGGCGATCGCTTTTAACAGCGTCGACTTGCCCGTTCCGTTGAGGCCGATCAGACCGATGCGATCCCCTTGGTCGATGCCAAAGGTGAGGTCTTGGAAGAGAATTTTTTCGCCGTACGTTTTGGTAAGTGAGATGACCGATACGAGATTCATGTAGATCAACCTTTTCCTGCGTTCGATTTGTGAAACATACTGCTAACAGTGTAGCATGAAAAGCCCGCATCGGTTAGCAGAAATGCTGTCCAACCGAATGCGGGCGATCATCATCTATTCTTTTCGATCTGCTTAGCGAGCGTCCGACTCGGCAAGCTCGATCGCAGGTGCCGGCCATTGCTCCAAGGAGTAGGCCATCCCCCAGAAGGAGAGCTCATATTGGGAGGAGATCAAGAAATGCTGCTCCATGCGGCGGCGCTCCTCAGGCGTTGCAAGCTCTGCCAGCGCGTCGAGACGATCGATCTGCTCGGTGACGAGCGTTTCGAACCAGTCGCCGCCATAGGCGCGAATCCACTCCTGGTAGATCGGCTGTTCGGGCGTCGCCCCTTGCAGGCGCTTGCCGATCTCCGCATACAGCCAGTAGCAGGGCAGAAGCGCTGCGATGATCTCGCCGAGCGTGCCGGTGTAGCCGACTGCGAGCAGGTGCGTCGTATACGCATAGGCGGTCGGCGATGGCTCGAAGGCGGCGCGATCTTCGGCGGTGATGCCTAAGCGCGTGGAGAACGTTTCGTGCAGTGACAGCTCCGCTTCGTACGTTCCTTGCGCATGCGCCGCCATGCGGGAGGCGGTATGCAGATCATTTGCGACCGCTGCGCCCAGCGCTTGGACTTTGGCGAAGACGGACAGATAATAGGAGTCGTTGAGGACGTAGTATTTGAAGGACTCCAGCGGTAAGGTGTCATCTGCGATCCCGGTGACAAATGGGTGGTCGAAGCTCGCTTGCCAGCTGGCATCCGCTTTCGCGCGCAATCGTTGGCTAAATTTCATAATCGATTCCTCCTCAGATCTGAGCTATTCTCTCACAATCACTCCTACAATAATAAAACAAATTGCCTTACAATGGAGAGATGAAAACAGGAAGGGATCGTCCGTGAGACGAAACCGCGTGCCATTTTCGACCGGTTGCGGAGAAAAGCGATTTAAATCACGTTTACAGCGCTGATCGAATCGGTGACGGGAAAATGGCTGGACAACACAAACTCAACATGATGGTTTCCGACAGCTTTGACCGAACGTCGTGCTTCGCTCGTCAGCGGAGAGAACAGGGAGAAAGTGAGGAACTGAGGATGAAGACAGCTTTGGTTTTGGGAGGAACGCGCTTTTTTGGCAAGCATCTGGTGCAAGGCCTGTTGGAGCGAGGTGTAGACGTGACGATCGCCACGCGCGGGCAGACGCCGGACGAGTTTGGCGATCGGGTGAAGCGCCTGATCGTCGATCGGGAGAGCAAGGAGTCGCTCGCAGCTGCGATCGGGGATGCGCGCTTTGACGTGGTGTATGATAACATCTGCTATTCGTCCAACGCGGCGCTTGCGGCGGTCGAAGTGTTTTCCGGCAAGGTCGGTCGCTATGTGTTCACCTCGACGCTCTCCGTCTATCCTCTGGCTGCAGATGCGCAGGCGGAAGAGGTGCTCGATGCGCGCCAACTGACGATCAGATGGGGAGAGCGCGACGATTTTTCCTATCAGGAAGGCAAGCAGCAGGCAGAGGCTGTCTTTTTTCAAAAAGCGCCCTTTCCGGTGGTCGCGCCGCGCTTTCCGGTCGTGCTCGGATTGGACGACTATACGAAGCGCCTGCATTGGCATGTCGATCGCGTGAAGGAAGGGTTGCCGATCGGCCTGCCCGTTCCCGAGTCGCGCCAGGGATTTATCTCTTCTGAGGAGGCGGGCAAGTTCCTCGTCTGGTGCGGAGAGGCGGCGATCGAAGGTCCGGTCAACGCTGCTGCCAGCGGCACGGTGACGCTTCGCGAGATGGTCGCAATGGCGGAAGAAGCGGTGGGTAGAGAGGCGCTCATCGCTGTGGAAACTGCGCCGGAGGTGCGCTCACCCTTTGGGATCCCCGGCTCTTACCACATGGATCTAACGAAGGCGGAACAGGCGGGCTACCAGTTCTCCAAGCTGGCCGACTGGCTGCCGCAGCTGATTCGTCAGCTGGTGTGACAGACGAAGAAGCGCGATGCAACGAGGCGACCGCAGCAGCGGTCGTCTTTTTGATTGGCAAACGCAATCCGATCGGCTATATTTTGAGTAATGACTCAATCACTGAGTAAGCACTCAATCAAGGGGGATACGATGAGCGACGAGATGCGGCAGTTTGACCAGATCGAAGAAGAGTTGACCGAAAAGCATTGGAAAATCCTCGAAGCGGCTGTAAAAGTATTCTCAGAAAAAGGATATGGGGCGTCGCGAACCTCTGAGGTCGCCAAGGAGGCGGGTGTGTCGGAAGGCACGATCTTCAACTACTTTAAGACGAAAAAGGATTTGTTGACCTCGATGGTGATCCCGCTGGTGGTACGCTTTTTCCGCCCGCTGATCCTGCTGTCGGTGGAGAAGATCTTTCGGACGCGAAAAGATCGCGAGCTCGAAGATGTGCTGCTCGATGTGATGCGGGATCGGGTCAAGCTGGTGAAGAGCAACCTGCCGTTGATCAAGACGGTGGCTACCGAGGCTGCCTATCATCCGGAGCTGCTTGATCCGATCAGAGAGCAGATGGCGCCCAAGCTGGTGGAGATCGCCGCCAAATTTTTTCAAGAGGAGGTCGCGAAGGGGACGCTGCGAGATGTCGACCCGGTTTTGGCGCTTCGGGCGCTGATGAGCTTGCTCGGCGGATACATTCTGATGCGCGAGGTCATGCCGGAAGCGATGCGCTTGCAAGATGAGGAGACGGAGCTCCGGCGGCTGTTAGATCTGTATTTGCACGGTGTGGCGAAACAGGATCGACAAGAGTGAGATGTAGAGGAGGGCGAGATCATGCAGAGGGGACAACAGCAGGAGATGGTGGTGGAAGTCAGCCATCTGCTGCAGCAGTTTGGCAAGCGAACGGTGTTGCAAGACGTTTCGTTTACGATCGGGCGAGGTGAGATTCTCGGGTTGCTCGGTCCGTCCGGGTCGGGCAAGACGACGTTGGTCAAGACGATCGCAGCTGTTGGTGACTACGCGGGCGGCGAGGTGCGCGTCTTGGGACGGAAGATGCCCGACTATGAGACGATCAAGCGGATCGGCTACATGGCGCAGGCGGATGCTCTGTACCACGATCTGACCGGGTATGACAACCTCCTGTTCTTCGCCGAGCTGTTCGGCGTGCGGGGGCAGAGGCGAAAGCGGCGCATCGAGGAGCTGCTTGCGCTCGTGCAGTTGAGCGACAGTGCGAAGCGTGCGGTTCACACTTACTCAGGCGGGATGAAGCGGCGGCTGTCGCTTGCGATCGCGCTGTTGCACGAGCCGGAGATATTGATCTTGGATGAGCCGACGGTGGGGATCGACCCGATGTTGCGCCAAGACTTCTGGCGAGAGTTTATGCGCTTGAAGGAGCAGGGCGTATCGATCCTGATCACGACGCATGTGATGGATGAGGCGGAGCATTGCGATCGCCTCGGCCTGATCAGAGCTGGCAAGCTGATCGCCTTGGGCACGCCGGAGCAGCTGAAGGCGGAGACGGGGGCGGCGACGATCGAAGGGGCGTTTTTGCGATATGGAGGTGCGCAGTCATGAGAATCTGGGCGCTGACGAAGCGGTTGATGAAACAGGTGATTCGAGATAAGCGCTCCGTGGCGATGCTGTTTGTCGCCCCGCTCTTCGTCCTGTGGTTGCTGTCTGTCGTGCTGACCACCTCGACGACACAGGCAGATCTCGATGTGGTCGAGGTGCCTGACATGCTGCGGGAAGAGTTGCAAAAGACGGATGCGACGGTGAAACAGGTGTCGCTCACCGAAGCGGAAGAGCGCCTGACCGCAGGAGCGTCTGACGGGTATCTGACCGTGGAGGCGGGCAAGGTGCAGGTGCGGCTCGAAGGTTCTGATCCTGCTGTCAATGGGGCTGTGCAGCAGGCTGTTCAGGAAGCGATGAAGGCGACCGCTGAGGCGATGCGGAAGCAAAGCGGACAGAGCGTGCCGCCAGCTGCAGGAGCAGTGGCGCTCGGGGAGCTGGAAGTGAGCTTTTTGCACGGCGGAGAATCGCTGACGAAGATGGACTACTTCGCGCCCGTGCTGATCGGTTTCTTTATCTTCTTCTTCGTCTTTCTCATCTCTGGCGTCTCGTTTTTGCGCGAGCGGACAGGCGGGACGCTGGAGCGCGTGCTGGCGACGCCGATCAAGCGGTTGGAGATCGTGCTTGGCTACTTTTTCGGCTTTGGCGTGTTTGCGATCCTGCAGACGGCGCTGGTGCAATGGTTCGCTCTGAACGTGATCGGCGTGCGATCGGTCGGATCGTTTGGCGCGGTGCTGTTGATCAACATCCTGCTGGCGACGGTGGCGCTGTCGCTCGGAACGCTGCTCTCCGCCTTTGCGCGCAATGAATTCCAAGTGGTGCAGTTCATTCCGCTCGTCGTCGTGCCGCAGATCTTTTTGAGCGGGCTGTTCGACCTGCGCAACATGCCGGACTGGTTGATGAAGCTGTCCGAAGCGCTCCCGCTGACGCATGGTGCGGAAGCGTTGCGCGGCGTGATGATCCGCGGGGAGACCCTCGCCGACATCCAGGTGGCACTGTGGGTGTTGCTCGGATACTGTGTGCTGTTTCTCGCGCTGAACGTCGTCGCGCTGAAAAGGTATCGCCGGGTATAGGAGCGACTGTTTGGGGCAACTTTTCCACAGGCGTATTTCCGACCCTGACACATATCATTGTTTCAGGAGGAGAGCGCGATGACAAAAGAGATGGGCATCTACCCGCTGCATCAGATTCTCGTTCCTAACCCTCCGGTCGAGGAGGTGCCAGCTGCCACCGATCCGGCTGTCAGCGAGCGTGCGGTCATCGGAGTCGGATCGATCATCATCGGAGCGGTCTGCATCGCGGACGATGTGTTCGTCGGCTTCTATAATCTGATTCGCGCCGATTCGTCGCCGCCGTTTTCGATCGGTGCCCGCAGCAACATTCAGGATTTTGTTGCCATCCATTGCCACCCCGCCCAATATGTTGAGGTCGAGGGGAAGCGCTATGGCGTGTACGTGGAGGAAAAGGTCAGCATCCTGCACCATGCGGTGGTGCACGGCCCGCTGTACATCGGTCGCAACACGTTCATCGGTCAGAGCGCCTCGATCAACGGGGCGGTGATCGAGCAGGATTGTGTGATCATGCACGGCGCGGTGGTCACCGGCCTAGTGCGCATCGCGGCGGGGCGGTATGTGGCGCCCGGGCAGTCGGTGTTCACGCAGGAGCAGGCAGACCGACTGCCGCCCGTTCCGGAGCGATATCGCCAGCTGAACGGCGAGACGGTCGATCATTACGTCCGGCTCGGAAAGTCGTATGCCAAACAGGGCTTGCTCACACTTTAACAAGTCACGATCTGCTGACCGCAGCAGCATCGTGACTTTTCATTTACAAATTAGGAATATTGTGTATAAATAGAAATCT
Organism: Tumebacillus lipolyticus; assembly: GCF_042682745.1. Taxonomy (NCBI): domain Bacteria; kingdom Bacillati; phylum Bacillota; class Bacilli; order Caryophanales; family Alicyclobacillaceae; genus Tumebacillus; species Tumebacillus lipolyticus. Next base: position 251,800 of record NZ_JBHUIO010000005.1, on the reverse strand, counting down.
AAACAATAAAAAATATTTACAACAATCTCGTCCGAATTCTTTATTCAGGTGTTACAATGAAAGTAGATCTTATCCTATGTGGAGGTGTACCATCTTGAAATTTAAAAGCAAAGCGATCAAAGTTCTGCTGGCGATGACGATGGCTCTGCCGCTGTATCTGCCCTATGGCAGCGAGCAGACAGCTAAGGCAGAAGGGCCGAGCGATCCGGCTCCGGAGATTCAAGCAAAAGTGGCCAATCAGAACTATGGCAAAAAGGTGTTGTTCGACAACACGCATGCACAGACGGCAGGGGCGGCAGACTGGGTGATCAACGGCGCCTTCTCCGATTTTGGCAACGCGCTGGCCAACGATGGGTTCTATGTGAAAGAGCTGCGGAAATCGACGCCGATCACGCTTTCCGATCTGCAAAACTATGATGTGTTTGTCATTCCGGAAGCGAACATTCCTTACAAGCAGACTGAGCAGGCTGCGATGCTGCAATATGTGCAAAACGGCGGCTCGATCTTCTTCATCTCCGACCACTACAATGCGGACCGCAACAAAAATCGCTGGGATTCATCCGAAGTGTTCAACGGCTATCGTCGTGGCGCGTGGACCAATCCCGCGAAAGGCATGAGCACAGAGGAAGCGAACTCCACCGCGATGCAGGGTGTGACCTCTTCCGACTGGCTCGGACAAAACTTTGGCGTCCGCTTCCGCTACAATGCGCTAGGTGATATCACGGCGAACAACATCGTCGCACCGGCGCAGGCGTTCGGCATCACCGCAGGCGTCTCGACCGTCGCGATGCACGCGGGCTCGACCGTCGCGATCCTCGACCCGAACAAGGCGAAAGGCATCGTCTATCTGCCGACGACCACCGCGAAGTGGGGCTCTGCTGTCGATCAGGGCGTCTACAACGGCGGCGGTGTCGCAGAAGGACCGTATGCGGCAGTTTCGAAGGTGGGCCTCGGCAAGGCGGCATTCATCGGCGACTCCTCCCCGGTCGAAGACAGCTCGCCGCGCTATCTGCGCGAAGAAACTGGGACAAGCAAGACGACCTATGCCGGATGGCAGGAGCAAAACGATGCGACGCTGATGGTGAACATCGTCAACTGGCTGTCCACACAGGAAAGCTACACGGCGCTGAACCAAGTGTCTGGCCTGCTGCTCGATCAGCCGACCACCCTGCTCGCGATGGAAGATCCGGCATCGTCGACCGAGCCGCAACCGGAGCCGTGGTCCGCGCCGGCTGCTGGCTACAAGTGGTGGGACCCGACCACGTTTAAAGCTGGCTCTTACGGTGCAACTTCCACTCCGATCCCGACGTTGACCTATTCCTTCGTCCATCAGTCGGTGCTTCCGAACGCTCAGACGTTCCAGCTGAAAGTGGTCGCAGACGGCATGACGCCGAACACGACGCAGAACAGTTTTAACGTCGGCATCTACCTGGCCGGTGGCACGCAGGTGGCGAAGGTGCAAAACAGCAATGGCTCCTGGCCGTCCGCCTACGGGTATGGTGAGAACTTCTCGCTGACGGCGAACAGCAGCGGACATGCTGAAAAAATCTTGACGATGCAGATCAAGCCGGGCACCACCGGTGCAGCGAGCTTGCGACTGCGTCAGACCTCGACCGCGAAGCTGACCACATCGGTCACGATCGACAACGTGCCAGCACAGCCGCTGCCGTAGTCCTATTCACCTTTCGAGAGCCTCCCCTTCCTGATGGGGGAGGCTTTTGTACGATTGATTAGCTTTTGGAAGCTTGTAGTATGCCGCAAGAGGTAGGACGTATGACGTGTAAATGTGAGTCTGGACTTATCAAAGGTAGGACTTTTTAATCATGTCATCGTAATAGGCATTCCAATTTACAAAATAGTAACCCAACCATTCATAATTGATGCTAAAATAGATTTGTTGGCGTTCAAAATCTATGAGCGCAAATAATTAGGAGGTGCAGGAATGTTTAGCTTGAAAAGCAAGGCGATGAAAGTTGTCCTCGCCATGACGCTTGCGTTCCCGCTGCCCGCTGCTGCGACGCTTACGATCGGTAACGTTGCATACGCGGAAGGCGCGAACGACCCGGCTCCGGTGATTCAGCCGAAAGTTGTCAACGGAAATGCTGGCAAGAAAGTTCTGTTCGACAACACGCACGGCCAGACGGCTGGCGCGGCAGACTGGGTGATTGACGGCGCGTTTTCCGATTTCGGGAATGCGCTGGCAAACGATGGATATTATGTGAAAGAGCTGCGCAAGACGAGCCCGCTCACGCTTTCCGATCTGCAAGATTATGATGTTTTCATTATTGGGGAAGCGAACAATCCCTATAAAAAGTCTGAGCAAGACGCCATGCTGCAATATGTTCAGCAGGGCGGATCGATCTTCTTTATCGGTGACCATTACAACGCAGACCGCAACAAAAACCGTTGGGATGCGAACGAAGCGTTTAACGGCTATCGTCGCGGCGCTTGGGAAGACCCGGCAAAAGGGATGTCTGCTGAAGAGCGCGCATCTGAGCAGATGCAAGGCGTTGAGTCCTCCGACTGGCTGGGCACCAACTTCGGCATCCGCTTCCGCTACAACGCGCTGGGCGATCTGAACGCGTCCAACATCGCGGCTCCGGCACAGACGTTTGGCATCACTCAAGGCGTGAACAGCGTGGCGATGCACGCAGGTTCGACGCTGGCGATCCTCGATCCGAACAAAGCAAAAGGCCTGGTCTATCTGCCGCCGACCAACCAAAGATGGGCGAACGCGGTCGACCAAGGGGTTTACAACGGCGGCGGTGTCGCAGAAGGTCCGTATGCGGCAATCTCCAAAGTGGGCGGGGGCAAAGCAGCATTTATCGGCGACTCCTCGCCGGTAGAAGATGCAACCCCGAAATATCTGCGCGAAGACAATGGCAAGAAAAAGACCACCTACGATGGTTTTAAAGAGCAAAACGATGCGATCCTGCTGGTGAACATGGTGAACTGGCTGTCGAAAAAGGAGTCCTACACCTCGTTCAGCGAGGCGGGCATCCAGCTCGACCAGCCGACTCAGCTTCTGCCGATGGAAACACCGCAAACTTCGACGGAGCCGCAGCCGGAGCCGTGGGCAGCGCCAGATGCTGGCTACAAGTGGTTTAACTCCTCCACGTTCAAACCGGGCTCCTATGGCTCCAGCTCCAACCCGACCACGCCGTCCAATCCGGCCTACTCGACCGTTCATCAAGCGCAGCTTCCGGCAACCGAAGTGTTCCAAGTGCGCCTGGTCGGGGATAATTTCGCACCGGGTCAAACGCTGTCGGGCTTTAACCTCGGGATCTTCCTGACGGGTGGCACGCAGGTTGCGCAAGTACAAAATGCGGATGGCACATGGCCGACCGCTTATGGGTACTCGGCGCAGTTCTCGATGACAGCAGACGATAAAGGCCATGCGACGAAGACGCTGAACGTTCGCGTGAAGCCGGGTACACTCGGCGCAGCTAGCTTGCGCGTCCGCCAAGCTTCGACCGCGCTGAGCACCGAGGCGGTCACCATCGCAAACGTTCCGGCAGAGCAGCTGCCAGAGGACAAGCCGCCGGTGCCAGAAAAGGTATCGATCGATGTAGCGCGCAGCAAAACAGTAGGAACGACCGTCACCGTGCAAGGCGTGATCACCACGCAGCCGGGCGCATTTGGTGGACAAGGGTTCTACCTGCAGGATGAGACGGGCGGCATCTATGTCTTCCAAACGCAATCCGGTTTCCAAGCGGGCGATCGCATCGAGATCACCGCAGATATGGAAGTGTTTAACACCGAGCTCGAACTGACCAACCCGACCGCGATCACCAAGCTGGGCACAGCAGAACTGCCCGCAGCACAAGTGGTGGCAGCAGTCGATGCGACCAACCAAGGTCAGCGCGTCACGCTGGAAAATGTAAAGATCGAAGATTTGCACGGGGTGACCCCGACGGGCACGTTCGAATTTAACGCGGTGAACGGCGATCAGAAGACGCTCGTTCGCGTCGATAGCCGAAGCGGACTCAGCCTGGACAACTTCCCGTTCCAAAACGGTCAAACGGTCACGATCACCGGTATCTCCGCCATCTTTAAAGGCACGTTCCAACTGAAGCCGACCGGCCTGAACGATTTTGCAGCCGATCTGGATGAACAAGCGCCGACGACCGAAGCTGCTCTGTCGGGCGAAGCGAACGACAACGGCTGGTACAACCAAGATGTGTCGATCACGCTTACCGCAACCGACGACAAGTCGGGCGTCGCTCGCACCGAATATCAGGTGAACGCAGGCGAATGGATCGAATACAGCGCACCGATCGTCGTCAGCACAGACGGCACCCATGAGATCGCGTACCGCTCTGTAGATGCGAGCGGCAACGTGGAAGAAGCAAAAACGATTACGATCAAGCTCGACAAGACGATCCCGACTGTCAGCATCGCGCAATCGGGCGGTGAACTTCGCAACGTCACGATCGATGAAAAAGTATCCTTCACCGTCAACGCGACAGATGAAGGCGCTGGCGTCGCTGATGTTCAGCTCTTCCTCGATGATCATCAGATCAACCAAGGCGCTGAGCTGAACGCAGAAGGTCTCGGACTTGGCGTGCACACGCTGAAAGTTCGCGTGCTCGACCATGCGGGCAATCTCTACGAAGGCAACTTCCTGTTCCTCGTCGAGACGAGCTTTAGCTCGATCGAAAACCTGCTGAACCAGCTGTACGATCGCGGCGAGCTGAAAAACCATGGCACCAAGCAGTCGATCCAAGCGAAGCTGGACACTGCTGAGCAGCATGCGAGCAAAGGAAAGATCGACAAAGCGATCGATCACCTGCAAAAGCTGCAAGCTGAGCTGGTCAAAGATGTGAAACAGGGCAAGATCTCCGCAAGCGGCGCAGAACTGCTCAACAAAAACATCGACTATCTGATCCAACATGGTTTAAAATAGTATCAAGCAGAGCCACAGTTTCAACCTGTGGCTCTTTTATTTGCCGCTGGACAATTCGAAAAATATTCTGTAAATTAAAAGTGTAAACACCTGTTGTAGATACGAAACGGAGGTTAATGGATGTCAACCGATAAGATTCAGCAGACGGCGAACGATTTTGTAACGTACGTGCGCAAGATGAAGCAACTACACGAAGCGATCCAGCTCATCCAATGGGACATGAGCGTCCTGATTCCGAAACAGGGTGTTGCCCAGCGTGCAGAGGTGGTCGGCATGCTGTCGAGCGAGCTGTTTATGATGCAGATCTCCGACCAGATGGGGGAGTTCCTCGAAGTGCTGGCACAGCCGGAAGCGCTTTCGCAGCTCGATCCGATCACGCGCAACTCCGTCTTGGATCGCAAGTTGGAATATGATCGCGACAAGAGCATTCCGCCAGACAAGTTCCGCGAGTATGTGGTGTTGACGCAAAAAGCGGAGAGCGCATGGGCAGAAGCGAAACAGAACAACGATTTTGAAATGTTCCGTCCCTATCTGGAGCAGATCGTCGCCCTCTTGGGCGAGTTCATCGAGATCTGGGGCTATCAGGATAACAAATATGACACGCTGCTCAACAAGTATGAACCGGGGCTGACCGTTGCCAAGCTCGATGTGATCTTCGGCAACCTGCGCGAGAAGACGATCGATCTGCTCCAGCGCATCCAGCAGAAAGAGCAGGTGAACCGCTCGTTCTTGCACCTGTCCTACCCGAAGGATCAGCAGCAGAAATATTCGCGCTACATGCTGAACCAGCTCGGCTTCGATTTTAGCAAAGGTCACTTTGAGGAGAGCCCGCATCCGTTTGCGGTCGGTCTGAACCCGAACGATGTCCGCATCACCACCTTCTACTTTGAAAACGATATCACCGCCTCGCTGTTCGGCACGATTCACGAATTCGGCCATGCGATCTATGAGCAGAACGTGTCGCACGATCTGATCGGCACTTTCCTCTGCACAGGCACCTCGATGGGCATCCATGAGTCGCAATCACGCTTCTGGGAAAACATGCTGGGCAGAAGCCAAGAGTTCTGGCAGCATCATTTTGACGGGCTGGTCAGCCATTTCCCCGAACAGCTCGCCGGGGTGAGCGCAGAAGAGTTCTACAAGGCGGTCAACTATGTCGATCCGTCTTTGATCCGCGTCGATGCGGATGAGCTGACCTACAACCTGCACATCATGCTGCGCTACGAGATCGAAAAAGATCTGATCAACGGCAAGATTCAGGTCAAAGATCTGCCGGAGATCTGGGCGCAGAAGATGGAAGAGTATCTCGGTGTGCGTCCGGAGTCACACGCGACCGGCGTGTTGCAAGACATCCACTGGTCGGGCGGGGCGTTCGGCTACTTCTCCTCCTATTCGCTCGGCAACATCTATGCGGCGCAGTTGGAAAACACGATGCGCAAAGAGCTCCCCGACTACCAGGAGCAGGTGGCGCGCGGCGATGTTTCGCAAGTGCTCGCTTGGTTGAATCGGAAAGTCTACAAGCATGGCAAGATGCTGACGCCAGGTGAGATCATGGTGCAGGCGACCGGTGAGGAAATTAACTCAGACTATTTGGTCACTTATCTTGAAGAAAAATTCAAAAAGATATATGGCATTTAATGCCTGAAACGTTTGACACTCTTGACAAAGGGTGGTATGATGATATTGTCTCAAAGAGCACCATTAGTGATTCGCCATTTGCAGTGCTCAACGCTGAGTCGGTGCATTTTGGATCGGACGAAATGGTAGCTAATATTTCGTCTTTTACGGACGTTTCAGGAGGTTTCACACATGCAACAAGGTACTGTTAAATGGTTTAACGCAGAAAAAGGTTACGGCTTCATCACTGTTGAAGGCGGCGACGATGTATTCGTACACTTCTCCGCAATCCAAGAAGATGGCTTCAAAACCCTCGAAGAAGGTCAACGCGTTTCTTTCGAAATCGTAGAAGGCAACCGCGGTCCGCAAGCTGCTAACGTCTCTAAGCTGTAAGCTTGCGACATTGGCGAATATAACCAGCGCATCTTATTGATGCGCTGGTTTTTTGTGTTTCTGTAACAGGTGGACGACGATCCCGATCAGCATCAGGATGCTGATCATCGCCGAGACAGACAGCGGTTCGCTCAGCAAGTACAGATCGATAATCGCCCCGGTCGGCACGCGCTTTATGCGCTCCTGGATCGACTGGGGCGAGTTTGCGCTCGGGGTGTTTTAGCGATCGGAGCGGAAGGAGACAAGTTAACCTACTTCACGTCATAGGCTGTTCCTAGAGGGACACAGAGGAGGTCTGTGACGTGCAAGAAGTTTTATTAGGCATCGAAATTCTGTTGATCTCGGCGATCCTGTCGATGGACAACGCGCTGGTGATCGGTTTGGCAACTCGGCATCTGCCGATCGGGCTTCGAGAAAAGGCGGTGTACTGGGGGGCGATGGGGGCTGTCGGCCTGCGCATCATCCTCTGTTTGATCGCCTACCTGGTGATCTCGCTGCCCTACATCAAACTGATCGGCGGCATCTTTTTGCTCTACATCGCCTACAAGATGCTGGAGGAACACCGGGAGGATCTGCCGCAGATGCGCAGCGGCGCAGGGATCTGGAGTGCGGTGCAGATGATCGTGATCGCCGACCTGACCGTGTCGGTGGACAACGTGCTGGCGGTGATCGCCATCGCCGATGGCAGTTGGTGGCTGGTGTCGCTCGGCGTCTTGGTGTCGATCCCGTGCATTCTGTGGGGCAGTCGCCTGATCGCCTATCTGCTGCAGAAGTATCCCGTGTTGCTCTTTCTCGGAGTGGCGGTGCTGTCGTGGACGGCGATGTCGATGATCTTGGCCGAACATGTGGTCAGCCGCTTCCTGACGTCGCTCGCCGTTCCGAACGCCGCCTTTTACGGGGTGACAGTGGCGGCGACCGCGCTGGTCTGGCTGCTCAAAAAGCGGGTGCCCTCCTAGGAAGGCATCCGCTTTTTATACGCCGGAGAGCGAGAACTGAAACTGTTTGCAGCGATCTTCGTTTTCTGCGCACACATCGAGCAGCACCTCTTCTGTCTTTTCCACCTGAAACGAGAAGGGGACTTGCTTCTCCTCTCCGGGTTGAAGGACGATCTGTTGCTCTTCCGGGTGATTGAACGGCTTCAGCTTCTGAAAGGTGACGGTCACCCGCTCCTGTTCGCTGCGATTGTTGACCAGACGAAGCTCATACGTGTAGATCATGCGCGTTCCGGCGTGAATGCGAGCGATCGTGCCGAGGTCGATCTCCACGCCCGATGTGAAGCGGACGGAGACGGCAGTCGCGATCGCAAGCAGCACGAGCAGGGACGCGGTGATCACCTTGCCCAGCCGGGTCGTGCGCTCCGGCCGGAACAGCTGTTGAAAATAGCCGTAGGGACACGTGTTGCGGCAGAACTGGTGACGAAGCTTGAGCAACAGAAAGCCGATAAATAAGCAAAGGGCGATGAAGAAGGCGAGGATGATCGTCGAGCGGCCTTCTGTGATCGCCTGCCAAGCGGTGCGCGGGTCGACAAAATAGGCTAGCAGGGTGAAGGCGACGGGCGGGGTGAGCAGGATCGCAAGCGGCAGGTCGAGCTTCCACCGTCTGATCGTACGAAGCACTTGGGACATCGTGTTGTGCGGACAAAAATGGGAACAGAAGAGCCGCGGTTTGAAAAAGGTGAGGCCGAGCACGAGAAACACCAGCCACAAGACGGTCAAAAGCAGCGGCATCGCCTGTGAGAACGACAGCCTGCGCGTAAACCAATAGTAATGACCTGATGGGATGTCGATGCGAAACAGGTCGGTGTAGGGAACGATAAAGAAGAGCAGCAGGATCACCAGCTGTATCCATTTGCGCATGCAAAAAGCACTCCTTTCTCCTTGGCTAACGTGCTCCGAAATGGAAAGGATAATGCATGGGGGTGATCAGATGAGCAGAGACCGCATCGTTGTGGAGGATGATCAGGGCCAGAAGCGGGAGTTTAGCATCGAGGGCATGTTCGAGATGAACGACCGCAACTATGTGCTGTTGATGAACGAGGAGGATTCTGTTCTGATGCAGATCGTAGGGGAAGGCGATTCGCAAGAGCTGCTCGGCCTGGACGACAGAGCGGAAGCGCAGTCCCTGCTCGATGCCTACCAGATCGCTGTAGATGCTGCTCCGGCAGAAGGTGAGACAGAGTAAGCGAAGTAAGCAAACTGCGCGATCAGTTTCGCCGCTTCCAAAGACCGTTCAGCGCTTGAGCTGAACGGTCTTTGCTCATTTTCTGAGCAGGGGGAAGAAGCGCTTGCGGTCCGACATCTTCTCCGCATAGGCGGTTCCGGCGATCAGCGCGTTCTCTTCTGCTCGGATGCGCACGGCGAGCATCACCCCGTTTAAGAGGCTGAAGACGATCGCGGTGATCCAGGCGCCAAAGCAGAGCGGCAGCGTGAACAGCTCGACGGCGACGACCAGATAGTTCGGGTGGCGCATGAAGCGATAGGGGCCGCGAGTGACCGGTTCGCTTCCGGGCAGGATGTAGATGCGAGTGTTCCAAAATTTCCCCAGCGTTCGCAACACCCAGAGGCGCAGTCCCTGCGCGAGCACAAACAGGGTGAGCGGTGCGAGCTGAGGAACCATTCCCTCCTGATGGCGGGCGAGCACTTCGAAGAGGAAGGAGCAGAGGAAGGCGATGTGGAGCAGAACGATGTATCGGTAATGATCTTTGCCCACCTCAAAGCCGCCGAGCGACTCGATGTGCGCTCCATTTCGTCTGGCGATCACCAGTTCGAGCAGGCGCTGAAACAGCACAAAGGCGAAGAGCAGCGCAAACCAGGTCACCATCTGAGCAACACCTGCTCGGCGGAGAATCCAGGTCCGAGGGCAAACAGCAGCCCGTGCTCGCCTAGCTGATGCGACTCGGCAAGCTCGCGCTCCAAGACGAACAGGACGGTGCAGGAAGACATGTTGCCATGCGTTCGCAAGATCTCACGGGCGTGCTGCAGCGCGTCGGCAGGCAGGTCGAGCGCTCGCTCATAGGCGCTCAACACCTTCATCCCGCCAGGATGGGCGATGTAGCGACTGACCGCAGCTCTGCTCAGATCGTGCGCCGACAGAAACGAATCGCACAGATCGCCGATCTTCTGTTCGACCAGCGTGGGAATATCTCGGGAGAAGATCACTTTCAGACCATCGTTCTGCACATCCCAGCCCATCACGTCGAGCGAGTTCGGCCAGGTCGTCGAACGGCTGGCGATCAGCTGCGGGCCGTGGCAATCGAGTGACTCGGCCGCCCGATCGCCGTACAGCAGCGCGGCAGCCGCGCCGTCTGCAAACAGGGAGGTGGCGATCAGGTTGCTTTTGGAGCGATCACCGTGCACGAAGGTCAGGCCGCACAGTTCGAGTGCGATCATCAGCACTTTGCGGTTCGGGTGCGCTTGGGCGAGATCGAAGCTGCGGGCAAGCCCTGCCGCTCCACCGGCACAGCCCAGCCCCCAGATCGGCAGGCGGACGATATCTTCGCGCAGACCGAGCGAGTTGCAGAGGAGCGCGTCGATGCTCGGGGTCGCGATTCCGGTGGAGGAGATGAAGAGGATCATGTCCACATCGGTTGGCGATAGACCGGCTCTCTGCAAACAGGTCTCAGCAGCCTGCCGACTCAGGCTGACCGCATGTTCGATGTAGAGCCTGTTTTTTTCTTCCCACGAAGAGGTTGTGGCAAACCAATCGAGCGGTATGCAGAAGTGTCGTTGCTCCACCTGCGCAGAATCGAAGACGGTGAGCAGGCGGTCGATGTCGGAGAATGCATCGGCAAACAGGTTGCGGGCAAACGTTCGCGACTCCGCTTGGCGAATGATGTAGGGCGGTACGGCAGTGCCGATCGATGCGATAACAGGCAACAGATCACCCTCCTCAGAGAAAAAGTTTCCATTTGTTACAGGATATTGTTTCCAATTTCAACTGGGATGAAACCATTCGGCTCCGTTCGTCGTAGAAAAGGGGAGGAGATGATCGGAATGATGACCTATGAGCAAAGAGTGATTGCAGAGCTAGATCGATGGGAAGACGAACTGCTCAAGCCGACCGGCCTGCTGCAGAGCGTGTCCAAGCGGGTGCAGACCAAGATCAACCGCGCGATTCCGGCGAAGGTGCAGCAGACGCTGACCAGCACCGTTCGCGGGATTGTGAGGTCAGTTCTGTTCGGGTTGGAATACGTGCCGAAGCAACCGCCGCTTCTGGGAATCTCGCTGCAGGAGCGAGATGAGCGAGCGCGAGCGCTGCTGTCGACCTATCAGAAGATCGCGGCAGCCGAAGGGGCGGGGACTGGCGCCGGGGGGATTGTGCTCGGCCTGGTCGACTTTCCAGCGTTGATCGCGATCAAGATGAAGTTTTTGTTCGAGTTGGCGCACATCTATGGGTATCGGACGACAGATTATCGCGAGCGGCTGTTCTTGCTCTACCTGTTTCAGCTCGCGTTCTCTGCGCCGGAGCGGCGGAAGGAACTGCTGTGGAAGATCAAGCATTGGGAGCGTGTGGCGAGCGAATTGCCACCGGAGCGGGAGTATCTGCAACAGATCGATTGGGAGCAATTTCAGCGCGAGTATCGCGATGCGATCGATTTTCGGAAAATGTTGCAGCTCGTGCCTTTGATCGGCGCGGTCGTCGGGGCGTGGGCGAACTACGGGTTGATCGAGGAGCTGGGAGTGGTGGCGAGCAATGGGTATCGAATGCGCATCTTGGAAGCGAACAAAGCCACCTAGGAGGACCGAGGTGGCTTCGTTGCGCGGAACGGATCACACTTCTTTTTTCAGCGCTTCGATCACTTCAGCTTCGGTCATGCCCTTGGTGAAGTGATAGTCTTGCGGGCGCAGCATCGTGTCCAGACCGAGCTCGGTCAGCTTGGTGCTGAACTGCATCCGATCTTGGATCAGGCCTTGCTCTTTCAAAAACTCGGTAAGATCCCAAGTGGTCATGCCCTCTTTGAGCGAGAAGGTGATCGCCTCGCCTTTGGACGCATCCTCTTTGGCGGGCTGCTTAGCGTCGCCCGCATCTGCGCCCTGATTCGCCGCTTTGTCTTTCGCGGCGATGTCGACCTGGCTTTGGCCTGTCTGCTCCGCATACTGCTCTTGGGTCAGGACGACATACCCTTCTTCTTTCGCCTGTGCGACAATGTCTCCGCCGCTGAAACCGGACAGAATCAAAGCGAACAGCGCGGTGGCGGCAGCGCCTACCAGCCCGCCGAGCACCAGTTTGCCGATCTCAGCTCGACGCGTTTGCAGTGCGTCGATCGTGTGCACACGCCAAGCTTCCTTATAGTAAGCAAAAGTGAGCATGCAAGCCGATTTTTGTAGCGGGATACGCACCGTGATCAGGTTTTCCCCGGTCGGTGCGTTGCCGATGCGCAACACTTTGCTCTTGTTCACGTTTTGCAAGAGCAAGTTTTCAAGCGCCCCCAAATCGCTTGGCAAGCTTTCAGATTGATCTTGTAGAAAATTGAGCTGTTCAGCCGAGAAAAGACCTGTCGGCAATTCTGGAAGCCCATAGTCGGTGAACATTTGTCCGAAACGTTTTCCCACCGTTTCTTTCAGCAGATTAAAACTAGGTTGTTGCATCTTCCATTCCCCTCCCTGCACCAAAAGAACCCCATAACCATATACCTATTCAGTATATCATTCTATCTTTATGGGGGTCAGCTTGGAAGAGGAAAATAATTCTATTGCAAAAAAATAAAAAAGGAAGTGGCGCGAGGCCACTTCCTTTCTCTATTCTTACACCTCAGCGGTGTACGGCATCAGAGCCACGATGCGAGAGTTTTTGATCGCAACGGTGACTGCACGCTGGTGAGCTGCGCAGTTGCCAGTGATACGGCGCGGCAGGATTTTACCGCGTTCGGATACATAACGACCCAGACGGTTAACGTCTTTGTAGTCTACTACTTTCACTTTGTCAACGCAGAAGTTACAAACTTTGCGGCGCTTGCCACGGCGTTTTTTGTTAAAACCGCCACGTTGCTCGCGGTGTTCGCGTTGTTCACGTTGTTCGCTCATTTCGATTTCCTCCTCGTTGGTTAGAATTTGTACTACTGTTCTTTAACGACGGTCAGGTAGCGGAGCACGTTGTCATCGATCTTCATCAGGCGCTCGAGTTCAGCCGGCGTGGTGGAGTTCGCTTCGAAGTTCAGCAGAACGTAGAAGCCCTCACGGTTCTTGTTGATCTCGTACGCCAGACGGCGCTTGCCGTACTTGGTCGCTTGTTGAACAGTACCGCCTTCTTTCGCAACGATACCTTCGTACTTCGCGATGAGCGCATCACGAGTTTCTTCTTCGAGGTCCGCTTTCAGGACCAGCATTGTTTCATAGGCTCTCATCATGTACCCTCCTTTTGGACTTTGGCCCCCCGTGGGAGCAAGGTGGTGAAAATAAACACAATGAATAGTATAACAAGGTTCATATGAAAGGGCAAGAGATGGTGCAAGATTTATTCGGGAGTGGACAGACGTCAGACATCTTACAAATTTTTATTGCCCGGGTCTGTTTGACATGTTAGAGTATTTATTGAAAGCGATTACACATTCTAAAACGTAAATCCTAAATCTGTTCGAGCGAACATCTGAGGAGGCTGTCATGAGCGAGTTGGTTCGTACCCTTAATTTGAAGTCGTACACGCACGGTTCGGGAAAAGAGCGCACCAAGTTTGCCGATGAATTTGGCGCAGGTCTGAAAGAGATCGGTTTTATCACCCTGGAAGGCCACGGCATCAACCCGAAGCTGATCGAAAATACTTATGCGGCGATTGAGAAGCTGTTCTCGCTTTCGCCTGAGCTGAAACAGAAATATGTGGGCGAATCTGGCGGTCAGCGCGGCTATACCGGCTTCATGAAAGAGCATGCCAAGCAGCGCAAGGTGGGCGACCTGAAAGAGTTTTACCATGTTGGCCAAGAGCTACCGCACGGGCATCCGCTGTCGATCGACTATCCGACAAACGTGTGGGTGGATGAAGTGCCGGAGCTGCAGCACTTGACCCTTTCGCTGTACCGCGAGCTGGAGCGAGTGGCGAGAAACATGCTGGAAGCGTTGGCGATGCATTTCGACCTGCGACAAAACTTCTTCTCCGATATGATTCAAGACGGGAACTCGATCTTGCGCCTGATCCACTATCCGCCGCTCGAAGAAGGAATGCCGCAAGATGCGGTGCGCGCAGCGGAGCATGAGGACATCAACCTGATCACCCTGCTCTGCGAAGCGACAGCCTCCGGCCTTGAGCTTTTGACCAACGATGGCGAATGGTTCCCGGTCGAAGCGCTGAAAGGGCAGATCGTCGTCGATGCGGGAGACATGCTGCAGCGCATCACCAACAAGGTGATCCCGGCGACCACCCACCGTGTGGTCAACCCGAAAGGTGAAAACAGTTCGCGCTTCTCGATGCCGTTCTTCGTTCATCCGTACAGCGGCTATCTGCTGGAGACGATTCCGGCCTGCATCACCAGCGACAACCCGGAGAAATGGCCGCCGATCACAGCGGGTGATTTCCTCTACGAGCGCCTCGTGGAGATCGGCCTGATCAAAAAATAGTTCGAATCGCGCCTCAGCAACTGACAAGCGATCGATCCATCAAGATTGCACAAGCTTTCGTTCGGCTCAGGCGTGAACGAAAGCTTTTTTATGCGCAGAAGGAAGCGGATGCCAGTTCGTGAGCGGCGCTCTGCGGTGGAAGTAGGTGATATGGGAAGTTCTCAAGGCGGCTTACTCTCCGTTTTTGGGGAAGCGTTCCATATGATAGAATGGAAAGAATGATCGGTATAAAAAAGATCGGTATGAGGTGAAGAGATGGAAGTGACGATGATGTATCATCCGGCTTGCAGCAAAACGCCGCGAGCGCGAGACTTTCTGGCAAACGAGGAAGTGAAGGAGCGCAATCTGGTGGAAGAGATGCTCTCTGCGGAGGAGATCTTAGAGATCGCCAGCTCACTTGGGCTGAAAGTCCAAGATCTGTTGCGGCCAAGCTCGCCCGTCTATCAGGAGCGCCACGAAGAGCTGTACAAGATGGCGGAGGCAGAGCTTTCGGCGCTGATGGCGACAGAGCCTACGCTGGTCAAGCGCCCGATCGTCAAGACAGATCGGGGATATGTGATCGGCATGGACGAAGCGAAGATCACAGAGTTGCTCCGCGCGACAAAGGAGTAGAAAAGCGAGGCGAAAGCATATCGGATGTCGATATGCTTTCTGTTTTCCTCGACAGGAACTGAGTATTTCCTGGGAAATGGGGGGATTTTGTCGCCAATCGACCGATTGCACTTCGAGGGAAGAGAGAAGGATGAGGAATGAGTCGAACTGATCGAAAATTGACGCTGTTCGCGCTGACATGGCCTATTTTTATTGAGCTTGGATTGCGGATGTTAATGGGTAATGCGGATACTTTGATGTTGAGCCGCTACTCGGATGATGCGGTGGCAGCTGTCGGCGTGGCGAACCAACTGGTCATGGTCGTGCTGGTGATGTTCGGCTTTGTGGCGATGGGAACGGGAATCGTGATCTCGCAATACCTCGGCGCTGGTGAGCGACAGAAAGCTTCAGAAGTTGCGGTGGTCGCATTGGGCGCGAACTTCCTGTTCGGTTTGTTGTTGAGCGTGGTGCTGGTGGTGTTTGGGCGATCCTTTTTGACCTGGATGGGGCTGCCCGACGAGCTGATGGCAGAAGCGCTGACCTTCTTGCGGATCGTCGGGGGCGCATCGGTGTTGCAAGCGTTGATGACCGCGATGTCGGCGACGGTGCGCAGCCACGGTTTTGCACGAGATGCGATGTATGTGACGCTCGGGATGAACGTGCTCAATGTGATCGGCAATTACCTGTTGCTGTTCGGCCCGTTTGGCCTTCCGGTGCTCGGCGTGCTCGGGGTGTCGATCTCAACGGCTGTCGCGCAGTTGGTCGGAGCTGTCGTGCTGTTTATCATTCTGCTCAAGCGAATGGATGGCAAGCTGCCGTTCGGCTGCTTGATCAGATTCCCGCGCTATGCGATCGCCAACATTTTAAAGATCGGGATTCCATCTGCGGGAGAGCATCTGTCCTACGTATCATCACAGGTGATGATCACTTTTTTCATCACTTCGATCGGCGTGCTGGCGCTGACGACGAAAGTGTACACCCAGAATTTGATGATGTTCATCTATCTGTTTTCGATGGCGATCGCGCAGGCGACACAGATCGTGGTCGGACACCGGGTCGGCGCGCGCGATCTGGACACCGCTTATCAAACCTGCATGCGAAGTCTGAAGATCGGCATGGCCGTCTCGTTCGTCATGGCCTGTCTGTTTTCGTTGTTTCGAGCACCGCTGCTCGGCCTGTTTACCGATCAGCAGGAGATCATCGCTGTCGGGAGCACGCTCGTGCTGATGACGATCCTGTTAGAGCCTGGGCGGGCGCTCAACCTGGTGATCATCCTGTCGCTCCGAGCGGCAGGTGATGCGAAGTTTCCCGTCTATCTCGGCGTGCTGTCGATGTGGGGCGTGGCGGTGCCGCTCGCCTACCTGCTGGGCGTTCACCTCGGCTACGGGCTGGTCGGCGTGTGGACAGCGTTTATCGTCGATGAATGGCTCCGCGGTCTGATGATGCTCTGGCGTTGGCGGAAGAAAAAATGGCAGGGGATGAGCTTGATCTCCGCGCTGAAGGCGGAGAAGGGACTCGCCGGGTAAAGGAGTCGGAGCGAGCGCAGGTCGGTAAGGAGGTTTCAAAATATGGCGCACGTGCAACTGAAACATGTCTACAAGCGCTTTGCGAACGGCGTGGTGGCGGTGCAGGATTTCGATCTGCAGATCGAAGATGGCGAGTTTCTCGTCCTCGTCGGCCCATCAGGTTGTGGCAAGACGACGACGCTGCGGATGATCGCAGGTCTTGCGAGCATTTCGGAGGGGGAGCTGTGGATCGGCGATCGCCTGGTCAACGATGTGCATCCGAAAGATCGTGACATCGCGATGGTCTTTCAAAACTACGGATTGTATCCCCATCTGACCGCCTATGACAACATGGCGTTCGGGTTGAAACTGCGCAAGACGCCAAAAGCGGTGATCGAGGAAAAAGTTCGCGAGGCGGCACAAGTGCTCAACATCGAGCACCTGCTCGCGCGCAAACCGAAGGCGCTCTCAGGCGGGCAGCGACAGCGCGTGGCGCTCGGGCGCGCCATCGTCCGCGAACCGCAGGTCTTTCTGATGGACGAGCCGCTCTCCAACCTCGACGCTCTGCTGCGGGCGCAGCTGCGCACCGAGATTGCCAAGCTGCACCAGCGCATGCAGGCGACGGTCATCTATGTGACGCACGATCAGACAGAAGCGATGACGATGGGAACGCGAATCGTGGTGATGAAAGAGGGGGTCGTTCAGCAGGTCGGCACCCCGCAGGATGTCTACAATCGGCCGCAAAACATGTTTGTCGCTTCGTTTATCGGCGCTCCAGCGATGAACTTTCTGTCAGGAAGGCTGCAGGTGGCAGGGGACGAGATGTTTTTTCAGAGCGCAAGTTTTCAGATCGCAATCCCGGTACAGCGCCAGACCCGGCTGCGCGAGGCGGGCGCGCTCAACATGCCGCTCATCTTGGGCATTCGACCGGAAGACCTGATCGCTGACCAAGACATTCGCGAAACGACCGATCGCGCACTGTTGCCAGCCGCAGTCGAGCGCGTCGAACTGCTCGGGGCGGAAAAGCATGTGCACCTGCGCGCACTTGGGCAGAGCATGATCGCGCGCGTGCCAGCTCGATCGGAGATCGAAGCGAACTCGTCTGTCACGCTCACACTGCTCAACGATCGCATCCATCTCTTCGATGCGTTGACGGAGGAATCCATTTTTTAACAGGTAATCTCTCGCTCCCTGCGAATAAACTGAAAGCGAGCGAAGCGGACGGCGCCACATGATCTTCATGTGGCGCTTTTGGTGAAGAGGGGTGGCGGGGATGCGAAACTATGTGGGGCTGGATGTCGGCGGCACGACGATGAAAGGGGCGCTCGTCACCGCAGCAGGTGAGATCATCTTCCGAGCGGAGCAGGAAACGTGTCCCCATCTTGGCCTAGATGCTGTGCTCGACCGGATGGTCGCACTGGTCGATCAGGTTGCCCGAGCGGAGGGGCGGAGCTTGGGCGATGTGTGCGGGGTGGGGGTTGGCGTTCCCGCTTTTCTCGATTGGGCGACAGGCTTCGTCGAGACGGCCGTCAACCTCGGCTGGAGCCAGGTGCCATTGCGCGCCGAATTGCAAAAGCGCTTAGGTGACCTGCCGATCGCGCTGGACAACGATGCGAATGCAGCTGCGTTTGGCGAGGCGCTGGTGGGAGGAGGAAGCGGGGCGCGCGATGCGCTCTGCGTGACGCTGGGCACCGGTGTGGGCGGCGGGATCTTGATCGATGGCAAATTGGTTCGCGGCGCGAGCGGGATGGGCGGGGAGATCGGTCACATCATGCTCGATGAAGAGGGCTGGCTCTGCAACTGCGGGCGCAGAGGCTGTCTGGAGACGATCTCCTCAGCCACCGGAATCGTTCGAGCGGCGGTCGATCGAATGCTCGCCGGAGATGAGAGCTCGCTTGCGGCGGAGCGATCGCTGTCCGCTGCGCTCATCTTCGACCATGCGGCGCGGGGGGATCGCCTGTCCTGCGAGGTGATCGAGCATGCGATCGATCGGTTGGCATTTGTGCTGGCCAACATCGGGACGACGCTCAACCCGCCGGTGATGCTGATCGGCGGCGGCGTTTCGCAGGCGGGAGAGGCGTTGCTTGCACCGCTCAAGCGAGCGTTCGACCGCTACGCGCTGCCTCGGGTGCGGCGGGCGACAGAGATCAGGCTGGCAACGCTGGGCAATGATGCGGGTGTGATCGGTGCGGCGATGCTGTTGGTGGAAGAGTTGTAGAGAGACCTTTGCGGGTCTCTTTTCTTTTTGATAGTGTAAGAGGAGGCGGGGGAGGTGATGCGGATGGATGACCGAAGTGCAAAGCGTCGACAGCGAGAAGAACTGCAGGCGGCGAGCAAGCGCAACGACTTTAGCGCGATCGTGCGCAAGCATGTTCGCGAGCGCGATCAGGAGCGCTGCGTGCTGTGCGGCAAGCCGGGGCGGGAAGTGCACCATATCATCTCGCGGTCGCAAGGCGGGCTGGGCACGGCAGACAACGGCATCTGTCTGGATGCGAGCTGTCACCATCTTGCCCACCGCTCAAAACGGGTGGCGAGCCGGCTGATCGAATATCGCAAGCGGGTATTGCTGCCCCTGTATGGACTGAAGTCGGAGCAATATATTTGGCTGGATGCGCTCACCGATGGACGCTGCCGATGCGGTGGCGAGATCATAGACGGCGAATGTGCGGCCGGATGCGGTCTGAAAATTGGGATGGAACGAGAGGAGAAGAACGGATGAGAAATGAGATCGGTTTTATGGAGGACAACCTAGAGGTGATCACCGGGCAGCAGTTGCACCTCGAAGTGGAGAACGAAGGGGTGTACGATTATCAGGCGGCTCGCGTGTTTCAGGCGGATGGTGGCTGGTACATCCTCTGCCTGCGACTTTCGCCGGGGCGGGAAGGATATCTGCTGCGCGCAAACGATCTTGGAGGCGGCTGGTGGAACATCGTCGACATCGAAGAGGATCGCGAGTGGGAGAACGCACGCGACCAGTCGGGCTATGAACGCGATACGGACGTGTTGCATCGCTAAGCGCTGTCGGCAAAAAGGCGGTCGGCAGCACCGCGCATCTGCACGCTGAGGAGAGCGCGGTTCGTTTCCTCATCCTAGAGATGTCTCCGCACGAGCAAATGTGTTGTGTGGTAGATCCCGTAGATCCCCCTCGTGGTCGACAAGAGAGCTAGGAGATCGGTATGATCTCGATCATCTTGTCGATCAGAGGGGGTTTTATCATCGGGGGGCTGGGCATTCGCCCTGCTTAATCCACATAGCCATATCCGATCAGCTTATGGTTATCAGGTGCGGCGAACAGGATCATGTTGTTCGGCATGGCTTTCGATTTTGTCGGAAAATCGACGAGGTACACTTCTTTCCCCAGGTAAGATTTGTCGAGGTAAAAACCCATGTTTTCGGTCAGGGTTCGTTTCAGCACCGTTCCCTCTTTCCATGTCCCCTTGATCCGTGCCCGATCTTCTTTGGCAAGCTGATCCCAAACGTCTTTTCGCACGTCCTGCTCGGCTGTCGCTTGTCCCGTTTGTGCTGTAGGATCGACCGTTTCTGCGATCGGTCTGTTCGCATCCTGTTGGCTTGAACATGCGAGCTGTCCCGTCAAGAGGACTGCAAAAAAGAGGAGCGAGGCGTATCTTTTCATGTTTCTTTCCTCCTCGTTTCCTTCTAGCAAATTAGACGTCTTAAAACTGCTTGAGGTTCCCAAGCGTCTGCAAAAACGACCGATTTGGAACCACTTTTTACAAGGATGCCGCGCAGTAACTTACCAACATAAAAAGGAGCGCGTGAACATGCGCTCCTCGTGATCGAAAAGAGGGGATTCCGCCTGAGTTGGGCGGGGTTCTTTTTACTTTTTCGGGCCGCGAAACGAGAGCGAGATGTCGAGCACGCCCTCTGCGGGGTCGAAGGCGGTGATGTCCGTTTTTCCATTGCCATCCAGATCGGCGCTAAAGGCGATTCGCTCACCGCGCGCCCACGGGCCGTACAGGTTGTCGAGCGGTTTTAAGCCGAGCTCGCGATCGCCCTGCCAGACCTCCCAGATGCCCCGTTGAGCGTCATAGATGACCAGATCGGTCAGCCCGTCACCGTTCGTATCGCCTGCGACCGCT
Source organism: Tumebacillus lipolyticus (assembly GCF_042682745.1). NCBI lineage: Bacteria > Bacillati > Bacillota > Bacilli > Caryophanales > Alicyclobacillaceae > Tumebacillus > Tumebacillus lipolyticus. The sequence continues at coordinate 231,141 of NZ_JBHUIO010000005.1, read as the reverse complement.
TGGCCGCCCCGCTTCGGCTTGGGCACTTGGTAGGTTCCGAGCGAGGAGAACTCGCCCGCTCTGCTGATCGCATAGAGCTCGATCTCACCAGCAGATGCCGAATAGAGGATCAACTCCTGTTGCTGATCGCCGTTGACATCTCCGACAAAAGGCACCGAATCGGCGTGCTTCAAGTAGAGAAACTGTTCGGTAAGCGGACGAAACGAATCGTTTTCATGGAGTGCGACGCCGATCGTCTGCTCATTTTTTAAGATCAGATCCGGGTTGTGGTCGCCATTCAGGTCGCATGGCACGATCCGCTTCCAGCCGGGCTGAAGGGAACCGTACCGCTTGACCGCCTCAAAGCTCATCTTGTTGGACAGGTAGGCGTTCAACTCGCCCTTCTCCTCTTGATAGGTCAGCAGATCGCTGATCCCATCGCGGTTCACATCGACCAAAAAAGGTGTGTCGTTCGGCTGCAAGCCGGTTGGCAGCCAAGAGGTGAACGGTGATTGAGCGCGATTGCGCGGCCAGCTGTAGTTGCCCTGAAGCACCGACACCCGCCCCTCGCTGTCGACGACGACCAGCGAGTCCTGCCCGCTTCCGCTGACATTGCCGAACAGCAGATGCTCCGCCGTCGTGCCGATCGGAAGCTGGACGCGATGGGCAGGTGAGAAGGGAAGCACATCGTGCAGTGAAACCCAATCGAAATCTCGCTTGCGAAGCCCCTCCACAATCTGATGCAGATAGGTGACCTCACCCTGTTTGTAGCGGTAGACGGGCAATCCATCGCGCTGCTCTTGTGCGCCGCTTGCGTCGGTCGTCGCTTCGAGATGATCGAACTCTAAGTAAGGATGGAAAAAGGTCGCGCCAAGCCCGCGAAAACGATCGCCTCGCTTCAAGATGCGCTCCACGTCGTGCTGGCCGGTCACGTAGCTGAACGGAGCCGGAACGTAGACGGAGCCGAGCGTCGTCGAGCCGTACGCGTTTTCATCCTGATAGACGACCTGATCCTTTAGCGATTTCAAGGAGAAAAAGTCGGGCTGATAGAGCACGCCCATATAGGAGCGAAACACTTTTTCCTGCTCGCGCGTCTGCTGATAGTGTGGCGATTCCCAAAAGCCGGGCGTAAGGCCTGCCTTTTCAAAGGCGGACAGGCTTTTGGTTATCTTTTCAGCCGCATAGGGGGCGGTAGAAGTCTCCGGCGCGTCTTTGATCGCAAACTCATAGCCGACGCCCGTATCCTGCCAGCCGTCTCCACGCCTGACATCTCCATATTGATGGGAGTAGCCGTGCATGCCGAGGACGGCGCCCTTTTGTTCAGCGCTTTGCAACAGCTTGATAAACTTTTGCAGATGTTCATCAGGATGGGGATCATCGATGCCCTTCTCATACCACGTGCCATCCGCATGCAACAGCTTGGAGCGCGAGATGACCGCTACGTGAAAGGGCACTTGCTCTTCGTTCAAGTATTCAAAAACGGCCCGCAGGCGTCCGAGATCATCCAGCGTGGCATAGGAGCCGCCTGGTGAAACGTCCTCTAAGCGCAGTAAGGCGTGATGCTTGTCATGATTGGGAAACGAATTGGTGCGGGACTGACCCTGAACTGGCAATGCGATGACAGCTGCCAACAGGACCGCGAGCAATGCTCTTTTCATCCATGACTCTCCTTTGTGTCGTTTACAAATTCTACATTCTACACTCTACGACAGATCGAGATATTTTTCTACTAATTAAATTAAAACAAAGAATTTTCAGAACGGTTAGAACCGTTAGTTTTCAATCTTTGCAACCGCTCATACATAAATGTTTAGTACAATGCCAAACCATTAATACAATGAATTAAAATAAAAAATTATGTTGACATTAGAAGATTCAGTCTATTATACTCATAGCGTAACCAATAGATAGATAAGGGGGAGCACTTAATGAAAAAGTTACTTGCGGTAGGCGTCAGTGGCGCTCTGGTTGCAAGTACGCTATTTTCAGGTACGGTGTCAGCTGCAAAGCCGGAGCAAAGCACGTCCGGACAAGCGGTAGTACACTCGGGTGGAAATAGTGGACTTGATGTAGCGATCATGAACGAAGATCGTTTGATCGAATCGCTGCAGAAGCAAGGAAAGATTCCGGCAGGAGCAACTGCTGAGCAAAAGAAAAACTATCTGAAATCATACATCGCGCTCAAAGGGAAAAAGGTGGATGCTGGCCCGAGTGTGGCAGATCCGATCGCTTCAAAAGCGAAGAAAAACGAGAATAAGAAGCAGCAGAATTTCAAGAACAACTGGATGAACGGTAAAGGGAAGAAGATCGGCAACTTCTTAAATCGCCTTGAACCGGTACAAGAGACACCGTACATCGGTCCGGTTCGCAAGGACAAGGTGCTGGTGCTTGCGGTTGAATTTGCCGATTACGGGCACAACCAGATCCAGCCGAGTGAAACGTCGAACTGGTATCCGAACTACACGCTCGGTCACTTCGAAGACATGATCTTCGGCAGCAACGGTGTAACCGGTCCGAACGGTGAAAACTTCATCTCGATGAAACAGTATTATCTGGAACAGTCTGGTGGCACTTACACGGTAGACGGGAAAGCGTATGGCTGGCTGAAACTGCCGGGCACGGCAGCTTACTACGGCGCGGACAGCCCGAACGGCGGTCATGACAACCTCGCTCCAGGCGGCTCCAAGCGTCTGGTGGCTGACGCTTATGCGGCTGCGAAGGCGGCTGGCATTCCGCTGCAAGACTACGATCTGGAAGATGTACATGACCTGAATGGAAACGGCAACTTGCGCGAGCCGGACGGCCTCGTCGATCACCTGATGATCATCCACGCGGGTGTCGGTCAGGAAGCGGGCGGCGGCTCGCTGGGCGATGATGCGATCTGGTCGCACCGCTCTGCAGTTCTGGTCGATCCGGACGGGCTGGGTCAAGGTCTCCCGGGCTTCTATGATTATACGATCATGCCGGAAGACGGCGCAACGGGCGTATTCGCGCACGAATATGGCCACGATCTCGGCCTGCCGGATGAGTATGACACAGACTACACCGGCGAAGGAGAGGCTGTCTCCTACTGGTCGATCATGGCGTCCGGCTCTTGGGCAGGTAAGATCGGCGGCACCGAGCCGACCGGTTTCTCCCCGTTTGCAAAATCGTACTTCCAGTCCACGATGGGTGGCAACTGGACAGCTCCGACCGTCGTTGAGCTGAACCAGCTCAACAAGCTCGGCAAATCGTTCGTGCTCGACCAAGCGAACTCGCCGAACGGTCAGAACCATCAGGCGGTTCAGATCAACCTGCCGAAGAAGAAAACTTATGTGAACACTCCGCCGACCGGCACCTACGAATACTACAGCGGGACTGGCGATGAGAGCGATACCACGATGGTCGCATCTGTCGACCTGACCGGCAAGACCTCTGCTACGCTTGATTTCGATTCCTGGTACCAGATCGAAGAGGACTGGGACTTTGCATTCGTCCAAGTCTCGGAGGACAACGGTGCTACTTGGACTTCTCTGTCCAACGCGAACACCAAATCCACCGCTGTGCCGGAAGCATATCCGACCGTCGTAGAGAACCTGCCTGGCCTTACGGGCAATTCGAACGGCTGGCAGCATCAGACGTTCGATCTGTCCGCCTATGCGGGCAAGCAGATCAAGATCTCGGTTCGCAACGTGACCGACTGGGCTTCTTCGATGGCGGGCATCTATGTGGACAACGTAAAAGTGACCGCTGATGGCGCTACGCTGCTCGAAGATGGTGCAGAGGGCACTCCGAAATTCACCCTCAACGGCTTCTCCAAGTCTGACGGCAACTTGTACACTGACCACTACTACCTGCTGGAATGGCGTAACCATGCTGGCGTGGACGTCGGTCTGAAAAACATCCGCCGCGGTCAGTCGCTGATGAGCTATGATGGCGGTCTGGTCATCTGGTATGTCGACCCGTCCTTCACCGACAACTGGGTTGGCTTGCATCCGGGCGATGGTTTCCTCGGCGTCGTCGATGCACATACGCAAGAAAACCTGAAGTGGAGCACCGGCATTAAAGCGGGTACCGCTTACCACATCCGCGACGCAGCGTTCGGCTTGAACATGACGTCCGCGCTGAACCTGGTGTATCCGGATCGCACGCTGTACGCACAGAGCAAGCTGCCGCAACCTCTGTTCGATGATTCGAAATCGTACATGAACAACAATGTGCCAGATGCTGGCCGTAATCTCATCTCTTACGGTGTGAAAGTTCTGGTCACGGGTCAATCTCCTGACAAGTCTGTCGGTGCGATCCGCGTCTTCAAATAGGCAAACCGTTTACAGGGCTTCTTTCGCAGCATGCGGAAGAAGCCCTTTTAAACATACTTTTCCTTGAGGATTTGCAAAAATTATGTGGGGATTTGTGAAGGAGTCAAGTATAATAGAATCGAATGAGCTGTATTTTCATCTACTATCTTTAGCGAAAAGTGGGGGGCAGTGTCTTGGCGATTACAGTGATCGGCACCGTTTTTGTAGACATCAAGGGCTACTCGAACGGAAAGGTCAATTCTGATACGAAAAATGTAGGGCATGTGGAGTTTGCGCACGGAGGGGTTGGGCGCAACGTGGCAGAGGCGATCGGTCGTGCGGGCGGCAGCGTGGAGTTTATCTCCTCGGTGGCGAACACCGCGCAGGGTGATGAGGTGATCGCATTCCTTTCGGAGATCGGGATCAAGACGGCGCGCATGGTCAAGACGGAGAACGGCATGGGGCAATGGCTGGCGGTGCTCGACGGCGAAGGGTCGCTGGTCGCATCGGTCTCGCAAAAGCCTGACTTGTCCAAGCTGGAAGATCTGCTGTTGCGCAATGGGGAGGAGATCGTCAAGAACTCTTCGGCAGTCGTGATCGAACTCGACCTGCACGACCTGGTGGTGCAAGCGATCTTTGCCTGGGCGAAACAGTTTGATGTGCCTGTCTTTGGCATCGTCGGTAACTTGGAGGTGCTGCTCGGCAAGCGCTCGCTGATCGATGACATGGAGATGTTTGTCTGCAACCAGCAGGAAGTTGAAGAAGTGTATGGCGTCAAGACCACTTCGGTCGAAGAGGCGAAGATGGCGGCGAAAGATCTGACCGCTGGCGGCTTGAAGACGGCGGTGATCACGATGGGCGCGGAAGGCAGCGTCTTCTACAGCAGAGAGCGAGATGAGTTTGGCTATGTTCCGGTCATTCCGACGCAGGTGGTCGATACGACCGGGGCGGGCGACTCCTTCTTTGCCGGTGCGGTGTTCGGGTTGACCCACGGCCATGCGATGGAGCAAGCGGTCGAGTGCGGTACGTATCTCGCTTCGTGGACGATCTCCTCAAAGGAGGCGGTCGATCCGTCGATTTCGGAGAAGATCAAGACCAACGCGCTCTTTCAGCAGGTAGCCGTCTTGAAATAGCTTGGTAAAAGATGCGCATCAACAGGAAGCTGCTCGAAACAATCGGGCAGCTTTTCTTGTGAAGAGGAGGTGTGAGGATGGACGAGCTGCAACAGGCGTTGGCAGAGATGGGGTGGAGCCTGATCGAACAGGAGCGGGTGGTCGGCGGCTTTACCGGCACGTTGTATCGCTTGCGACTGCGCGATCAGGTGGGCGCTGAGGTGCGGGCTGTCTACAAGCGATTTGCGGAAGGGCGCGATGCGGAGCGAACCTTTTATCAGCAGGTCGTGCCGCTTTTGTCGCACGGAGTGCCGCGACTGTACCGGATCGTGGCGGAGAAGGGGCTGTTGATCGAAGATGCGGGGACGAGCGTCAAATCGATCTTCCGCAGCGGCGATGCTGCCAGCCAGAAGGAGATCCTCGCAGGGATCGTCGCCCTGTTCGCCGAACTGCACGCATCGCTCGAACAGGTGAGCGACGCGTGGCGACAGGACGGATTGGTCTCCCCGTATCCGTTTCACTCGTCGATCGACTTCGCCAAAGCAGCGCTTGTTGAACTCGGCGAACAGCTGGGGAAGCTGGACGGGGTCGATCGAGCGCTGCTGGCAGAGCTGCGGGAGATCGCATCTTTTTTCTATCCGCGCTATCAGCGCTATGTCGAGGGGAGGCAGACGTTCACCCACGGCGACCCGCACATGGAGAACATCTTGCACGACGGAAGGCAGTTTCGCCTGATCGATTGGGAATATTCGTCGCTTGCGGTGCCGGTGCGCGATGTGACGATTTTGCTGCAAGATGTGTTGGATCAATCGCTGCATCCGTTCGTGCTCGATCTGTACAGAAGCGAGATGGAGATCAGAGGCTGGGTGTTCGAAGCCGATTTTGACGATGCGTATACAGCTTGCATGCTGGACAACACGCTGATGATGCTCGGCTTTGAGCTTTGGAAATACAGGCAGGGCCATCTGAAAAAAGCGGAGATCGAAACGATCCTCGCGATCAAATGCGGGTGGATTCGCCAATGCGCTCGCAAGCTGAAAAGGGAATGCTGAACATCAGCATTCCCTTTTGTTGTTTACAGATCGTTCGATTTCAGGCGGATGATCCCTTTCACACCGCGATCAAAAATGCGATTTTCGACGAGCGGAAGCACTTTTTTGGTGTCCCAACCGCTGTTCTGTTCCAAGATGACCACCGCGGTCGGATACACTTCGGCGATCAGCGCGATGTGCCCATATCCTTCACCCCGCGTGCGGTCATAGAGCAACATATCCTCCGGCTGTGGAGCGGCCGTTCCGTTTTCATAGGCGACAAAGCGATCTCGACGATCTGACCATCCGCCGACCGCCTTGCTATCGGCAATTCCTTCCCAGATGTCGTAGGCGCCTGGCCCTGAGTTGCGAAAGGGAAAGGTGTCCGGATAGTGCGTCACATAGTAGCGCTCCACATATTCGACGCATTGCAATCCTCGCCGCGTGTCCACACCTTTGAGCGCATACAGCCCCTCTGCCAGCGGTTGAATCGGACCTCCGGCCAAGGCGGGCAGAGCGGTCGCCTCCGCGTCGTTGGTGATGGCAGCTTCGTGCAGCGGTTGTGGTGCGATGCTGAGTGCGGCGAGAAAGGCCAGCGTGCAGACGAGGCGGCGCATGACAGAGCCCTCCTTTGGGAACCTTTGTTCATTTGTCGGAGGTAGTATGTCTGCCGTTCCCACTTTTTATGTTTAGGCGGTCACATCTTTGCGCTGGAAGAGAACGGCCGTCAAGATCATACCGATGATGCCGATGCCAGAGAGAATCCCGATCCACAGCGGCAAGGTGCCGAGCAGTTCCTGACCGACATCTTCACCGAGCGCTTTGGAGACCAGAACGACCGAGACGGTGAAGGGATAGACGGTGATGTATTTGGAGCTGCTGAGGATCAGGCCGACAAACGTGCCGATCAGCCCGAATCCGACCGGCACGAAAAAGTTCGGAATCCACAGTGAGATCAACAGGTAGACGGGGATCATCGCAGCTAGCGAGGCGGAGATGATCAGCCACGACACGAGCGTATCGGCGATCGGAACAGACCCGGTCGCACCGATCGCAAAGGCGAACAAGAAGTTGACCAGATTGGCGAACAGCAAGAGCAAGGAGTTCCACCCGAACACCCAGAGCGCTTTGCCGAGCAGGAGCTCCCACCGCTTGATCTGCGAGGTCAGCACATAGCGCAACGTGCCATGCTGCACTTCTGAAGTGATCGAGAGCGTGCTCAGCAGGCAGAGGACGAGCGGGCCGAAGAGCAGGGCGGTGATGGTCTGATTTTGCGGTAGCGCCTCCGCATAGGTCAGGACAAAGTCCGGATTTCGCGAGATGTGCTCGATCCAGAGGATCAGGTTGAGCAAAGGCGGAACGGAGATCAGCAGCAACGTCCCCCACCACAGTTTCGATTTGAAATATTTATACGCTTCTGCTTGCCAGACGGCCCACATGGTTGTCTCCTCCTTCGGTGAACGTAAAGAACATGTCTTCCAGTCGCGATGTTTTGATTCGTAGCTCGGAGATGCTGTGCCCGCTCTGAATGGCTGCGGTGTTCAACAGCGCCGAGTCATCGCTGAAGCCCTCGATCAGCACGTTGCCATCCACCAACCGGGTCAGTGCCGTGTGGCCGCGCATCTGCAGCCAATCGGTGACAAACTTATACAGAGCTTCCGGCTTTGGCGAAACGAGCTCCAGATCGCGATGCGTGTGCAACAGCTGATCGAGTGGAGCTTCTGCCACCTGTCTTCCCTGGTTGATGATGCACAGACGGGTGGCCACTTTTTCGATCTCATCGAGCAGGTGGGAGGAGATCAGGATCGTCATCCCCTGTTCGGAGAGCTTTTTCAAAAAGGTGCGCATCTCCGAAATGCCGGCCGGGTCGAGCCCGTTCGTCGGCTCATCGAGGATCAGCAGGCGCGGGTTGGGGAGCAGGGCGATCGCGATCGCCAGCCGCTGCTTCATCCCGAGCGAGTAGTCCTTCACTTTCCGATCGGCTGCCGACTGTAGATCGACCATCTCCAACAGCTCTTCGATGCGAGCGCTGTCCTTCGCCTTTCTCAGCTTTTGAAACAGGACGAGGTTCTGTCTGCCGGTCAGATTGTGATACAGCCCGGGCGATTCGACCAGGCAGCCGATTTGCGCATACGGATCGGCGAGCAGATGCAGCGGCTTGCCGGCAAACAGGATTTCGCCGCTCGACTTTTGGATCAGCCCTAAGATCATCCGAATCGTCGTCGTCTTCCCCGCCCCGTTCGGCCCGAGAAATCCATAGATATCCCCAGGGTAGATGGTCATATCCAGATCGTGGACGACCTGCCGTCCATCGTATGTTTTGCTCAGTCGTTTTACTTCAAGCAATGGTTTCAACGCAAAATCCCCCTTCACTAGATCTTCACTTGGAAGAAACCGTAGAGGGGGATTTTGTGACAGGCAGACAGAGACTTCGTTCAAAAAAGCTGGCGAAGCGCTTCCGGCACCGGGCGGCCTTTGCGTGTCTCGATGTCCATCGCGACCGAGGTGACGATCGCATCTGCGACAAGCTCTCCGCGCTGGTTGGTGATCTCTTGCTTCAGCGAGTAGGAGGTGTTGCCCATCCGCTCAGGCGTTGTGGTGATCGTGAGCAGATCGCCCTGTCTGCACTCCTTCTTGTAGTTGATGTTGATGTTTACCGTCACCGTCTGGATGCCCAGCTTGGTGAATTGGTCATAGTGCAGATCGGCACGTTCATACCATTCCTCACGACCCCATTCGAGGTACTCCAAGTATTTTGCGTTGTTCACATGTCCGTTTACATCAATTTCGGTCGATCGAACCACAATGTCTAGTGATACTTTCATCTGTGCGAACGCCTCCTCTGCCTCTATCCTAACACGTCGACTGCGCTTAGGCATGTGGGAAGCGGCAGGCGAATAGGATGGAGGAGGGACAAGAAGATCGAAGGGGGAGAGACGATGAAGCGCTCGTACTTGACGATCCCGCTCTGCTTTTTCATCTTGGCGGCCAGCTTGTGGATGGCTCATTACGTCTACAGCGATGGAAGCGTTGTGACCGAGGTGGTCAAGGGGGAGGCGGCCCATCCGCTTTCCTTTATGTCGGAGGAGGAGTACCAGCGGACGGTCGAGTTTTCACGAACGAAGGAAGCGCTCTACTTTGCAAGCGTTGGGTTCGACTGGGTGATCCTGCTGTTTTTGCTGGGGGCGGGTCTCTCCAGCCGCATGCGCAACCTGGCGATCAATCGCTTTAAGCGCTCGACGTTCGGGCAGGTCACGCTCTACGTCGTGCTGTTTCAGCTGATCACCGCGCTGCTTCATCTGCCGCTCAGCTGGTACCGGCACATGGTCGATGTCAACTACGGCGTGTCCAACATGACGCCAGGCGCGTGGTTTAGCGAACTGCTGCTCGATCTGGGCATCAATACGCTGCTGACGATCCCGGTGATCTGGATCGCCCTGCTGATCATCCGCAAGAAGCCGAAGAGCTGGTGGCTCTGGCTGTGGAGCGCGACGGTGCCGCTGTTGATCTTTTTGATCGTCATCCAGCCTGTCTTTATCGATCCGCTATACAATGACTTTAAGCCGTTGCAGGATCAACAGCTAAAAGCGAAGATTCTCGACCTTGCTGAAAAGGCGGACATCCCCAGCCAGAACGTCTATGAAGTCGATATGTCGAAAAAGACAAACGGGTTGAACGCCTATGTGAACGGCATCGGGCCGAGCGCGCGGATCGTGCTCTGGGATACGACGCTGCGTCAGTTGAACGAGGAGGAGATCCTCTTCATCATGGGCCATGAGATGGGTCACTATGTGAAAAATCACATGCTCTGGGGGCTGGCAGGCTCGCTGGTCATCCTGCTGATCTCGTTTTATCTGCTCTCGATCGTCTACCCGCTGGTCGTTCGGTTCATGGGAAGGGTCTGGGGGCTGAAAGGCGAGCAGGACATAGCGGCGCTGCCGGTCGCCCTGCTGATCCTGTCCCTGTTCTCTTTTTTGGTGGCACCTGCAGAAAACTATCTGCAGCGCGTGCATGAGCAAGCGTCAGATCGCTATGCGGTGGAGATCACCGGAGGCAATGCGGCGGCGGGCGTGACCTCTTTTCAGAAGCTGTCGCGGCTCTCGCTCTCCGATCCCAACCCGTCGCCATTGGTCAAACTGTTGCTCTACTCGCATCCAACCTTATCGGAGCGCATTCGCGATCTGGAGGAGATGGCCAAACAGCAAAAAACGAGATGAGCGCAAACGTGAGCATGCCTGTCGCAGGCATGCTTTTCCTTTTTAAGCCTAACTTCCTATGGTCTTCATACCCAGAATCTAGTATCCTGTAACCATCGTAAATAGGTTGATAGGAGAGGGGATATTTTGAAGATTCGCAAAGGGCTGAAGTTTGCACAGGCAATGTTGCTCAACCTTGCGCTGATCACAGGCTCGACCAGCGGCGCTCTCGCCGCTACTTCGGCAGAGCAGATCTACTCCTGGCCGGAGATCGTGTCCAAGACGGCGAGCAAAGAGGTGGTCGTGACCAAGGGCGTCACGTACCAAACGATCCAGTATAACACGAAGAGCGGCCCGATCCTCCTTCACGAGACGTGGGTGAACCTCGACGATCCGAACGTGGAAGTCAAGACGGTCATGTCGGGGGACAAGTTGGAAAACGAAAAGAACGAGACCGTTTCGTCGATGGCGAACCGAACGGGTGCGGTGGCCGGAGTGAACGGCGACTTTTTCGAGTCTGAATCATCCGGCATGGCGCTGGGGATGTCGGTGCAGGAGGGACAGCTGATCCATCATCCGTCACCTTCGGCGGTGCTCGGCATCGGCTATGACAATCAGGTGATCATCGGCAAATACTCGTTCCAGGGCAGCGTGACGGCAGCGAACGGGCAGGCGTACACGATTCGTGCGCTCAACGGCCATCCGGTCACCTATCCGAACGACATGGTGCTCTTGACGCCAGAGCTCGGCTATTGGGAGATGGTCGCCAATGCGACGATCGTCACCCTGCAGAAGCTGGACGGCGGCGCCTACAAGGTGACCAGCGTCGAGCCGATGAAGACGGTGACCGAAGCGCCTCCATTCGGCTATGTGAAGTTGATCGCCCAAGGCAGCGGCCCGATCAACTATGTGATGCAAAACGTGCAGAAGGGCGATACGGTCAACCTGTCATACGGCACATCGCCGGGAAGCACCAATCTGAAATATGCGATCGGCGGCGGTCCGATCCTGCTCAAAGATGGGCAGTACTTCGCTGACCCCAATCCACCGCTGCCGGGCGCCTCGTCCTACCGCGGACCGATCACCGGCGTCGCGGTGACAGCAGATGGCAAACGGATGTTGCAGCTGGTCGTCGATGGGCGCACTTCGAGCTCGATCGGGCTGACCTATGTGCAGACGGCCAACTACCTCAAAACGCGCGGCGTGGCTCACGCGATGCTGCTCGACGGCGGCGGTTCGACCGAGATGGTGCTGCGCCAGCCTGGTGACACGAAGGCGACGGTAACCAACAGCCCGTCTGACGGCAGGGAGCGGCGCGTGGCGAACGGGCTGTTCGTCTACAGCAAGTCGCCGCTTGGAACGCCTGCGCGAGTGACCGATTGGGGCGAGAGCGTTCAGGTGTTCATCGGCGAGAAGTCGAAGGTGACCAAGAAGTATGCGGTACTCGATCAGAACTACAATCCGCTCCCAAGCGAGGGCGTGACATTCTCCGTGGAACCGTCCACCCTCGGCACGATCGACCAGAGCGGACAGTTTGTGGCGAGCAAGCAGGGCGGACGCGGCAAGATCATCGTCGCCGCCAAGTCCAATCCGGCCGCCTACACCGAGATCCCGCTGACCGTCTACGATTCGGTCGATACGCTGACGCTCTCCCCGAGCGTGGTCGATCTCGGAGCTGGGGAAACATACACGTTTACCGCCAAGGGGACGGTAGCAGGTCAGACGCTCACCTTGAATCCTGAGCTGCTCACCTGGACTTCCTCCAACGCTACATACGGCTCGGTGAACAACGGCAAGTTTACCGCAGCGAATGCGACGGGCAACGGCATGACCACCGTGACCGCGAAGATCGGCAACAAGACGGCGACGGCGAGCGTCTATGTCGGCTATGTGCAAAAGACGGTCGACCGGATGGACAACGCGCAGCTCTGGAAGCGAACGGACCGCTGGGGCGATGTCGGCACGCTTGCGACGAGCTCTGCCCAGTCCAGACCTGGCTTCACCGCGTCGACCGCGCTCAACTATCGCTTTGCGGGCAACGCCGGCTTACAGCAGTTCGTCTTCTATCCGAAAGACGCGCTGTCGCTGCCGGCCAAAAATGATAACGCGGCGGTCAACCCGATCGGCGTCGGCATGTGGGTCTACGGGGACAACTCCGGCATGAAGCTGATCGGTTCGTTCGAAAAGCCAGATGGGACGATCGTGCAGGCGACCAATCAGGTGAAGATCGACTTTAGCGGTTGGAAGTATGTCACGCTCAAGTTTCCGGCGAACGCCACCTTCCCGCTGAAGCTCGATTACCTCGATCTGGTGGCAGAGGGACTTGCGCGCGACGTGAGCGGCACGCTGTATTTTAACGATCTGCAAGTGCTCTATGCGGCGAGAACCTATGCGGAGAAGCCGACGCCGAAGCCTGATGTCACCTTCCCCGACATCGCGACGCATTGGGGTCGCTCGATGATCGAGGAGTTGGCGACGAAAAACATCATTCTCGGCATCGACAAGGATCATTTTGCACCTTATGACAAATTGACCCGTGCGTCGGCGGCGACCTTGATCGTCAACGCGCTCGGTCTGCCAGATGCGCCAGGCACGCAATTTACCGATGTGGTGGCAAACTCCTGGTATGAGAAAAAGGTCGGCGCTGCGGTCAAAGCGGGTCTGGCCAGCGGCGTTGGCAACAATCGATTCGCACCGAGCGACGCGGTGGATCGCAATCAGATCGCGGTGATGATCTACAACGCGCTGAAATACAAACAAAAGCTTCCACAAGGAGGCACGCCGATCGCGTTTAAAGATGCGGCGCAGATCCAATCCTGGGCCAAAGACAAAGTGGACGTTCTGTCCGCCTCTGGCATCATGGTCGGATCGGACGGCTATCTCCGCCCGGACAGCATCACCAACCGGGGCGAAGCGGCGGCGTTGATCTACAAGATGATGCAACAAGCGGGACTGCTGTAAAGCGGTCCCTTTTTTTGTCTTCCGTTCATCGTTTTCGGGCATGCTAAGGGGCGATCGCAATTGAGTTGAGGTGCGATCGAGATAGCAGGAGATCGGCAGCCGAGAAGGGCAGAGGCGCCGTTCATGGTGGCAGTCCGGAACTTCTTTGCATAGGATTGATCAAATTGGCTGAGCAAAAAAGCAGGAAATGACAGAAGTCTGTTGAAATCACCTTAGTAAATACCGATTCTAGTGGTTGTTTTTGAAAAGGAGTGATGGGTATATGGTGAAAATGCAGAGTGTTTCCTACCATGTCGTTGCAGGTGAGGTCACGGAGATCCTCCTTTAAAGGCAACTGGAACCGGAAGAAGTGAGGATGACTCCGTGATCGGATCAGCTTTTGTTGAATCGATCGAACATTTCAGGAGGAATCCACATTGACTTTTAATTTGCAGACGATGGGCTTCAAGCCCTTTTTTGAAGAATCTTTTGTTTCTTACGCAGATCAAGGCTACACGGTAGGCCGAGTAGCGCTTGAGCATAAGCATCTGTATCGAGTGTACACGGAGCAGGGCGATCTGTTGGCAGACGTGGCGGGCAAGCTTCGCTACCAGGCTGCTGGGCGACAGGACTTTCCTGCCGTTGGCGACTTCGTGGTGATGAGCGTCCGCCCAGAAGAGGGCAAGGCGACGATCCATGCGGTACTGCCGCGCACCAGCAAGTTCTCGCGGAAGATCGCCGGAACCACGACCGAAGAGCAGATCGTGGCGGCGAATGTTGACACCGTCTTTCTGGTCAACGCGCTGAACAACGATTTTAATTTGCGCCGCATCGAGCGCTATCTGATCATGGCTTGGGAAAGCGGCGCCACGCCGGTCATCATCCTCTCCAAGGCTGACTTGTGTGAGGATGTGGAAGAACGGCTGGCGCAAGTGGAGAGCATCGCCATCGGCGTGCCGATCCACATCATCTCCTCTGTGCAAAATGAGGGCATCGACGCTTTGTTGCCCTATGTGGGACCGGGACAGACGGTCGCGCTGCTCGGCTCGTCTGGCGTCGGCAAATCGACGCTGACCAACCGCTTGGTCGGTCGCGAAGTACAGCTGGTACACGAGGCTCGCGAAGGGGATGACCGCGGCAGGCACACGACGACACACCGCGAGATGATTCAGCTCCCCCAAGGCGGTCTGATGATCGACACGCCGGGGATGCGCGAACTTCAGCTCTGGGAGGCGGACGAAGGCTTTAGCGATTCGTTTGCTGACATCGAGGAGATCGCCGAGAACTGCCGTTTCCGCGACTGCACGCACAAGAGCGAACCAGGCTGTGCGGTGCAAGGGGCGCTGCGCGAGGGTGTGCTCGATCAGGGTCGCTACAACAGCTATGTGAAGCTCCAGCGTGAGTTAGCCTATCTGGCGCGCAAAGATGATGCTCGCGCCCAGCTTCAAGAGCGACAGAAGTGGAAGAACATTACCAAGTCGATGCGCGGAGTGAACAAAAAGCATCGCTAGCCGATAGAATAGAAAGAGTCCTCTGCTATGTGCAGGGGACTCTTTTTGCTTCTCTAAATCTTCTGCTTCTCTAAAACGGCTTGGTCATCATCAGCCCGCCGATGGCGAGAAACAGGCCGAGCGAGACGACGATCACACAATAGTTTTCCACCTTGAGCGTGCGAATCTCTTCGTGCGCATAGACTTTGTTGGTCGCGATGATCGATTCCATCCGGCGCATGACAACGCGCTTGATGATATAGAAGATCAGCGTGTACAAGAGCATCGAGACGAGCAGCCACATTTGAAACAGCAGTTGAATCGACGTGACGAGCACCATGCCCAAACCGGTCGCCCAGAGCGAATAGTTCGCATAGCGATCGATCGCTTTGTACTTGCCGAGAAATGATTGAATCTGCGCGACGTCTTTCAACCTCGGAATATAAAACAGCACGCCGAGCTTTGTGACGACAGCGAGCAGATGAAACCCAAGGATCAGATAAAACCAGGTCATGCTGCACACCTCCTCTAGTATTCTTGTCTATTCTATCTCATTTTACGAGAGGGGGGAACTGCTGATCTTTCGCAAAATTGTCAGAAGCGATGACGAGGAGATGGAAGTGCAAAGCAGAATAGGAAAGATATGCTGATTGGCGTGTAGCAAACGATAGGGGCAAGTTGCTGCTATCTGTGTTGATATAAAAGAGCAGTGAAGTGCAAGGACTGCAAAGACAGATGCGTAGAGCGCGCAAGACAAGGGGAAGATGGAGGGAAGCGCATGAAGTTCGTTTCGAAAAAAGACTGGTGGTTGACCCTGCTCATCTGGGGAACGATGCTTTTATTGATCGGAAGCGGTATTTTCACGCTCGCTACTGAGCAGGTCAGCACAGCCGAGGTTTTGTTTTTGACGATGGTGACCATCCTGCTTCCGCTCTTTTTCCTGTTGCTCTGGTTTACCACGTACTATGTGGTCGAGGAAGAGAATTTGGTCATCAGGTTCAGCTTCTTTAAGAAGACGGTGCCTTTGGCGGAGATCCGATCGGTAAAGAAGACTTCCAACCCGCTATCGAGCCCCGCGTTGTCGCTAAAGCGGCTGGAGATCAGGTATGGTCGCTACGGTTCCGTCTTAATCTCCCCGCTGGATCGGGATGAATTCATCAAGATGCTCAAGAAACGCTGTCCACAAGTGGAAATCAACCTATAACTGTTGGCAATCGACGCTTGCTAGGCATACTGATGATCGACACCGCCGTTTTTCGGCGGTTCTTTTTGCCTGAGCGGATGAAAAAGTGATCAGGAGATCGAAAAGGGGGATTCTTTTGGCGATCAAAGATTTGCAAAGCGCGCGTGAACGGGCTGAGGTGTTGCTTCAGGAGCAAGGGATGGAGATCATCGAGCAGAAGGAGATTCCGTATGGGCACCAGTTTAAAGTCCGGCTCGGCGCAGCTCGGGCACAGCTGAACGTCTATTTTGGCAAAAAGGGACTGCGGCTGGTAGCGCAAGGGGGAGAAGGGGAAGCGAAAGTGGCGGTGGAGCGGGTGATGGCCGCCCTCGAAGGACGCGATCCCAGCGCTGCAGTTGCTGGCGGAGCGGACGGGCAAGCGACTTCGGCGGAGCAGAAAGGGAAGCGGAGTTCGAAGGAAGAGGGGCTCGTTCCGCTCGCATTTGAGGAATCGTGGATCGGCACGGATGAGAGTGGGAAGGGTGACTTTTTCGGTGGACTGGTTACGGCTGGCGTGATCGTCGATCCAGAAGCAGTTCCGCTGTTGAAGTCGCTAGGTGTTGATGATAGCAAGAAGATCAACGATGCGAAGATTCCGGGGCTTGCGTCTGAGATCAAGAAGATCTGCTACGGCAAATACAAAGTTCTGCATGTAAAGCCTGCCAAATACAACGAGCTGTACGAAAAGTTCCAAGCTCAAGGCAAGAATCTCAACTCTCTCTTGTCCTGGGCACATAGTTCGGTCATCGAAAAGCTGGTCGAAATCCAACCGGTGAAGCTCGTCATTGTGGATAAGTTCGCAAATGAGACGTTGATCGAGAAACGCCTGAACAAACTCGACCCCAACATCCAACTGATCCTCGTTCCCAAAGCTGAACAAAATCTCGCAGTCGCAGCAGCTTCCATCTTGGCGCGTGACGCGTTCCTGCGCTGGCATAAAGAGGCGAAGGGGGAATACGGCATCTCCTTCCCAAAAGGGGCGAACGCACAGGTTGTGCAGGTGGGGAAGGCTTATGTCCAATCGAACGGAAAACAGGCACTTCAGAACGTGGCGAAATTGCATTTCAAGACGACAGAAGAAGTTTTGCGATAGTAGCAGTGCAACCCCAACTCCATCTCAGGGCAAGCAATTGGCGGGAAACCGTGGATGCTTGCCTTTTTGTGTCTCGTCAAGGTTTCGGAACTTGCGAGGTGCAAACTTTTCCGAGGGCGGAGTTCAGTGATCACGTGGCGAGTCAGATTCAATGGTTTATCGTCAACGATATTGACGAGATTGGCTACACAATGAAGGAGCGAGTCCTAGACCATACTCCGATGGGGGCATTGGGTACAAGGGGAATTCAAGACGTAAAGAAAGGCAAGCACCTAATTGACATAGATGCTTGTCTTTTTGCATGGTACAACGTGCCGGCCGAACTATACTGCGTACTTAGATTTGCACAATGCTCCAGAGCTGGGTATTAACTCCTGAGAGGGATTGCCAGAGATGAACTTTGCCGCCATCGCTCGTGGAGTTGAATTGAATATCAAACACTTTGCCATAGAATTTTGAGGCAATTTTGAAGGAACTTCCGACTTGTTGGAGATCCCATTTTTCGGTTTCCCGATTATCAAAGAACGTTTGCAGAACTCGAGAGCCGTTGCTTCCTCCCGAACCGTCTGCTGCCAACCCGCTGTTTACATTAACCAGGTAGTAGTACCCGTCAGTGGACGGCTTCAGCTTCCATTTCTGACTCGCCAAGCCAAGATAGGTCCACTGATGGAGCCCGGTCCATGCATCGGTGGAATTAAATTCTACGTCCAGGGCTTTCCCGCTGCCTTGATTGATGATTTTGTAGGTCGCGTTCGGATCAAACGCTGCATGCGCAGCAGGGCTCAATCCAACTGTGGAACCGGCGAACAGAACCGCACCCAATGCCATCATTGCAAAAAACTTCACCTTTTTCATAACTTCACTCCTTATGTTTTGATGTTTTAATGTTATCAACAAATTATCACTTTTAAAAGTGACTATTTTCCTATATTCATAATAATTTGTTTGAAATATAAATAAATCATACCTAATGCTCGTGGTTGATTCCCAACCCAACGCGTTCGAGACCCGTATTGAAGTAATATAAGTGAATCGATATGTGAATAATTCGTATATGTGATATATGATGAAAACAGACACTTCAAGTAGGTCATAGTTTTTGGAAGAAGCGGTATACCATGCATATCCTTGTTAACGCCTGAATCAATGTGGTACTGATTGTGTGAATCGGGAAAGGGTGACTACTTCGGAGGTTCGGTTACGGCTGGCGTGATCGTCGATCCAGAAGCAGTTCCGCTGTTGAAGTCGCTAGGTGTTGATGATAGCAAGAAGATCAACGATGCGAAGATTCCGGGGCTTGCGGCTGAGATCAAGAAGATCTGCTTCGGAAAATACAAAGTTCTGCATTTGAAGCCTGCCAAATACAACGAGCTGTACGAAAAGTTCCAAGCTCAAGGTAAGAACCTCAACTCGCTTTTATCCTGAGCACATAGTTCGGTGATTGAAAAGCTGGTCGAAATCCAGCCGGTGAAGCTTGTCATTGTGGATAAGTTCGCCAACGAGACGTTGATCGAGAAACGCCTGAACAAACTCGACCCGACCATCCAACTCATCCTCATCCCCAAAGTTCAACAAAACCTCGCCGTCGCAGCCGCTTCCATCTTGGCGCGTGACGCGTACCTACGCTGGCATAAAGAGGCGAAGGGGGAATACGGCACCACCATCCCAAAGGGGCGAACGCACAGGTTGTACAGGTGGGGAAGGCTTATGTCCAATCGAACGGAAAACAGGCACTTCAGAACGTGGCGAAACTGCACTTCAAGACTACAGAAGATGTTCTAACTTGAAACCACGGCAAGTAGGAAGCGGTTTTTTACCCCCGATCCTAATAAAAGGAGTTCCCGCCGTCTGTCGGGAACTTTTTTTCGAAGGCAAAAATCAGCAATAATTGTCAAGGAACCTCTTTCCGATTCTGATACCCTAGAGAAAGAAAGGACGGGGAGCCGTAAATGGAGTACATCGAGCGAATCCAAGCCACCTTGGACTATATGGAACACCACTTGGATCGACCGATCACAATGGAGGAGTTGGCGAAGGTTGCGTGTTTTTCCGTGTTTCATTTCCATCGCGTGTTTGCTTTGACATTGGGAAGCACAGCAGCCGATTATCTGCGCAAGCGGAGGCTCGCCAAAGCGGCGGAGCTGTTGCGCACGACGGATCAGCGGGTTCTCGACATCGCGTTGGCGACCGGGTTTCAGTCGCACGAAGCATTTGCCCGCGCGTTTAAGCGGCAGTTTGAACTGACACCGCTTGAGTACCGCAAAAGCGGGCTGTCGCTGGCGTTGCAACCATTCGTGACTCTGACGCGCGCTCCCCGTCTGCATGAAGGAGGAATCATGATGACACCGAAGATTGTGACAAAGTCTGCATTCAAACTGATTGGCTACGGATTGGAAACCGAAACGAATGAAGGAAAAAACCACCACGACATCCCGGCGTTTTGGCAACGCTATCTCCAAGAAAACCTTCGTGCCAATATTCCCAACAAACTTCGCCCGAACGTGGAGATTGGGATGTGCACGAACTTCGATCCGGAGACGGGCCGATTTACCTATGTGATTGGATTTGAAGCGGAGTCGTTTGACAACGTGCCGGAGGGGATGATGTGCATCACCTTACCTGAAGCCACGTATGCGGTCTTCACCACCCCGAAAGCGTCCAACGCGGACTTCCCGTCGAGCATCCAGCAAACGTGGGCGCAAGCATTCCAAGAGTGGTTTCCCACCTCCGGCTATCAAGCCTGCACGCCCGAATTTGAGTGGTACGACGAGCGTTCTGAGTCTGACATCGACAAGCAGATGGACATCTACATCGCGATTGTGAAGGAGTAAGACTTCGCACCTTTTGAAACAACTGCCCATTTGATGATTATGATATTGGGCAGTTGTTCTATTGGTGTTTGGTACTGCTTGTGTGGATGGGGGTTTTTCGGAGGTTTGGTTACGGCTGGCGTAATTGTACGGAATTTAACTGAAACCCTGCCAAAACAATTTATCCGAAAGATCAAGACTTTGATGGAAGAGGTCCTCGAAGAAACAGGAGTAGAATATAAGGTTTAGCGAAGAGGTGTAAATAAGAAATGACAGTCTAATTGACTGTCATTTCTTATGTATATATGCTAGGTACAAGGTCCGTCAACACAAACGATTATAGGCGGATTCTTTGTACAATCTACTTTAGTATTTCTTGTTTTACATCGAATTGTATAAATAACTCCGTTGCATCCGATGACGTTTGTTTCACATTGTTTAGTGGGCTCATGGGTATCCATATAAGCCACTACATACTCCTGACCAGTTGCTTCGCAATTACGTTTCTCCACAAAAAATGTATCGCCATTATTCAATGTCAATTCCGTTTTGTCCATATGTTTTCACCTCCTTCTACGTTAATGTCCCCCAAAAGTTTCTTGACTTATGCGATGTAGATCATCATGGTCGAAGGTTAGGACGAATCATGTTAGGGTATACCTGCACCTCAAGCCTGCTAAATACAACGAGTTCTATGAAAAGTTGATCATGTAATTTTCGTGCGTGCTTACCTATAGTGTTCTATTGAGTGGAGGTGTCCAGATGGGGTTTTGGGGATATTTGTTCTATTCTGTACTGGTAGTAAGTATTCTGCTGGCTATATGGGGAATTCGCAGAAGATCACCAAAAAAGATGTATAGTGGTGCAATATTGTCCTTTTTGTGTTCATTGCTTGCCATGTGGTCAATAGGTGTATATCTGCTGCTGTTACCGATCCTATTTCTACTCATCGGGATACTTTTTTCAAGAAGAGTTACGAACAAGAACAACTCCAACCATTGAGAGGTTAGAGTTGTTCTTGTTCGTAAGCGATTACGTTCAGATTCAAGTAGAGCACTTGCGTCACCATGTTTCTCGGTCTGCGTAATAAGTATTGTATCGTTCAAAAGACAAAAAGTATGATCGATTGATTTCAAAACCTTTAGATGAAGCGCGTAGGAAACAACCGAAGCTATACAAACGTTGCGTGCCTTTTTCTATGGCTCGAACTTCTGCTCTCGCTATGACAGAAAGTAATAAACTACGAACAAAATCATCACCACTTTCCGCATATCAGGTACTAAAAGACCCCAGAGGAGAACGATTTGGCCGATGCCTAATTGTGGAGTCGCAGTTCTCCCTAAAAAGAAAGTGGCTAAAAATAATGTAAGAAACGCAACTGCAAATCTTGTTTGGAGATCTTGAGTTCGCTTCATGTTTTCGACTGTTATTTGTGATTTCATCATGCAGACCTTCTTTTTATGAGTGACTTGAAATCGTATCATTTTATGCGATCAGAATTCACTTTGTCACGGGCATGATAAATCATAGCAGAATGCTTTTGGCAACTCATGTTGTGCCAACTTTTTTGGGAATCTACAACGTGCGGGTCTTAGATGAGCCGACTAATTTTCTGTTATGTATACGGAAACACTAGAACTTTTTTTAGCTTTTAGAAGGCACTATCGTTCTCGTCTCACATGATCGAACGCAGCCATAATGATGGATGAAAGAGGGGTCGGTCTGTACTGGTAGGTAAAGGCTGCTCAGAGTTTATCCAAGTGAACGGGACTCAATTAGTAGTTAGAAATCTCGATCAGATTATCATCAGGATCTCTAATATACACCGACATAATAGGAGCTAATGCTCCTGTTCGTTTTACAGGGCCTTCTTCAATCGGTACTCCGCAACTATCCAAATGATCGATCACATCTGAAAGTTGGACATCTGTTATAAAACATAGATCGGCAGTTCCAGGCATTGGATTTTTTGCTTTTGGTTCAAACAATTTACCTACTTCATGCAGGTTTATTTTCTGTTGTCCAAAAAGTAGTGCCTTTCTTCCCTCCCCAAAAGTGATAACCTTCATACCTAACACTCGGCTATAGAAGTCACATGTTTTATCTATACTTTTTACAGTCAAAACCAAATGATCCAAGCGAGAGATATTCATTAAGGTCAGCTCCTTTTTCTAGTTCATGATCTGATCATTACGAATACGAAAATGCGATTTGCTACTCAACAAATCTACTTGTTTAGCTAAATGCCGCTACAAGTATATAACTTATTTCATCTAACTAGATTCTCAAAATCCTCAACAGATCCATCAGCTCATGGATTTCATATGTCGGTCGAGTTCCAATACTGTTTTCCTCATAGTTTGGATTGAACCAGCAGGTATCAATCCCATAATTTGCTCCCCCTTGAATATCTGAGGTTAATGAATCGCCCACAATCAATACTTTTTCCTTATCTGTAAAGTCTAGCTTGGAAAACGCATAATCAAAAATGCCACTCTCTGGCTTCTGGGAGCCAACCTCCTCTGAAATAATAATATGCTCGAAAGTATTGCATAGAGGAGAACTGCCGATCCTTGATTTCTGAACAGCTGTAAATCCGTTTGTAATAATCGCTAGCCGACAGCCGGCAAGTTGGTTGCACAGTTCCAGGGCTCCCTCTACAAGAACTGTTTCCTTCCCCAAATAGCCAAGATAGGTGCTGTTGAATTTAGCTGCATCGATTTCAAGGCTATGCTCGAAGAACAACCTTCTAAATCTCTCCACCCCTAGTCCTGATAAAGTGGTATTCCCCTTTTCCAAATCACTCCATAATATCTTGCTAATCTCTTTGTAAGTGGTATGATAATCGGTCAAACCGGTTGGCATCCCGAACTTTAGAAAAGTATGTTGCAATGCCGTCTTTTCTGACATGCTGAAATCGAACAATGTATCATCAACATCGAACAATATGATCTCGTACTTCATAATTACCTCCATGAATCATGATCGATCTAGAACGACTGCACTCAGTCTTTCTATAGAGGATGAAACAATTTATCCTCCTAATAGTAAACAATCATACAATGTCGTACTGCTTTTCACCATAGCCTGGAGACCTTCCTCACTTTGACCAATTCGTATGATGAGGGAGGAAAACACAAAACGAGTACTTATCATCTAACCTTTCGTGAGATTGTTGGACATCAGCCGAAGCTCATAGGACGGCTTACATGAGAAGATTCAACTTATGTAGAAGTTGGATCTTCTCATGAATGTCATACGGTTTGTTTCAGTTACCTACTCGACTCACCAATTAACAGGAACGCAACATAACACTCTACATCCTGCGCATGGCAACATCTGCATGATGAACCACCCATTCATTTCGAACAATTCGATGATCAGGATAGTTCACAAAACGTACCAAGGAAATAT
>NZ_JBHUIO010000005.1:108419-207543 GCF_042682745.1 Tumebacillus lipolyticus | reverse complement strand
CTAAGATTACCAAGAAATCGTTCCACTTGTGAAGGACGGAGTGTTGCAAACGAATTTGAGGTAATAGGTTCCTGACTCCAGTTTTGAAGTAGCAAAATTTACAGTCGCGTTGTTACCGCGAATTTCGCCTTTGTCATAGACGAGTTCATCAAACCAGAAAGGTACCTTTTTATAGACCGAGTAATAACAAATTGCAGTATATTCTGGTTCTGTGGCATTTTGGGAACCAAATACGGTTACCTTTGCGGATGAGTTCAACGTGAACTCTTTCTCGTGCGGGGCACCGTAGCCAGTATGGGTGCCACTGTACGGGGTCGAAGCAGCATGTGCATTAGATGAGAATACTGCTGCGGCTAACCCAGAGGTGATAAGTGCGGCGATCATTTTTTTGTTCATTATATTAACCCCTTCATATGTTTTTATATTATTAATATACACATAAAACGACTTGTTGTATATATATTTCTTGAAATTTTTATATAAAATATTAAAATAAGACAAAATACCTCGCTCTAAATGGGTATATTTGGTGATGCGATCATCATAGTGTGAGAAAATGTCCTAAACAAACAATGGCATTTCACATGCATAACTAGTCACTCATAATGAAACTTAATTTCCCAGAATGCCCTGAACCAAGGTGTAACCAGTAGCTTCATGAACATGATTTTCGATGATTTCGTGATGTTTTCCCAGATTTTACTCCAATCATAGGAATCTTCTACTCGAAAAGATCCCAAAATAGGAGCTCCAACCATCGAGCGGTTGGAGCTCCTATTTTGGAATATAATTGCTCATCAATTTCTTTCAACAAAACCCCATACGTTTCCGTGCGGATCTTTGACTTGGCAAATCTGTGGACCATCGATTCCAACAATGGGCCCACGAAAAACGGTACAACCGTGTGCAACAAAGTGATCGATGGTTGACGTGAGATTTTCAACCCGCCAATAAGCCACCTGCCCTGCTACACCGGAAGCGGTCTTCGAATCGGAAGGATGAAGCCCGATCGTGACCCGACCCAGCTGAAAGGTGCAATAATTGGGGTCATCAAACGTTGGATTGGTATCTAACAGTTTCATATACCATTGCTTGGCTTGAGTTACATCTTGAACAAAGAACAGAACTTCTTCAAGATCGACAATCTTGTGCAATGCTCCACCCCCTCAATGGTAACTATATCAAATCAGCACATTGCACGGTAAAAGAGTGAAAAAAAGTCATGGTCTGTTCAAGTGAAGAAACGATGCGACTTTCAGATGGATGGTTGTCACCCGAATCTAAAAGGATGAAATGCAAGAGGTTACCCCAAATCCAACGATGATCAATCCTGCAATCTTGTTGATTGCGCTGAGCACCTTCCGATTGATCCTATTTTTCAATAGATGCGTCACCGTCACCAAAGTCAGCCACCAGAGTACAGAGCCCATGAAAATGCCGCATATAGTAACGGATGCACCGAAAACTTGGTTGGAAGCTGTAGGAACTCCAACAGTTCCAAAGACAGCTAGAAAGAACAAGATGGTAGATGGGTTTGTGATGAGAAGGAAAAAAGAGGACAGAAAGTTTGCCAGAAGACCTTTGCTGGTCGGATCAACCTCGCGATCTGGTGGCACTGAACGAATCATCTTGACGCCCATGTAGATGAGGAAAACCCCACTGATAAGATGAACCAATCTCTCTTGGCTGACGAGAAACTGGGTGATCAGCCCTGCGCCAAAAATGCCCGCGATCACCCCATAGATGGCGTTGGCAAATGCAGCTCCCAAGCCAGTCAGAAACCCTGACAAGCGACTTTGTACGAGTGTGCGCTGAATGCATAGTAGACCGATTGCCCCAACGGGGGCCGCAACAGAAAATCCGATCAGAACTCCCTTTAGGAAGAAAATCATGGATCAAAACCCTCCTTTGACTTGATTGTTTTGAAATTGTTGCCATTGTCATCTTCCATTTGGAACACCTCCCGTAAGAATACAAAAAGCCTCCTTCCAGAAAGGGACGAGGCTTAACCCGTGTTGCCACCCTAGTTGTCGGAAAAGAACCGACCACTCAGCTCCGGTAACGGTGGAGAACCGTCCATTCCTACTAGAACGAAATCGTTCGGATGGCGCTCCGTGGTGTTCTTCCTCTAGCGATAATCATTGCCCTTTCAGCGTTTGGGCAACTCTCTGTGGATTGCCATCTAGAGTACTTCTCCACGTCAAAGCTTATTGTTCTCTATCATACCTGTCAGGAACTGATAGTCAACAGGCTACTTATCAAAATTGCCGCTAAAACATATCGTGATTTCCTATCGTTTTTTACAGTTGCATAATATGTGATTGCTCGCTCTCGACCAGCACTGCGCGACAGAGTTTTCACAATCATAGAAGGCTCTGTCGAAAAGGGGATGGTGTTTTTGACCAACTCTATTCGTTGCATACGATCAAGATCTTTGAGATGCTCAAAGAGTAGAAGCAGCAGTTGGGAGCCTTGACTTACGTATCGCCAAGTAGGAACGATCACGCAGACGAATGGAGACGATGAGGCGCATGGAATGGAAAGGTGAAGCGGTAGTCGGCACGGGGAGCGTATTGATGGTGAGCACGAGCGGGACGCACACGTTTAGCAAGCAAAATCAGGACAGCATCCAGCTTTTAGCTGGGCTGGGTGTCGAAGGAGACGCTCATCTGGGAAAAGAGGTCAAGCATCGCTCGCGGGTGGCGCAAGACCCGACCCAGCCGAACCTGCGCCAAGTGCACCTAATTCACGCTGAACTGTTTGACGAGTTACAGGCGGCCGGCTTTTCTGTTTCGGCGGGGCAGATGGGCGAAAATATCACCACGCGAGGTGTCGATCTGCTCGGTTTGCCAACGGGAGCCAGACTGTACATCGGCGATGCGGCGATCGTCGAGGTCACCGGACTGCGCAACCCTTGCGCCCAGCTGGATCGCTTTCAGCCAGGCTTGATGAAGACGGTTCTCGACCGTGACGAGCAGGGCAACCTGATCCGCAAAGCGGGGATCATGGGCATCGTGTTGAGCGGCGGACAGGTGCGCCCAGGCGATCAGATCCGCGTTGAATGGTCGCCTGAGCCACACCGCCCGCTCGAACGGGTGTAAGAAGGCGCACAGCGCCTCTGACAGAGACCTTGAAAGAGATGATCGTGAACGATGCGATCGCCGATCAAGGGCGGAAGTGATTCGTTGGGAATAAATGGATGATACCGGTCGCGAGGGCTATCCACCTTGGCTTACCCATTTTAAATGCATTCCTCAAGGAATCTTGAGCGTGTACCCGATCGTCCTCAGAATCGAGTCGGGCATCTCACGATGATCTAGCGGCAAGGGATAGCTCCGAGCAGTCGGTTCCCAAAGCTCGATTGCTGTTTGATGAGATGGAGTGCAGAACAGTTCTGTTGCGAAGGCGACCGCATGCGGTCGTCTTCTTGGCGTGGTACGTCTACCGTACGTTTTGTCCGCATAACGTAGAGAGAAGAGGAATCTGATAGCTGAAGCGACGAGGGGGCGACTGCTGCCGCACGCGCCTTTCAACCGCCCTTTCTGAGCGAGGAGGAGGAGAACAGCATGTGGCCATTGCTGTTTGCCATCGGGGTGTTTGCTTTTGTGGGATTCTTGTTTTTCGCCTTCGCTTGGACTGCACATTTCACCCAGAAGAAAAGAGAGTAGCAATTTGGAAGGGAGCAACCCCTTCCTTTTTTCTTGTCATTCGCCGTTTTGTGATACTATGGAAAAGGACGGGATAGGTTTCATCACCCTACATAACCTGTTACATATGCTATGCGATTTGATGAACTTGCGAAAGACCGCGGGCTCGCCTGGGCGATCACCATTCGCTCGCAGCGCTGAGCGGTGTGAGCAGACCCGCATGGCGAGATGCTTGACGCGGATCGAAACGCCATATCCCACCCGAATGAAGCAGGCAGATCTGGCAAGCAAACTATAGTAAACTGTTAGGGGGTGTGTCAATGAGCAAGACCATTTTAGAACAAGTGTTGGAAGCGAATACTGGGTTCGTCGACGAGTGGAAAAAGCGAAAGGAACTGCACAACGTTCCGGCCGTCACGAAGATCCCGAGCAAAGAGCTTGCGATCTTCACCTGCATGGACACTCGCCTCGTCGATTTCCTCGAAGGTGCGATGGGCATCCAGCGCGGCGAGGCGAAGGTGATCAAAAATGCGGGGAACACCCTCACCCATCCGTTTGGAGTCGTCATCCGCTCATTGGTGATGGCGATCTACGCGCTCGGCGTGAAGGAGCTGATCGTCATCGGACATCTCGATTGCGGCATGTCGACAGCGACGGCAGACGACTTGAAGGAGAAGATGATCGCCCGCGGGATCTCGCCCGAAGCGATCAAGCTGGTCGAAGGCGCTCTGTCGCGTTGGGTGGACACGTTCCACCACCCGATCGAAAACGTGGCCGAGGTGGTCAAAACGATCCGCGAGAACCCATTGATTCCCAAGGATGTTCCGGTGCACGGCCTGATCTTCGATCCGGATGATGGCCGTCTCGACCTGATCGTCAACGGATACGAAAACTTGGGCTAGGCTGCCGTTGTTGTTTTGAAAGCGACTCATTTGGCTATTACTAAGAGAGATTGTTTACAAGCGCTGATCGATGCGCTATAGTAGTCAGTAGCGAATGAGAATCATTTTCAATAATGACAAAGCAACGGTAAGGTGATGTGAGATGCTCGTTGAAAAAATTCGCAAGGAAGTCGTTCAGATGTGCTGGGGAGTCGGTCACTACCGCGAACCAGAGCCCATTCTCGACTGCATCGAGCATATTTTGACAGAGTGGCATTACAGTGCGGATGTGGACGTTTTCGTCTCAAAATGGGAGGAAACTGGCTGTCATTTGTACACCAAGGCACTTGTCAAATTCGGTTCCGGCGTGTATTCTTTAATTTTGTCGGAGACATGCGAACCCGATGTGCTTATCTATAAGCAAAATGACATCACTTATCTCCTTGCTTCGGTCATCGAGGAGACCGAACAGGAGTTGGCTAGACTTCGTTCGGAGGGCGTTGAACTGATCGATCCGCTCTCTCACATGCTTCAGGAGATGGAGCAGTTTCAAAGCATTTATCAAGATCAAGATCAAGATCAGACAAGGGAGTAGATACTTACATGGCACGTTCCACAGGTCCGAAACACAAACTTTGCCGCCAAGTTGGCCAAGCGCTCTGCGGCTCCGCAAAATGTCCAGTACACAAGCGTCCGTACCCGCCGGGTCAACACGGCCCGACCAAGCGCAAGAAGATGAGCGAATACGGTCTGCAGCTGCAAGAGAAGCAAAAACTGCGTTACATCTTCGGCGTGCTGGAAAAGCAATTCCGCGCGTACTACGAAGAAGCTGCTCGTCAATCGGGCATCACCGGGGAAAACTTGCTGCGCCAGCTCAACTCGCGCCTCGATTACCTCGTCTACCAAGCTGGCTTCGCTCGCACCCTGCAAGGTGCTCGTCAGCTGGTCAACCATGGTCACGTGACTGTCAACGGCAACAAGGTCGACATCGCATCCTTTGCGGTTCGCCCGGGCAACGTGATCTCGCTGCGTGAGAAATCTCGCGACCTCACACCGGTCAAAGACGCTCTGGAAGGCGTGTCCGCACGTCCGGCATACTTGGAGTGGGATGCGAACAGCCTCTCCGCGACTTACAGCCGCTTCCCGACCCGCGAAGAAATGCCGCAGCAAATTCAAGAATCGATGATCGTCGAATACTACTCCCGTTAATCGGGAGTTGAAAACGCCCCTCTCAGGGGCGTTTTTTTGTTGTATGAGGTATAATAGACGATGTTTCAACGATGAATAGAATGAGGAGTGTTTGGATAGATGCAAGAACAACAGCAGTTTCTTCCCACCAACCGGATGGCGGTCGCATCGCTCGTGCTCGGCGCGAGCTCGCTCGTCACGGTGATCATCCCGTTTCTTAACTTTTTCGTTCTGCTGATGGGCCCATTAGGAATCATACTCGGCTTTGTTGGAATCAGGCAGATCAAGCAGGCGCCAGAAGCGATGAAAGGCGGTTGGCAGGCGCTGACCGGCATTCTTTTAAACCTGGTCTCCACGTTGCTGGTCGCCTCGGTTCTCAGCTTTGTGCTGCTGATGGTTTAAAGGCTCGATCCTTTTTTTGAGATCGTGAAGGGTTTCATCCGCTCGAACCGTCAATAGGAGTGAAAGAAAGATCTGAAAGTGAGGCAAACGGAGGAGAGGGGGGAACCGGCACACGATGCAGGAGTTTAGCGATCAAGAGTTGATACAGCGCGTCATCACAGGAGACTGCGACAGCTACCGACTGCTCGTGGAGCGGTATCAAACTCTCATCTACACGATTGCCCACAGGATGGTGCGCGATCGAACGGAGGCTGAGGACATCACCCAAGAGGTCTTCCTCAAAGCGTACCGAACGTTAGACAGCTTTCGCGAAGAGGCGAGCTTCAAAACGTGGATCTGCAGAATCGCCACCAACCGATGCATCGATTGGCGGCGGAAACATCTGGTCAGACAGGAGCAGACAGCGCAAGTGGAAGAGGCGGAGCGAATACCTGATGACCTCGACCTCTCTCCGGAGCGAATCCTGCTTCGTCAAGAGCGACAAGTAGAAGTGCGCGATCTGATCGATAAGATGCCGGAAAAATATCGATCGATCCTGCTGATGTACCATTTTCAAGGGATGAGTTACAAAGATATCGCTGAAGTGCAAGAGATCTCACCGCGCACAGTCGAAACGCGGCTGTACCGTGCAAAAAACATGTTGCGCGATCGACTGAAAGGAGGCGAAACGGATGGAGCACGTAGCAGGAGATTTGATTTGGAAGTTTCTAAACGGTGATGCGCTTTCTGACGATCTGTTGGATGGTATCGCACTGCATATGTCCGAATGTGACTTCTGTGCTGAGCGGCTGGCGAACATGGCAGAGCTCGGTTCGAATATGCCGGAAATGTTGCCGCTCGTCGCGCCGCCTGCTGGGCTGACCGATCGGATCATGAGCGGGATCGAACAGCTCGACAGACAGGCTGTGACGACCTCCGCACACGCTGCGCCTGAAGAGACCCACGCTGCGCCACCCGCCCTGCCGTTTGCAGCTCGCAAACAGCGGTCTCCGCGCTTCGAGCTGTTCACTCGCGTGGCCACCGCCGCAGTCGTCACCGGCCTGATGATCTTCGGATCGGCAGGTCAGAGCTATGCGGAACAAGTGCCGGTGGTCGGCAAGACGATCGCGGCCGTGTCGAACACGGGCAACCTGTTTACCGACGGAACGGCTCGCATCTATTCGGAGCTGCACTACCTGTTTAGCTCGATAAGCTTTGATTTTTCGAAATGAGGAGGGATCATCTGATGAACTGCCATTACCATCCGGATCACCCTGTGGAGCGTGAGTGCCGCCTCTGCCACAAGCTGATCTGTTCCGACTGTTTGGTTCCGGTTGGCGAACATGCTGTCTGCAAGAGCTGTGTTTCGCAAACGCTGACGCTCGAAGAACCGCTGGCGAACCATCGACCGATCCAACTGGATAAAAAGGCCGAGAAGGCAAGCAGGGCTGTCAAGACGGTCAGACGCAAATCGGAGACGCTGATCGAGGGTCACCGCAGTTTCTTTCTCACCACCCTGTTCTCCTGTCTGCCAGGCCTGGGACACTACTATCTCGGCCTGCAAGTGCGCGGCGTGCAGTTGATGATCGTCTTCTTCGGACTGATCTTCCTGAACACGATCGTGCCGAACTCGCTGTCGTTCGCGACCGGCTTTGCGGTGCCGATCCTCTGGTTTTACGCTCAGGTGGATGCGCATAAGCATCGCGACATGATCAACCGTGGCGATGTTGTGGATGACCGGGCGATCTTCCCGCGCTGGAAAGAGATGCTCAACGTCTCGATGCTCGGCTGGTCGTTTGCCATCATCGGCAGCATCGCGCTCACCTACGGTCTGTTCGATCTGGCAGGCTTGAACTGGCAGCTGCGCGACGCGCTCAAGGAGATGGTCACAGCGGCGCTGTTCCTCGCCCTCGGCGTGTGGATTGTCAACGGGAAGGCGCTTCCTTTCACCACCGATCGGAACATCGATAAGAATGAAGATGGTGGACATGCGTAAAGTAGGAACTCTGACCAGTGCGTGCACGATGCTCGCACTGGGTCTTCTGCTTTTCATCGACCTGTTGCGACAGGGGAACTATTTTCTGACCGGGCTGAACCTGTGGCCTCTGATCGTCATCGGGCTGGGTGCAGAGCTGTTGATCAGCTGGTTGTCGATTCGGCGCAAGAAGTTTCAGGAGCGCATCCGCCTCGATGGACGCAGCCTTGCGCTGCTGTTTCTGGTCGGCGTTTTTTCGGTCAACTACTATCTGACCACCACCCGCGTTGCCCAAGGCGAGGAGCCCACACCGCAGAAGCCGTTGCTCACGGTGACGAGCAAAGACCTCGCGCTGCCGACGCAGATCGTGCCGATCCTGCCGATCACCAAGGAAGTGGTGATCGAGAATCCGCTCGGCACAATCGAGGTGACCGGAACGACAGCGCGCGAGCTCTCGATCGATGCGGTCGCCCATGTGTCGATCATCGATAAGAACGAGCCGGTCGTCTCCGCCGTTCAGCTGATGCCCTACACCGAGGTGGGCGAGTCGACGACGGTGAAGGTAAAAGCGTCTGATGAGGAGAGCGGTTCGGGAACGATCGATCTGAAGCTGGTCGTGCCCACCGGCGTCGTGCTCAAGCTGCGCACCGAGCAGGGGGACATCATCGTTCGCGACTACTATGGCGACGCCGATCTGACCAGCAAGGGCGGCGCTGTGACCGTTGAGACGCTGCGCGGCGATCTGCGCGCAGATCTGCAGAACGGCCCGCTCAGCGTTCATAACGTGTACGGAAACGCTGAGCTGCTCACCGGAGTGGGGAACATCCAAGCGAAGAAGATCAGCGGCAACTTGAACTTGGCGTCAGATGGCGGCGACAGCGAGATCGGACAGGTCGCAGGAAATGTCAAACTGAACGTCAAAGTCGGCAAGGTGAGCGTCGACACGGTGGGCGGTGACCTGATGGCGATGGCCGATTCGGCTGTGCTCGATGTGCGCAGCCCGCTCGCCAAAGTGGAGGCGACGATTCGCGGACTTGGTGATATGCGAGTGCGCGGGGACGTGTTGGCTCCGTGGACGCTCTCTGTGAACAACGGCAAGACGACGCTGGAGATGCCGAAGAGCTCGTCGATCAAATTTTTAGGAGAGTCGAACAGAGGCGTGATCAAAGGACCGACGAAATCGAGCAAAAATGCGGGCACCAAACAGGGCACGCTGCTCACCGACAAGTTGGGAGATGGGACGTGGCCGGTCACGGTGCGCTCCTATCATGGCAGCATCTTCGTCGATCTGTATTGAAAAGGGTCCCCGGATGAACAGGGACCCTTTTTTCATGGAGAGGGGGAACTACTCGTTGATCGCGTTCATCATGGAATCGGCGATCTGATCCATCTGATTGGCGCCGTTGCCGGAAGCGTTGTTGCGGCGCATCATTTCCCACGCTGCAATTCCAATTCCGGCTCCGAGCATCATGGCCGTCACGGTGTTCATCCCGTTTTTCCGGCGCGGCATCATATCGGTGATCATATTCCACATGTTCATACCACCTCCCGTAGCCATATTTTTTGCGTTTTTTTCGATCTCATACGAAGGAATAATTTCCTTGACGTAGTATTATAAACTCATATATTAAAATTTTTTGTTAAAAGGGTTGAGGGGAAATGAACAATCTGAATCAAGACACGGAACAGCGTGCTTCGATCATCAACATGGTGATCAGGATCAACAACCTGTTGATCAAGCACGGGAACAGCGACCGGCTGGCGGGTGCCTATGGGCTCTCGCAACAGCAGTGGACGTTGCTCGGAGTCCTGTTTCGAAGTGGTCAGGGTATGACGATGACAGAGCTTGGGAAGAATCTGCTTGTCACGAAGGCGAACATGACGGG
The DNA here is from genome assembly GCF_042682745.1 of Tumebacillus lipolyticus. NCBI lineage: Bacteria > Bacillati > Bacillota > Bacilli > Caryophanales > Alicyclobacillaceae > Tumebacillus > Tumebacillus lipolyticus. The sequence goes on along the minus strand of NZ_JBHUIO010000005.1, from coordinate 197,585 downwards.
CATGATCGACCGCCTTGAACGCGATGGTTTTGTCAGCCGCCACCCCGATCAGTTCGACCGTCGCGTCACCAAGGTGATGCTGACCGAAAAAGGCGCTCAGTTTATGCGTGAGATCGAAAAACCCCGCGACCAATTCAGCTCAGAGATCTTTGGCGATTTCACACCGGAGGAGAGCCAACAGTTTTACAACTACTTGGAACGCTTCTTTAAAAAACTGGATACTTGACATCTTAGATAGAAAAGCGGTGCCCCTGTGGACACCGCTTTCGTGCTACAATGATTGTGAGCTTTCGTTGATTTCTTTGATCGCTGTGATCAGCTCTTGCGTGGACGGCATCCCTTTGTTGATGTAGCGCACTTTCATGTCTTTATCGACGATGAGGACGGTGCGGGCGACCATCATGCCAGAGAATGTCGGCACATGATAGTTGGCGACGATCTGCCAGCGATCATCGAACACCAGAGGGAATCCGAAGTTGTGTTTGGCGGTAAACTTCTGGTGACCGGCGAATTTCCCCGGGTTGATGCCGAGGACAGCGGTGTCCAATTGCTCATAATCGGGCTGCGCATCGCGCGCGTCGCACAGCTGTTTGCGGCAGCCGGGCGTATTGTTGATCGGGTAGAAGATCAGGATCACATTTTTCTTCCCTTTGTAGTCATCATAGAGGCGCACAGGGCCTTCTGTGCTTTCCGCATGGAAGTCCGGAGCGGTCATTCCGATCTCAAGCATTACATTTCCTCCTCCCGCTCATTTTCCTTATTGTCTCAATCCCCTGTGGACGAGTCAAGCAAGGGGAAGGCGCGGGGGTTACATTTTACATATTGGGGGCTGAACAAGATGAGAGATGCTCGTTACGAAAAGCTGGCGAAAAACATGATGGAATACTCGGTTGCCTTGCAACCTGGAGAAAAAGTGCTGATCGACGTGACGGACGGCGAGGTGCCGCTCGCTCGGGAAATGATTCGCGCAGCCTATGCGGTCGGCGGCATGCCGTTCGTCTGGAACAAGGAGTCGCAGCTGAATCGCGAGCTGATCAGAGGGGCGAGCGAAGAGCAGGTGAAGATGTGGGGCGCTTTCGATCGCGCTGTGATGGAGCAGATGGATGCGTACATCTCGATTCGCGCTTCGCGCAATGTGAACGAGCTGGCAGGTCTTCCGGCTGAGAAGATGAAGCAGTTTGCGGAAAACTACACCAAGCCGGTGCATTTTGAAGTTCGAGTGCCGAAGACCAAATGGTGCATCCTGCGCTATCCGAACGAGTCGATGGCGCAGTCGGCAAACATGGCGACCGAAGACTTTGAGGATTTCTTCTTCGATGTCTGCACGCTCGACTATGCGAAGATGTCGGAGGCGATGAACCCGCTGAGAGAGCTGATGGAGCGCACCGACAAAGTGCACATCAAAGGGCCGGGCACCGACCTGTCCTTCTCGATCAAAGGGATCGGCGCAGTCAAATGCGATGGTCGTCTGAACATTCCGGACGGTGAGGTGTACTCCGCTCCAGTTCGCGATTCGGTAAACGGAACGGTTCAGTTCAACGCGCCGACGCTGTACAACGGAACGACGTTTGACAACATCCGCCTGACGTTCAAGGATGGCAAGATCGTCGAGGCGCTGGCAAACGATACGGAAGCGATCAACCGCATCTTCGATACAGATGAAGGCGCTCGCTACATCGGCGAGTTTTCGATCGGCTTCAACCCGTACATCCTCAACCCGATGAAGGACATCCTGTTCGATGAGAAGATCGCGGGCTCCTTCCACTTCACGCCGGGCAACTGCTACGATGATGCGTACAACGGCAACCATTCGAACATTCACTGGGATCTCGTCTGCATCCAGCGCCCCGAGTATGGTGGCGGTGAGATCTGGTTTGACGATGTGCTGATCCGCAAAGATGGCAGCTTCGTGATTCCTGAATTGCTCGGACTGAATCCGGAAAACTTAAAATAGGCAAGGTGGGCACCTTCGCGAGAAGGTGCCTTTTACTGTTTTATGGGAACAATAAAAATTTACTTTCTATTTAGAATTGACTTATGATAGGTCAGGTTAAGTTCTTTTCTTATGCTCAATATTATTCTTGTTGTTTGGCAGGAAAACGGAATTACAACGAGAAGTATTCCAATAAAAGGTCATTTGATGTCGGGGTTGGGGAATGGGGGACCGCCAATGAATGGCTGGGTAAATAAGATAGGGATACGCGAACTTCTTCTGTTTCTTCTCTTGGGGTGTACAGTTCTATTGAGCTTGTCTGAGCTGCCGACGCCGCTGCACCTGTTGCTTTGGGTGGCGACAGTCGCAGTGCTAGCGCTGATCGTGACGAGGGTGGTCAGGTCGCGCGCAGAGCGCTCTGAGGTGAGCGATGAGCCGTTTCGCTCTTTCGACCATGATCCGCTGACAGGACTTTATAACCATCGCAAGATCCAAGATGTGTTGCACAGCCTGTTGGTGCAGGCGAAGAGCGATGACGCGACGGTGTCGGTGTTGCTCTTCGACTTGGACGATTTCAAGCCGATCAACTGTGTCTACGGCTATGAGGTGGGCGATGAAATGCTGCGCCATGTGGTGAGAGTTCTGCTCGCAGAATGTCGTGAACAGGATGTGCTCGGAAGATATGGGGGTGACGAGTTCATCCTGATCCTGCCCGACACCTCGCCGGAGGAAGCGGAGCGGATCGCCGCTCGTTTTCAGACTCGCTTGAACCACGAGCCCTTTCGCTTTCAGCAGTATGAGGAGGCGCTGACGATCTCCGTCTCGATCGGGATCGCAACCTACCCTGATGATGCGCAGAGCCAATCGCTGCTCGTCGAGTTTGCGCTGCGAACGACAGAGGAGTGCAAGCGGCAAGGCTCGGCGAAGATCCAGCGCGTGCCGAGCTATCTGCAGATCGAAAAGCGTCTCGACACAGACTCACACGATCTGGAGATGTACATCCTTTCCTTGAAGGACAAAGACACCCACACGGTGCAGCACTCGGAGGATGTGGCGCGCTATGCGCTGATCTTAGCGGAAGCGCTCCACCTGCCGGAGAGCACGAAAAGGGAGCTGTACACAGGAGCGCTCTTTCATGACATCGGCAAGATCTTGATCCCCGATCAGATCTTGAAGAAGCCGGGTCGGCTGACCGATCTGGAGTTTGATCGAATGAAAGAGCACGTTTTGCGCTCCGACCGACTGCTCGCTGAGCACTATACGAGCGAGACGATGAAGCAGGCGGTGCTCTGCCATCATGAGCGCTACGATGGGAAGGGATACCCGCTCGGGCTGAACGGCTCCACGATCCCTTTGGTCGGGCGGATCATGGCGATCGCCGACTCGTTTTCAGCGATGACGCTCGACCGCGCCTATCGTCGAGGGAAATCGATCGAGGAAGGCTTGGTCGAGATGCGCAGATGTGCGGGCACGCAGTTCGATCCTGAGCTGGTCGAATTGTTCTGCAAGGCGATCGAGGAGCGCAAAGGACAGATGTAATCGCAAGGGCGCAGACCGAACTCACGGCTGCGCTTTTTTTGTATAATAGGGTGATAGGTGAACAGAAGTGGGAGGCTAGGAGATGCGAGAGGAGACGAGGCGGTCGAAGGTCGACGTCGATCGGAAGACGGCCCAAGCTGTCGGTGCAGGGATCTTGCACTGGTATGAAGAGGTCAAACGCGATCTGCCGTGGCGGCGGACGCGAGATCCGTATAAAATCTGGGTGTCAGAAGTGATGTTGCAACAGACGCGCGTGGAGACGGTCATTCCCTATTGGAACCGCTTTATCGAGCTGTTTCCGACGATCGAGCAGCTGGCGGAGGCGCCGGAGCCGAACGTGCTAAAAGCGTGGGAAGGGCTCGGCTACTACTCGCGCGTGCGCAACCTGCAAAAGGGTGCGCAGGTGGTGCGCGACAAATTTGGCGGACGGGTACCCGATACGCTGGATGAGATTTCAACACTGCCCGGCGTCGGGCCGTATACGGCAGGTGCGATCCTGTCGATCGCCTACGATGTGGACGTTCCGGCGGTAGATGGCAACGTGTTTCGGGTGCTGTCGCGGATTTTTTTGATCGAAGAGGACATCATGAAGCCGAAGACGCGGCGAACGTTTGAAAGCTTGGCCGAGTTTTTGATTCCGCCAGGACGAGCAGCATCTTTCAATCAGGGCTTGATGGAGCTGGGGGCGACGATCTGCATTCCGAAAAATCCGCGCTGCCACGCCTGTCCGGTGCAGGCGAAGTGCAGGGCGCAGGAAGAGGGAATCCAGGAACAGCTCCCGATCAAAGAGAAGAAAAAGCCGCCGCGTCCGGTCGACATGACCGCAGCGCTTTTGCGCGATGGGGATCGAGTGTTGATCCGCCGTCGGCCCGAGAGCGGACTGCTGGCCGGCATGTGGGAGTTCCCGGGCGGTGAGCGATTGGATGGCATGACGCTTGAGGAAAGCTTGACAGCTCACCTGCGCGACGCTTTTGGCGTCCAGGCGAATCCGAGTTCACTTTTCGCCCAAGTACAACATACGTTTAGCCACCTGCAGTGGGATATGCGCGTCTACGAATGCGCGCTGACAGCCGGCCAGGTGCGCGAACAGGAAGATGTCAAATGGGTCGCGATCAGCGACCTAAGCACCTATACGTTCCCGGTGGCACACGGGAAAGTGGTAAAAGAGCTAAGCGGCTTGGTCTAGGCGGTACAAGCTGGCGGCGTGTGCGAATCGGGCGGGCAGATCGTAAAAACCGCTCTTCCCAAACGGAAAGAGCGGTCTGGTCAGCAGCCGAATGCGGCCGCATGATGGTCGACCGAGGGCGTGACAGGATGGAGCCGATCGAGCAACAGGATCTGAGTTCTGACCGCTTCGGTCAGCTGAATGGCCAAGCCAGCTTGGTGAACCCGCTGATGGAGCGTCTGCCTGCCCGGCAGCTTGCGCGGCACAGGATGATCGCTTCCGGTGAGGAGATAGAGGGCGGGAGCTTCGGTGAGCTGAAGCAGAAAATCGCGGTGCTGGCTGTAGGGAAGTAGGAACTGCAGATGATGCTTCTGTTCGGACGCGTCAAACTGTACGTGCAGTTCGAGTGCGAGGTGACCTTTGTACAGCTGCACCTTCGACTCGATGCGGCTTGGAATCGGGCGCGTGGTGCGCATCACATCGGTTGACAAGACACAGCCTACCAGATAGGGTGCTCGCGTGCGATCGATCAACAATGACCCGCAGTCCTGCCCTTGCAACACTCGTGCTTTCGCTTCCATCGGCTGACACTCCTCCTGAATGCGTTGTTGCATTCAGGATACCGTTTTCGCGTGGAGCTTTCTTGAACGCGGGCTAAAACTTTTGTAAAAAAGGGCGGTGGCAAGAGATGGCGGTGCGTGGATTTTTTGAATATCGTGTGCGAGAGGGATGCAGGGAAGACTATCTGCATCTGGTGGCCAAGCTTCGCGCGAAGCGAGGTGCAGCAGGCTATGTCTCCTACAGCGTGAGCGAGAGCATCGAACAAAAAAATCGCTTTGTCGAGACTTTTTTGCTCCCCTCCTTAGAGGAGTATCGGGAGAGGGAAGCGAAACTATTGAATGATCCGGAAACGGCTCACTTGATGCATTCGCTCGACAGTTTGATCGACGGGGGGCAGAGCGCGAAGAAAGTTTGGTTTTTTACCGAATTGGACTTTCTCGCGTGACGTAGGAACACAGATAGAGAGGGGTGAGCATCAATGATCTCTGTGACTGATATTGCCAAAGAGAAGATCGAAGAGATCTTGGGGCAAGAACCGGAAGGCACTGTCATTCGCGTCAGTGTTTCGCCCGGTTGAGGCGGCATGCGCTTTCGTTTGGCTCTGGATGAGTCAAAAGAATATGACAAATCGCTTGAGGTAGACGGGATCAAGTTTGTGTTAGACCCGTTTGCAGCAGCATTGATCGAGGGCATTCAAATCGACTACGATGATATCGTTGAAGATGATTTTATCGTTACGAATACAAACGGCTACAACTCGTCTTGCTAACTTTTTTTGCTAAAGGGGACACACGCCATGGAAACGCCAGTACAGGTCAATTATGATATCAAGTCGATGGAGCGCTGCATCTCCGCAACGTTCGCATTCGGTCAAACTTCGATGAACAACGCGTACTTCTCGATCTACTTTGTCGTCAACAACGCAGGGATCGTTGCGGTTTACGACAAGTCGATGCCGCTGCAAGGGGCGGTGGAGAACGAGCAGGGTGAAGTTCCGTTTGTCGATCAGCTGAAGACCAACTCGATCAACCTGCAACAAGGTACCAACAAATACGAAGTGTTGCGCTTCATTCACGATGAGCTGCAGCGCATCGGTGAAAAGCTGCAGCGCGACGGTCGTCCGTTCAACGATGCAGATGTTGGCAAACTGATGACCAAGATCAGCAACAAGTACGAAGGTCAGCAAAACTTCCAATAATGCGCATCGTCTAATGCGCACCGTCGAAATTGATCAAAAAGATCTCCCGAATTGTCAGGGGATCTTTTTTCGTGCCCAATCCTGTTTCTTTTTTTTAGCCCAAGGTTGTATAATACTTTATAGAGACTTGAAAGGAGTGTCAATATGTACCAATCTTATTCAGGTGGGCGCATGGTTGGAATTAACCGCGTCTTGCCGATGTTCTTCCTGAGCCTCTTGTTCGCTGTGATCGGGACGATCGTAGGTACGCAAGTGCCGCCGGCGCTGTTCCTGCCGCTGATGATCATCGAGATCGGAATGCTTCTCGCAGCGATGTTCCTAAGAAAGCGTCGTGTAGGATACACGTTCCTTTATCTGTTCACCTTTATCAGCGGTGTCACGTTCTACCCGGTGCTCTCCCACTACATGGGGGCGATCGGCGGCAACATGGTGATGGCCGCATTTGGGGTTACAACTCTCGCATATGGTGCGACCGCACTCTACGCGTGGAAATCGAAAGCTGACTTCTCCTTCCTCGGCGGGTTCCTGATGGTCGGCATCATCGCGCTGATCGGCCTGTCGATCTGGAACATGATCTCCCCGCTCGGTGGCACGATGTACATGTTCTTCACCTTGCTCGGGATTTTCATCTTCATCGGTTTCACGCTGTACGATGTGTCGAACATCGCCCGCAACGGCGTGCCGGAAGAGCTGGTTCCGATGGCTGTTCTCGGCCTGTACCTCAACTTTATCAACCTGCTCCTGTTCGTGCTGCGACTGTTCGGCATCAACTTGGGCTCTGATGACTAAGCTGGTCAGCAAAACCTCGTCCGTTTGGACGAGGTTTTTTTTTCGCTACATTTAAAATAATTCTACTTTACATTGACTAAATTATAATGTTGCTGATACCATTTACTTTGAAGAATGTTTTGGTAATATCAACTTTTCTGAATCGAATTTTTGATTGAATCGTAAGGAGTGAGCGAACGCGTGTTGCTTCAAGAGTCTACGATACACCGTGATCGTCAAATCCCGTTGATCACACTGCCAGTCGATCGTCCACGGGCTGCGGTACCAGCGTTTCGGAAAGCGGAAGTGCAGGTTGTTTTTCAGGCGGAACTGATCGAGCAGATGATGCAGATCGGCGCCGGTGAGGACATTTCGTGGCGCGATCTGCTTCTCGCCTCTTTTCTGACGCTCTTGGTGCGCTATTCGGGTCAAGAGGAGATTGCGATCGCATTGATTGAGCAAAGCGAACCGGAACGTCTGCTCGTCGCCGATGCACCGCTCAACCTTCCATTTGCCACCTTGGTCGATCGGGTGAAACAAAGCGCATCTGCAGGGGAAGCGATCGCAGCAGACGCAAGCGATGCAGACTATCAGGTGCTGTTCGCAAATGATGCTGAATTTTCAGATGATCACAGCTATGAGCTTGCTGTTTCCTGCTGCCGACAGGAGGCGCCGTCAAGTTTCTCGCTGTGCTATAACGAGGAGCTGTTCGATCGGGCGACGATCGAGCGAATGGCCGATCAACTGCTGACGCTGCTGCAGGCTGTGCAAAGCGACCTCACCCAACCGATTGGCTCTTTATATATGATCACATCGGCGGAGGAAGCGCGCTTGCGGGCGGAGTTTACCAAAGGCCCGCGCGCAGCGCTCGCCGATGAGGTGATCGCGCGGTCGTTTGAACGGCAGGCGCATCGCATGCCCGATCGCATCGCACTGCGCTTTGAAGGAGCGAGTCTGACCTATGCGGAGCTGAACGGTCGCGCCAACCGGCTGGCTCGCTGGCTTCGCAAGCGCGGCGTTCAGCAGGAGCAGCTTGTCGGCCTCTGTGTGGATCGCTCGGTCGAGATGGTGGTCGGAATGCTCGGCATCCTCAAGGCGGGCGCTGCCTTCTTGCCGCTCGATCCTGCCTATCCGGAAGATCGCCTGGCTTACATGGTAGAAGATGCTGGCGTTCAGTTGGTGCTCACTCAAGCGAGCATTCGGCAGGCGATGCCGTTTGCCGCTCGGCAGATCGCCTATCTCGATCGCGATTGGTCAGAGATCGCAGCTGAGCAGGCGGACGATCTAGCCGAACCCCTCCCGCCTGACGGGCTTGCCTATGTGATCTACACGTCCGGTTCGACGGGGAAGCCGAAGGGCGTGATGATCGAAAACAGCAGCGTGTGCAACATGGCGCAGGCGCTGGCGGAGCGATTCTCGCTGAGCGAAACGTCGGTGTTTTTGCAGTTTGCTGCATTTTCGTTTGACGCGGCGGTGGCAGAGCTGTTCGTGCCGCTGCTTCAAGGGGCGACCGTCTTGCTCGCGCCGCGGGACAAGCTGATGCCAGGCCCTGCGATGGTCGATCTGCTCAATCGGGAGCAGGTGACGCATATGGTCCTGCCCCCCTCTGTGCTGATGCTGTTGCCGGCAGAGCGATTGGGAAGCGTGAAGACGGTCGTCTCGGCAGGCGAGGCGTGCAGTCTCGAACTGGTGAAGCGCTGGGCGACAGCAGGTCGCCTCTTTCTGAACGGCTATGGGCCGACAGAGGGCACAGTCGGGGCGCTGGTCGGCATCTGTTCGCCAGACGATCTGGTGACGGTAGGCACTCCGCTGCTCAACACGACCGTCTATCTGCTCGATCCGCAGATGCGACAGGTTCCGATCGGAGTTCCAGGCGAAATCCACATCGGGGGAGCGGGGGTCGCGCGCGGCTATTTGGGACGACCGGAGCTTACGGAGGAGCGGTTTGTGGACAACCCGTTTGCAGATGAGCGCGCTCCGCGCCTGTACAAGACGGGCGACCTAGGCTGCTATCTGCCAGACGGGCGGGTGAAATATATTTCGCGCATCGACCAGCAGGTGAAAGTGCGCGGGTTTCGCATCGAGCTCGGCGAGGTGGAAGCGCGGCTGTTCGCGCATCCTGCTGTGCAAAACGCGACGGTGATCGATCGGGAGGACACGCCGGGTGTCAAACGCCTCGCCGCCTATGTGGTGCAACGCGCCGGCTGTGAGCTGTCGGTGCGCGAGCTGAGGAGCTTTCTCGCCGAACATCTTCCCGACTATATGGTGCCATCCGCGTTTGTGCTGCTCGACGAACTGCCGTTGACGCCAAACGGCAAGGTGGATCGACGGGCGCTCCCCGTTCCCGATGTGGCCGACAGAGCGCTCTTCGATGAAGCGTATCGGGCACCGCGCTCCGATCAGGAAAAAACGCTCGCCCAGATCTTCTGTGAGGTGTTGGGGCTGGAGCAGGTCGGCATCGAAGATCACTTTTTTGAATTGGGAGGCGAGTCGCTGCTCGCCACCAAGGTGGTGGCGCGCGTGCGCGAGCAGTTCGGTGTCGAGATGCCGCTCAACACCCTGTTTGCCAAGCCGACCATCGTCGAGCTGGCACCGGAGCTCACGCAGCTGCAGCTTGTCGCCGGCAGCACGTTGACCCCGCTGACCAAGCGACCGCGACGTGAGCGCATGCCGCTCTCCTACGCTCAGGAGCGCGTCTGGTTCCTGCGCGAGCTGTTCCCCGACAATCTGTCCTACAGCGCATCCTGTCTGCTGACCTTTCGAGGCGAGCTGGACGTGAGCATCGTCGAGCGCGCGCTCTGCGAAATCTTGCGGCGCCATGAGATCTTCCGCACGATCTTCCAAGCGATCGACGGCGAACCTGCGCAGGTGGTGATGCCCTACGAGCCGATCCGTCTGCCTGTGCTCGACCTGCACCAATTGCCAGAGGCGGAAAAACGGGCGGAGATGGACCGCGTGGTCGACATGGAGATCAAAAAGATGTTCAAGCTGGACGAGCTGCCGATGGTGCGCTGGACGCTGTTCAAGCTGGAGCCAGATCTGTACACACTGCTGCACGTCGAAGATCATCTTGTGCACGACGGGTTTTCTTTCTCGGTCTTCCTGCACGACTTCCTTCACCTGTACAACGCGTTTTCAAACGGTGAGCGCTCTCCGCTGGCCGAGCCGGAAATTCAGTTTGTCGATTTTGCAGATTGGCAGCGCGAAACGATGGAGGGGCCAGAAGGTGAGCGTCAGTTGGCCTACTGGAAGGGCCGCTTGGCAAATGCGCCGGAGATCTTGGAGTTGCCGCTCGACCGTCCGCGCCCGGCGGTGCAGCGATTTGTAGGCGCCGCCTATCGCTTTCAGATTCCGTACGAGCTGTCGAAAGCGGTGCGGCAGTTTTCACGCGCGCAGGGCGTCTCCCTGTTCATGACGCTGATGGCGGCGTACAAGGTGCTGCTCCACCGCTATTCTGGACAAGAGGATCTGCTGGTCGGCACGGGCATCGCCAATCGCCGCCTGCAGGAGACGGAGCGGCTGATCGGGATGATCGTCAACAACGTGCTGCTGCGCACCGATCTGAGCGGCAACCCGACCTTTGTGCAGATCGTCGAGCAGGTGCGCCAAGCGTCGATGGAGGCGTATGACCACCAAGACGTTCCGTTTGACAAGATCATCGGCGCATTGGGCATCGAGCGCGACCTGAACCGCAACCCGCTGATGCAGGTGATGTTTTCGATGCACGATACGCCGATGCCGGAGATCGAGATTCCTGGCGTAGAGATGTCGATCCACGAAGGGTTGAACAACGGCTCTGCGAAGTTTGACATGAACATCATGGTCATCCCTCGCCATTCGAAGCGCTTGGGCGTGCGCGGCAGAGGAAAGGACAAGGATGAGGGGATCACGATCAACTGGGAGTACAACTCCGATCTGTGGGACGCGGAGACGATCGACCGGATGATCCAAAACTATCTGCACCTGCTCGCCGGCGCAGTCGAGACGCCTGCTGCCAGGATTGGCGACCTGCCGCTGCTGAGCGCGGCGGAGCAGCACAAGCTGTTGGTTGAATGGAACGACACGCAGGTCGACTTCCCACAGCAGCTCTGCCTGCATGAGCTGTTTGAGCAGCAGGTGGGGCAGACGCCCGATCGGATCGCCGTGGTCGAGGGCGAGCGGACGCTCACCTATCGCGAGCTCGACCGCCAGGCCAATCGGTTGGCACATTATCTGCGCGATCGCGGTGCGGGGCCAGACGTGCCGATCGCCGTGTCGCTGGAGCGGTCGATCGAGCTGGTCGTCTCCTTGCTCGCCGTGCTGAAGTCGGGTGGCGCCTACCTCCCGCTCGATGTCGATGCGCCGCCCGCTCGCAAAGCGCAGGTGCTGGCAGATGCAAGAGCGCCGCTCTGCCTCACCCAGCGGCGCTTGATCGACAGCATGCCGCCCGGTGTTTCTCACTATGTGCAGGTCGATGCGATCGAAGCGGAGCTCGCCGAATGTGCGAGCGAAAAGCCGGATGCGCAGGTACGACCTGAACACCTCGTCTCGATCTACTATACGTCCGGCTCGACCGGAAGGCCGAAAGGGGTGTGCTCGACGCATGAGGGCTGGGTGAACCGGATGCACTGGATGCAACGGCGCTATCAGCTGCGAGCGGACGAGACGGTGTTGCAAAAGACGACCTTGACGTTTGACGATGCTGCTGTCGAGTTCTTTTGGCCGCTGATGGTCGGAGCGCGCATCGCGATGCTCAAGCCGGAGCTGCACAAAGATCCGCTCGCCATCTTGGAGGCGGCGATCTGCTACGAGGTGGCGGTGCTGCAGTTTGTCCCCTCGATGCTCGCCCTGTTCGTCGACGCGATCACAGCGGAGTCGCGCGCTAAGCTCAAGGCGTTGCGCGTGGTCATCTCCTCAGGAGAAGCGCTGCGAGCAGACCTTGTGCGCTCCTTCCTGCAACAGCTGCCAGACTCCGGTCTGTTCAATCAATGGGGAGCGACCGAAGTGTCGATCGACTCCACCTGCCATCAGGTGACCGCCGAAGATGGAGAAGCGGAAGGGATCGTCTCGGTCGGTCGTCCGATCGACAACAATCTGGTCTATATTCTCGACGGTCAGTTCAATCCGGTTCCGGTCGGCGTGCCGGGCGATCTGTACCTCGCAGGCGTCGGGCTTGCCCGCGGCTATCTGAACGACGAAGAGCGCACCGCCGAGGCGTTTCTCCCCAACCGATTTGTGCCGGGGACGAGGATGTACAAGACGGGGGATCGCGGCTTTTACCGCGAAGACGGGGCGATCATGTTCTTAGGTCGCCGCGACGATCAGGTCAAGGTGCGCGGGCAACGCGTCGAGCTTGCGGAGATCGAGGCGGTGATGGTCACACATCCGGCGATCGCAGAGTGTGCGGTCGTGGCGCACAAACGCCCGAACGGCTACTATCTCGTCGGTTATTTTGAGCAGGTGGAAGGCGGCCGCGCGACGACCGAATCGCTGCGCGAGCACATGCTGACGCTCTTGCCAGACTACATGGTGCCGGCGCGCTTCGTGGCGGTCGAATCTCTGCCGCTCACCGACAGCGGCAAACTGGACCGCAAGCGCTTGCCCGACCCAGGGGATGCGCGCCCCGATTTGGGCGCGACGTTCATTCCACCTCGCGATGAAACGGAAGCGAAGATCGCGGAGATCTGGCAGGAGGTCTTGCGCCTCCAAGCGATCGGGGTCGAGGACAACTTTTTCGATCTCGGCGGCCACTCGCTCGATGCGACGCGCATCATGTCGCGCATCAACCGTGTGCTCGGCACCGCGCTGCCGCTTCGCGCGCTGTTCGAAACGCTGACGGTGGCAAGCTTGGCCGTTCGCGTGAAGTCGGAGCGGCAGGTCGGCAAGCAAGGGCTTCGCAGCCCGGTTCGCAAAGCGGTCTCCTGCGGGCGCTACCCGCTTTCGAACGCGCAAAAAAGGTTCTGGTTTGATTTTGTGATGCGCCCAGAATCGTCGTTTGGATCGCTGATGGTCAGCGAGCTGCATGGCGCGCTCGATGTCGAATCCTTCCAGCGAGCGTATGCGAAGCTGGTCAAGCGGCACAGCATCATGCGCACGACGTTCCGCGAAGTGGAGGGCGTGCCCTATCAGGTGGTTCGCGACGACCTCGATCTGGCCTGTCGCTTCGAAGATCTCACCGCTCAGCCAGACGCTGAGCAGCAGGCGAGGATCGCTGCGCTTCTCGGCGAGGTGCACCGCACGCCGATCGACCTGATAAAAGGTCCGCTGTTCGCCTCCCACCTGCTCAAGCTCTCGGCGACGCGCGCGCTGTGGGTACGCTCCGCCCATGCGATCGTCTATGACGGTTGGTCGTCGAACGTCTACATGAACGATTTTGCCTCTCTGTATCGAGCGGAGATCGCAGGCGATTCGCCTGAGCTTGCCGAACCGCTGCAATATGCCGATTATGCGGAGTGGCAAGGCTCGATGCTCGCCTCGGGTGACCTGGACGAGCAGAAAGCGTACTGGATCGACCGCCTGAAAGATGCGGGGGCGCCGCCCGCCCTCCCGTACGATTTTGATCCGGAAGAGGTGGAGCGGCCGGAGCCGATGGCGATCCGCCATTTGACCATCGAGCCGGAAGTGACGGAGAAGATCCGCAAGCTGGCTAAAGAAAGGCACACCACCACCTTCCTGACGGTGGTCGCCGCCTTTAACATCTGGCTCGCTCGCCTGTCCGGCCAGACAGACGTGGTCGTAGGTTCGCCGCTGACGGGGCGAACCAACCCAGATTTTGAATCGGTGATCGGCGTGCTGGTCAACCCGGCTGCGCTGCGCACCGACCTGTCTGGCAATCCGACTGGCGAACAGGTGTTGGAGCGCTCGAAGACGGTCGTTTTGGAGGCGTATGCGAACCAAGACTATCCGTTCGATCTGCTCGTGCAAGACCTGCGCCCGCATCGCAGCGCAGAAGATCCGCTCTATTCGGTCGTTCTGGTCGGACAGAACGTTCATACGGGCAGCTTCCAACTGCACGATCTCAGATCGGAGCTGTTCGCCTATGAAGATCTGATCGGCGATCAGCTGGCAATCGAGGAGGAACAGCTTCCCTTCGACCTGCACATCGAAGTGTTTGACAAACCTGACCACCTGCTGATTCGCACACATTACGACAAGTTCCGCTTCCAAAAGGAGACGGTCGATCGGATGTTTGCACAGTTTGCCGCGGTGATCGATCAGTTCGTGACAGATCCAGCAAAGCGTCTGGATCAGTTTGAACTGGAAAGCTTCGACCTGGAGGATGCGCTCGACGAACTGTTTTAAGCGCTCCGCTTTCTCCTGATAAGATAAGACAACAAACCTCGTTCCTGTTCAAGGGACGAGGTTTGTTGTCTTATCGGCAAGCTCTCCTGCATAGGATGTTACTACATAGCAGGGGAGGGAAGATAGAATGAGAGAAACGATCATCCAAGGGATTGAGGACAAAGTATTTCCAGGCGCTGTCGTCTGTGTGGCAAGAAACGGCGATCCGCTGTTCTTCGAGGCGCACGGCTATGCGGACGCCTTTCCGTATAAGCGTGCGATGTCTGTCGATACGCGATTTGACATCGCCACGCTGACCAAAGTGGTCGCGACTTTGCCGGCCGTTCTGCGCACTGTGCAGCTGGGCAAGCTGACGCTGGTCGATTCGATCGCTCGCTTTTTGCCAGAGTTTGCAACGGGGATCGACCGGCATGCGAAAGGCGAGATCACCTTTTTCCACCTGCTCTCGCACACGTCCGGCTTGCCCGGTTGGCGCCCGCTGTTTCTGGACGCCCGAGGCGTCAAAGCGTACTTGCGCGCGCTGGCCGACACGCCGCTGGAGGCGGTGCCCGGCGAGCGCTTGATCAACAGCGACCTCGGCTACATGCTGCTCGCCTTTGCGCTGGAGCGCATCTGGGATCGCCCGTTTTCCGAAGTGTGCGAACGGCTGGTCTTCAGCCCGCTCGATCTGTATCAAACCTCGTTTGCGGAGGGGGATGGTCTGCCGCCGGAGATGTGCGCGGCGACAGAGCTCGGCAATGAGCAGGAGCAGCGACGGCTGTCGGCGAGCGAGCGGCACATCGCCTTCCCGTGGCGAGAGCATGCGCTGTGCGGGGAAGCGCAGGACGGAAACGCATTTTATGGGCTGGACGGTGTGGCGGGACATGCGGGGCTGTTTTCAACTGCGCTCGACCTGACCCGCTATGCGGAGATGTGGGTGCGCAAAGGCATTCATCAGCGTCAGCGCTATCTGGACACCACGCTCGTCTCCCTCGCCGTCAACCTGCACGCAGCCTGGCAGGGGCAGAGCTTCGGCCTCGGTTGGGAGACGGCCAGCGCACACTGTGCGGCAGGTGAGCGAGCTCCTTTGCTCTCCTATGGACAGCTGTCGAGCACCGGGTGCTCGCTCTGGTGCGATCCGGTGCGCAAGCTGACATCGGTCACCCTGACCAACACGTTGCAGGGGAGCGAATCGTGCATTCTGGACTGGACGCGCCAAATGCACAAAAACGTATTCAGCTCCTGATCTTGTGACCTTCCCTTCAGGCGGTAGTCCACGCCAAGCATGAGGGAGGGTCATATGCTTTAGTATCGGCGAAATATGAGGGGGAGGTGATGAAGATGGTCTATTATACCGCCTTGGGGGATTCGATCACCGCAGGCCGCAGCGCCACTTCTCCTCGCTACGCCTACCCATCGCTGATCGTCCAGAGCCTGCAACAGCAGAGGAGAGGGGCGCAAGGATGCGTGTTCGCGCATGATGGCTGGACGAGCGGGGCGCTTGCAGGCGCCTTGCCGTTCGGCCTTGAGGCGATCCGCCGGGCGACCACCGTCTCGATCTGGGTCGGTGGCAACGATCTGTTGCGGGCAGCGATCAGCTTGGCGGTTGGCAGCGCCCATTTTCAGTCGGTTCTGGTCAACAGGCTCGCCCGCTATGCGAGCAACTTGGAGCAGATCGTCAACGCTGTGCGCGCGAACAGCAGCGCTTGCATCGTCCTGTGCACCCAATACAACCCGTTTCCCCGCTCGCCTGTGGCGGTGGCGGCGATCCAGCAGCTTAACGGGGCTACCATCCAGCGCTCCAAAGCGCTGAGCACAGAGCTAGCTCCGGCACACGAGTGGTTTGAAGGCAATCAGCCAGCTCTGATCCAGGGATATCACACCGGGCGCGTCGAAGATGCGCTCGCGTCGTTCCGTCGCCCGATCCATCCGAACAACGCTGGGCATGCGGTGATCGCCCGCAACCTGTCTGCTTACATTCGCTAGTTTCATCATGTTATAATAGACAATGAATTCAAATCATTCCAATTTGAGAGGCGCTTGTGAATACGAAACCTACCAAACGGAACAAGCAGACGAAGCAGAAGGCTCAATCGCAGAAAATCTATGAACAGATTGCGCGGCACATCAAGCAGAAGATCGAAGAGGGCGTTCTCGCGCCTGGAGACAAACTGCCGCCGATGACAGAGCTGGCCAAACAGTTTGGCGTTTCGCGGGCGGCCGTTCGCGAAGCGTTTTCTTCGCTGGTCGGGATGGGGCTGATCGACCTGCGGCACGGCGAAGGCACGTTTGTCCAAAAGATCGACGTGCAGACGATGATCATCGAGCCGATGAACGCAGCGCTTCTGCTCGGCAGAAGCAACTTGCGCGAGCTGCTTGAGATGAGGCGGCTGCTGGAGATCAGCACGGTGCGCTTCGCCTGTGAGCGTCGAACGGAAGAGGAGCTTGCGGCGATGCGCGAGGCGCTCTTGCGCCAGGAGACGGCGCTGCACTCGTCAGACGAGTGGGTCAACTACGACTTGCAGTTTCATATCGCCATCGCGGAGGCGGCGGGCAACAACGTGTTGCGGAACTTGATGAACACGTTGTCCGAAGCGCTGCGCAGCATTTTGCGAACTTCGCATGAAGAGCAAAAAAATCCGGAAGTCCTGCTGTTGGAGCACTGCCAGATCATAGCTGCGATCGAGCAGCGAGACGGCGAGACAGCCTGTGCGAGAATGTCTGAACACCTGTTGAACTCCGAGCAAATCGTCCTCAGCAAAAAAGCATGAGAGCACCTGTCACGAGAAGCGTGGTCGGGTGCTTTCATGCTTTTTTACCGTTCGATCATTGCTTGTTCGCTCCGCAAGGCGTCCGCTTGCAGACGTTGCGATACAGCGCCAAAAAGGTATCGCGCTCCAGCGCAAGCGAAAAGCGTTCGGCGATGGTGGCGAGCGATCCTTTGCTCAGCTTGTCGCGGACGGCTGCGTCTGTCACCAGCTGGGTCGCCTTTTGCACCAACTCTTGCTCTTCCGCGTAGAGAAAGCCGTTTTCCCCATCTTGGATCAGGTCGCGGTTGCCGGGGACGTTGGAGGCGAGCACCGGCTTGCCGATCGACATCGCTTCGAGCAGAGCGTGGGAGAGGCCTTCTGAGGAGGAGGTGTTCATCACCACGTCGGCAGCTCGGTACAGATCGGCGATCTCCTCGTAGGGGACAGAGCCGAGGTAGCGCGCGAACTCGCTCTTGGCAAACGCAGATTCGACCTGTTGGCCCACCTTTTCATCCAGCACCGGTCCGACCAGTACAAAGCGAACGTGCGGATGCTGTTCATGCACTTTCTGTAGCCCAGAAAATGCGTCGAGCGGTCGCTTGACCGGACGCAGGCCTGCGACGAGCAGAAAGAGAAACTCGTCATCCGAAAAATGAAAGTCGGCGCGCGTTTTGCCAACGCCTTCTGGCAGATCGACGCCGAGGTTGATCACGTGCGATTTTTCAGCAGCTGTCGGGCGCAGGGTGGCGAGGCGCTCTTTTGCATCATCGGTCAAAAAGACGATCGCCGATGCGTAGTCGACCGCCTCCGCCATCGAATCGGTCGTATCCGGATGTCCGAGATGCTCGTTGACATCCGTTCCGGTCATCGTGAGCACCATCGGTTTCTCCAACCGCTTCGCTTCTTGGACGATGTGGCGCCCGGTGGCGTACGCGTTGTAAGAGTGGATGATATCGGCCGCTTCGTAGTCCGCACTGTTCACTCGATCGAGCGGTTTGATCGTGATCTGGATGCCGTAGGGGAGGAGATTGCGCTTTAAGCGCCCAGAGTATGTCCAGTTTCCGCCTGAGGGAAGATTGGGCGGGAGAACTATCAGGATCTTCATGAGAGGATCGTTCCTTTCTTCAGCTATTGCTACTACTTTACCCTGACTTTTGATTCGCTACTGTCACCTGAACTACATTTTTTTCGATTTGCTCCGAAAATGTACAACTTATGATATGATAAATGGAGAATCTCTGATAGATCATGAGGTGAGTTTTTTGTCTCTGTGGTTTCAATCACCGATGCCGAAAAAGTTCCAAGCGTTCTTTTTGGTCTATGTGATCGCGATCATGACGACGTTCGCTCTGGTCGGGATCTCCGTCTCGATGTTCCATTACGGGCTCGCATTTGCGTTGCTGATGGCCGCTTTGCTGATGGTTGGCGTAGGCTTTATGATTCGCAAGCGCGTCTTGCGAAACTTAGGATTGCTTGAACAGAATGATGAGTTGTAAACAGCAGGGAACCCACGCCGACGCGGGTTCCCTGTGTTGTACATAAGCGGAAGTGCAAAGGGGAGAAGCGCGCGCATGGAAGAGGCGAAACGGATTTTTGTTGTCGATGATGATCCGAACATCCGCCTGATCATCACACGTTATCTGGAAGTGGAAGGCTATCGGGTGACCGAGTTCTCCGACGGGGAGCAGGCGCTTCGCTCGTTCGAACAGGAAGCGCCCGACATGGTGATCCTCGATCTGATGATGCCGGGGATCGACGGGTTTGAAGTCTGCCGCAAGCTGCGAGCGGAGAGCCAGATCCCGATCATCATGGTCTCGGCAAAGGATGCGGAGGTGGACAAGATCGTAGGTCTTGAGCTCGGCAGCGATGATTATCTGTCCAAGCCGTTCTCACCGCGCGAGCTGATCGCCCGGGTCAAGACGATCTTTCGCCGCTTTCAGGCGGGGATCGCCGCCTCGACATCGAGCGAAGCAAGCGACGCGAGCGCGCGGATCAGGCTGCAGGACATCTGGGTCTGCCCGGTGGAGCGCCAGGTGATCTATGCGGACCAGGAGATCGATTTTACCGCCAAGGAGTTCGAGCTGCTCCATTGCTTTGCTCGCCATCCGAACCGAGCGTTGACGCGGGAGCAACTGCTCAGCCAGGTGTGGGGATACGACTATCTTGGCGATGAGCGGGCGATCGACGATCTGGTCAAGCGCTTGCGGAAAAAAATAAAAGCTTGCGGGTCGCACTTGGAGATCAAGACGGTCTGGGGATACGGGTATAAGGTGGAGTCCTGATGCGATGGAAAATAAGGAGCAAGCTGATCGGCTCCTACATGCTGCTCGTCATCGTGGCGTTTGCGGTCAGCGGTGTGATGTTTTACACGCTGGTCACGCAAGCGGTGTCGCAGCAGGCGTTCGAGTCGCTCGTGCGCGAAGGTGAAACATTTTTGCAGATGGTCGAAGATGAGAAGATCCCGGTGGCAGATGGTGTGCTGACCGACAAGATGAAGCGCAAGATCAAGATGTCGCTCGCATCCCGCTCGATCTCCGCCTCCTTTCTCATCGTCGAAAAGGGGGGAGCGCAAAAGGTGTTCGCCTCCAACTTTGAACTGATGAAAAAAGGCGACCAGTTCCCGATCTCGCTGGACGAGATCATGAAGGAGCGGTCGCTCAACAACCATTTCCTGAAGATGAACGATCAGGACTATCTGATCACTGCGCTCCCGATGAACCAGATGAAAAACAGCATGCTCGTCCTGATCGCCCCCCACGAGATCGTCAGCGATGTGATCGGGGATATCGTGCGGCTGTTGGTGATCGGTTTTGTCATCACATCCGCCTTGGTGGTCGTGCTCGGGATCTGGTTTTCCAGATCGCTGACAAGGCAGGTCGAAGTGCTCGGCGAACAGATGCGCCGCCTCGCCAAGCGGGACTTCACGCCGCCGCCTGTGGTGCGCACAGGGGATGAGCTGGAAGATGTCTCGCGCACGTTTGCGATGATGGTGGCAGAGCTGAAAGGGTACGATCAAGCGCAGCGCCGCTTTTTGCAACACGCTTCGCATGAGCTGAAGACGCCGTTGATGGCGATCCAAGGCTATGCGGAAGGGATCAAGGATGGGATCTTCCAAGGCGAAGAGGCGGAGAAGGGGCTGGACGTGATCGCGCAGGAGTCGACGCGGCTCAAGCGGCTGGTCGACGAGCTGATCTATCTGTCGAAGCTGGAGACGATGGAGGATCTCTATCGTCCGGCACCGTTCGAGTTTACCGAGTTTGTCGAGGATGCGATGACGCGGGTCACCCCGCTTGCGATGCAAAAAGGGGTGGAGCTGCGCCTGTACGGGAAAGAGGCTCATCTGGTGAACGCCAATCGGGACAGATGGATGCAGGCGATGCAAAACCTCCTCTCCAACGGGATTCGACACGCGCACAGCAAGGTGGAGGTGACGCTCCGCCAACAGGCGGGACGGCTGTACATCACCATTCGCGACGATGGGGACGGCTTCACTGGATCGCAGGAGCTGATCTTCGAGCGCTTTTACAAAGGCAACAAAGGCGACACCGGGCTGGGGCTGGCGATCGTCAAAGCGATTGTGGAGAAGTCGAACGGCACGATCACCGCGAACAACCATCCACAGGGCGGGGCAGAGTTTCAGATCAGCTTGCCGATGAACTGATCGTCCAGATAGCCGATCAACCAAGAAAAAAGAGCACTTCGACTGCGAGTTGTCGAAGTGCTCTTTTGCTTGCTAGACGACCATTTGCGTGTACGGCTGAATCAAGATGTAGGGGCCGTAGTCGAGAAACTCGTTCGCACGCTCGGCCAGCTCGCCTGTGGCAAACAGCTCTTGAAAGCGAGTGGGAAGCTGAGCTTGCGCCTCTTGAAACACGCGCTGTGCCGCCGCTTGATCACCCAGCTTGAGGTGGCAGAGGATGATCGACGCATAGGCGCCCTGCTGACGAGCATCGCCAAGCTCGATCTTCAGTTCCAGGCTGCGCTGGTACCACTGCAGTGCTTCTGCATAGCGCTTGAGCTGGAAGTTGGTGGCGCCGAGCGGGCGGGTGCTGACTTCGGCGCTCAACGTTTCGGAGTGCGCCATGCAGATTTCGTACGCTCGTTCGTAGGAGGGCAACGCTTTTTCCAGCCGACCGAGGCGGTTTAAGATGTTGCCTTCAAAATAGAAATACTCCTTTTTGAAGATGTCAGGAATCTGCTTGACCGATTCACCGACCGTGTTTTGCCAGAGGTCGAGCGCGCTCTCATAATCTTTGGCAAAGTAGTGCAGATACGAGATGTTGATCGACAGGTTGTAGAACAGGCGCAAAGGAAGTTTCGGATCTTCCAGCTCGGCCATCACGTTCCCTTGGGTCATGTGCGAGAACGGCTTGATGCCTTCGTAGGCAGCGTTCGCATATTGCATCGCCAGCGGAATGTCGCGATCGTTCAAATAGGTGACATAGGAGAGGAAATTGTACAGCCAGCAGCGCTCATAGACCGTATCAAAATCGTTGTGCCCCTCGGTGATGCGAATGCCCTCATGCAAAAACTGCTTGGCGATGTCCCAGCGCCCGACGCGCTTGCCGTAACAGAGGGCGAGCAGGTGGTACGCTTTCGTGCGCTCCGCCAAGCTGCCCGCATAGTCGTGCATCTGCGTGAAGGCGTGGATCGCTTCCGGATACATCTCCATAAACGCCAGCGCAAGCCCTGCATGGCGCCAGACGAGGAAGCGCATGGCGCGTTCCTCTTCTGCTGCAAGCTCTGGCAGATGGGCAAAGATCTCATCGCAGAGCGTGAGCACGTTGTCCAAGTTGTAGATGTAGATGCAGTTTTGCAAGCTGGTCTTGATTCGCTCCGCATCCCAGTCTCCTCGGCGCAGCGACTCGACGATCTCCCGAATGTGATCGTCTGGCAACTGATCTGTCCCTTTGGCAGGTGCGGCCGGAGCGACCGTCGCTTTCGAACCGATCAGGCGCAGCGGCTGCAGCGCATCGATGAGAAAGCTGAACAGCTTTTCCATCGCCGCTCCGCTGTCGACGGTGATCTGCCGACCCTCCGTATCGTAGGGGCGCTTGTGCAGGACGAGCAGGATCTGCTCCCCCTTCAGGTTGTGCAACAGATGGTACATCGTCTGCAACGTCAGCCGGTCCGCATGTTGCACGTCGTGCAGCGCGATGACGAGCGGCTTGTGAGCGGCGACCTCCTTGAGCAGCAGAGAGGCGAAGTGCATCATGCGAAAGCCCCAAAGGATGTCGCGGTTCAAGCGGATCTCCGACCAGGAGTAGGAGATCTGGTACACGTTTTGCTTGCCTTCGTACGTGTCGGGGAAGAAGGCGTTTACCTCGCGGAAATAGTCGCGGTGCACCCACTCCCAGTCGGACCAGATCGGCTTGGTTGCGAGCAACAGCTCTCTGATCGTCGCGAAGATCGTGCGGTCGAGCAAGGTCAGCGTGCTGCGAAACAGGATGACATCTCGATCGGCAAACGCTGTGAACGCATCGTCGAGGTCGGACGGCTGTCCGTTTTCAATCAAGATGGTCTTGCCCTGTGATCTTCCTGTCAGCAGATCTTCGATGGCGGCAGAGACTTCGGTGGAGATGATTTGATCGAGCATCAGATTCATCTGGGCTACCTCCTAGGCAATTTTGCGAAGTGGAGTGAAAAAGGATATCAGACCGGAGATCACGATCATCGCGGTCGCCAGCAGGTAGGTGATCAGCGAGCCGCCTGCCAGACCGATCGTAATCCCGCCGACCAAACCGGACAGCGGAATGCAGCAGTTCGAGATCGAAGTGATCGCACCTTCGACGCGACCGAACATCTGGTTGTCGATGTTGCCCTGCTTGTATGCATTGAGGATGACGTTCATCGCGACCACGCTGCCGAGCAAGATGCCAAGCCCGAGGCCGACTGCGATCCAATGCGGGACGAGCGCGATCAGACCGCCGCCGATCAGACCGCCGAAGACCATCAAGCAGCTCAGCAGCATCCCGCGGCGAAAGCGCTTGGTCAAGGGCGGTGTGATCAGGGCGCCGATGATGCCGAAGATCCCGACGGCGGAGAACACGAGGCCCGTTTGATATTCATCGCTCTGCAGCGTATCGCGCAGGTAGAAGATCAGGGTGGACATCACCAGCCCGATCCCAAAGTTGCAGAACATCGAGATCGCACCGATCGCCCGCAGGTCGATGCGGTTCCATCCGTAGGCGAAACCGTCGCGCATATCCTGCCAGATCGTCTTGGCCGCCTGAGCGGTTGCGCTCGGGCGGGCGATCGGCCCGATCAGAAAGACGCAGACCGCCATGATCAGGTAGGAGAAGCCGTTGAGGAAGATCGACGCTGGCGTTCCGATCGAGGCGATCAGGGCGCCGGCGATGATCGGTCCGAGCAGGCGAATCGTGTTGTCGACCAGCTGGAGTCGACCGTTCGACTTGATCAGATCGTCCTTGTCCACCAGATTCGGAATGATCGCCGACATCGAGATGTCCACAAAGAAGGACAGGGTGGAGAGCACAAACGAGAGCACGTAGAGATAGGGCATCGAGAGCAGGTCTGCCCAATAGAGCAACGGAATCGAAACGACCAAAAACATTCGAGCTATATCGCAGACCATCATGATCTTTCGTCGATCAGAACGGTCGATGATCACACCACCAAGCGGCAACAGCAGGATGTACGGCAACGTTTCAAACGCGAACACCGTCCCCATCTGCACAGACGACCCGGTCAGGTCATACGCCAACCAAGGCAAGGCGAGCAGATAGATGTTGTTGCCAAGACGAGAAAAGAGCAAGCCGAACAGAAGGTATAAAAAGCGTGCGTTCGCTTGCTTGGGAGAAGGATGTGCTGGCTGAGGATGCGGGTTAGACATGAATCCCCTGCCCCCTTAACGTTTCCTCCAGCCGCGGGATAAACTGGCCGGCAGAAGGCATTGCACCTTGAACTTTTTGGCCTGTCGACAGCTGGATCGCCTCTTCTTCACCAGGCTCGACGATCAGGTAGCCATCTTCTTTCAACTGCTTTAAGTTGCGCTGCATCGCAGGGCGGTTGAGCATGTGTTCGTTCATGTTCGGGCAGAAGATGACCGGACATTTGGCGGCCATCGCCGCGGTGGAGAGCAGGTCATCCGCAATCCCGTTTGCCACTTTGCCGATGATGTTGGCACTGGCTGGGATGATCACCATCAGGTCTGCCCATGCGGTCAGGTGGATGTGCGGAATTTTAAATTGATCGGTCGAATCGGTCGAGTTCACAAATACGTTTCCATCGATAAAATAGTTGACCGTGTCTTTTTGGATCATCTTGGTCGCGCTTTCGGTCATGATCACATGGATGCTAGATCCCCAAGTGCTGCGCAGCACCGTCAAGTAGTTTTGAATTTCAACTGCACCGATCGAGCCTGCAATGCAGACGAGTACGTTTTTCATCTCCACAGATCTTCCCCTCCATAAATGGCTGAAAAGCCTGGATGGTAGCATCCAGGCTTTTCGAGATGCGTGCGTATAGATCAGGAACTAGCAAACCCAAACTTGATCTTGCATGCTTGACACCTCCGTTCGACTGTCAGATGGAAATATGATCAATTAGCAAACGAAGATCGAGCCGTTGTCTTTCATGCTTGTCACCTCCGCGCTGAAAACTACAGGGTAAAAAGGAACTAGCAGAGGTAGATCGAGCCGTTGTCTTTCATGCGTGTCACCTCCGTTGCTGATAATAGTTGGCTGGTAGTTGGACTAGCAGATGAAGATCGGATCTTTCATGTGTGTCACCTCCTTATAGATGTACAAAAAGATTAAGGTTCTACAATTTATTCAACTCACTTGAATGTAATATTACTACATGCAAGAGCGGAAATCCTACCTAAAAATCAAAAAAATTTGAAAAATAGCAAATCTTTTGCGGAAATTAGAGTTAAAATAGATTAACTTAGAGGCTGTGAGGAGCCTGATCGCGAACGGCAGGCTTCTCACAGCGAGCAGGAGCAGTTAAACTAGCAGATCCAGATGTTGATGTCACCGATGGACAGGTTGCGTTTCATGTTAGGTCACCTCTCATATGTTATTTAATGAATTGGGATACAAATAGTAAATACTACATGCGGGATCGAAATTCCTACCTGTAAACTGAGGTTAAATAAAAAAACTGTCGCTTCCTGTGGGCGACAGTTTTCGGTGTGAGTCTGATCTGAACGATCGAAGTTGTTCAATCATAATGAATGGTCGAAGGGTGGTCGTAATCTCCACCCTGTGCGGGCAGTCCGCCGCGAGCGCTGATCTCCGCGCTCACATTTTGCAAAATGCGCTTTCCATCGGCATTTAAAACGCTCTGCAACCGCTGCAGGGTATCGCGATAGTAGGACAGCTCGTCGACCGACCACTCTGGGAGCGGAATGCTCTCCAACCTGTTCAGCTCTCGTCCGACGTACATCTGGCGTCACCTCCTGTGCTTGTAGGATGAACGCAGGCGACCGACGTTATCCACAGTGTCGAGCGACGCAGATGAAAATGAAAAAGCGGCAGGCAGAGATCTTCTGCCTACCGCTTGTAAAAGTGTCAGGATCAGCCCATGATGTGGTAGCCAGCATCGACGTGGATCGTCTCGCCGGTGATGCCGCTCGCCAGATCGGAAGCGAGGAAAAGTGCGGTCTTGGCCACTTCATCCTGGGTGATGTTGCGGCGCAGCGGGGATTTTTCCGCCACTTGCGGCAAGATCGAGGTGAAGTTTTTCACGCCGCGCGCTGCCAAAGTGTTGATCGGGCCTGCGGAGATCGCGTTGACGCGGATGCCCTGCGGACCGAGGTCGTTCGCCAGATAGCGCACGCTGTGCTCCAGAGCTGCTTTGGCGACGCCCATCACGTTGTAGTTGGAGACGATGCGCTCGCCGCCGATGTAGGTCATCGTGATGATCGAGCCGCCTTCGGTCATCATCTCTTTCGCTTCGCGAGCGATGGTGACCAGCGAGAATGCCGAGATGTCGTGCGCCAGCAAGAAGCCTTCGCGCGAAGTGTCGACAAAGTTGCCTTCCAAGTCTTCCGCTTTCGCAAACGCCAAGGAGTGCACAACCCCATCCATCGTGCTCCATGCTTTCTTGAGCTGTTTAAATGCGGAGGCGATCTCTTCGTCACGCGTCACATCGACAGAAACCATCGGCGAACCGGGCATCGTCGATTCCACGAGCTTTTGTACACGGGATTCCAAACGCTCCCCTTGGTAGCTAAAGGCGAGGGTTGCGCCCGCTTCGTGCAGTGCTTTCGCGATCGCCCAAGCGATCGAGCGGTCGTTCGCAACGCCCATAATCAAGAACTTTTTACCAGCTAACAGTTGGTTCATGTCCAATCTCCTTTGTGAGTAAAATGCACTCATAGTACCTAGTACTATATTGACTGATTTTGTTGCAAAGAACAAGTGTGCCCGCACACAATCATTTTTTGCAAGAGATTCGGTGAAAGGTGAAACCATCGGGCGATTCAATCGTATATATGATGCGGACTTGGTGACTTCGAATAGAAGGAGAATCGGTGTATGGGTTTTTTCAAACGAATCAGATCGGCGTTCGGCAAAGACCAAGAACCAGCATTGAAACCGCGAACCTTGGTCAATCTAAAGGTTGGCGACATCGTGTCCTACGAGCTGATCGACTATCAGGTCGAAGGCGTGACCCTCTATCTTGGTGGAACTCAGCAGCGGTATGGCTATCTGCTCAACGATGCGGGGAACAGGCGCTTTCTGTTGGTCGAGAGCAAAGAGACCATTCGCGCCTTCTTGTACGAGAACATCCAGGCCCGTCTGGAAAATCCGGAGGCGGTCAACTACGAGATGGTGTACGATGGTGTGCACTACTATGAGAAGGTGCGCGGCGAGTCGAAAGTCGATGTGATCGGCAAGAGTGCGTTTCACACATCCGACCTGGTCTACTGGTGGATGCACCTGTCTGACGATGGACGGGGGATGCTGATCGAGTGGCAAAACGGCGAGACGATCATTCGGGTGGGCGCACCGATAAAAGCGGAGCACGTCACCATCTTTGCAGCGAGCGAGTAGGGAAACACAACTGATATGAAAGAGTGGGGAGTGAGGATTCGATGAGCAACTGGGGTGTGGTGCAATTTTTAGCAGGACTGTTGCACCCAGTATTAAATGCGATTGAAGGGTTTGTCCACGACTGGGGACTGGCTGTCATCCTGTTTACGTTGTTGGTTCGTCTCGTCCTGTTCCCGATTTCGATACGCCAAGCGCGTTTCGCTTGGAAGAACAGACGGTTTATGAACGCGATGAAAGACCTTCGCGCTCGTTTTCGTGACAAGCCGGACCAACTGAAAGAGCGGACGACGCAGTTGGCCTTGGAACATAAATTCAACCCGTTTGGGATGATCGGAACTTCGATCTTGCAGATGCCGATCTTTGCGGCGGTGTACGCGCTGTTCTACCATTTTGGCAGCGACATCACCTCTTCGTTGATCCCGTGGGCAACTGCGCTCGGACAGAGCGATGCGACGCATGCGCTTCCGCTGTTCGCCGCGCTGTTCACAGCGGGCGGGGTGCTGGTGCCGATCATCCAGCCTGACGCGATCGAGCAGGTCGCCTGGCTGAAGAAGTTGACTCCGATGTTGATGATGATGCCGCTGATGTTGCTCGTGCTCTGGAAAGCGCCGGTGGCGATCTCGCTGTACATGAGCACCACAGCCGCTTGGGGCATGATCGAGCGCACCTTTTTGCGCAGTCGATTTGCGGTCAGACGCTTTCGCCTGAATCCAGATCTTGTCATGTCTGGTGCGCAGGGAGGAGTCGACCCCCACGAAGACGAAACAAAAAAAGCGTAGCCATTTAGCGGCTGCGCTTTTTTACAAAGAGGAGATGAAAAGATGGGCTATACGGTCGTACCGATCTTGCAAGAGCAACCGCTCATCTTGAGCGAAGAGCATCTGGCCCTTGAGGGAGCGGAAGGGGAAGCGTGGAAGAAAGCGATGCAGAGCTTGCATCCGCGCCTCTTGCCATCTTTAAAAGAAAGCGCCTTGCTCTCCGAGGAGGAGAGCGAGTTTTGTGTTGCTGGCGGGATTTTCGATTACGAGCGGGGAAAAGAGCTGGTGATCGATGGGGTGGAGCTGCAGCTTTCCCACTGCGCGGAACACTTTTTGGACTTCTTGATGTCTGCGGAAGACTGTCTGTCGGTTCTCGCCGAGCGGCAGGAGATGCTCGCTCCGCTCACCGCGAGCGAGGAGCAGCGAGCGCGGTTGGATCGGCTGACCGAATGGTGGCAGCGGGGCGATCGCGTCTTGCTGTTGCAACATCGATAAAGAAGGAGGCGTGCGAACGATGACACGAAAAAGCAATCTGTATCTAGGTGGAAGCTGGGTTCCGACCGATCGTCATTTTTCCGTCTCCGATCCGGCCAACCATCGCGTGGTCGGATCGGTTGCAGACGCCGATCCTACGCATGCGATTCGAGCGATCGAGGCGGCGCACAGCGCGTTTGCAGAATGGTCGAAAACGCCAGCTCCGCAGCGCTCAGCCCTGCTGTACAAATGGCACCGCCTGATCCTCGACCATTGCGATGAGATCGCAAGCCTGCTCACCTCGGAGATGGGCAAACCGCTGCCGGAAGCGAAAGGGGAGGTGGTGTTTGCTGCCAACTTTGTGCTCTGGTACGCGGAAGAGGCGAAGCGCATCAACGGTGAGACGCTGCCGGCCAATGAGCGCAACAAGCGAATCACCGTCCTGCGCCAGCCGGTCGGCGTGGTCGCGGCGATCACGCCGTGGAACTTCCCGGCGGCGATGGTGACGAGAAAGGTTGCCCCTGCGCTCGCAGCCGGATGTACGGTCATCTTGAAGCCTGCCGAGCAAACACCGCTCACCGCCATTCGCCTGATCGAGCTGGCGGAGCAGGCTGGATTCCCGCCCGGCGTCCTCAATCTGCTGACGACGAGCGACCCGGCCGCTGTCGGAGATGTGCTGACCACAGACGCGCGCGTGCGCAAGATCACCTTTACCGGTTCGACCGAAGTGGGCAAGCTGCTCTATCGGAAGGCGGCCGATTCGGTCAAGCGGATTTCGCTCGAACTGGGCGGACACGCTCCGTTTATCGTCTTTGAAGATGCTGATCTCGATCAAGCGGTCACCGGGGTGATCCTTTCCAAATATCGCAATGCTGGCCAGACCTGCATCTGCACCAACCGCGTCTATGTCCAGTCGAGCATCGCCGAGCGCTTCGCTGAAAAGCTTGCCGGCGCGGTGGGCAAACTGCAGGTTGGCGATGGCAGGCTGGAGGGCGTGCAGATCGGCCCGCTGATCGACGAGCGCGCGCTGGAAAAGGTGGAGCGCCATGTCGAAGATGCGCTGAGCAAAGGAGCGACGGTGCTCTCTGGGGGAAGTCGCGTGGACAGCCCAGGCTACTTTTTCCAACCGACCGTCTTAGGCGGTGTGACCGAGTCGATGCAGATCGCCACCGAGGAGACGTTCGGCCCTGTCGCCCCGATCTTCACCTTTGAGTCGGAAGGGGAAGTGCTCGCGCGCGCCAACGATACGCCGTATGGATTGGC
This sequence comes from Tumebacillus lipolyticus, assembly GCF_042682745.1. Classification (NCBI taxonomy): domain Bacteria; kingdom Bacillati; phylum Bacillota; class Bacilli; order Caryophanales; family Alicyclobacillaceae; genus Tumebacillus; species Tumebacillus lipolyticus. The sequence continues at coordinate 167,894 of NZ_JBHUIO010000005.1, read as the reverse complement.
CGCCTACTTCTACACCCGCGAGATCGGGCGGATCACCAGAATGCAAGAAGGGCTGGACTACGGGATCATCGGGGTGAACGATCCTGCTCCGTCGCTGGCGATCCAAGCGCCGTTTGGCGGTTTTAAGGAGAGCGGTCTGGCTCGCGAAGGCGGAAAATACGGCCTTGACGCCTTTCTTGAAACCAAATATATCTCGCTTGCCTTTTAGCGTTTTGGGCATAAAAAAACACGCTACGCAGTGGTGCGCAGCGTGTGCACGGTGATCTCGGGGCGGGTGCCGAGGCGGGCGTTAAACCCAGCTTGGCCCATGCCATCCGAGATGTAGATGTTCTTACCGTTCACCTGATGCAGGCCGGAGATCACGTTCGACTTGGGCAGTTCACCCATCGGAAACAGCTTGAACGCGCCGGGGATTTTGAACTGACCGCCGTGCAGGTGGCCGGAGAGCAAAAGGTCGAACGAATGATCGTTCATGTCGAGCACGATGTTCGGGTCGTGGGACAGCACGAGGTTGACGCCGTCCCCGACACCGCGAAAGGAGCGAGGGATGTCAGATTTGCCGAGGCAGAAATCGTCGATGCCGATGATGTTCAAGCTCTTTTCGCCAAAGCGAATCGAGTCCCACTCGTTTTCCAGCACGCGAACGCCTTTGGCGCGAATCAGCTCGCCAAGCTCCTCGATGCGGTCGCCAAGATAGTGGTCGTGATTGCCCCAGACCAGCCAAACGCCATGCGCCGGCTTGGTTGCGACGATCGCGTCGAGATATTCCATAAATTTGTTCAGATTCTTATAGTTATCCAGGTAGTCGCCTGTCATCACGATCAGGTCCGGTCGGGCGTCCTCGATGAAGCTTGTCAGACGGGAGGGCGTGATCGACTGGCGCTCCATGTGCAGATCGGAAAGCTGCACGATGCGCAGTTCGGAAAAGCCCCCGTCTTTCTGCAGGGTCATCTCGACTTCACGGACGACCGGGCGAAACGTGTTCCAGTATGCGTAGGAGACAAATAAAGCCAGTGCGGCGAGTACAGCCACAATCATCAACATGAACAACATCGAGATTCACCTTCCTTCACCAAAGTTTTTTCGTTCATGTTATGTCAACAAGGACTAAGTCTAACACGGATGCGCACCGGAATCGACCTACAAATGTTGGAGGGGGAGCCTGATGAAACAAGTTTGGATGCAAAGCTATAAACATGATGGACGGGAGCACCGCAAGTGGGTCAAGCTCTATGAGGTGCCGGGCGAGCGGGGAATCCTCTGGATCGATCCGGATACCCCGGTGATCGAGGCGGACGGCTCCACCTGGTCGAGCCCGTTCCCGGTCATCTACTGGGTTCATCCTGAGAAGTGGTTTAATGTTGCGATCCTCTGCAAGGAGACGGGGACCGGGTATTATTGCAACATCGCGTCTCCGATCGATTATGACAGCGAGCACAAGCTGTACCGATTTATCGACTACGATGTCGATCTGATCGCCAACGAAGATGGTGTATACGAAGTGGTCGATGAGGAAGAGCTGACCGAACATGCGCATGCGATGAAATACCCGCAGGAGATCCTGCACAAGATCGCCGAGGCGACCGCTGAGCTGATCGCCCTCTTCGAAGCGCAGGAGGGGCCGTTCGACCCGGAGGCGCGCGAGAGATGGACACAAGCCTTTCTCGATGCCACAACTTGACGCATGACAACCTCCCTCTTCACAAACACTAGCTATGAACGCAAGCTAGGAAGAGGTGAGCCAAATGGAAGCTGACAACAAACGGGTGATCGTCGCGTCGTTTTCGAGCTATCAGTCTGCGCACGACACCATGCAGAAACTGCACGCAGCTGGACTGAACGATTTTAGCGTCCTCTATCTGCAAAATCAGGGCGATCAGAACGCCGACGGGGTCGAAGGTTTCTATCCGTCGATCACGCCGAACATTCAGAGCGTGATCGACGCGCCTGTCGAAGGGGAGATCGAAGTCCCACAGCTGAATGTTCTGCCCGGCTATGCGAACCAGCGCACGCAGGTGGCGGTGAAAGATCGCCTCCAGTCGTACGGTGTCCCAGAGGCGACAGTCGCGCAGTGCGCCAGCCAGATTCAAAGCGGCAAGACGCTCGCCGTCATTCGGGACAGCGAGCGAATGGACAATATCGCCCAGCTGCTCAAGTCCGAATCCGAATATGTGCAACTGGTCTGATCGCTCTGACGAAAAAGTCTGCCGCTGGCAGGCTTTTTTCGTATTACAATGTTTTGAACGACAATGGGTATCCTACAGGCGAAAGGAGTGGTATGCATGAAGCTTGCAAAAACGATTTTCGCCACCATGATCATCGGAGCGCTCACGCTGACAGGCAGCGGAGGCGCGCTGGCAGATTCGAATGCGAACAATGTCCATCAGCCCGCCGAGCATGGCGGTCATCAACACAAACAGTTGACAGATGAGCACAAGCAGGCGCTTCTCGATGCTGGTGTCGATCTCAAGCAACTGAAAGCGATGCATGATCAAATTCGCACCCAGATGGAAAACATCCACGCGCACAGCAAAGACTTGCATCAGAAGATGGAAGCTGCGAAAGACCAGAAACTGCAGCAACAGGTCAAGGAGGATCTGAAGCAGTACCATGCGCTGATGGGCCGGCTCAAGGAGAGCAAGCAGCAGTATCGAGATTTGCGCCAGGAGCTGCGAGCGGCAGCCGAAGCGAAGGACAGCAAGAAGATCAAAGCGACTTTCGCCAAGCTCCAGACCAACCAGCAAGACATCTTGAAACTGTTGCAAGCGGCAGATCAGGAGCTCCAGCAAGAGCTGAAAAAGCTGAAAGCATAAGCCTGCCGTCTCGATCGTGCGCTGTCACCACGATCGGGGGCACACCGTTTGCCAGCAGTGACCGCAAGCTGACGTCTGAGGAGATCGGACGTCAGCTTGTTTGCTGTTCTGCTCGATGTTCTGCCGTTTGATATAAGCAGGTAGTTCATTCGCTTTTGAGCTGTTCCCTAAACTCCGCTATGATGGGGAGAGCATGTTTTCGCTGAAAGGTGATCTTGAACAGTTCGGGCAGCCGTTCAACAGGACGCCTTTCAGGTGAGAGAGAGGAGGCGAATGGAAATCGAAAGCGCGATTGTCGAGGATTGGGTACTAAATCGAAAGGGCGCGCGAAAAGCTTCTGACATTCCAGCAGAGGTGGCGGAGCTCCTGCTGGCTGGCAGGATTGAGAGCGTAAATCTGACCGAATGGCTTGCGGTTGATCATGCGATTCTGCTTCAGCATACCCTTCCGGCGCTCGGGTTGGGAGAAGCTGTCAGCACGGTGCAATCGGAGCTGGAGCGAGCGAAAGGGCAGGGAATTATGAAGCTGCTTCCTCTCATCGGGAAGAAGCTGTTCGAACTGCTAGCCGATCTGGAGGAGGATCGAAGGGGGACGCTTTTTCATGCGCTGTCCAGCCATCGCTCAGACAGCGTTCGCTGTTGGGCAGCCTATGTGGTCGGCGTGAACGACAGCTTGTCGATCGAAGAAAAGCTAGCTCAGATCAAACCGTTTGCTGCCGACCCGCATTTCGGTGTCAGAGAGATCGCTTGGATGGCGGTCAGGGGATCGATCACACAGTCGCTTGAAGGCTCGATTCACCTTTTCCAAGCATGGGTGGTCGACAGCGATGAAAACATCAGAAGGTTTGCGATCGAATCGACGCGACCGCGTGGGGTGTGGAGCAAGCACATCGACGAGCTGAAGCAAAATCCGGCTCGGGCCTTGCAGTTGCTCGATCGTGTCAAAGCGGATCGCTCCAAGTACGTTCAAGATTCGGTGGGAAACTGGTTGAACGATGCGAGCAAATCGAACCCGGGCTGGGTGCTTCAAGTTTGTCAAGAATGGCTGGAAGCAACTGATTCGAAAGCGACGAAGCGCATCGTGACAAAAGCGAAGCGGACGATCGAAAAAAAGCGGGCCGCCAACTGATCGCTACCACCTCGAACAACCTTATGCTATACTTACTCCTACTACCAGCTACTAATGGAGGGGACCTCATCATGACCACACTCACAGGAAAAACAGCGCTGATCACCGGCGGATCTCGCGGCATCGGCAAATCGATCGCGCTCAAGCTCGCATCGGAAGGCGCAGACATCGTGATCAACTTCTTCCGCAACCGCAAACCTGCGGAAGAGACGCAAAAGCTGATCGAGATCATGGGGCGGAAATGTCACATCGTCAAAGCGAACGTCGGCGACCTCGACAAGATCGACCAGCTGTTCGAAGAGATCAAGGAGACGATGGGCGGGCTTGATATTCTGGTCTCCAACGCCGCGTCTGGCGTGCAGCTTCCGGCGATGGAAGTGGAGGAGAAGCACTGGGATTGGACGCTGAACATCAACGCGAAGGCGCTGCTGTTCCTCGCACAGCGGGCCGTTCCGCTGATGGAGCAGCGTGGGGGCGGTGCGATCGTCTCGATCTCTTCGCTCGGCAGTCGCTTCGCCTTGAAAAATTACACCTGTGTCGGCACTTCGAAAGCGGCGCTCGAATCGCTCACGCGCTATCTCGGAGCAGAGCTTGCTCATAAGAACATCATCGTCAACGCGGTGTCGGGAGCGGCTGTCGACACAGACGCGCTGACGCACTTTCCGAACCGCGAGGAGATGATCAACGACGCGATCAGCCGCACGCCTGCTGGCCGCATGGTCACGCCGGAGGACATCGCCGATGCGGTGCACTTCCTCTGCACCGAACAGGCGAAGATGATCGTCGGGCAGACGCTGATCATCGACGGGGGATACTCGCTGATCAACTAGGGCGGAAACGCGCTTGCCGCAGGGAGGATTTGACCTCCGTTTCCCGCTCCGCTAAGATGAGAGCAAGATTGCACTCCAACTTGAGGTGAACAAGAGATGCTTAACGAAGCAATTTTTCGCTCGAACGAATTTATGGTGATCCAAGCGGCTGTCGCAGCTGCCAACTTTGCGGTCGGCGCCTTCAGCCTTGAGCTGAAGGGCATGCGGGCGCTCGGCAACACCGTCATGGCCGAGAAGCTGGAAGCTGCTGTCAACAAGGCGAAGGCGGACAGACAGTTTGCCGCCTCGCTGTTCGACACTCATCTGCAAGGCGAGTTCAACTCGGAAGCAGATTTTAAAAAGGTGCTCGACATGGTGCACAACTACAACTCGCTGATCGACCATTCGCTGATCAACTCCCGGGCGGCATTTCTTCCGCTCGGCGCCGTTCCGGAGATGCGGAAGGATCGCTTCGAAGAGCAGTAGAGACGAGCACAGGAAAGACCAGCCCGCTGTCGGCTGGTCTTTTTGCTTGTCCAAGCCAAAGCGAAATGATAAACTACCACTGAGACTGGAAGAGTAGGGAAAGTGGTGCAAATCCACTGCAGCCCCCGCTACTGTATACGGTGACGCGCTCACAGATGCCATTGTCCGTTCGGATGAGAAGGTGTGAGCTGGCGGCAGACCCGTGAGTCAGGAAACCTTCTTCCAATCGCAGTCCTACGTGCTTTCGGAGGGAAGGTACAGGAACCAGGTCATCTTGCAGCTTGGCGTCATCAAAAGATCCTGATTCTAAGAGCCTTCAACTCCTGACCATGCGGCAGGAGTTTTTTTACGAGATCCGTTTTCCAAATGATTCCTGAGAGGAGAATGACTAATGGCTAAGCGCATCACAAAGATTTCTGCTGGCGTCCTGCTGGCGACCTCCCTGCTCATTCCGCAGACGGGAGCTGTGCTGGCAGCAGATGATAGCCTGACGACCGTCAAGGTCCGGGTGGCCGGATTAAACGGCATGCATGAGGAGAAGGTGTTAAACGTCGGCTCCGCTTCGTTCACCAACACGGTCGGTGAAACGATCACGATGCAGAAGCCGACCGCGATGGGCGCGCTGATGAAACTGCTCAGCGAGCAGAAGCTCACCTATGAGGCGAAGACGGTTTCCTTCGGCTCCTACATCTCCAAGATCGGCACGCTGGGAGAAAAAGATCTCAACGCGAATGCCGGCTGGTCGGTCTGGGTCAACGGGAAAGCGCCGGACATCTCTGCTGATGCATCGGAGATCCACGATGGCGATGAGGTGGTCTGGGGCTATTATGACTACACGCAGACGCTCTTCCCGCAAGTCAGCTTCTCGACGACCACGCCTGCTGTCGGCGAATCGTTCACCGTCAAGGTGACGGCGGAGCAGACCACCTATGATGAGGAATGGAATCCGACCGTCACCACCGTCGACGTAGAGGGTGCGGCCGTTCAGAAGGCGGGCACAGCGGAGACGCTTTGGCAGACGGGCGCAGACGGTGTCGCCACGCTCAAGGCAGATCAGCCGGGACTGCTCCAGCTGGAGATCGACAAAGTCGATCAGCAGACGGGCGTTCCGCAATTGATTCGTACCGGTCGCCTCAACCTGCTCGTCGGCAACCCGAACGCCTCTTTCACCGACCTGCAAGGCGTTGACTGGGCGAACGAATCGATCCTTGCGCTCGCGAAAAAGGGGATCGTCATCGGCTCGGGCAACGGAGAGTTTCAACCGAAGCGTCCGGTCACCCGCGGCGAGCTGACCAAGATTTTGGCGCTGTCCAGCGGTGACCTGAACTTGGGCGGCCCCGCTTCTTTCCGCGATGTGAACCAAAACGCGTACCAGACGTTCATTGAGACGGTCGTTCGCAAAGGGTACATGAGCGGGGACAAGGAAGGCACCTTCCGTCCGAGCGCAGGTCTGACTCGCGAAGAGCTGGCCGTCGTGCTCGTTCGCTTCGCCGGGATCGAACCGACCTCGAACATGCAGGAGCTGAGCTTCCAGGATCGGGGAGATGTCAGCAGCTGGGCGCGTCCGTTCGTCAGAGCGGCCGTCGAGTTTGGCCTGATGAGCGGCGATGCGGAAGGAACGTTCCGCCCGCATGCGACCGCTTCGCGAGCTGAAGTTTCGACTGCGATCGTGAATGTCATGAACGGAACGAATAAATAGTACGCTGTACGGGAGAGGCTCTGTGAAGAGCCTCCCCCTCTTTTTACCATTGAACAGGAGGAAAGTGCGCCATGAAGCTCACCTCACAGCTTGGACTTTTTCTTGCGCTCGCCTTGATGATCACCGGATGTGGCAGCCAAAGCGAGTCGAGCAAACAGCAGGAAGGGAATTTGCCGGAGCAGGTCGTCGTCCAGCTCCCCGAGCAAGAGCAGCCTGAAAAGGAAGCGGAACAAAAAGACCAAGAGCAGCAGCAGGCGGAAGATACAAAACCGAACGAGCAAGCCGGGGCGGCTGCCGGCAACAATACCCCGCCGGCCAAGAGCGACAAGCCTGACGCTTCGAAAGGCTCGAATGCGAGCAAGCCGGCGAACGGTGGTTCGACCGCACCGCAGCAGCCATCACCTGGCAAAAAGCAGCCGGCGGGCAACTTGCAGATGCTCGTCACCCACAATTTTGGCGCCGTTTCCGAGTTTAACCGCTCGGTCAGCTACTACGGCGGCGAGTCGGTGATGGATGTGATGCGCCAACATCTCGAAATCGAGACGGCGTACGGCGGCAGCTTCGTCAACAGCATCAACGGAGTCAAGTCTGGCTACACCGATAAGTCGATCTTCACGCGGAAAAAACGGGACTGGTTTTACTACGTGAACGGGGTGGTCTCAAGCGTGGGGGCGGACGCATATGCGGCGAAAAACTCGGCCAGCGTCTGGTGGGATTACCATGACTGGTCGGGCAGCGGATCGAACACGCCAGCGGTCGTCGCCTCTTACCCGCATCCGTTCACGAGCGGATATGAAGGCGCGCGACCGGGGACTGTCATCTACTACAGCGACGGCCATGCTGATGATGCGGATCGCTTGGCATCCGCCTTGCGCGGACAAGGCGCGCAGGGCGTGAGCACCGCGTCGTATCGCAACCAGACCTTGATCGAAAACACGACCAACGTGATCCTGCTCGGCCTCTGGTCGGAGCTGGAAGACCACTCTTCCGTACAGGACGTGATGAGCAGCCCAACGCGCACCGGCATCTATGCAAAAGTGAAGGATGGAGCGGTGCAAATGCTCGACTATACAGGGGATGAGAGCGGCAAAGCCGGGCAGGCGATGGTCGTCGCGACCGGAACGGGCAATGGCGATACCACGCCGACCTGGCTGTTGATCGGCGTGAACGACGCGGCGCTCGACGAAGCGGTCAATACGATGACCAGCGGAGGAAGCAAGCTGCGCGGCAAGGTGGGCATCGTGCTGAGCGGCAGCACAGCGGTCGGCATTCCGGTCGCACCATGAGGCGCTTCGAACGGCTGCATGCGCTGACGCTCGCCATCTATCCGCTGCTGTTGATGATGATGGCGCTGCTCACCGGGCACCCGCTCTATCTGCTCGCCCTGTTCGGCGTCACGATCTGCGCGCTGCTGACGAGCGGAGGGGCGAGAACTTTTTTGAAAACGATGCGCTACGCTTGGCCCTTGCTGCTGATCATCCTCGCGCTCAACGTGCTGATCTCCAAAGACGGTGCGACGATCCTGTTCGACGGACCGCGAATTCCCGTCTTGGGGGCGCTGCGCATCACCCTGGAGGCGATCCTGTTCGGCATCGTCATGGTGCTGCGCCTGCTCGTCGTGCTCGGCGCGGGCAATCTCTATCTCGCCTGGCTGTCTCCAGACCGCGCGCTCGGGCTGATGGCAAAATGGGCGGGCAGATCGGCGGTCGTCGCCATGCTGACCGCTCGCCTGATCCCCTACCTGACCGAACAGGCGAAGAGCGTGGGCGAAGTGATGCAGAGCAGAGGGGTGCGCTTTCAGGAAGGTTCAACCCGCGAGCGGATCAAAAAGCACAGCCTGATGCTCAACGTCCTGCTGATCTCTTCGCTCGAAGGGTCGTGGCAGGTTGCCGAATCGATGGAGGCGCGCGGTTTCGGGTCGCGCCACCGCAGCTCCTATACGCGGGAGCGCTGGCGGCGGCTCGACCTGCTGATCTGGGCGGGGATGCTCGCAGCGCTCGCGCTGATGATCGCGCTGCTGTCGATCGGCGCGGCCAGCTTCGATTTTTACCCCCGCCTCTCGCCGATGCTCGCAGCTGGCGGTTGGACGTCTGGAGGGGCGCTCCTGCTCGCCCTCTTGCTCATCCTCCCACCTGTGCTCGTGAAAAGGAGAACCGATTAGATGGCAGCTCTCGAACTACAACTGACCGACCTGACCTATACCTATCCGGATGCGCAGTCACCCGCGCTCGACCAGCTGACATGGGCGGTGCGGCGTGGCGAATTCGTCGTGCTCGCCGGGCGCTCCGGCTGCGGCAAATCGACGTTGCTGCGCGCGATGAACGGGCTGGTGCCCGAGTTTTATGGCGGGACGATCGCCGGGAGTGCGCGCTTTCGCAACGCCTTGCTGAGCGACTTTGCGGAGCGAAAGATCGCACGCCATATCGGCATGGTCTTTCAAGATCCGGAAAAGCAGCTCGTGATGAGCGAGGTGGAGCGCGAGATCGCCTTTGGGCTGGAGAACTTGCAAGTTCCGCAGGCGGAGATGAGACGCCGAGTGGCAGAGGTGATGGCCTTTTTCGACCTGACCGATCTGCGGCGGCAGAAGACGGCAGATCTCTCCGGCGGCGAAAAGCAAAAGGTGGCGATCGCCTCGGTGATGGCGCTTCAGCCTGATGTGCTGCTGCTCGACGAGCCGACCTCGCAGCTCGATCCGGGCACAGCTCAGGAGATCTTAGACCTGATCAAGCGGCTGAACGAAGAGCTCGGCCTGACTGTCATCCTCGTCGAACAGCGCTTGGATCGCGTGCTGCATCTGGCAGACCGCGTGACCGCGATGGATGGGGGGCGCATCGAGTATGATGGCGACCCAGCCGGGTTTGCCACCTATGCGGCAGAGTGCCGGCCGGAGCTGTTGCCGCCCGTCACCCGCCTGTTCGTGGCGGCAGAGCTGCCGGAGCGCCCGCTGACCGTCAAAGCGGCGCGGCAGATCGTCGCCGAACAGCTTCGACCGGAAGAGCCGGCCTTCGCAGTGGAGCGCAAGAGCAGCCTGTTCGCTCGGCTGCGCGACCGGTGGGGGCAGAAGCGAGCGGAGGAGCAAGCCGCACTGCGGGCGCTTGGCGTCTCCTTCGCCTATCCGGGCGAAGATGAGGTGTTAAAAGAGCTCACCCTGCAGATCGATCGCGGGACGATCACGACGATCCTCGGGGCGAATGGAGCGGGGAAGAGCACGTTGCTTCGCCATTTTATCGCGCTGCTCAAGCCGAGCGCAGGAGCGGTGGAGGTCGAGGGGCGAGCGACCGCATCGCTCGATCCGGCAGATCTCGCAGGCACTGTGGGCTATCTCTCGCAAAATCCGAGCGACTATCTCTTCCATGACACGCTGTGGCAGGAGTGCCAATTCTCGCGCGAGATGGTCGGGCTGCCGACAGAGGGGGAGGCGGCGGAGCGCGAGATCTCGGCCGTGCTGGACAGCCTCGGGCTGCTGGGACACAAAGACCGCAACCCTCGCGATCTGAGCGGTGGGGAGCGTCAGCGCGCCGCCTTGGCAGCTGTGCTGGTGCAGCATCCGAAACTCCTGTTGCTCGACGAGCCGACGCGCGGGTTGGATGCCGGGCAGAAGGACAACCTCGGACGCTATCTGCGCGACTACGTGCAGCGCGGGGGCACCGTCGTGCTGATCACGCACGATGTGGAGTTCGCCGCCGAACATGCGCATTTCGCCGTGCTGATCGACGATGGGGCGGTGGCGGCAGCAGGCACGCCGCAAGAGATGTTCGCCCGCGGCATGTTCTATGCGCCACAGATCGGCCGCGTCTTCCGCGGAGTGTCGGCAGGCGATGTGATCACGCTGGAAGACGGGGTGAACATTCTGACGAAAAAGGAGCGCAGCCTGTGAAGCGAAACGCGTTTTCCCTCCTGATCATCCTGCTCACCGCAGCGGTCGTCTTGCTCGCCTATGAGCTGTGGCCGACAGAAGATCTGAACTGGGCGGTCACCTCGTTCGCGATGCTCTTTCTCGGGCTCGGACTGTTCTATCTGCGGTTCGAACGGGCGAAAGTCTCGTCCAAAGAGATGGCGCTGATCGCCTCTTTGGCGGCGCTCGCCGTCGTCGGACGCATCATCTTCGCGCCCTTTCCCAACTTCAAGCCGACCACCTACCTGATCCTGCTCGCCGGATTTGTCTTCGGCCCGCGCGCCGGATTTATGGTCGGGTCGACCGTCGCGGTCGTCTCGAACATGTTTTTCGGTCAGGGCCCGTGGACGCCGTGGCAGATGCTCGCCTGGGGGCTGGTCGGGGCGACAGCAGGGCTTTATGGCAGGTGGCGCGGTGAGAGCGTCCGCCCGCTTGAGCTCGCCGTGTTCGGGGCGATCTGGGGGTTCCTCTTCGGCTGGATCATGAACTGCTGGGTGTGGCTGACCACCTTTTTCCCGCTCACCTTCAAAACCTTTCTGGCGGCCAACGCGGCGAGCTTTTGGTTTGACGTGTCGCACGCATCGGCAAACGTGCTGTTCGCCCTGCTGCTGACCCGCTCCTTTCTGCCGATCCTCTACCGCTTTCGCAAGAAACTTACGACGACCACACTGGAGGTGCAACATCATGTTGAAACGAAAACTGGCTAAGCGATTCACCCTGTCTGCGGTGACGCTTGCGGTGATGCTCTCGCCCTTACAAGCGGCGAATGCGGCGACAAACGCCGAACTGATTCAACAGCGCGATGGGGCGATCTCCTATCTGCACAGCAAGTATAAGGTGAACAACTTCCGCTATGTGATGGACTGGCCGGCGCTGACGCTCTATGCGGCTGGCGAATCTCCGACGAGCGCCCGCTGGAGCACCTCGACCGGACAGAACGGCGTGACGTGGCGCGAAGCAGACTTGAAGAAAAATCTGAACATCTCCGACGCGACCACCGACTTTGAGAGCACCTTGCTCGGGGCGCTGGCAGCGGGGAAAAACCCGCGCGCTTACGGCCGGCGCGACCTGGTGCAAGCGGTGCTCTCCTCCCAGCAGCAGAACGGGAAATTTGCCGACACGATCTACGGGTTTGGCGAAGACTTGCTCAACTCGCACATCTATGGCATCATCGCGCTCTATGCGGCGGGTGTGGAGATCCCCAACAAGCAAAAGGCGATCGACTACCTGCTGTCCAAACAGCACGCGGATGGCGGCTTCAACTGGTCGGTCGGGATGGCGCAATCGGGCACCGATGTGACGGCGATGGCGTTGATCGCGATGAAGGCGCTCGGTCTGGATCAGGCCGATCCGGCGGTGCAGAAGGCGCTGCTCTACCTCAAGCAAAATCAGACGGAGCTCGGCGGATTTAAGAATGAGGGCGTCGAAAATCCGGATAGCAACTCGATCATCATCGAGGCGCTGCTGATGAACGGGATCGATCCAAGCTCTTGGAAAAAAGGGAGTGGGGACGTCCTGACCAACACGCTCAGCTATCGGAACAGCGATGGCGCGTTCGCCTATCGCAAAGGGGGCGACTCGAACGTCCTGTCTACGCAAAACGTGGCGCTCGCCCTCTCCGACTTGGTAAAAGGGAAGTCGGTCTATCAGCAGCTGCGCGAGCAATATGCGGGGAAGTCGGGCGCGTGGCAGCCGCTGTTTGCCGATCTGCCCTATTCGCATCCCTATTATGAAGAGAACATCAAGCTGGTCAACTTGGGCGTTGTCGTCGGCCATCCTGATGGCACGTATGGCCCGAATGACAACGTGACCCGCGAGCAGTTTTCGACGATCATGGTCAACGGTCTGCAGCTGCAGGATCAGCTCGGTCCGAAGATCACCAAGTTTCGCGATGTCAGCCTCGATCGCTGGTCCAACCCATACATCAACGTCGCCTATCAAAAGCAATATATTGTCGGCAGGCCGGGCAACCTGTTCGATCCGGCAGGCAATGTCACCGGCGCTGAGGTGATGGCGATTCTCGTGCGGATGCTCGGTCTGGAAGGCGATGCTCTCGCGCGCCCCAACCAGAAGAACTGGTATGATGGTCACATCCAGGTGGCGAACGAGCAAGGGTTGTGGTATCCGAACTTCGATCCGAATAAGAATGCAACCCGTGCGGAGCTGAGCTACTCCTTTATCCACTACTACGAAGCGGCCAATAAAAAGGGAGCGTCCTACTAGGACCCTCCCTTTTCTTCGTGGATGACGGGGCGGCTATTCGCTGACCCGTTCAAGATTGCCGTGATCGTCCATCTTAAAGCGCGTTTTGTAGCCTTGCTGCTCCATCTCCAATATTTTTTTCGCTCGGTCCATGATCTCTAGCAATGCTTTCGAATCATGTCCGAGCAGTTCGCTGGTCGAGCGAGAAAGCACCTGTTCGCCGCCGCGCAGCTGAACGTTTTCTTCGCTCAATTCGCTCAGTTGCTCTTGCAGCTCCTCTATGCGATCTTCCAGTTTACGCGCCCGCTCCTGTAAGTTGAAATATTCGCGCTCATGGTTTTTTAGCGCGCGGATGATGCCGTCGATCGAAGGGTCTTCGAGGTCTGGGCCGTAGACACGGCGCTGTTTGGCTTGTTGGCGAATGGAGAGGCGCTCTTTTTTCGCCAGCTTCGCCTCTTTGATCTTATCTTCGTAGCTTTTGCGAACCACACCGTTCCAACGATATCCACAGGCGGCCGGCGTTCGACCGAGCAGGTTAGCCGACTCTACGAACGCGTTGAGCTGTGTGCTGCCTTCTCGTATATGACGCAGCACGATCTCGGCGAGCTTGAGATCGTCGTCTGGTGTCCATGCGTCAGATCGTGTGGTCCAACGTTCCACTGTTTCCATTCCTATCGCCTCCAAACTCGTATATTATCTGTATGTCCCGCAGTTGGGAGATTGATACACTTTCATCCACGAAATTTAGGTGACTACTCCATTCATATGAAAGACTCCGCTCATTCTGTCACTTTTCTTAGTGGAAAAGGAGAAAAAGTTTTTAGGTGAGACAACCTTGACACCTGTAGGAGGCTCATGTACCATCTGTTTACTTAGGCAATAGGGGGGATATGCATGCGAAAGAGTGATCGAAAACTGATCGCCCTCGATCTGGACGGAACATTATTGAACAAACAGAAAAAGATCACGCCTCGCACGAAAGGGGTGTTGGAAGAGGCGATGCGAATGGGCCATCATGTGGTCATCGCGACCGGTCGACCGCCGCGAGCCAGCTTGAACTACTACCATGAGCTGGGCCTGCACACCCCGATGGTCAACTTTAACGGAGCGCTGGTTCACCATGCGGTGGATGAGGAGTGGGGCCATCATCACTTCCCGCTGGAGCGAGCGACTGCGCTGCAAGTGCTAGACGTCTGCGAGCAGTTCGGGATTCACAATGTGATGGCGGAGATCAAGGATGATTTTTACTTAAAGCAACACGATGCGAAGATCGTGAACATCTTAGGCGAAGGGCGCCAACCGCTGGCGGTGGGCGCGATCCACGATCTGCTGCACGATCATCCGACCTCCCTGCTGATCCAGGCGCGCGAAGAGGTCGTCTCCGACCTGCGAGCACATCTGCATCAGCATCATGCCGATCTGATCGAACACCGCTATTGGGGCACTCCGTGGAATGTGATCGAAGTGATGAAGGCGGGGGTCAACAAAGCGACCGGACTTTCGCTGATCGTCGAAAGCCTCGGGCTGAATCGGGAGCAGGTGATCGCATTTGGCGATGAGGATAACGACTTTGCGATGATCGAATATGCGGGGCTCGGCGTGGCGATGGGCAATGCGAACTTGGAGCTCAAGGCGATCGCCGACTCGATCTGCGATACGAATGACAACGACGGGATCGCACAGATGCTGGAGCGACTCTTATGAGGAACGGCCGATGTACAAGCTTGTGCATCGGTCGTTTTTTGTGCCCTCGAACGCTTTTTCCAAGCGGTGCGGCGAGTCGGTGTAGCGGTTCGGCTGGACTGGGCACCGTTTTCCAAGCGGGCGAATATGTTGACAGGGAACGGACTTGTAGCGAGGGAGGATACTGCCGATGTACGACTACGGCTATTGGACGGCCATCCCTGCCTATCACGTTTCGCAGCGCACAGGGACTGCCCAAACGCCCTTTACCGACCAGGCGCGCTTTTTGCGAATGGTGCGCCAAGCGATCAGCGACGAGCGCCAAGCGCAACAGTTCTATCGGCTGCTAGCGGAGAGGGCCAATTCAAAATTTCAAAAAGAGCAGATCGATCATGCGTACGAAGATGAAGTGAAACACGAAAAGATGTTGATCAGGCTGTACAGCACGATCACAGGACAATCGCCACACGTATCATCCGCGCAGGCACCAGAGCTGGCCGACTATCTGACCGGCATCAGAAAAGCGTTTACAGATGAATTGCAAGCGGCTGAGATGTATCGCGATCTCTACCTGATGAGCAACTTGCCGTGGGTGCGCGACATCTTTTTTGAGCTGATCACCGATGAGATGGAGCACGCCTCTCGCTTCGCTTTTATCCGTGCAGAGCTGTGAACAAAAGCCGAGCCTTGATGAGAGGTTCGGCTTTTGTTGGAAAAAAATTGATCACAGCCCAAAATAAATGGAATAAATGAGAAAGTTAGTATATAATCATAATTAAATAGAAACTTTCGATCCATTCCGAAATCGTGGCTGAAGATGGGATGATCTTGCTGGTGAAAGGTGGTTTGTCAGCTTCAGTGAAAAGGAGGGAGTCCGAATGACTCAACCTGCACAGTTGCCTATTGGACCGCAATTCAGCAACCCGTTGCTCAAAAGTTTTTTGGCAGAGCCGGAAAACCAGCGCCTGTTTTGTCAAGGAGAAGCTGAAGAGTTGGAGCGTCGCTTTGCAGATCACTATTTCGAACGGCGCTTCCTCAGCTTTATTCGCAAGCACATTCACTATGAAGCTCAGCATCTGTTGCGCAGATTGAGACGGAAGCAACAGGTGGAGCCGCTGTTGCTCAATCGAAAGGTGAGCGACGAGGAAGGGACAGGCTTTGAGGCGGTCACGCTGCTCGCAGATCGCACGGCGTCTGTCGAGGAAAGGGTGGTCGGGCGGACGATCGACCTCACCGACCTGACATCGAACGAGCAGCTTCACGTCGCTTTGCAGACGCTGTCGCCCAAGCAACAGCTGGTGTTACACCTGCTGTTCGTGGAGGGCTTGAGCGAACTGGAGGCGGCAGACGTCCTCTCCATCTCGCAGCAGGCGGTCAACAAGAGCAAGGGAAAGGCGCTTGAACAGATCAGAAGACAGCTAGGGGTCCAAGCGAAGAAAGCCAAGCCGCGTCAGGAAAGATGGTGATCTGGTGGCCAACGAATCGCTGCGTTCCCTCATCTCGCGAGCCAAAGCGGGCGACCAGAGTGCGCTGAATGAAGTGGTCCAGCGCTTTCGACCGTTGATCCGAAAGTATGTTCGTCAGGCACCGCACAAGGACGCGCATGATCTCGAACAGGAGCTCACTCTGCGCTTGATCACGCTGGTGCGCTCGTACCGAGAGGAACTGCCGTATGGATTTAAAGACCTCGTGGAAAAAGAGCTGCGGAAAACAAATTCATAAGGGAGATTCGATCGGCATAGTAGTGGGGATATGTCGATTTTTTTTGTGCGCACGAACGGGCAGGTTAGCGATGGGAGCGGTTTTGGCATCGACCGATGAGCGATCAGCCTTGCACAAAAAAAGGGTCGCGATCCTCGGGGGCAGGATTGCGACCAGTTCATTCTCTCTGGGAGTTGAAACATAAGGCGGTGAGGTCTAAACTATCGATCATCCAAGGCTTCGTCGATGCGGGCTAGCAAGGTAGAGACTTCTTCCAACTTATGCTGTGTCTTGATGAGCAAAAAGAGGCTGACGACAATGGGGAATCCGTAGTTGCTGACCAGTTGTACCCAATCCATGTGGAAAACCTCCTTCGAATTGTTGGTTGTGGTTCATACCTCTGCTTTTCGGTTTTGCAGTTTTGATCGGTCGAAACATTTCCCAGAGATTACATAGTAGATGAACTATTCTGACGAATTATACAACCCAATATTGCAATTCTATGGTATGATGTAGGATCATACTTACGAAACATAATTGGTGAAGAGGTGTTTCGCTCGTGTCAGGTATTTGGAATGATCTGGTTTCTGAATTTGCTCATATCGATGTGGTCGTTGTTCGACTGTTGATTGCGTTTATCGCGGGAGCCATCATGGGGATGGAGCGCGAGAAAAATTTGAAGACGGGCAAATTTCATACAGGTGCAGGATTTCGAACGTATTCGCTGGTCTGTCTTGGCTCCTGTATGTTTGCGCTCGCATCCGAATACGGGTTTCCGACGACCGGTGCGACAGACGATCCAGGTCGTGTAGCAGCTCAGGTGGTGGCAGGGGTCGGTTTCTTGGGAGCCGGGACGATTATCAAAGATGGCAGGGGGTTTGTCCGCGGGCTGACCACCGCAGCAGGTCTTTGGGTCGCCGCTGCGATCGGTCTGATGATCGGCGCTGGCATGTATTTGAGCGGCTTGATGTCTGCCGTGTTAGCTTTTGTGATCTTAGATGCGCATCATCTTTTCCCCCGTCTGTTTGAAAGATCGCGACAATCGAAAGCGCAAGAGGGCGATGAGGAAGAGGACGATCTTTAAATGTCTCTAAGTGTTTCAGCAAGGACAATTTCGCGCGGGCGAAGTTGTCCTTTTTTTATGCAGGTCTGCTGTTGCTCCAATTGGCAGAGAGTGGTACAATTTTCTCTATTGTCAACTTATAATAAATAATAGGTTGACAAATATCGAATGCGAGCGGACATGCGAACTGAGCATTCACAGGCGATCACCAGCGTGCACGTTGGTGCCACGCGCTGTTCCTTGTCCGCACAGATCGGTCCAACAGGAGGAAAAAGATGACGACTCAGACTGCAATCAACTATCGCGAATTGGCAGAACAGGTACTCAGCGGGTACGAGTTGACCCGTGCGGAAGCGCTCCGCATCGTCGAGGCTCCAGATGATGATCTGCTCGACCTGCTGCATGCTGCCTTTCAAATTCGCAAGAGTTTTTTTGGAAAAAAGGTAAAGCTAAACATGATCATCAATGCGAAATCTGGCCTATGCCCGGAGGACTGTGGCTACTGTTCGCAATCGATCATCTCCGACGCGCCAGTTGAAAAATATGCGTTGCTCTCCAAAGAATCGATTCTCGCGGGGGCGCAAGAAGCGATCCACCGCAAGGCGGGCACCTACTGTATCGTCATGTCGGGCAGGCGCCCCTCCGAGCGCGAACTCGACCATGTGGTGGAGGCGGTCAAAGAGATCAGGGAGACCACCCAGCTGAAAATCTGCGCCTGCCTCGGCTTTTTGTCCGAACAGCATGCACAAAAGCTGTCCGACTCTGGCGTGCATCGCTACAACCACAATTTGAATACTTCGAAAGAAAACTACAGCAACATCTGTACCACTCACGAGTATGATGATCGTGTAGACACTGTGCAAAAGGCGAAAGAGTCGGGCATGTCCCCTTGCTCTGGCGTGATCATCGGCATGGGCGAATCGGATCGGGAGCTGGTCGAGCTCGCCATCTCCTTGCGCGCGCTCGATGCTGATTCGATTCCGGTCAACTTTTTAAATGCGATCGACGGTACCCCGCTAGAGGGCGCTCAACATCTCGATCCGCGCAAATGCTTAAAGGCGGTCGCGATGATGCGCTTTGTCAATCCGAGCAAAGAGATTCGACTGTCTGGCGGGCGTGAGATCAACCTGCGCGCCTTGCAGCCGCTCGGACTGTATGCGGCCAATTCGATCTTTGTAGGTGATTATCTGACCACGCAAGGTCAGGAGCCGACCAGCGATTGGCAGATGATCGAAGATCTGGGTTTTGAAATCGAAGAGTGCGCTTTGTAAATAAAATTTGTAGTTAAGTATAATGGCTGGCGGCACTTGCAGGGAACAGAAATTTTCGATACTCTATATAATACGTACCTTAAAGATCGTTCCCAACGTCGGGGAGAAAGGAGAGTGTACATGGAAAAAGCTGTTAAAACTGTTTTGGCTTGGGTCAGCAATCTAATGTTCTCAGTCCGCATCGGTGAGGTGGCGAACGCACTCGGTGGTCATGTGATTCTCGTCTCATCAAGTGAGGAGATTGTCGACAAGCTGGAGATTCATCCTTCGCTCCTCATCTTAGATTTGACTGCAGTGACGGGCGATTGGCAGCAAACGGTGGCCAGAGCGAAGGAGACGGGCGTTCCTGTCCTCGCCTACGGACCCCACGTCAACGTTGAAGCTCGTGAGGCTGCCGAAGCGGCAGGATGTGATGAGGTGGTTGCCAATTCGAAGCTATCCCTCGATCTGCCGAAATTGCTCACGAAGTATTTGACCAATGCGCCGGCCAGTCACTAGGTGAAAACAGTGTAACTTTTAATCAAATGTTACAAAAAAAGAAAAACCCGACATCCGAGACAAAGGAATGTCGGGTTTTTCCTTGTACATAACAAACAGGGTGAGTCACTGCTTGTGACTCGGATGGCAGACTTCTGTACAGATCAACTCACCGCTTCCCGTATTGATCATCTTCACATTCACACCGCTCGGCACATACACGACCGAGCCGGTGGTGATGCTGATCGTCTCTTGCTGACCGTTGTCGAGGATGCATTGCCCCTCACCTGACAGCACGACATACACTTGATCGCCGACAGGGCGCAGTTGAAAGTCGAGCGCTTGCCCTGGACGAAAATAATAGGTGTTGGTGGTCAGGTCTGCTCCAGTAAAGTTGTTGACCTTACCGACGCCCTCATCGTCAAATGCAGGATTTTGGAATACGGTTTCCGCACGGTTCATCTCAGGATGCTCCTCCTTTGGCCTGACAGATGAACCTAGTATGTGTAAAGATGGGAGGCACATGTATGACAGACAATCACAGTTTTCAAGTTCTGCCTGACTCGATCGCTTTTGGGTTGCGCGTCCTGTTTATCGGCTACAATCCATCGCTCACCTCCGGTGAGATCGGTCATAATTACGCGGGGCGGGGCAATCGCTTTTGGCGGCTCCTCCACGATGCCGGGTTGACCGACTATCAGGTCAAGCCGACAGAAGATCGCGAACTGCTCTCGATCGGCTATGGCTTCACCAACATCGTGTCGCGGCCAACCCGTCGCGCCGATGAGATCAGCCGCAAAGAGTATGCGGAGGGGCGGATTCGCCTACGCGATCTGATCGCTGAGTATCGCCCGAAGGTCGCCTGCTTTGTGGGAAAAGGGGTCTATGAGGAATACAACGGGCACAGAAACATTCCCTGGGGAGTTCAACCAGATTCGGCTGTGCACGGCGTGATCGACTTTGTTGCTCCCTCCTCAAGCGGTCTGGTACGCATGAAGTATGAGGAGATTCTTGAGATCTATAAGCTGTTGCGGCAGATCATCTGACGTAGGCGATCCCCTCTGCGAAGCGGGTGAGCGACAGTCCGAATTCGCTCGCATAGCGGGTCGAATCGCAGGAGTTCCCCTCCACCAACATCGTCAGCATCGAACTTGTGATCGGGAAGAAAGAAAACCGCTCCATCAGCGATACGACAGGTCGCACCAGCGGGATCGGTGCGGTGAAGGTGGGTACTTTTCGCTTGCCGATCGCGCGGCCGATCGTCTGGATGACATCGCGGTACGGGATCGCTTCCGGCCCGCCCACCTCGTACGCTTGCCCGCTGGTCGACGACCTTGTCAGCGCACCGACAAATCCGTCCGCAACATCGTGCAGCGCCACCGGAGAGAGCGGGAATCGACCGTTCCCGAAGATCGGAAACAAGGGCGCACGACGCAACACGCCAGCCAAGAGCGAGACAAATCCGTCGCCTGGCCCATAGATCACCGAAGGGCGGAAGATCGTCCAGTCGAGTCCGCTCGCTCGCACATGCTCTTCTGCCGACCACTTGGTCTGGTGATAAGGGCTGGTGGCGCCGTGGCGAGCACCGAGCGCGCTCATCTGCAAAAAGCGCTGTGCCCCGACTGCTCGCGCCGCATCGACCATGTTTTTCGTGCCATCCGCATGGATCTTTTGAAACGTCACCCCTCGTTTCGGGGATTCGCGAATGATGCCGACCAGATGCACGACCGCCTCGCACCCTCGCATCGCGCTGATCAAGCTCTCTTTTTGCAGGATGTCCCCTTGTACCGCCTGCAAGCCGTCTGGCAGCTGGCTGTTGCTGTGGACTAGGCAGCGAACCTCATGGCCTGCTCGGATCAATCGATTTGCGATCTCGCGCCCGACAAAGCCGGATGCTCCCGTGAGAAACACTTTCATCCTTGATCACCTCTTTCTTCCATCTTATCAATCGGGGTGGTTGCGAACAACCGATTCTTTTTCCATAATGAGTGTAGAGTGAAGGGAAAGGGATGAGAGCATGGTACTTGTCACCACCTGTCCGGTCAGCGACAGACATTTGGCGAAGATGAAAGAGGCTGCACCGGAGCTGGAGATTCGGATCTTTCCGAATCTGGAGGCAGCGCGAGGCAGTCTTGCGATCGCAGAGATCATCATCACATACGGAGAAGACCTGACGGACGAGATCATCGCGTCCTGTACCTCCTTAAAATGGATTCATGTCATATCTGCTGGACTTGAACTGATGCCGTTCGATCAGATCGGGCGGCAGGAGATCCTCGTCACCAATGCGCGCGGGATTCATGTCGGCCCGATGTCCGAATATACGATCGGTTTGATCCTGATGTTTTCTCGCCGCTTCGTCGAATTGTATCAAAACCAGCTGCAGCACAGATGGGATCGCTCGATCCGAATCGATGAGCTGGACGGCCAAACGCTCGGCGTGATCGGCGCAGGCGCGATCGGCAGCAAGATTGCGGAGCGGGCCCGCGCATTTGGCATGCGCACGCTCGGCGTGGCGACTACGGTGCGGGAACTGCCAGAGTTTGATGAGGTGTTCGATCGCAGCGCCCTCGATGAGGTGCTCAAGCGATCCGACTATCTGGTGGTGATCGTCCCGCTGACCGCAGAGACCGAGGGGATGATCGGCGAGCGCGAGATCAGCTTGATGAAGCAGAGCGCCGTGTTGATCAACATCGCGCGTGGACAGGTTGTCGAGGAGGGAGCGCTGCTCTCCGCCTTGCAGGAAAAGCGGATTCGCGGTGCGGGGCTCGATGTGTTCATGCAGGAGCCGCTGCCGGAAGACCATCCGTTTTGGGAGTTGGAAAATGTGGTGCTGACCCCGCACCTCTCCTCTCGTTCGCCCAAATATATGGAGCGGGCGCAGGAGATCTTCCTGCACAACCTGTCCGTCTATCGCGGACAGCCAGGCGAGATGCAAAACGTGATCGACGTGAAAAAAGGATACTGAGGAGCGAGACGATTTGAAGTTTTCCGGATGGAGCAATGAAGATTTTGATGTGTTTCAAGTGGAAGGGCTGGAAGCGCGGATGGAGGCGCTGATCACCCATCTGCGGGTGAAGCTGACCGAGCTTGGCGAGGAGCTCGCCCCTTTTTTGAGCGAACAGACGGGCGAGGAGATGTTCCCGCATGTCGCCAAACATGCGCGGCGTAAAACCAATCCGCCACGGGATTCCTGGGTCGCGTGGAGCAAAAACAAGCGCGGATACAAGATGTACCCTCATTTTCAGATCGGCGCGTGGGAGACGCACGCGTTCATCCAATTTGGCATCATCTATGAGTCGCCGATGAAAGGTCTGTTTGCCGAGCAGATGATCAAGCATCTCGATGAGATCAAGCAACTGATCCCAGCCTCCTATCTGTGGTATCCAGATCATATGGACCCAAGCGGCATGGTGATGGCGGAGATGGAGCTGGTCGACTTTGAAAAGATCGCCCACCGGCTGGCCAACCAGAAAAATGGTGAGGTGATGATCGGGGTGAAGATACCGCGTGACGAAGCGGTGCAGATGAGCGAGCAAGCTTTTCTCGATCGGGCGAAAGAGACGTTTGTCACCTTGCTCCCACTCTATCGATTAGCATTTTCAACTACCGAATAAGAGCGGGGAAAGCGCCTTCTTGCATTTGCCAAAGAGGGCGCTTTTTCTTTGTCGAAAGCACCGAAAAAGCGGTGTTGGATCCTGTCGAACCGAAGGGATTCGTAAGAAGTTTAGTCGTATTCTAAAAGGATTCCGCGAATCTCTTGATTAAGCTAAATCAGGAACTTATGATATAGATAAACACACAATCTCAAACGTAAGTAAAACGGCAAGAAGAAGCGATAGCCGATTAAACAGGCGCAATGAAAGGGGTTGAGAGTGTTGAAGTCTAAGGTAACAAACGGTTCTGTAGAAGAGTTGGCGCAAGAAGTTGGGAAACTGGAGCTTTTGGTGGACAGTGATTCAAATTCTGTGTTAGAGCTGACCGGTGATCAATTGACCAGCTGGGAATCGATCATCCGGCTTCATGCAGACTATCCCTTGGCACTTCGCATCGGTAAACTTCTTGAGCGGTTAGGCCAGTATTGGTTGGCACTTTCCTGGTTTCATTGGGTCTCACAGGCGGATCGTGGCGAGTGGGAAGAGCTGGTGATGACAGCTGAGCGAATGAAGGGCCGCATGTACATCAAAGTGGGGATGTACAATGAGGCGCTCACATTCTTGCAGGCGGTTGAGCAACAATGGCTCCTCTCGGCTCATCAAGAGGGACGCGATCTTTCCACCTTGCGGCAAAACATCGCGCTCGTCTATGAATACCTCGGACGATACGATTCTGCTGTGGATTATGCATGCCGTGCTCTGAGCTGGTTTGAGACGAATGGTGAAGAGCATGATATCGCCTTGATGGAGATGCTGCTTGGGATCTGTTTCAAAGCGCAAAAGGATTTCGATCAGGCGAATGAATATCTGACGCGAGCCAAGCAGGGGTTTGAAAAGCACAAAGACTATCTGCATCTCGCGCGAACTTGGCACAACTATGCGGAGCTGATGCAGGATCTCGGACGCCACGAAGAGGCGATCGCCGCCTGGCGGATGTCGCTGGAGATGAAAAAGCGCATCCAAGATTTTAAGGGACAAGCGACGACGCTTCAATCGATCACCAACTACCTGATCGCCGAAAAGGACTGGTATGCGGCGCTCAATTACACCACACAAGCGATCGCGATCTGCCATCAGTACCGCCTGCAAGAAAAAGAGGTGACCTGCCTCGAAAGCTGGGCTCAGATCCTGTTTGCGCTGGGTCGATACGACGAACTGGAAGTATGCGCTTCTCGGGCGTTGTTTTTGGCAGGCAGTGACGAGACTCAGCAGAAAGTTGCATCTCTGTTGCGCACGATTGCCAATGATTTTGAGAGAGTCGGTCTCAAAGAGCTTGCAGAACAATACAACCAGAACGCAATCCAACTTATTGGTTAGAGGAGGAAGTTCCTATGAAAATCAAAGTTTGGTTGGGGATGACACTCGCAAGTCTTCTTTTGATAGGTGGGGGACTCTTGTCTTGGGGAGCAGTTGACGGAGCGGCTGGGGAGAACGGATCACACTTTTTTGCTGGACAAGCCGGTTGGATCGATCAGGTCGGCATAAAGGTACAAGGCGATCGGAGATTTGGGGATCAGACCGAGCCGCCGGAGCCGATGGGAATGTTGGACAGCGGGAATCATTCGATCTCGCAGACGGAGCCACCAGAACCGATGGCACCTTCTATTGTCGGATAATTCAGATAGATAATGGTTGGGCATACTCCTCTTACGAGGAGGTGAGGTAGATGGAGCAGCAGCCGCGTTTCAAACGAGCGCTCCACAGCGAAGCGCATGAGCCGACGATCGCACCTGGTCTTGAGGATGACGAACTTCAGCGACCTGCGACCGACGAAGAGCGAGCGCGAGGCGATACGACGATGGTCTGCCAGCTGTCATTCGACGAGCATGACAACGGATCGCAAGATTGATCGGTCAGACATAGACGAGAACCCTGAATTGCCGTGCGGGTGCGCGGCATTTTTTCTTGTGGTAGAATAGGGAAAATTGGTGGAGAAACGGGAGTGGGAGCGATGAAGATCCACTTTTTTCATACGAACGATGTGCACAGCCATTTTGAAGAGTTCCTGCAGGTCACCACGCAGCTGCGGCGGAAGCGAGAGGAAGCGCTGGCCGCCGGGGAGATCGCCTTCACCTTTGAGATCGGCGACAACGCGGATCGCAAGCGGATGGAGACGGAAGGGACGCTCGGTCGCACCAACGCCGCGCTGCTCAAGCAGATCGGCTATGACGCTTGGACGTTTGGCAACAACGAGGGGCTGACGATCTCTGCCGACCGCTGGCATGCGCTTGTCGAAGCGGCGCAGATGCCGCTGTTGGTGGCCAATCTGAGCGATCTGAAGACGGGTGAGAGGCTGCCGGAGCTAGAGCCGTATCTGGTGTTAGAACGAGGGGGCATTCGGATCGGCGTGATCGGGCTGACCGCAGCGTTTGTCGACTTTTACAAACTGTACAGCATCGCTGCCGAACTTCCGCAGTCGACGCTGAAGCGGCTGTTGCCAGAGCTTGAGCGGGAGCGGGTGGACATGGTCGTGCTGCTGTCCCATCTCGGGCTCGATCTCGACCGGAAGATCGCTGCCGAATTTCCGGAGATCGACATCATCTTCGGCGGGCATTCGCACCACATTCTGACCGAGCCGGAGCAGGTTGGGCGCACGTTGATCTGCCAAGCGGGGAGCTACGGGTCCCACTATGGGCACTTGTCGGTCGAATGGGATGCACAGCGGCGAGAGCGCAAGAGCTATTCGGGAGGCGCAGTTCCCCGCGATCCGGCAGAAGAGCCGGATCACGAGCTGGTCGAGCTGTTCGCCCGCTGGCAAGAGGAGGCGGCAGACGCGCTGAGCGAGGTGATCACAGATCTTGCCGAACCGTTAGAACATGCGCTTTGGGGTAACTCGCCGCTGGCAAACGTCGTCACCGACAGATTGCGCCGCTTGACCGGCGCTCCGATCGCGATGATCAATGGGGGTCTTTTGATGCACGGGCTGATCGCAGGGCCGGTCACCCGCGCTGACATGCTGACCTGTTGTCCAGGCCCGAACACCCCGGTGGTCGTGGAGCTGACCGGAGCGCAGATCCTGTCCTTGCTGCAAAAAGGTCTCGACAAGGCTTACATCGAACGCGTTGGCAAGGGACACGGCTTCCGCGGCCACTTTGTCGGCGGGCTGCAGGTGTCTGGCTTGCTCGTTCAGGTCGCCCAAGCGGAGGCGGGACTGCGGGTGGTCGCGGTGGAGCACGATGGGGCACCGCTCGATCCGGCGCGTCACTATGAGGTGGCAGCTGTCGACTATCTCTATTTTTCATCGGTGTACGAGGAGTTCAAGCAAGGACAGGCGATCCGCTTCGAACTGCCATTTTTGCGCGAGCTGCTCGCTTCGGAGCTTGGTCGCAGCGAGCGCCAAGACAGCGCACCGAGGTATCTGTTGCAAGAGGTGAGGGGAAAATGAGCCAGACAAAAGAGCAAGTGACGCTTCCTCGCGTCCCCGTGACGAAAATCCTCGACACGCTCGCTGCGATGTATCCTGACGCCCACTGTGAGCTTAACTTTCGCAATCCGTTTGAGCTGCTGATCGCGACGATCCTCTCCGCCCAGGCGACAGATAAGAAGGTGAACCAGGTCACAGCCGGGCTGTTTCAGCAGTATCCCGACCCAGCATCCTTTCTGCAGTTGAGCCAAGCGGAGTTGGAGCAGGAGATCAAAGAGATCGGGCTGTACAAGAACAAGGCGAAAAACATTCTCGCCACCTGCCATCTGCTGCTCGCCAAGCATGGCGGGGAAGTGCCGGCGAAGATGGAAGATCTGGTCGAGCTGCCCGGCGTCGGGCGGAAGACAGCAAACGTCGTGCTCTCCAACGCGTTCGGCGTTCCGGCGATGGCGGTCGATACGCACGTCCTGCGCGTCGCCAACCGGATCGGCCTCGCCAAGAGCGAAGATCCGCTGGTGATCGAAAAACAGCTGACCAAGCGCATTCCGAAAGCGAAGTGGACAGATGCGCATCACTGGCTGATCTGGCATGGACGAAGGGTATGCGACGCGCGCAAACCGAAATGTGACCAGTGTGAACTGACCGCACAATGCTTAGACTATAAAGCAAGAAAGAAGACCCGCCCCGAATAGAGCAGGTCTTCTTTCATATACTCAGAAATGATCAGGTTGTTTTCGAACGGGGGACGGCGTACAGCTCGCCCGCTTCGTCCAGTTCGACTCGAATCAGCCCGTGGCAATACATACAGCCGTCTTCAATCCCCATCACCTTGGTCTTTTTCTGGCAATGCGGGCATTCTAAAGTGGGGATGCGCATCGACATCGCGCCGACTCGAAAGTAGATGAAGACGGAGACGAGGATCATCAGCGTGCCGATCGTGAACAGGAACGGCATCAGGCTGGTGGCGAACACGCCGAGGTACATGACGATAAAGGCGAGAAAGATCAAGCCCAGCGCCCAGTTGCGCAATCGATTTAACTTCACAGGGAATCCCTCATTTTTTGCATAGTCTGCTCTCATGCTACCTCACTTGTGGGTGCTTTGTCCAATGAAGGATATGTGAAAGGAGGAGTCGCGATTGGATGGTCGGAAGAGGAGTCTTTTTCGCAACCCTTGGCGCTTTTCGTTCTTGTTGCTCGCAGGTTTCCTAGTCGTCCTGCTGCTGGTGCTCCTCTACATGTGGTATGCGATCACGTCAGGGGGATCGAGCGGCCAGCCGCCCGAACGGCAGCCGGTCGCCAACTCTTCAGGCGTGCCGGTCGAAGCGAGCATCACGCTCGATGGAATCAATCAGTATCTGGCCATGCAGCTGGCAAACCGGGAGACCCCGATCGAAAAGGCGCAGCTGTCGCTCGGAGCGGGATTGGTCAGAACGGATGCGGACCTGCAATTTTTCGGACGTCAGATGAGCCTGTCGATGTGGATGCGGCCGCAGGTGCTGGAAAATGGCGACCTGACCCTCGTGGCGGAAGACGCAAAGGTAGGCGGCTATTCGATTCCGCTGAAGACGCTGTTCGCTGTGCTCGAAGGGTTGCCGTGGCCGCCGTGGGTGCATGTCGAGTCGGAGAAATACACCCTGCAAGTGGCGCTTTCTGAGCGGGAGGTCGATAAATATTCCTACCGGCTGAAGAAGATCGACTGGGGTGGGGAGAAGATACAGCTGGAGATCCTGCTGCGAAAATAAGCACACTTGTTCGCATTTTTGAAATCTAAACTTGCAAAAAGGCGAACATATGTGCTATTATTGAGAGGCAAGATCGTACTCAAGCGAGGGATAGAAGCATGAAGAAAGCACTTCAACCACCAAATTCCACCGAGCCATTGTACCAGTCGATGCGCGTGGATGACGGCCCGAAGCTGGTCCTCGTCGATCGAGGGCGTATTCTTGATGAGATCAAATTGGGCGAGTTTGACACCCGCACTGTAAAGACGCACCACGGACAGATCCTGTCCTGTGTGATGGAAGCGACTACCTATTACCGTGAGAAAAAGTAAGCAAATGTACATGGTCCGACCGAGACCCGGAGGACGTTATGCTACATCTGTCGGTTGACTGTCAGCAGTCAGCCCGGCATTTGTCGCATAGCGTCCTTTTTTCATTGAAAGGAGCACAAGGCAAAATGACAGAGAAGAAACGGTGGCATGTTGTACTCGATCCCGGCCATGGTGGGTCAGATCATGGTTTTGGCACGGAGACGTTGGTGGAGAAAGATGTCAACCTCGCCGTCTGCAGTCGATTGAAGACGATCTTGGAAGCGAGCGGCGTCGATGTGTTGATGACCAGAACGGCAGATGTGGATGTGGAGCCGATCAAACGAGCGGAGCTTGCCCATGCGATGGAAGCGGACCTGTTCGTCTCCTGGCATTGCGATTATCTGGAGGATGAGGTGGTGAGCGGAGTGTCGCTCTGGGTCGGCGATCATGTGGAGGAGCGCTACATGATCGAGTTCGATGCGATCGGAGATGCGATCGTCGAGGCGACGAAGCAGATCATGCTCGGGGTCTTTCAAGATCATGACAACGTGCTGTCTTTGCTTCACGTGCCCGCGGTGATGATCCGCGGTGCATTTTTGTCCAACGAAGAGGATCACGAGCTCTGCAAGAGCCCTAACTTTTTACAAGCGCAGGCGCAAGGCACGGCGAGGGGAATTTTGAAAGTTCTCCACAGGCTGTCCCTGATCGAGTGAGCTCGCTGCATAGAGAGAGTAAAGGAGGAAGGAAATATGCCAAGAATTGTGCTCGACCCCGGACATGGCGGTCGTGATCCGGGCGCGATCGGAAAGCGTTTGCAGGAGAAAGATGTCAACCTGAAAGCATGCCTGCTGCTGCGAGAGGCGCTCGTTCGGGCGGGAATCGATGTGCTGATCACCCGCGACAAAGACACGGAGCGCGTTCCGGGCGTGACAGATGCGGTCGATCTGAAAGCGCGAGCGATGCTTGCCAACACCAATTCAGCAGATCTGTTTGTCTCCTGGCACTACGACGCGAGCGCAGATGAGTTTGTGCACGGAGTCGCCGTGTGGATTCATCCCTCGCAAAAAGGCAAGTCTGCCTACTACAAGGCAGATCTGATCTGCCATCGGATCTCCAAAGCGACAGGTCAGAAGCATCGAGGCATCTATCTGGGCGATTTTCAGGTATTGCGCGATGCGATGATGGATGCGGTCTTGATCGAGGGTGGTTTTATCACCAATCCGAGCGAGGAGACGCGCCTGTCGGACGAGCAGTTTTTGCGAACGCAGGCGGAAGCGGCAGCCGAGGCGATCTGCCAGATTTTTAAAATGCCCTATGTGGAACCTCCGGCGGTTGAGCCCACTCGGCAGCGCGACGCCGATCGGGTGCAGATCAAAGTGAACGGCGCTTCGATGGAGCAGAGCGGAAGGCTGATCGAAGGCAAAACGTACGTGCCGGTCGGCGAGTTGGCAGAGCTGCTCGGCTGTGGCATCTCCTGGGACAAGGAGACGCACACCGTCTGCTTGACGAGAGGATGAACAGCATTTCCGCAAGTTCCTCCAGCCAGAAAGCGGGCATCGAGATGCAGAGGCAAAGAGACACACCGATAGCGGTGTGTCTCTTTTTTGCGCGGCTAAAACGTGTGGCCGATAAAGGTTAGAAACTCGTTCATATGGGCGGCCATGTCGCCGCCGTTGGTGATGAAGTGCTTGTACCCGCTCAGCCGCTGCGCGTCGCTGAGCACCCCGGTGATATGAACGTTTTGCACCTGAGGCAGCGAGCGTTTGATCGTCGCCGAGATCTTCCCCTTCAGATCGTCCGCCACATTTCCGGTGATCGAAGAGCGCGGGCCATCCAGCGTGGCCGCATTGCCGCGAATCCCTTCTGTCTGCAGCTCTTCTACCGTCATGCCGGCTGCCGATTTGGGAGCGGTCTGCGTTCCCCAGGGAGATTCGCCCCGCCAAGAATCCTGCTTGATCTGCGCGTCCGGCTTGCGCTCGGTGCCGATGTTGGTCAACCCGACGAACGCGTCGTCGTTCAGGACGAGGACGGTCGCATTTTGCACGCCAGGCATCTTGTTCAGGCGCAAGGCGAGTTGGTTGGCAGCCAGAATCCCGTTGCTCTGCGCATCTTTCATCTGCTTGTCAGAGACGGGAGAGGAGTCGCTCGATTGAATGTGCCCTCCGCGATCTGTCTCCGTCCGCCCGGGGAGCGCTTGCTTGCCGCACCCGGTGATTCCGACGGTGACGAAGGAGAGCAACAGGAGAGAAGACAATCCTTTATTCCAGAATCTCATCACCAAAAACCTCCTCACAGCAGGCGATTTCATTCTGGGCTTAGCTTCTGTTCTCGCTTTCGCTTTCATGTGCGGAAACGGCTGGTGCTGCCCCTAGTTTTTGCAAAGCTTCACAGATGCGATCGATGCCTTTCACCACATTTTCGTAGGCGGTGGTCAGCGACAGGCGCACATAGCGCTTGCCAGAAGTGCCAAACGCGGTGCCGGGAGCGACGACCACATGGTAGTTTTCCAGCAGATGGGCGGCAAACTGCTCGCCGTTCATCTGCTCAGGAGTCGGCAGCCACAGATAGACGGTCGCATCCGGCTTGTGCACATCCCAGCCGATCTCGTCAAATCGCTTGATCGCATAATCGCGGCGGCGCTTGTATTCGGCGCGCTGACCGTCGAGAAAGTCGGAGTGCGCCACCTCTTGCAGCGCGGTCGCTCCGGCAAATTGAATCGGTGCGAAGATCCCGGAGTTGATGTGGCTTTGCACGACGAGCATCGAGTTGATCACCTCCTGATGGCCGACCGCAGCCCCCAAGCGCCAGCCGGCCATGTTGAACGTCTTGGAAAAGGTGAAAAACTCGACGCCGACATCTTTGCCCCCCGGATGCTCCAGCAGGCTTTGCGGCTTGTGCGCCGGGTCAAAATATACTTCGCTATAGGCGTGGTCGTAGCAGAGCAGCACTTCATGTTCTTGACAGAAGGAGATCACCTTTTTCATAAAATCGGGAGGTGCGAGCACACCGCAAGGGTTGTTCGGATAGTTGAGGAAGAGCAGCTTGGCTCGCTTTTTCGTCGCCTGATCCAAGCTGTCAAGATCGGGGAGAAAACCGTTCTCTTTGAGCAGCGGCAAGCGCAGGACATCAGCCCCGGAAAAAAAGGCACCATCGTTGTACACCGGAAAGGACGGGTCGGGGACGAGGGCGAGGTCGCCAGGTGAGAGGTAGGCGAGCGAGATGTGGAACAGCCCCTCCTTCGATCCGATCAGCGCGAGCACCTCCGTCTCCGGATCGACGGTGACGCCAAATCGCTCCTTGTACCATCTGGCGATCTGCTCACGCAAAAAAAGCGAGCCTTTAAAGGCCGGATAATGGTGATTTTCCGGATCGCTCGCCGTTTCGATCAGGCGCTGGACGACCGCTTGCGGCGTGGGATGATCAGGGTCCGCTTTGCCAAAATCGACGATGTCTTTGATGCCAGATTCGCGCAGCTGATAGACCCGTTCATCCAGCTGGGCAAACAGATAGGGGGCGATGCCCTGCAGCTTTTCCGCTTTTAACATGTTGCACGTCCTCCTTGCGGTGGTTTTTGACTAGCATTCCCCAATTCCCACTTTTCTTGTTGACATGGGAAGACTTTCGCATATACTAAGAAATAGCTATTAAACAAACGTTTGATTAAAACGATGGTTTTATGGGGGAGAGTTCATGGTACGTACGCTCGGGTACTTCTTTAAACAAAAGACGACGATCATCGGCCTGATCACGATGCTGTTCTTTCAGCTGATCTTTGCGGTGGTCTGGATGAACGGATATGACAATGTGACCGATCGGATCGACAGGCTGAAGATCGGCATCGTCAGCGAAGATGCGCAGGTCGGGCGGGAGATCGCAACCAACCTGTTGCAGACCTTGCCGTTTCAGACGGAGGAGCTTTCGACGCTGGAAGCGGCGAAGGAGCGGTTGAACGATCGGGAGTTGCAAGCGGTGATCTACCTGCCTGCTGACTTTTCTGCCAAGCTGCAGCAACCGGGTCAGCAGACGGAGCTCGAAGTTTTGGTCAACGAGTCCAATCCGATGATGGTAAAAAGCGTCGGGCAGCAGGTCTTGGGCGAAGTGACGAAGAATGTTAATGAACAGGTTACAAAAAGCTCGATCGTGGCGGCGCTCGGTGGCATGCGCGTTCCGACCGAACAGGCGACCCAGGTGGCGGAAGGCGTGACCGGTCGCGTTGTCGGGACGTATACGGCGCTCAACTCGATCACCAATTTTTCGCTGCAGATGGTTCCGATGATGGTCGTGCTGGCCTCTTATGTCGGGAGCATGCTCTTGTCGATGCAGTTGACCGCGTCCGATCTGCTGCTGAAAGGGAAGGCGAACCGCTGGATGCGCTTTGGCGCCAGACAGATCATCAATCTGGGCGCCGCGGTGCTGGTCGGCCTTGTCGCCACGCTGATCCTCTATCTGTTTGACGTGGAGCCAGCAGCCGGATATTTGCAGCTGAGCGGGTTTTTGATGCTCTCGCTGTTCGCCTTTCTCTCGTTTGCCCAGACGTTTCTGTTCCTGTTCGGGCAGGCGGGCATGCTGTTCAACATCATCGCGCTGTCGCTACAGCTCGCTTCGTCTGGCACGATGCTGCCGCGGGAGCTGCTCTCCGACACGTTCTATGCGATCGGGAACTACCTGCCGGCAACCTATGCGGTGCTCGGTGATTCCAATCTGCTGTTCGGCGGAACTGGCACGGCAGGAGCGGTCACCGGACTGCTCTGGATCACGCTGGCTGCACTGCTCATCGCAATGCTTGGCGTGTTGATCCATCGAGACAGGGCACCTGTACATCAACAAAAGGTTGTGGGAGCACATGAGTGAAGATGTAAAAACTCGGATCTTGGATGCTGCGGAGCGCCTGTTTGCCGTCAAGGGCTTTGAAGCGACATCCGTTCGTCAAATATGCGAAGAGGCAGGGGCCAATGTGGCTCTTGTCTCTTATCATTTCGGTGGGAAAGAAAAATTGCTGTTCGCTCTGTTAGATCGCGCCTTTCCAAGCGATGAAGTGTACGCTGAGATCGATGCGGTCGCAGATCCGGAGGAGCGGTTGAACCGATTTATCATCGGCTATCTGGACTATGCGAACGAGCAACAGTATGTGCAAAAGATCATCTCACAGGAGATCTTGATGCGGTCTGCCCGATACAGCAAAATTATTGAGACCTATACATCGCCATTTTGGAAGCGCATCAGCAGAGCGTTGCAAGAAGGGCGGGCGCAGGGCAAGTTTGAGTTTTCTTCCTTGAAGGCAGCCGTGTTGAACACGATCGGTGCTCTGATCTACCCACATATGGCGCCTAGTGATGTGATGGGCATCTTCGAGGGGGAAGAAGAGATATCGACTTACGAGCAAGGTGAGGCAACCAGGCTGTACATTTTGCGTGGGCTTGGGGTGAACCCTAAGGCTGGCGAGCGAGGGAGCGAAAGATGAAAGAAGTCGTGATCTACACAGACGGAGCTTGCTCGGGCAACCCAGGGCCGGGCGGGTATGGCGCGGTGCTGATGGCAGGCGAGCATCACAAGGAGATCTCCGGTGGAGAAAAGGAGACGACCAACCAGCGGATGGAATTGCTCGCCGTCATCGCAGCGCTCAAACTTTTGAAATATCCCTGTTCGGTCAAGCTGCACAGCGACAGCGCCTACTTGATCAACTGCTTTAAATCGCGCTGGTATGTCAACTGGGAGAAGAACGGGTGGATCAACTCGCAGAAGCAGCCTGTCGCCAACCGAGATCTGTGGGAAGAGTTGCTCCGGCTGTACCGCATCCACCAGATTCAGTTTATCAAGGTGAAAGGGCACAGCGGGGATCGTTGGAACGAGCGCTGTGATGAGCTGGCGCGGGCCGCAGTTCCGAAGTGAGGATGTGAGCGTGCGATGAAAAGATATGAGATCGATCGCGAGACGATCGAACGAATCGGGGAGGAGCTCAGCATCGACGGGATCGGGGTGACGACCGCCGAGCCGTTTGAGGAGTTGCGAGCGCACCTGATCCACTATCGGGAAGCGGGGCACGAGTCTGGATTCGAGCATCCGGTCTTGGAAGAGCGAGTCGATCCGCGCGCCTTTTTTCCTGAGGCGAGGTCGATCGTGGCGATCGCGATGGCCTACCGCACCGAGAGATATATCGGGCAGAAAAAGCCGGAAGGTCTGCGCGGTCAGATGTCCGTCTATGCCTGGGGGATGGACTATCATCTGGTGCTGAAGCAAAAGTTAACGCTTCTGGCCGCGCGGTTGGAGGCGGAGGTGGGGCGGAAGATCCACGTTCACCATTCGGTCGATACAGGGCCGTTGGTCGATCGCGCCGTCGCCCAGCGAGCGGGGATCGGCTGGGTGGGCAAAAACTGCTCGCTGATCACCGACAAGCATGGCTCATGGGTCTTTCTTGGGCAGCTGATCTGCGATGTGGACATCGAGCCGAACGAGCCGACGCCGCTGCCGCAGTGTGCAGACTGTCCAGATCTCTGTTTGAAAGCGTGCCCGACCAAAGCGCTCGTGCAGCCGTTTCAGACCGATTCGAGCAAATGCTTGTCCTACATCACCCAGATGAAAGGCATGATCCCAGAGGAGTATCGCCCGAAGCTCGGGCGGCGGCTGTGGGGATGTGACACCTGTCAGGTGGTCTGCCCGAAGAATCGGGAAGTATCGTTTGGGACGGCGATCGAGTTCGACCCGGAGCCCGAGTATGCGTTTCCCGATCTGATGCGGCTGTTGGAACTGTCCAACCGGCAGTTTCGCAAAGAGTTCGGCGCATCGGCAGCCGCTTGGCGAGGCGTGAAGATCATGCAGCGCAATGCGATCATCGCCCTCGGCAACATGAGGGAAAAAGCGGCGGTGCCGAAGCTGCTTCAGCTCTTGCGGCAGGATGAGCGGCCGGAGATCCGCGGAACGACCGCCTGGGCGCTGAAGATGATCGACAGAGCGGAGCATCGTCAAGCGGTGGCAGACGCCTTTGAGCGGGAGCAAGATGAGGCGGCGAAGCGAGAGATGGCGTGGGCGGTCGAAAGTGAAGGAGGAGAACCAGCATGAAGGTGATCAGCGCTTGTCTGGTCGGTTGTCAATGTCGCTATGATGGGGATGACAATCTGATTCGAGAGTTTCAGGAGATGGTCGAGCGGGGAGAGGCGGTCTTCGTCTGCCCAGAACAGCTCGGCGGCCTGTCCACACCGAGACCCCCCGCCGAGATCGTCGGCGGTACGGGCGAGGATGTTTTAGCCGGTCGGGCGAAGGTGATCACAGACGGGGGCGAAGATGTGACGCACCAGTTTCTCAAAGGCGCGGAGCAGGCGCTGCAGATGGCGCAGCTCGTCGGGGCGAAGGAAGCGATCCTGAAGGAGCGCAGCCCCTCCTGCGGCTCCACGCTGATCTATGACGGCACGTTCACCGCCGGCAAGCGCGCGGGGGACGGCGTCACTTCCGCTCTGCTAAAACGTCATGGCATCGACGTGTATTCGGAGGAGACCTATTCGAAACGCAAGTCGAACAACTAAAAGGAGGAGCTGTTGCTCCCCTGATGATCCTGCGCGGACCTGTTTAAAGGTCGGCGCTTTTTTTAGCTCTAGGTTGGTTAACTCCAAGTTCTGGAGATATTTCGATCGAATCGTTCGAGG
The DNA here is from genome assembly GCF_042682745.1 of Tumebacillus lipolyticus. Classification (NCBI taxonomy): domain Bacteria; kingdom Bacillati; phylum Bacillota; class Bacilli; order Caryophanales; family Alicyclobacillaceae; genus Tumebacillus; species Tumebacillus lipolyticus. The sequence goes on along the minus strand of NZ_JBHUIO010000005.1, from coordinate 131,976 downwards.
AACTTCAATCGATTTTCTTCCTCCGCTTCGGCGAGTTGGAAATAGCCGAGATGGTTGGGGTCATGACCGAGATCGTAATGCTGGTAGCCGATGCGCCAAAAGCGATGGGGAAAGCGCAACAGGCCGGAAAGCATCTGATATTCTGCATTTTGTAAGCCCCCTGCGGAGCTGTAGTTGACCAGGATGAGCCGGGCGACCGCCTCGTCCCACTCTTGACGCTGCAGACCGCGGCGCATCAGATGCGCGAGGTCGAGCGTTCGCGGCCCGGGCGTCGCGAAGTCGAAGTCGATCATGATCACCTGATGGTTTTGCGCATAGATCAGATTGTACGGGGTGAGGTCGAGGTGCAGCAGCGGCGGATCATCCTCTTCGAACAACAGCTGGGCGCGCACCTGCGGACGCTTTAGAATCGCTAACGCTTGCTGCGCTTGCGAGATGTGATGGTCGGCGTGCTGGAGGTAGATTTTATCGATCGCATCGGGACGCGATTTCACCTCTGCCCGCCGCTTCCACTCGATCAGCTCATCTCGCCGGTCTGCAAACCGCTCGACCATGTCGAAGATCGACGGCGGTGCGAATCCGGACGGCTCAAAGCCGCGGGATGCCCGATGAAATTCGGCGAGCGTGCGCGCGGTGATCGCCAGCTGCGAGCGCGAGCGAAAATCGACCTCTTGGCCGCGAATCCACCTGGTGGCGTAATACGTATCTCCGCCGATCTCCGCATAGGGCAGCCCTTTGGTCGTCAGCAAGAATGGGGCGTATCTTTTGAACTGGTTCTGCTCCAGATGCTTGAACACCTGGTGGAGGTAGGCGATGTGCGCAGATCGCAGATAGCTTTTTTTCAAGGCGATCAGACCTTTGTTCGTGCGCAGGCGCAAGACGGGGCCGAACGGCTCGACCTTGGTCGGCGTGATGCCATAGGCGCGCAGCACGGCAGGTGCGAAACCGTGTCGGCTGATCTGCGCATGCAGACCTGTCGGGGAGCTTGGCAGTGCGCTGCCAAGGTCTGATGGAGCGAGACGGTCTGCAGGGCGGTTCTTTTTTTTCAGCTGCACTTCGGAAGGGGCGAGGGGTAGTTTCTTCGGTGCGGGGGCACGGCCGCGATCATGAGCGCCGTGGAGCTCCCTCTTCTTTTTTTTGCGCCGAGCCTTGGGTACCCCATCGGATGCCGACCAGGACCACCAGGCGGGAGGCTGACGTCTCTTTGGCGTGATTGAAACGTCAGCCTCATTCTTTTTTCCGCTCTTACCGGCCGAACTGCCACCCTGTTTTTTCCCGTCGTTCAACCATTTGGGAGGTTTCATAAACTCGTCGAGCAAAAGCTTGAGCCAATCTTGCCCTTTCTTTTCGCTGTTCTTGCTGTTATCCGCCATGTTCTCACCCCCTTTACGCTGTCTCTACAGCATATGACAGGGGGGCAAGCGATGCGAATACGCAAAAGACCACCCGAGATTCGAGTGGTCCTTGCGCGATGATGAAGTTGAGCCAAGCGGATGAAGTCGTCGATTACGACAGGGACTTCCACACTTCCAGCTTGGTCTTCATGCGGCGGATGACTTCATCGGTGAAGTCGGTGGTCGACGCGGTACCGCCGAGGTCTGCTGTGCGCACGCCTTCGACGACAGCTTCCAGCGTCGATTCGTAGATCGCGCGGGATGCGAGATCCGCTTCCTTCGTCTTGAAGAAGGTCAGCATCGAAGCGGCAGCGAGGATCATCGCCATCGGGTTTGCCACGTTTTTGCCAAACAGGCCCGGCGCAGTGCCGTGCGGAGCTTCCGCCATCACGGTCGTCACGTTCTGCTGCTCGTCAAAGGCGAGCAGGACAGACTCGGCGCCGGCGATCGAACCGAACATCTGCAGCACGAGGTCGGACAGGCAGTCACCATCGCGGTTCAGCGCGGGGATGACCAGCGGCTCGCCAGACGTGTTCAGCAGGAGCGCGTAAGTTGCGTCGATCAGCTGCGGCTCGTATTTGACGTCAGCGAAGCTCTTCGCTGACAGGTCCATCTCTTCCTTCAACATGCCTTCATAGACAGGGGAGACGGTAAATTTCGGGCCGCCAAACACTTTCGCGTTCATCTTGCGCGCCTGTTCGAAGGCGAAGTTCGCCACGCCGCGGCAGATTTTGCGGGAGATCTTCTCGGTGCGGTAGGCGATCTCATCCACGCCTTCGCCTTCGCGCCATTCTTTCGCCCCGTATGCATCGTCGACCGCCATGCGAACGACAGAGATCGGCGCGTACACGCCAGCGACAGGGGTGATGCTCGGGATGCGGCGTCCGGTGCGGACGATCACGGTGCCGTCGATGCCTTTTCTCAGGATCGCGTTAGGAGAGCCGACATCGCCGGGGATCTCCGGGGTGATCGTCGCCGCTTTGTAGCCGAAGCCATGCTCTTTCATCGCAGCTGCCGCATCATGTACCACTTGGTTTTTGGTCGCCCGTCTGTTTTCGAGCGATAGGTCGAAGCGCATCAGCTCAACGTTTACGCCGATCAACGCGGGGTCGAGCACGCGCAGTCCTTCTTCGAGCAGTTCTTGACCGGTCTGGTCGCCTTCCATTACAACGATTGTGAATTTGTCCATGAAGTTCACCTCTAAGTCGTCTACAAGATCTGAATCGGTCAGCAAAAGCAAAGGAAAGGGGGAAGCTTCTCGCCCCCCCTTAGTGTGAGCCAATCGTCAGCAGTTCATTAAACCGCTTGAGATTTGGTGTAGTTGAGCAGGCCGCCAGCCAAGATGATGTCGATCTGACGTCCGGTCAGGTCGTGCGTCACTTTGAACTCGGTGCCTTTGGTTGCGTTTTTCACGGTCAGCTCGTTGCCCGCTTTGATCTGATCGCGCAGGTTGTCGATGGTGATCTCATCGCCGAGCTCGATCGCTTCGTAGTCAGCTTCGTTCACGAAGGTGAGCGGGAGCAGACCGAAGTTGATCAGGTTCGCACGGTGGATACGAGCGTACGACTTAACGATGACCGCTTTGACGCCGAGGTACATCGGAGCGAGCGCAGCATGCTCGCGGGAAGAACCTTGGCCGTAGTTGTGACCGCCGATGATGATCGACTTGCCCAGCTCTTGTGCGCGCGCCGGGAAGTTCGGGTCAACGCGCACGTAAACGTGCTCGGAGATCGCCGGGATGTTGGAGCGCAGCGGCAGAACTTTTGCACCTGCCGGCATGATGTGGTCGGTGGTGATGTTGTCGCCAACTTTCAGCGAGACCGGAGTGGTCAGCGCTTCTGCGAGCTCCGTGTTGACCGGCAGCGGCTTGATGTTCGGGCCGCGCACGACTTCCACCTGATCAGGAGTTTCGGACGGCGACAGCACCAGGCGGTCGTCAACCAGGTATTGTTCCGGCATTTCGATCGCCGGCATTTCGCCGAGGTCGCGCGGATCTGCGATGTAACCGTTGATCGCAGCAGCTGCGCAAGTTTCTACAGATGCGAGGTATACTTTCGCATCGGCAGTACCGGAGCGGCCTTCGAAGTTGCGGTTGAAGGAGCGAACAGATACTGCGCCGGAGGAAGGAGCTTGGCCCATCCCGATGCACGGACCGCAAGCCGATTCGAGGATGCGTGCGCCAGATGCCAGAATGTCAGCCAGTGCGCCGTTGCGCGCGATCATCTCGAACACCTGCTTGGAACCAGGAGATACGACGAGCGATACGTTCGGGTGTACAGTCCGGCCCTTGAGAACTGCCGCGAGACGCATCAGGTCCACGTAGGAGGAGTTGGTGCAGGAACCGACAGCCACCTGTTGAACCGGAATCTTTTGACCTTTGAGCTCAGCAACCGGTGCCACGTTGTCCGGGGAGTGCGGTTGTGCGATGTTCGGTCCCAGGTTGTTCAGGTCGATGATGATCTCTTCTTCATAAGTTGCATCCGCATCGGCTGCCAGCGGTTGATAGTCTGCGCCGCGGCCTTGTGCTTCCAGGTAGATGCGAGTGTTTTCGTCAGACGGGAAGATCGAAGTCGTCGCGCCGAGCTCAGCACCCATGTTGGTGATGGTTGCGCGCTCCGGAACGGTCAGCGACTTCACGCCTTCGCCCGTATATTCGATGATTTTGCCAACGCCACCCTTAACGGTCATGCGGCGCAGCACTTCGAGGATGATATCTTTTGCAGCGACCCACGGTTGCAGGGTGCCTTGCAGTTCAACTTTTACCACTTTCGGGGTGTTCAGGTAGAACGCGCCGCCAGCCATCGCAACTGCGATGTCCAGACCGCCTGCACCGATTGCGATCGAGCCCATGCCGCCAGCAGTCGGGGTGTGGGAGTCGGAGCCGAGCAGCGTTTTGCCAGGCTTCGCGAAGCGCTCAAGATGTACTTGGTGGCAGATCCCGTTCCCCGGGCGTGAGAAGTGGATGCCATGCTTGGACGCAACCGTTTGCAGGAAGCGGTGGTCGTCAGCGTTTTCGAAGCCGGATTGCAGGGTGTTGTGGTCAACGTAGGAAACGGAGAGTTCCGTTTTCACTTTCGGCACGCCCATCGCTTCGAACTGTAAGTATGCCATCGTACCGGTCGCGTCTTGCGTAAGCGTTTGGTCGATGCGAATTGCGATCTCTTTGCCAATTACCATCTCGCCTTGCACGAGATGAGCTTCAAGAATTTTCTGTACTAGGTTCTTTCCCATTTCATAAACCTCCCATAAAACCTCATATGAGTCTCTGCAATCTAGCGTACCCTAAAGGGAGCCTAGATCAACAGGAAAAACAAACTTGATCAAGGGGGAACACGTGCGGGTGATCATACCAGCTTGCTGATCAGCTCTGCCGACTGACGCACCGCTTCGGCAAACCGTTCAACAGATTCTGGTGTAAACCGATCGACCGGGCCTGATACGGAAAGAGCAGCGACGATCTGTTGACTGCGAGAAAAGATCGGTGCAGCGACTGCTGCAGCTCCCGCTTCTCGCTCTTCGATCGACACCGCATACCCCTGGTCGCGCACCGCTTGGATCGCTTGCAAAAATTCGGTGCGGTTCAAGTCTTTCGGCCAGCTCGGATCTTCTAAAAGCTCTTCGATCGGCTCATCCGCATAGGCGAGCAACACTTTGCCCGATGCGCCAACATACAGCGGCAAACGCTTGCCGATGTTGGCCACGCGCCGCACCGGTTGCGTGCTTTCGACCGCCTGAATGCGAATTCGATCAACGCCTGCTCGCACATAGAGCGAGGTCGTTTCCCCGAGCTGATCGCGCAGTCGCGTCATCGCGGGGCGGACGATCGTGGAGAGGTCGTCCGATTGCTTGATGTTGGAAACCAATTCTAACACGCTCCAACCGAGGCGATACTTGTCGGTGGTCGGGTGTCGTCTGACAAAACCTTTGCCCTCAAGCGATGCGAGCAATCGGTGGACGGTGCTCTTGTGCAGTCCGATCCGTTTGGCGATGTCTGACAATCCGAGCTCCGTCTCCTCACCAGAGAAGCAGAGCAGGATGTCAAGCGCTCGCTCGACTGCACGAACCGTACCCTTTTCACCTTCCGCAGCCATACTCCCTACCTCCTCATAACGGAGCGTTTCAGTGGTGTTTCAGTAGATGAAACCCTGTTTCATTATATAGTATACCATGAGCGAGGAATTGTTCAAACTTTTTTTTCGCGGAAGAAAGGCGAGCTGACGCGCATAAAGATGAGGGATGAACACAGATTGAAGCGATCGTTCCTTTAAGTTGAACAGATGATTCGGACGGGAGGTGGATGCGATGGAGGAGCGGGCATGGCTCAAGCGAGTCGAAGATTTTTTCCGCGAGAAAAACCGGGTCTGGCTGCAGGACGACACAGGAAATCTCCTGCACTTTATGAAGGGAACTCCGGCCGACTGCCATTCATATTTAGAAGTTCGGGCACTACGCGATGCTCTGCCGACGCGCGACATGCGATATCGCAAGGCGAAGACCAACCTGCAGGTGCTGCACAGCAAGTGGATTCAGCGGGAGGAGGTCGTGCAGGTCGATCTGGTGGAGGCGGTCCGCTTTTTTTATGACCAAGGGGGAACGATCGGTCATGAGGCGCGAAAGAGCCGTCGGCGGTTGACCCTGCTCTTGGACGGGGGGACTTGGAAGGTGGCGCGCGACCTAGCGGACGCTGAGCAGGTCGGTGGGCGCGCAGATCAACCTCTGACAGATCAGCCAGAAGATCGCGAGGACGAAGCGGTCGCGCGGCAGATGCGCGGGCGGTATGATCGCCTGAAAGCGTATAAATATGCTGAGCGCTGGTGGGACGGGTATAATCCGAGCTATATGAAGGTACAGGGCAACGACTGCACCAATTTTATCTCGCAGGTGGTGCATGCGGGCGGCATGCCGTTCGTGATGAGTCAATCGCGGGCAAAAGGCTGGTGGTACCGTGGGAAGACCTGGAGCTACTCCTGGGCGGTGGCCCACTCGTTTAAGTTGGCCCTGCCGCGCCTGTTGCATGCGCAAGAGGTGGGCGATCCCCGCCAGCTGAAGATCGGCGATGTGATCTGCTACGATTGGGACGGCGATGGCCGCTGGCAGCACAACACGGTGGTGGTCGACTTCGACGCCTATGGCATGCCGCTGGTCAATGCGCACACAGTAGCTTCCCACCGCAGGTATTTCGATTATCGGGACAGCTATGCGCACACGGCACGAACTCGATACGCGTTTTATCATATTCCGGACATTTTCTGATTTATTTCCAGCATATTTACATTCCATTTTCCAGTCGGTTTATGGTAGTATTTATGTGGACTCCAACTGTTAACGAAAAGCTGTTCAAAAGAATCGCCAGCGATCGAACAGGTTTTGTTACAGTTGCAAAGGATTCCTGAATACACCCCGCGCGATCTTCTGACAGCCTTCACAGTTGCGGGAGGCTGTTCCTTTTTGTATGCTAGTATCTTAGAGCCGACTTAAACCCTGCAATTTAACTGAAGGGGGTTGCATATTCATGCACATTGTTCTTGTCGAACCTGAGATACCAGCTAATACGGGGAACATCTCGCGAACCTGTTCGTGCACAGGCATCACCTTGCACCTTGTCAAGCCGCTCGGCTTCTCTGTTGACGATAAGCAATTAAAGCGTGCTGGCCTCGATTATTGGCACCTGCTCGATCTGCATTACCATGACAGTTTTGCAGACCTGCGAGCAAAGTATCCGCAGGGGCGTTTCTTTTTTGCAACCACCAAAGCGGACAAGTCGTACACGGAGGTCGAATACGGGCCTGACGACTTTTTTGTCTTTGGCAGAGAGACGCGAGGGTTGCCAGACGAGCTGATCGAAGCGAATCGCGAGACCTGCATTCGCATCCCGATCCTGCCGGACGCCAGATCGCTCAACCTGTCGAACGCGGTGGCTGTCGTCGTCTTTGAGGCGCTGCGGCAGCAAGGGTTTCCAAGCCTGAAATGAAGATGTTGGGGGCGTGCTCACCGCCGTTTGATCATGCGTTCGATCAACCGGAACAGCGCGCATCTTCGTTCATTTCGCAGTCGATGCTTGGCACGATGAAAAGGAAGCAGAAGAGGAAGGGGTACTTCCATGAAGTTGACTACGCTTTTGTTCGACCTTGACGGCACGCTGTTGCCGCTCGATAATGACCATTTCACAAAAGGGTACTTTAAACATCTGGCCGCCTGTGTTGCGCATCTCCTGTCTCCTGAGCAGTTTGTCGCCCAAGTCTGGGCATCGACCAAAGCGATGGTCAAGAACGACGACCCAGACTTGACGAACGAGCAGGTGTTCAAAGCTGATTTCCTGCGCGCGCTGGAGCTGAAAGAGGAAGAGATCTTCCCGCTTGTCGATGATTTCTATAACAGGGCATTCGGCGATCTCTCCCATCTCTCGGAGCCGACGCCGCTCGCTCGGGAGATCTGCCAAGCGGCGCTTCAGAAAGGATATATGTTGGCGCTTGCGACCAACCCCCTTTTTCCGCGGGCGGCTACGCAGCACAGAATGCGCTGGGCTGGGATTGACGATCTTCCGTTCGCTCTCGTCACCACCTATGAAGACAGCCATTTTTGCAAACCGAATCCCAATTATTTTTTGGAGATCGTACAAAAAATTGGCGTGCCTGCCGAATCATGTATGATGATCGGCAATGATGCATGTGAGGATCTGGTTGCCGGTCAAGTGGGCATGCAGACCTATTGGGTGAACAATCTCGCCGTTCCTGACGAGCAAACGCTGCCGTTTGATCATCGAGGGACGTTGGAAGACCTGTTGCGCTTTGTTCGTGAAGAGCTTCCGACCGTGCGTTAATTGCTGAGCGCTATGGACTGTGCCCGCGCACAGTCTTTTCTCTTGACCGAATTGTGAATGGGAGTGGGGCATGCTTAAAAAGATTGGTCTATTCGGGAGCGGAAATGTATAGAATGAATTAACTCCGTTAATAATGGTCGGATAAAGGCGAAAGTTAATTGACAGAAAGTAAACGATCATGCAAGTCGTGATAGAATCCAGCTCAGATGAGAGGAGAATGTTCGTATGCCAGCAACGTTGGGACAGAAGATTAAAGAACTTCGCATTCAGAAAGGGCTTACTCAAAGCGACCTCGGGTCAGGGATGGTCACCCCGTCGATGATCTCGCAGATCGAAGCGGATAAAGCGAACCCGTCGCACAAGCTGCTTCAAGCGATCGCCGAGAAGTTGGAGACGCCGATCGAATATTTTTTGACCGATATGCAGATGCAGATCGAGCAGATCGCTACATACAAAGTAGCTCGCGCCATGATGGAGGCGGGCGAATTTGCACAGGCGGTACCTGTGCTGTCGGAGCTGATCGAGGATTCGATCCCGCAGCTTCATTCGGCAGAAATTCAATTTGACCTCGCCGAATGTCAACTGGAGATGGGCAGCTTTGACGAAGCGATGGATGGGTTTGACCGCGTTTTGTCTTCGGCTGCGACGCGCAAGGACACCTATATGCAAGTTCTCGCCCTCAAGATGCTCGGCCTGGTCGAGAAGAAGCGTCACAACTATCCGCTCGCGATCTACCACTGGCAAAAAGCGCTCGATCTGATGGAAAAGCTGGAGGAGAAAGATCCGTTCCTCACCTCGGCGATCTTGAGCCATCTCGGTGAAGTGTTCGGCTATCTCGGCGAGAAGGGCGAAGCGCTCGAATCCTACAAGCGCGCGCATCTGCTGCTGGAGAATACGGCCAACTTCAGCACGATTGCCGAGTTGTTCCGCCACCTCGGTCAGAAGTTTAAAGAGGTGGGCGACTTCGATCGGGCGAGCGAATACTCCCAGCATGCGATTTCCTTGTACCGCGGCTTGAAAAACATCAAGCTGGCGATCGAAGTGAAGGAGAGCTATGGCATTTCCAAAGGTGAGGGTGGCGATCCGAGCCAGGCGCTGCAAACTCTTGCCGAATGCCTGTCCGAATATCAGGAGTACGGATATGCTGACAAAGTTGCGCACACGCATGGCGAGATGGCGCGCATCCACCTGTCGAACCGCGCATTTGAAGAAGCCGCCAAACATTGTGAGGAAGCGCTGAAGCTCTTGGCCGACTCCGCTGTAGAGCGCGGCTATGTCTACCGCACCTTCGCGATCATCAAAAAGGAGCAAGGCGAGTTCGAAGCTTCGATCCAGTACATGGAGAAGTCGGTCGGAGTGTTCGAGATCGCAGATCTGCCTCGTGAAATCGCGAAGTCGTACTCACTGCTCGGCGACATCTACAAAGATCAGGGAGACCTGCAAAAGGCGATTCACTCCCTTGAACAGATGAAGCGCGCGATGGAGAGCAATTTGAAAGAGCGAGGCATCGTCCTGTAGTCTCTTTCGCATACTACCGTTAAGAATACGCCCCGGAAACGGGGCTTTTTTAATTGTTGACACGATGTCACTTTTGAGCGTATAATCTGAAACAGATTTTCAATTTGTACTGACCAGTCAGTTTTCGGGAGGTGGATGCCATGTCCGCTGTTTTGATTCAAGATGTGGAGCTTCGCTACGGGCGGCATCAGATTTATCAGAACTTCCACTTCGAATTGAAGCGGGGTCAGATCGGAGCGATCTACGGCCCTTCGCGCACGGGAAAGTCGAGCGTGCTGTTGCTCGCTTCCGGTCACCTGCTGCCGGCGAAGGGCAAGGTGCTCGTCGACGGAGCGAAACCGGATCATAAGCGAACGGGGCTTGGACCGATCCATGATCTATCACCGCTTTTTGATACGTTGTCCGTTGAAGAACACCTGTTGTTTCAGGCTCAGCTGCACCATGTGCGACAGGCGAAAGCACGAGTTCAAGAGCTGTTGCAGGAGTACGATCTGGAAATCGTGCGGCGATCGCGGGTGAAGGATGTTGCCCATCTCGAACAGTTTCGCGTCGGCCTGGCCACGGCGGTGGTGCATCGACCTGACCTCGTGTTGATCGACGAGCCGGAGCGCGGCTTGACCAACGATGAGTGGGAGCTCGCCTATCAGGATCTGCGAAATTTAGCCGAGTCTGGTTCCACGGTGATGTTGACCACCGTGCTGCGGCAGGTGGCGGAGCGCTGCGACGTGGTGGCCGTGCTTCCAGAAGGGGAGGTATGGGAGCCATGAACATGAACATCTTTTGGATCTTCCGCACCGAGTTCCGCCGCTTGCTTCGATCGAGGATCGGACGGGCGGCGATTGTCGTCGGGATGATCATTCCGCTCTTGTACAGCGGTCTGTATCTCTACGCTTTTTGGGACCCGTACGAGCAGCTCGACGAATTTCCGGTCGCGCTCGTCAATCAGGACAAGGGCGAGTATGGACAAGAGCTGGTCGATGAGCTGCTCAAGGAAAGAAAGTTCGGGTTTGAGGTGGTGGACGAAGCGACCGCCAAAGAGGGGTTGGAAGGAGATCGCTACTATTTGACGATCACCATCCCCCCGACCTTCTCCGACGATGTGAAATCGGTGGAAGGGGACAACCCAACGCGAGCGAAACTGCTGTTCACCCCGAACGAAGGAAAGAACTACATCGCTTCGACGATCACTTCGCGGCTTGAACTGCAACTGCGCGAAGAGGTGGGCAATAAGTTCAGCGAGGAATATCTGAAAGGCATCTTCGACGTGATCGGCGATGCGGGCAACGGGCTGAGCAAGGCGGCAGACGGTGCCAACAAGCTGGCGGACGGAGCGAATGACCTCGCGCAAGGCAATCATGATCTGGCGGATGGAACTCGCAAAGCGGATGATGGTGCGCGTCAGGTGGCGGACGGCAGCGCGAAGCTTGCCGATGGTGCTGGACAGATCAGCGGTGGGGTGAGCAAAGCGCATGATGGTGCGGGGGCGCTGGCCCAAGGGGCAAAAGAGATCGCCTCTGGCAGCCAGCAGCTGTCCACCGGACTCACCACCAGCACCGCCGGTGTGCGGCAGGTGCGCGACGGGCTGCAGGGCTCGCTTCCGAACACCGATCGTCTGCAAGCTGGCTTGCTGCAGATGCAGGGCATGCTCGGCAAGAGCGCTGGCCAGCCGAGCTCGCAAGACCCCAGCCAGTGGACGGTGCAGGAGATGCTCGGCTATCTCGGTCAGAAGTACGATCTGAGCCAAGATCCGGTGTATCAAGGCGCTCTGAAAAAGACGGCGGGAGTCGCCGGAGCGCTGGAGCAGACTGCCGGAGAAGTGCAAGGAAGCAAAGGCGGATTGCAACAGGCGATCGGCGCGCTGAATGAGATCGCGACCGGACAGGATCAGATGGTCGCCGGGGCGAAAAAGCTGACCGATGGCAGCAATCGCTTGACGCTGGGAGCTTCTTCGCTCTACAGCGGATTGAGCGATCTGAAAACCGGGTCGGCAACGCTTGCCAGCAAGTCGAACGAGCTTGTACAAGGCAGTCAAAAGCTGGCCGGTGGCACCGGGGAGTTGGTCGCCGGGAGCCAGAAGCTTGCCGACGGCAGCCGCGAGCTGGCAGACGGCAACCAGAAGCTCGCCGATGAGCTGACGAACGCAACGTCCGACTCGACGATCAAAAATCCGGATCAAAAAGCGAAGGTGATGGCAGATCCGCTGGAGACAGAGTGGAAGCCGATCCATGAGGTGGCGACGTACGGGATGGGCTTTGCCTCTTACTTCATTCCGCTTTCCCTGTGGGTCGGGGCGCTGATGCTCTACTTCATCCTGTCGATGCAAGAGTATCGCTGGACCCTGTCCCCTGTCTCCACTCCATCGCTTGTGCTCGGCAAATTTTCTACGCTTGCTGTGATCGGCATTTGCCAAGCGGTGATCGTCTCCTTCTGTCTGACCGAGGTGTTAGGGCTTCAGGTGTTGCACCTGACCGAGTTCTATCTGTTCAACATCTTGATGTCGCTGACTTCGATCGCGATCATCGGCTTGATGATCGCGCGCTTTGGCAGCGGACCGGGACGCTTTCTGGCGATTCTGCTGTTGATCTTGCAGCTGACATCGAGCGGCGGGACGTTCCCGATCGAGCTGGTTCCTGACTTCTTCCAGGGCCTGCACAACTTCCTGCCGATGACCTATGGCGTGGAGGGATTGCGCTCGATCATCGCCACAGGCGACGAAGCGCTCGTCACGCGCAACCTGATCATCTTAGGCAGCTTGCTCGTCGGCGTGCTGCTCCTGCACATCGTCACCACGCGGCGCACGTTGCGCGTGCGTGACCTGCATGAAAAGGATCAGCTCGCAGGCTAAATGCGAAAGCCTCTGCTCATCGGAGCAGAGGCTTTTTGCGTTGCTTTTTGCATTCGGTGATCTTTCGGTGATAAAAAAGACCCCGCCAATTGCGAGGTCGGTTGACAACTACAGCTTATCTTCGCCCTGTTTTAAGAGGCCCGAGAACGTCATGCGTCGCATATCTTGGAACAACGCATCCCCATCGTACGGTTTGTGACCGAGCAGAATATGCAAAGCTGCGATCGAGATCATCCCGAAAAGGCCGGAGGAGACATTTTCCGGATTCACGAAGTGAAACTCTTCCTTCGCGATCCCTTCTTGAACGACCGCTTCAATCAAGTACATATAGGAGCGAATCATCTTGCGGAACTCAAGCTGACGTTCCTCGGCCCCCCATGATTCCCGAAGCAGAATGACGCAAAAATCGCGATATTGTCCAAAGAAGTTGATCTGTTCACGCACGATAAGCTCCAATTTTTCTGTTGGTGTCATGTCGGGGAGCAGTTTGGACTCCACGCCGTCGCGCAACAGTTCAACGCCTTCTTCCACGAGGAAAAGGAAGAGCTCTTCCTTGCTTTTAAAATGGTAGTAGATCGTTCCCTTGGCGACGTTCGCGCGCGCCGCGATGTCATCCATCGTGGCTTTATCAAACCCTTTTTCGGAGAACACATCGATGGCCGCTTGGAAGATTAAGCTCATTTTGCTCTTGCGCATGAACATCATCACCCACTTAGAAGTAAGTACTAATAATCACTCCTAATATCATAGCAGAGAACGACCCGCATTTCAATTTTCCCTGCCTGTGGGGAGTTTTGAACATTTCAGAGCGAGACGCAACAGTTCAATTGGGCTTGCATAGATATAGAATACGAACGATTTAGAACTTGCATCCCCGTCTTCCTACGATTCGTATCATCGCCTCCTAACGTCATCATGCAAGCATCTGTCCGAATATGCTTCTGAAAACCAAGGGGACCCAGCGGGAAAGTTGGGCACGGACCCGACCAAAAAAGGAGGAGGAAGTGTACATGGACCTGCTGAATCGTCTGAATGCCTATCGGGCTCAAGAAGAACAATTGCGATGGGAAGGGACGTTCGTTGACTATCTGCAGATCGTAAGAAGACAGCCTAACGTTGCGCAGACGGCGCATTCCCGCATTTACAATATGATCGAATCACACGGGATCACAACAGAAGATAACGGCCGAAAAAAATACCACTTTTTCTCCACCGAGATTTTCGGGTTGAACGCATCGCTCGAACGGTTGGTCGAGGAGTATTTTCACTCGGCTGCACGTCGCCTGGATGTTCGCAAACGGATTTTGTTGCTGATGGGGCCTGTCTCTGGTGGGAAGTCGACGATCGTGACCTTGCTGAAGCGAGGGATGGAGCGTTTTTCTCGCACCGATGAGGGTGCGATGTACGCAATAAAAGGCTGCCCGATGCATGAGGAGCCACTGCATCTGATCCCAAACGAACTGCGTGCCGAGTTCGAACGGGAATATGGAGTTCGGATCGAGGGCAACCTCTGCCCCTCCTGCCGGATGCGCTTGCAGACCGACTATGAGGGGCGGATCGAAGATGTGCAGATCGAACGCATCCTGCTCTCCGAAGATGAGCGCGTCGGCATCGGCACGTTTTCACCTTCCGATCCGAAGTCGCAAGATATTGCCGATCTGACCGGGTCGATCGACTTTTCGACAATCTCCGAATTCGGTTCCGAATCGGACCCGCGGGCGTACAAGTTTGACGGCGAGCTGAACAAAGCGAACCGCGGGCTGATGGAGTTTCAAGAGATGCTCAAATGCGATGAAAAATTTCTCTGGCACTTGCTGTCGCTGACACAAGAGGGCAATTTTAAGGCGGGTCGCTTTGCGCTTATCTCCGCTGATGAATCGTCTGTGAGCAGGTGATACCTAAAACTATGTGCTCGCCGGGAGCGGTATGCCAGCAGACAACCAGGCTGCGATCTTCCGAACTGGTCAGTCGCGATGACCGTCCCGCGCATCATCGACGAGCAGCTGGGCAATCAGGTTGTGCAGCTCGGCGCGGTCAGTTGCTGTCTCCTCTTTGGTCGGTGCTAGCACAAATGTCTCGCCAGTGTCTGACTGATACGCCTGCAGGATGGGCTCGCTCTTCACGACATCACCCCTTTGCTCGTTTGAGTCAACCTATTCGGAGCAGAGGGGATGTATGAACGGGGCGATTCGTTTCGAAAAGGGCTTGAACAGCGCCCGCACAGCGTTTGAACGGGAAGGGCTCGAATCGCGCTTCAACCTCGGTTGACATTAAAAGGGTAGAATGTTATAAAAATATTACTGGCACTCATTGAGATTGAGTGCTAACAGACCTTGCTTGCTGGAGATCGTTTATTATTCAAAGGGGAGAATGAGGTATGGAAAAGAAGCAATTTCAAGCCGAATCGAAACGACTGCTGGAGATGATGATCAACTCGATCTACACGCAGAAAGAGATCTTTCTGCGGGAGCTGATTTCCAACGCGAGCGATGCGATCGATAAGATTTACTACAAAGCGCTCACCGACTCGCAACTGGTCTTTGATAATGATAGCTATTTCATCAAAGTGATCGCCGACAAGGACAATCGCACGCTGACCATCCGCGATACGGGGATCGGCATGACGGAGGAAGAGCTGGAAAACAACCTCGGCGTGATCGCCAAGAGCGGCTCTTTAGCGTTTAAAAAGGAGCACGAATCGAAAGACGGGCACGATCTGATCGGCCAGTTTGGGGTCGGGTTCTACTCTGCCTTTATGGTGGCCGATGTGGTCACCGTGATCAGCCGAGCATTGGGCAGCGACACCGCCTACAGATGGGAATCGACAGGGACGGAAGGCTACTCGATCGAGCCCTGTGAAAAAGCGGATATCGGCACCGAGATCATTTTGAAGATCAAGGAAAACACCGAAGAAGAGAGCTATGATGAGTTTTTAGAGCAGTATCGCTTGAAGTCGCTGATCAAAAAATACTCCGACTTCATCCGCTACCCGATCAAGATGGACATGGCGGGCAAACGTCCGAAGGAAGACAGCGATACGGAGTTTGAAGATTATCAGGAAGAGCAGACGGTCAACAGCATGGTTCCGATCTGGCGCAAAAATAAAAATGAGCTGACCGCTGAGGATTACGAAAACTTCTACGCGGAGAAGCACTATGGCTTCGACAAGCCGATCAAGCACATCCACCTGAGCGTTGAAGGGGCTGTGACCTATCAGGCTGTCCTGTTCATCCCAGAGAAGATTCCGTTCAACTACTATTCGAAGGAATATGAAAAAGGGCTGGAGCTGTACTCGAACGGTGTTCTGATCATGAACAGATGCGCCGACCTGTTGCCCGATCATTTCAGCTTTGTCAAAGGGATGGTCGACTCGGACAGCCTGTCGCTCAACATCTCCCGCGAGATGTTGCAGCATGACCGGCAGCTGAAGCTGATCGCGAAAAACATCGCCGGCAAGATCAAGAGCCATCTGCAAAGTTTGCTCAAAGATGATCGCGAGAAGTACGAGCAGTTTTTTGAGTCGTTTGGCAAACAGCTGAAATTTGGCGTCTATAGCGATTTCGGCGGGAGAAAAGAATCTCTGCAAGATCTGCTGATGTTCCACTCCTCCAAGGAGAAGCAGCTCGTCACGCTTGAGGAATACGTGTCCAGAATGCCGGAGGAGCAAAAGTATATCTACTACGCGACAGGTGAATCGATCGAACGAATCGAGAAGCTCCCGCAGACGGAGATTGTCACCGACAAAGGGTATGAGCTGCTCTACTTTACGGACGACATCGACGAGTTTGCGATCAAGTCGTTGATGAACTATCAGGAAAAGCAGTTCAAGAACGTATCGAGCGGAGATCTCGGCATCGAAACGGAAGCGGATCAGACGGAGCAAGACGCAGAGGAGAACAAAGAGCTGCTCGCTTACATGAAGGACAAGCTGGCAGGGAAAGTGTCAGACGTGCGCGCTTCCAAGCGGCTGAAAAAGCATCCTGTGTGTCTGTCCACAGATGGCGATGTGACGATCGAGATGGAAAAAATCTTGAGCGCCATGCCGAACAGTGCCCCGGTGAAAGCGAACAAAGTGTTGGAGATCAACCCGCAGCACGAAGTGTTCCAATCGCTGAAAGCAGCGTTTGAGAAGGATCAGGAGAAACTCGATCTCTATACAGCGCTGCTCTACAACCAAGCGCTGCTGATCGAAGGGTTGACCGTTGAAGATCCGGTCGAGTTTACAAACGACATCTGTAAAATTATGGTTTAATCGAAGTTGTGACAGCATCCGTGAGGGTGCTGTCTTCTTTTTTTGCCATCGCGTTCAGCAAGCTGGAGAGCGATGGAGCGATCGCGAATTGGCTTGTTTCCAGCAGGCGAGAGAAGTCCAGAGCCGGTCTGCTCTAGGCTTTTTGACGTTGGAAAATGGTGCGCTGCATCTTCCCCGCGTGGAGATCTACGAGCCAGCAAAGCATTTTTGGGTCGGGTGATCATATGGTAGTACTACTAAAATAACGGGTGATCCAAGATGAATTTACCGCCTGACATCAAGTCGATCATCAACTATCTCCGCCGCTCCCGCCAAGATGAGGAGCGTGAGCGCAGGACGGGAGAAGATACGCTCGCTGAGCAAAAGATGCTGATGAACCGCGTGCTCTCCTCCTGTGGCATCCCTTATGAACAGCGATTTGAGATCGGATCTGGAGACAAGATCGAGACGCGGCCGATCTTCAGCGAAGTCCTGGAGGAGCTGCAAGCTGGCAAGTGGAACGCGATCGCAGTCAAGGAGATCAGCCGGCTGGGTCGTGGCAGCTACACCGATATGGGGCGCATCTATGACATCCTCACCAACAACCGCATCTACATCATCACGCCTTATAAGATCTATGATCCGAAGAACCACTCCGACCTGCGGCAAATTCGCTTCGAGCTGTTTCTCTCCCGGGAGGAGTTCGAAACGACCCGCGAGCGTCTGATGGGAGCCCGCTATAACTATTCGCTGCAGGGGAAGTGGATGGCCGGTTCCGTTCCGTTCGGCTATCGATTTGACGAGCACACCCAACGCCTGATGATCGAAGCGGATCAGGCAGAGGTGGTGCGACTGATCTTCCACCTGTATGCACACGAAAAGATGGGGTATCAGGCGATCGCCACTCATTTGCGCAAGATTGGCATTCGCACGGCGACCGGGAAGGCGAGGTGGCAGCCGGAAGTCGTTCACCGCATGTTAAAAAAGCCTGTCTACATCGGCCAGGTCAATTTTCGCACGACAGAGCGGCAGGGGAGCCGAGTGAAGGCGCGTCCGCAGGAAGAATGGATCATCGTTGAAGCTGCCCATGAGCCGATCATCGACGAGCAGACCTGGGAGCAGGCGCAGCGGCGATTGCGCGACACTGCTGGGAAGCTGCCGATCAACACCGATTACTCCCCCTGTGAGCTCGCTTCGCTGGTCGTTTGCCGCTCTTGTGCTCGCAAGATGGTCCGTCAATATTCGGTACAGCAGTATACGAAGCGGGACGGCTCCATCTCCACGTATGAAAAGGAGTTCTTGCGTTGCACTTGCGGCGTCTATGTGAAATATCGAGAGGTGGAGGAACGGCTGCTTGAGCTGATCGGACAGATCAAGCTCGATCCGACCCTTTTGGAAGCGGGCGTGCAGGCGATCTTGCAAGCCCAGCCAGCGGAGGAGTCGGTGCAAGCGACGCGCTTGACGGAGCAGCTGGCGCAGCAGGAGGACTCGATTCAGCGCAAACTGGAAAAGGCGTATGAGCTCGTCCTCGATGGAACGTTCACGAAGGAAGAGTTTGCCGAGCGGCGAGCCAAATATCAGGCTGAGATCGATGAGATCAACGAGCATCGGCACTATGTTGCGCTTCATCACGCGCCGGAGCGGCCGAGCGCTACAGTCGATCTGTCCGACCTGCTGACCAACCTCTTAAACGTCCACGGTGTGTATCAGAAGCTGGGAAGCAAAACGTGCAAAAACAGGCTGTTCCAAGCTGTGTTCGATCAGGTCGAACTGGCTGTCCGAGAAAAGGGGCGCGGCAGGAAGCCGACCACGTTCGATCTTTATATCAGGTTCAAAGCAGGCCTTTTGGTTTGATGCCAAACGGTCTTGGAGGAACCTATTTTGTATCAGCATATCTCCAGCGATGAAATGATCGTCGCACATACGAATGAGACCGAGTACAAATCATTTATTGCCAACAAAAAAAATGAAGCGCTGCAATCGCGGATGATCGTGATGCCGATCCCGTACAATCTGCGAGTCAGCGATGAAGTCAAAATCTATGACAAACTGGTCCAGCAGTCTGACATGCGCCATGTGCACATCGCCCCCCATGCGCTGAAGACGGCGGCGATCTTCTCGATCCTCACGCGGCTGAAAGATTCGAAAAAGCAGGGTATGGACCTGCTGAAAAAGCTCAAGCTGTATGATGGCGCGGCCGTCGAGGGCTACAAGGAAAAAGATGTGCAGGAACTGCGGAACGAATCGCCCGATGAAGGGATGTCTGGCATCGATCCGCGCTATGTGATCAACCGCATCTCCTCCGCGCTGATCCGCCGCGATACGAACTGCATCAATGCGCTCGACGTGCTGCGCGGCATCAAAGAAGGTCTCGATCAACACGCTTCGATCTCCAAAGAGGACAAAGAGCGCCTGATGAACTTTATCGCCATCGCCCGCAAAGAGTACGATGAGATCGCCAAAAAAGAGGTGCAGAAAGCGTTCGTCTATTCCTACGAGGAGTCGGCCAAGACGCTGTTGGAAAACTATCTCGACAATGTGGAAGCTTACTGTAATTGGCAGCGCCTTAAAGACCCGATCACCGGCGAAGAGGTCGATCCGGATGAGCGCTTGATGCGGTCGATCGAGGAGCAGATCGGCATCTCCGAAAACGCGAAAAAGGCGTTTCGCGAAGAGATCCTGATCCGCATCTCCAGCTACGCCCGCCGCGGGAAAAAATTCGCCTACAACTCTCATGATCGACTGCGGGAAGCGATTGAGAAGAAGCTGTTCTCCGACCTGAAAGACGTTGTGAAAATCACGACCTCGACCAAAACACCCGATGTGCAGCAGCTGAAAAAGATCAACGAGGTGACCAAACAGTTGATCGACGAGCATGGCTACTGCCCAGTCTGCGCCAACGAGCTGCTCCGCTACACGGGCAGTTTGCTCAACCGATAGATCGAGCTCAGGGGACAGGAGGGCGAAGGCACCTGTCTCCTTTTCAAATCTCCACAGGAAAAGGAGGGAGCGCGAATGGTTCCAAAGCAGAACTTCGTCGTCTCAAAAGACGATTGGTCCCTGCATCGCAAGGGCTATCAGGACCAGTTGCGCCACCAAGAAAAGGTGCGAGAGGCGATCAAGAAGAACCTCGCCGACCTTGTCACCGACGAGAGCATCATCATGCAGAACGGGAAGCAGATCATCAAGGTGCCGATCCGTTCGCTCGACGAATACCGCATTCGCTACAACTTCAACAAGAACCAGCACGGGGGGCAGGGGGACGGTTCCTCATCGGTCGGCGACGTGCTGGCCAAAGACCCGAGCGGCACGGGACAAAAGGGGGCGGGCAAAGGAGAGCGAGCCGGAGATCAGCCAGGGATCGACTACTATGAAGCGGAAGTTGCCCTCGATGAGATCGAGAACATGCTGTTCAAAGACCTCGAATTGCCCAACCTGCAGCGCAAGACGCTCGATGACATCAAGACGAGAGATATTCGCTTTACAGATGTGCGCAAAAAGGGGCTAAGCGGCAACATCGACAAGCGTCGCACGCTGATCGAAGCGATCAGGCGCAACTCGCTTTCGGGCAAGCGCGGCCTGAGCGACATCACGCCAGACGACTTGCGCTACAAGACGTGGGAGGAGATCGAAGTCCCCCATTCACAGGCGGTGGTGCTGGCGATGATGGACACTTCCGGCTCGATGGGACAGTTCGAGAAGTATATCGCCCGCTCGTTTTTCTTCTGGATGACCCGCTTTTTGCGCACCAAATACGAACATGTGCACATTCAGTATATCGCCCACCACACAGAGGCGAAGGTGGTCACCGAACACGAGTTTTTTACCAAGGGGGAAAGCGGGGGGACGATCTGCTCGTCTGCCTACAACCTCGCGCTGGAACTGATCCAACAGCAGTACTCGCCAGACAAATATAACATCTACCCCTTCCATTTTTCTGATGGCGACAATCTGACTTCAGACAATGAAAAATGTTTGCGGCTGGTCAAGCAGTTGATGGAGATCTCCAACATCTTCGGCTATGGAGAAGTCAACCAATACCAGAGGAGCTCGACCCTGATGAGCGCTTATAAAAACCTGACCGATCCGAAGTTCAGGCATGTGATGATCCGCGAAAAAAGCGATGTTCACAAGGCGCTGACCACGTTTTTTACAGCGGATGACAGCACAAAGGCCTCATAAAAAGGGGGGCTACGCGTGAGCCTAGATATTAAGAAGCTGGAGGAAGCGATCGACGAGATCACGATGATCGCTCGCGATTTTGGGCTTGATTTTTATGATATGCGCTACGAGATCTGTCCGAGCGACATCATCTACACGTTTGGTGCGTATGGAATGCCGACTCGCTTTTCGCATTGGAGTTTTGGAAAAATATTCCATAAAATGAAAATGCAATACGACTTCGGCCTGTCGAAGATCTATGAGCTGGTGATCAACTCCGATCCTTGCTACGCGTTTTTGCTCGATTGCAACACGCTGTTGCAGAACAAGCTGATCGTCGCACATGTGCTCGGCCACTGCGACTTTTTCAAACACAACGCCCGCTTTCGAAACACGTCGCGCTTTATGGTCGACTCGATGGCCGCCTCGGCGGAGCGGATTCGCCAATATGAGATCGATCACGGCAAGCTGGCGGTCGAGTCGTTTATCGACTCTGCGCTGACGATTCAAGAGCACATCGATCCTTCGCTCGTCAGGCGCATGCGAAGAGAGGAAGAAACGACGCCTGCGCCTGATGGGGAATCGGAAAATCCCTATGCGGACATTTTCGCGATCGGCACGGTACAAGACGCGGCGGAAGCGCGCTCCACGCCGCATCGATCTGCCGATCAGGAAAAGGATATCGTGCTCTACATCATGGAGAATGCGAAACACCTCAAAGATTGGCAGCGGGATATTCTATCGGTCGTTCGCGAGGAGATGCTCTTCTTCTGGCCGCAGATGGAGACGAAGATCATGAACGAAGGGTGGGCGACCTATTGGCATCTGCGGATCATGCGCGAGCTCGATCTCGATGAGGGGGAGAGCTTGGAGTTTGCCCAGATGAATGCCGGCGTGATCATGCCTTCGCGCACTTCGCTCAACCCGTACCATGTGGGGCTGAAGATGTGGGAGGACATCGAGAAGCGATTCGGTCGGGAAGCGATGTGGGAGATCCGCGAGGTGGAATCGGACTCGTCCTTTCTGCGCAACTATCTGACGCAGGAGCTATGCGAAGAGATGGACCTCTATCTGTACCAAAAGGTCGGCAGCGAGTGGAAGATCGTCGAAAAGGATTGGGAGAAGGTGCGCGACATGCTCTGCGCCGCGCGCGTCAACGGCGGGTTCCCGGTGATCACCGTCCAGGATGGCGATCATCTGAAGAACGGCGAGCTCTACCTCAAGCACAGCTTTGATGGCACCGAGCTCGATGTGAAAGATCTCGAAAAGACGCTGCCGCATCTCCACAACCTCTGGGGGCGCACCGTGCATTTGGAGACTGTCCTCGACGGGCGCGGGGTGGTGTTCACACACGATGGCAAGAAGAACCATCGCAGGTTTCAATGAGCGGAAGACCGGATGAGCGTCCTGCCTGGCAGGGCGTTTCCTTTTTTACATAAAAAGCGTAGAATTGGACAAAGATGAATGGATGTAGAATTGCTGTCTGGAAGGAGCAAGAACGACAAGATGAACCCGTATCGTAAACTGTTTGCCAGCTATACGGCAGAGCTCGGACAGGCTGTCGCAGATGAAGTAGGGCGCCGCGACCGAATCAGGGAGCGCAATCGCACCTCCTATGCGAGCGAAGAGGAGCTTGAGAAGTGGATGACCGAAGCGTGGCAGCCGATCGCCTATTCGGGCCGCGTCATCGCTGTGCTTCGAAAATATTGGATCGCCTGTGATCGCTTGAACGCTCAGTTCGAAGCGATGGACCTTGAAGCGGAGTTGGATGAAGGGAGCGAAGAGGCGAGCAGCGTGCAGGAGGAAGCGAGGTTGACCGCCGAGGATGAGGATTCGTTTTTCGACGGCATGACCTATGTGAATCCGCTCGATTTTGCGGTCGATTGGCTGAGCGACGAATACGATCAGCTCTACAAGATCATCTCGAAGCTGCCCTACTTTCCGATCGGTATCGACGAACAGGGCCAATACTGTTAAGCGGAGGGGAGAGCGAGATGGCGATATTGATCGAGGGGATTCCGGTGATCTATCAATATCCGATCCTTCCCACCGGATGCGAGGCGACGGCGCTGACGATGTTGCTTCGCTTCGCCGGGCTTGAGATCGAGAACACTGAGGTGGCCCATGCGCTGCCGAAAGTTCCGCTGCCTCGGCAGGTGGAGGGGAAGATGGCCGGGGGCAACCCGAACAAAGGCTTTGTCGGTGACCCGTTTACCAAAGAGAGCTTTGGCGTCTTTCACGCACCAATCGCCAAGCTGTTAGACCACTACTTGCCCGGCCGAGCGGTCGACCTGAGCGCGGGGACGATCGAAGAGCTGTTCGAAGTGCTGGAGGGAGGACGGCCGGTCATCGTCTGGGCGACGCTCAGACTGCAAGCGGGGCAGGTCACAGACGTCTGGTATGACGAAGCGGGGACTGAGGTGCAATGGATCTCGCCTCAACATTGCATGCTGATGGTCGGGTATGATCAGGAGCATGTGATCCTCAACGATCCAGACACGGGGAACAGAGAGCTGTATCCGCGCGATCTGTTCGTCAAGCGCTGGGAACTGCTCGGGCGTCAGGCGGTCACTGTAAAAGAATAGCTT
>NZ_JBHUIO010000005.1:69635-108395 GCF_042682745.1 Tumebacillus lipolyticus | reverse complement strand
GTGGAAGCGGGCTAAACTTGTACGCAGCAGCGAATCGGAAGCGGAGATCTGCTATTCGACAATTTCGGAAGGGCTCGGTTCAAGCCAATAATCGAGAACTTTGCGATTTAAGACCTTATTGACGATCATGGCTTGTTGCAGGGGTTTGAACAGCTCCCGCCATTCGATGCCTTCACGTTCTGCAATATCTACGGTCGCAAGCAGTCGCGCCCATGCTGCATGTCGCTTGTACCAGAAAAAATTCGGATCTTCGAACATGAATGGGTACAGATCATCAAATGGTGTGTGTTTGCAGTCGACAGTGCGGTCGAAATTCTCCTTCGCTTCTTGTACATAGCGCAAGCTGTTTGAAGTCATCAGGCGTTCCCTCCCTTTTCTTCCATCATACATGAGAGTTATGCAATGCGGAAGAGTTATCTTTACTTACGGAGAATAATCAGTAAATTGACAATGGCGACACTCCTTGTAATTCTATCAATATTAAAAGGTTTTTTCAAGAATTTTCACCTGTGTGAATTAATTTATTTACCTAATGGAGATCTGATGACCTCAGGATCATCAGACGTGGGGGAGGAGGTACGCGGATGGATGTGTGGGTAGGCTTGGCTGGAAGCGCTTCGATCGCGCTGATCGCCTATCGAAAGCGCTCGCTTACTCGATCTGGAGCGCTGGCGGCGATTGTGGTCGGGAGCATTTTGTATGGCATGGGCAGTTTGCCGTGGTTTGGCACGCTGATCGCCTTTTTTCTCTCCTCGACGCTGCTGACAAAATGGAAGGGCAAACAAAAATCGGAGATGGAGGAGAACTACGAGAAGACGGGACGTCGCGATGCGGGGCAGGTGTTTGCCAACGGCGGGCTCGGCGTGTTGCTCTGCATCTGCGCTTTCATCTGGGAGAGCCCTTGGTGGTGGTTGGCGTTCGTCGGCGTGATGTCGACGGTCAACGCCGACACGTGGGCGACTGAGATCGGAAGTCTCAGCAAGCGGTCACCGCGCTTTCTGCTGACCGGCAGGACGGTGGCGCCCGGCACGTCGGGCGGTGTGACGGCGCTCGGGCTCTTGGCATCGCTCGCGGGCGGCCTGTTCATCGGCGCGGTGGCCTGGCTGTTCGCGCAAATGATCGGGGAAGAGCTTCGCTTGGGGCAGCTGCTCCTGATCGGCGGTGGGGCGGGGCTTGCTGGGTCGCTGTTCGACTCGTTGCTCGGCGCGCTTTTTCAGGCGATGTACAAATGCACAGTCTGTCAGAAGGAGACGGAGCGCCGCACCCACTGCGGGGTGAAGGCCGCCCCCCTGCGCGGTCTCTCCTTTTTGAACAACGACTGGGTCAACAGCATCTCCTCTGTGTTCGGCGGAGCGGTCGCAATGTTGATCGGTGCGATTTGAGTTCATAAAAGGTCATTGGATAAGGACAATTAACAGAGGGTGTTAAACTGTCAATTGACTTTTCCCCCACTCTCATACTAAAGTTTGGGAGTGGGGTGATCGAAGCAGATGGGGCAGATAAACACATGGGTTGTCCTTAGCATATTCATATTGTTGATCATAGGGATCGCCGCGTGGACGCAGGTCGATCGCCAGCAGGATGTCGATCAGCTGGTCGTCAACCAGTTAAACCGCTCCGACTATGATGTGATCGTCGTCGGCGGCGATCCGGAAGGCGTGATGGCAGCGGTGGCATCCGCGCGAAAAGGAGCGCGGACGCTGCTGATCGAGTCGAGGGATGGATTGGGCGCTACGATGACCTATGGCATGTTAAACTATCTCGATTTGAGTTTTTTGAACGATCAGAATATTAATGCAGGCTTGTTCAAAGAGTGGCACGATCTGGTCGGCGGCACCTCGATCTTCGAACCGGATCGGGCCAAAGCAGCGTTTTTACAGCTGGTCAAACAGGAGCCGAACCTGACGCTCGCTTTGAACACGAAGGTGCGCGAACCGCTGTTTGAAGCGGGGAGCAAGCGGCTGATCGGGCTCGTCGCTGAAAATGATCAGGGCGAGCATCGGCTCTCCGCCAAGCGGATCATCGATTGTACGCAGGATGCAGATTTTGCTGCAATGTCTGGTGTCCCCTACTTTGTCGGCATGGAGGATATCGGCATCCGCACCGAGATGTCTGTCACTTTGATGATCCATTTGAAAGATGTGGACTGGAACGGTGTGCATCGAGCGGTCGAGCAGAAGAAGTTCGGGGGCGGTTTTATCAACAAGAACGCCGCCTGGGGCTTTTGGGAGCTCAAAGATGCCTATCAACCGCGAGAGAAAGGCGCGCGACTGCGCGGATTGAATATCGCTTTGAACGAGGATGGCACGATCTACATCAACGCCTTGCAGCTGATGGGTGTCGACGGCCTCGACCTGAAGGCGAAGCAGGAGGCGACCGAGGCGGGCAAGCGGGAGACGGGGCACATTCTCTCCTTCATGCAGAAGGAGTTCCCCGGCTTCGAGCGCGCGCAGATCGCCAGCTTCCCCGAGGAGCTCTATGTGCGCGAAACTCGCCACATCGAGGCGGAGTATCAATTGCAAGTCTCCGATCTGTGGGAAAATAAAGACCAGTGGGACTCGATCGGCTTTGGCGGCTATCCGCTCGACATTCAGGCGACCGCCTTCCATCGCGATGATGCGGTGCTAGGAGCGCCGAGGCTCTATGCGATCCCGTTTCGCTCGCTCGTGCCGCTTGCGGTGGACAACCTGTTGGTCGCCAGCCGCGCTTCCGGCTACAGCTCGCTGGCAGCCTCCTCGGCTCGGGTGATTCCGACCGGGATGACCGCAGGTCAGGCGGCGGGGGTGGCGGCCGTCTTGTCGATCGAGGATGAGATCAGCTTTCGCGAGATGAGCAGAGATCGCGAGCGCATGTTCGAACTGCAAGAAGAACTGCGGAAACAGGGGGCTGCTCTCTACGCCTTTCAGATGAAATATCCCTATCAGGGCGAATGGTTCTATCCGGCGGTCAAATCGTTGCTCAGCTTCGGGCTGATCGCAGGCGGCTATGAGAACAACCTCCACGCGGAGGAGACGATGAACGAAACGGACGCGCTTCGCCTGTTCGAGCGATCGGTGCGCATCCTCGAACCTGGGCGCAAACAGGAAGTGGAAGCCAATCTGGAACCGCTGAAAAAGAGCGTCCGCCAGCGGAGCATCACCCGCGATAAACTGCTGGAGATCGCGCTTGCCACCCAGGGGGAGCGCACTTCAGGGCGCAGTTTGCAAACGGCGAAGGACAAAGGGTTGATCGACCCGATCTTTGCCGAGAAAGTTCGCAACAATCGCGAGTTGAACCGAGCGGAGATCTATCATTTTCTCGCTCATCTCTACCGCGACCAACTGTCCAAATAACCGACCGCAACGCACGCAGCCTCTCCGGCCCTACGGAGGGGCTTTTCTATGTTTCTTGCAACTTCGAACTGCTGCGTTCGAACGCGTGTACAAGTTCGTTCATATACTAGTAAAAAGGTGGACAAAGGGGGAACCTTCGATGAAGGAAAAGCGTCCGCTTTTTGGTGTGATGACGACTGCGGTCGGTCGCCGAGCAGGAGACAGGCGACAAGCTGTTGCGCCAGCTGAGAGCTGGATCGCTCTTGAACAGCGCGCTCACGAACTCGGCATCAGAGCGTGCCTGTTTCATCCGGAAGATTTTGACCGGAGCTTGAAGCGCGTACACGGGCTTGTCTGTGAGCGGGCAGGGGAGAAGATGGTGTGGCGGCGCGTCGTCTGCCCGCTTCCAGAGATCGTCTATGACAACGTCTACGTTCATCTCAGCTCTACCCTGTCGGTCATGCGAGTGCGGCATTTCTTGGAGCGGCGAGGCACGCCAACCTTTAACCCGCGGATGGGAAACAAGGCAGAATTGGCCGACTGGCTGCGCAAATACCCAGACTTGTGGAAGCATCATCCGGAGACGATGCAGTTTACCGACCGCAAGCAAGTGAACGATCTGCTGTCCCGACATCGATCTGTCTACCTCAAGCCGGTGCTCGGCAGCGCGGGACAAGGCATCGTCGAAATTCGTCCAGAAGGTGAGCAATATCGCGTGCGCGCCGTCAAATACGGTCGAGACAGACGATCGATCTCCCTGCTGATGAGCGAGCCCCAAATGCTCGCTTGGGCGGGGCGGGAGCAGAGACGAATGCAGTATATCGCGCAGGGCGGATGCGAACTGATCTGGATCGACGACAGCAAGATCGATCTGCGCACACATCTGCAACGAAATCGAAAGGGGGAGTGGGAGTGCGTCGGGCTCGTCGTCAAGCGCGGCAGTCCCCACTCGATCGTCTCCAACTATCATGCGGGCGGCTCGGTACACTCGTTCGGCTGGCTGATGCGCCATGCGAGCGAGCAGGGATTCCCGATGCCTGATCGCCAGAAGGTGATCGAGCTGTCGATCGCAATCTGCAAGGCGTATGCCGAAAAATCTTCGCATCTGGCGAGCCTCGGGCTCGATCTCGGCATCGACCAAACGGGGCAGCTTTGGCTGCTCGATGTCAACGCCCGCCCAGGTCGCAACATTTTAGACGAGCAGCAAAAGCTGCGCTGTCAGCAGTTAAACGCAGAATTCGCCAGCTATTTACTCAGTGAGCGTAAGATTAATTCGCTATGATATAATAAGAGGAGAAAAAGTGCGAAGGAGCTGACAGATTGGGCAGATGGTTGGCAGCAGGAGGCGTTTTACTCATCGCACTGATCGTTTTTGGCTTCGGTGTGTTCAGCTTTGAGACAACGGGTGACCATGCGCAAGAGGTGGTGGTCGCAGCCGATCCTGGCGACCGCTCTGGGCTCGTACAGGAGATCGCGCCATCAGAACGGGTGCTTGGTGAGCAGTACCCCAAGCTCGTCGGCGAGAGCAAAAGTTACTTTGGCGAGCGCAAGCCTGAGGAGAGCCTGAAAGCAGCTTGGCATCTGAAGAGCTACGAGATTCGCAATGTGTCGGACGGCGGAGAAGAGCGGGGCGAAGCGGCGATCAGGAGCTCTTACTTTCAAGGCCCATCTGAGATCGGCATGACCGACTTTCCGATCAAGCCGGACTACTCCTCATCGCCAGAAGTTCCGGCAGACGTGATCTCCGCGTTCTTTGGCACGAACGTCGAGGTGGAGTTTGTCCATCGGTACAGCGTTTCGGTCAAAGCGCCGCACGTAGGTCAATTCAACACCAAAGTGTTCCCGCTGTATCGGGTGCAAGAGTTTGAAGTTTGGGAGGACCCCCTGTTTGGGAAACCGACGAAAGTGGGCGCGGGAAAAGTGAAGCTTCCAGCGGGGATTCAGGTTGAAACATGGGATCTCGGTGTGTAAAAATTGGGTATACTGGGCAGGGGGAGCTTGAGGCTCGGCAGCAGGTGTCAGCCTCTTT
This sequence comes from Tumebacillus lipolyticus, assembly GCF_042682745.1. Classification (NCBI taxonomy): domain Bacteria; kingdom Bacillati; phylum Bacillota; class Bacilli; order Caryophanales; family Alicyclobacillaceae; genus Tumebacillus; species Tumebacillus lipolyticus. Next base: position 103,055 of record NZ_JBHUIO010000005.1, on the reverse strand, counting down.
CTTGCTCTGCCCTTTTTGATTGGTCTGAGGGAGGTCTTATATTGCGATGAAGATGATTTTGATCTCCGTGGGCGTCGGAGCGCTGATCGGCCTGTTCACCAACTGGCTGGCGATCTTGATGCTCTTTCGCCCGTGGAAAGAATTGCGCATACTCGGAAAGCGAATGCCGCTGACTCCCGGTCTGATCCCGCGCCGCCAGCAGGAGCTTGCCAGCAAGGTGGGGGAGGTGGTCGAACAGGACCTGCTCACACCTGACGGGTTGGCCAAGTCGATCAAGCGCCCTGAGGTGGAGGAGATGGTCAAGCAGGCTGGCATCAAGGCGATCGCGCAGACGCTGCAGGAGACGCCAACTGCTGGCCAACTCGCTCAAAAGCTGTTTGGCGCAGACTTTCAGGTCAAGGTGACAGACAAGCTGGTCGATCAGGCGATCGGCTATCTGCAGAGCGAGGCGGGGCGCGACAAGTTGGAACGGATGGCAGAAGGGCTGTTCGATCACCTGAAGGGCGCGCTCTCCTCCGCCGAAGTGCGCCGCAAGATCGCGCATAGCTTCGCGGGGCCGCTGCACGCCCAGTTGATGAACGGCCAGCTGACCTGGCAGGACCTCTTGCCGACAGGAACGCGTCAGCTCGTAGAAGACCGATTGCAAGCGCAGGTGAAGCCGTTGCTTGCGGGCACTTCCGCTTGGATCGAAGAGCCTGAGGTGATCGCCGCGATCGCCGAGATGCTGCAGGAGAAAGTCAAGAGCATCCCGCTGCTCGGTCCGATGGCAGCTTCCTTTCTGTCCCGCGAGCGAGTGGCTGCAGACATCGTGCCCCGCATTCAGGCGGTCATCGTATCGAGCGCAGTTCAAGAGCTGGTCACCGAGCGGATGCTCGATCGCGTGGCTCGCTTTTGGCAGCAACCGATCGGCAGTTCGCTGAGCAGTCTGTCGGGAGATGACCTCGCAGCCTTGCTCGAACATCTGCTCGAAGTGGCGCTTCAGCGAGCCGAATCGGAAGCGGCTGCGACCAAAGAGATGTTCAAGAGCGTGCTGGTCAGCGGTCTGGTCGAGAGCGTGAACCGCGAGTCGGTCGCCGGTCTGGTCGGCCGAATCGTCGAGCAGCTCTCCGCATGGAGCGTGCGGGACTTTTACATCGAGCGCACCGAGCAGGTGGACGCGCTGCTCGTCAAGGCGTGGCGCTATCTGCGCGGGGAGCTGATCGAGGCGCTGCCCGCTCTGATCGAGGCGCTTTCGATTCGCAAAGTGGTTCGCGATCAGGTGTCATCCTTCCCGATCCCGCGCTTAGAAGCGTTGATTCGCTCGGTGGTCAACAGGGAATTGCGCATGATCACGCTGCTCGGCGGGGTGCTCGGCGGGGTCATCGGGCTGGTACAAGCTCTCCTCGTCTTAATTTAACAAAGCGCATCTTGATTTATGAATCGAATCTTTGCTACCATTGGTGTTGAACCCTTTTTCTACAGGAGGTCATCACGCGAATGAATCCGTACGATAAGGCACATGAGCTTGCTCGCGCGCTCACCGGCTCGCAGGAGTATCAGCTCTTGCAGCGGTTGAAAGCGCGAGTGGATGCGGATGCATCCGCCAGAAAGGTGTTGGATGATTTTCGCCGCCGCCAGTGGGAATTGGAGACGCGTCGGCTGATGGGGGAAGAGATCACAGGCGACGATATCGAGCGGGTGACCGCTCTGCAAGAAGCGCTGTCGCTCCATGCGACGGCAAGGGAATACTTGGAAGCAGAATATCGCTTCGGCCTGATCTATTCGGATATTCATAAAATCATCGGCGAAGCGGTCAGCGAAGTGATCGCACAGCCGGAACGCTAAGCGAATACGGGAGAAATGAGGTTGGTGAAAAGATGAAAGTGACCTTTCTGGGGCATGCGTGCACGCTGGTGGAAGCGGGAGGCAAGCGAGTGATCATCGATCCGTTCTTAAAGGGCAATCCGCAAGCGACCGTGTCGCCTGCCGAAGTGGATGTCGATGCGGTGCTGATCACACACGGTCATGGTGATCATGTCGGGGATGCGGTGGAGATCGCGAAGCGAAACGACTGCACGATCATCGCCAATTTTGAGATCGCCGAATACCTTGAGGCCAAGCATGGCGTCAAGGCGCACGGGATGCACATCGGTGGGGCGCACCAGTTCGAGTTTGGCCGCGTCAAGCTGACGCAAGCTTTCCACGGCTCTGGCATCGAGCTCGGAAATGGTGAGTTTATGTACGGCGGGCAACCGGCAGGCATCTTGCTGACGATGGATGGCAAGACGTTCTACCATGCGGGCGACACAGGTCTGTTCGGCGACATGAAGCTGATCGGCGAGCTGAACGCGGTGGACATCGCCGCACTTCCGATCGGCGACAACTACACGATGGGGCCAGACGATGCGCTGCTCGCCGCCCGCTGGATCAATGCGGGCGTGACCTTCCCGATCCATTACAACACGCTTCCGCTGATCGCTCAGGATGCGGACGCATGGGTGGAGCGCTTGCAGGCTCACGATCTAAACGGGAAAGTGCTCAAGCCCAACCAATCGATCCAGGTATAAAAAAGGGGAGGTGTCGCAGGACACCTCCCCTTTTCTTTAGTGTTTGGAGACGAGATTGACCATCACGCGAGCCAGCGCATGGCGCTCTTCATCGTTGCTCACATTCCACATCTCTTGGAGCAGGCGCTCCTGCTCGTTTTTGGGGTCCACTTTATCAGCCAAGTATTCGCCCACGCGGTATGCAACGCTCGAAACCTTTTCGTTGGACATCCCCGCATCAACCGCTTGTTCAACACGGTCGCCGAGAAACTCTTTCCATTGTTCGAAACTGCTCAGAACGGACATGTAGATCCCTCCTCCTCAGATTTCAGCGAAACGGATTACACGCGTTACTATCCCACAGAGCGCGCGGAGTTATACAACCCGCTTCGGTGCGAAAAAACATTCTCCTGTAAGCTGTTTGTAATCGGCTCGTAATATAACTGTCGTAGGATAGAACTACATCAATATTACCCCCTTTTCAGAAGTGACCCCGTCGTTTGAGGTCACCTATTTTTTTGCCTTTTTCGCGCATGCTCGCGAATCATAGCGCTCCCTTCGCCTGCATATCTGTAAGAGGAGAGGACTTGTACGAGAAGGGGGCCGTTCGCTTTGAAGCGCAATCAGACATCGCGGAGCTTTGTCTACATGACGATAGGTCTCGCCTTGCTGTTCTACGCATTGCCGCGCCTGCCGCAGGCGACGTGGTCGCTCGAAGGTGCATTTACGATCGCTTGGCTTTCCTTTTCTGTGTTGATCATCGGGGCCAATCTGTATCAGCTGATCGGGGTGGACAAGGAGCGACAGGCGAGCAGAAAGCAGCATCGCGCGTGGTTCGCAGGAGGCGTGCACGAGTTTCAACGCGGCTATTTTCCCGATGCGAAGCGCGAGATGAGACAGCAGAAGCAACGTCGATTTATGTCGTGACAAATCGCACCCGAAAAGGGTGCGTTTTTTTGATCAAGCTGTACTATAATAGGGAGAGCAGAGATAGCGAAACAGATTTGGAGTTCGGAGGCTGTGACGGATGAGCACGACCAAACATGAGCAGATATTGAAGCATATTGAAGACCTTGAGGTAGGGAACAAAATCTCGGTCCGGCAGATCGCCAAGGTGATGGAGGTCAGCGAAGGAACGGCCTATCGGGCGATCAAAGAGGCGGAAACGCGCGGCATCGTCTCGACGATCGAGCGGGTGGGGACGGTGCGCATCGAGAAGAAGCAGAAGAAAAACATTGAGCGACTGACCTTTGCCGAAGTGGTAAACATCGTGGAAGGAACGGTGCTCGGCGGACGGGAAGGGCTGCACAAGACGCTGTCCAAATTTGTGATCGGCGCGATGGAAGTGGATGCGATGCTTCGCTATATCGATCGCGACTCTCTGCTGATCGTCGGCAACCGCGAGCAGGTACATAAAATATCGCTTGAGCACGGAGCGGCCGTGTTGATCACAGGCGGCTTCGATACGACAGACGAGGTGAAGGTGCTGGCCGATCGGATGCAGTTGCCGATCATCTCCTCCGCCTATGATTCGTTTACGATCGCGACTTTGATCAATCGGGCGATCTATGATCGATTGATCAAAAAGGAGATCCTGTTGGTCGAAGATATCATGCCAGCCAACGTGGTGCCCGATGTTCTCTTCGTCGGGGATACGGTCAAAACGTGGTACAAGATGGTGGAGGAGACAGGTCACACGCGCTTTCCAGTCTTGGATGGCGGAGAGCGATTGGTCGGGATCGTCACTTCCAAGGATGTGACAGGTCGTGAACTGGACGAGCCGATCGAGCGCGCGATGACGCGCAACCCGATCAGCGCGTCGGGGCGCACGACGGTCGCCTATGCGGCGCACATGATGGTCTGGGAAGGGTTTGAGCTGCTGCCGGTGGTCGAGCACAAGCGGTTGGTCGGCGTCATCTCCAGACAGGATGTAATTCGGGCGATGCAACACATTCAGAACCAGCCGCAGGTGGCGCAGACGATTCAAGACATCATCTTGAGCCATTTCAAGGAAGAGGAGGGCAACGGGCGCGATGTGGTGCTGTCCGGGGTGGTGACACCTCAGATGACCAACCAGATGGGCACGATGGGGCCGGGCGTGCTGATGACGCTGATCAATGAGGCGGGGTCGCTCGCCATCCGTCGATTAAAAAATTCGGACATGGTGGTCGAGAACGTCTCGATCTACTTTTTAAAGCCGATCCAGATCGAATCGCAGGTCACCATCCATGCTACTGTCGTCGATTCGGGTCGCAAGTTTGGCAAGGTCGATGTGGAGATCTCAAGCCTCGGCGATCTGGTCGGGAAAGCGCTGTTTACCGCTCAGGTGCTCGAACGATAACGCTCCGGCGCAAACGGTTGTAAGATCGGATGCGCTTCTTTATAATGAGGTTGGCTTTTGATAGATTCTAGGAGATGATAGGCGATGAGAAGTACGTTTCGTTTGGAAAAGTCGCCGTATCAGGTGGTTTTGTTCCTGCTTGTGTTCGCTTTGTTGGGGCTAGCTTATCTGAATCGGTTTGTGCAAGACGATGCTTTTATCTCATTTCGTTATGCGGATCATCTGGCGTCTGGATTGGGACTCGTCTGGAACGAAGGCGATCGAATTGAAGGATATACCAACTTTTTGTGGACGCTCTTGATGGCTGTGCCGATTCGGCTCGGCATCGACGTGATCGCCTTTTCCTATGTGGCGGGGCTGTTCTTGTTTTTGGTCTCCCTGCATTTTGCTTACCATACGGCGGTCAACGCGTTCTCCTCGCGGGCGGTCGGTCTGCTTGCGGTGCTGCTGCTCGGAACGAACTATACATTTAGCATGTATGCGACTGGCGGCTTAGAGACGCAGTTGCAGACGGCGCTCTTCACGATGTTGATCTACGTTTTGTTCATCGGGATCAAGCGCGGCGATTGGAGCGCGATGCGCTTTTTCCAGATCTCGCTCTTGGCCAGCCTCGCTGCGATGACTCGCCTCGATTCGGCCATCTTTCTGATCCTCGTCGGCCCAATCGCCCTGTTCTTTCTCTTGCGCAATCGGGCGTCTGGCCAGCGGAAGGCGATTCATTTCACAGCGCTCGCCCTCCCGTTTCTGCTCTTGGTCGGCGGTTGGTTTCTCTGGAAGCTCTCCTATTATGGAAACATCATGCCGAACACCTTCTATGCGAAAGTCGGCGAGGTCGCCCTGGAGAAGAACGGGATTCGCTTCTTGGGCATGTTCTTTCTCTCCTACTGGCTGTTGCCCTTTCCACTGCTCGCGCTGATCTTCATCAAGCGAATCTTCACCAACGCATATGCGGCGATCTTGGCCAGCGTCGTCCTGCTCTGGCTCGGCTATATCGTCAAGGTGGGCGGCGATTTTATGGAATTCCGCTTTTTGGTGCCGATCTTGCCGTTCGCCTTTCTGCTGATCGCTTGGCTGATCGTCAACTGCGTAAGGTGGCGCTGGTTGCAGGCGCTGCTCGTCATCGCGGTGTTTGCCGGATCGATCAACCATGCGCTGACGTTCGATACCGCTTCCTACCGCAAGAACATCGAGACGCGAGCCACGCTGTCTGCTCATCTCACCGCTGAAAATGAAAATTGGGATCAGATCGGGCGCGTGCTCGGCGAAGCGTTTCCCGATCGGCGCGATGTGACGATCGCGGTGACCGCAGCCGGGGCAACTCCCTACTATGCTAAGCTGCGCACGATCGATATGCTCGGCTTAAACGACGCATGGATCGCCAGAAACGGCGACCATCACAGCGACAAGCCAGGTCACTATCGCATCACGCCGCTCTCCTATCTGAAAGAGCAGCAGGTCAACCTGGTGATCGGACATCCGTGGATGGAGCAGGGGAAGCAAGATCGCGCTCGCTTCACCGTCTCCGAGCTCTACCGCTACCGAGTGTGGAATCTGGAGATGCTGCCAGCGGAGGCGAAGATGGTGAAAATACAGATCGATGCGAACTGGCATCTGTACGCGCTCTATCTGATCAAGCACCCAGAGGTCGATCGCGTGATCGAGGAAAAAGGCTGGGAAACATTCCCGATCGAACAATAGCATCTGACGATACGATTCCCCTCGCACAAGCGCTGCGAGGGGAATCTTGTTTTGTGGCGATGGGACATAATAAGCCTGTTCATCGTTGATCATGCTTCGGATGGAATGGGGAGGCTTGACCTGATGTCAGATATTGACCTTTCAAAATTTGAGAAAAAGATGATCTTGCGCAACATCGAACGAAAAGATTTTGCAGAGTTGATCCGGCTGCAAAGCATCTGTTTTTCGAACATGGACCCGTGGAAGATCGAGCAGTTGGAGAGCCATCTGCGCATTTTTCCGGAAGGGCAGTTCTGTGTCGAGTTTGAAGGGAAGATCATCGGTTCCTGCTCCAGTCTGATCGTCGACTTTAATGAGTACAACGCGCAGCATACATGGAATGAGATCACCGACCACGGCTATATCCGCAACCATGATCCGGAAGGGTTTCACCTGTACGGAATGGAGGTGATGGTGCATCCGGACTATCGGCGAATGAAGATCGGACGACGCTTATATGAAGCGCGCAAAAAGCTCGCGCAGGAGCTCAACCTGAAGAGCATCATCATCGGGGGGCGGATTCCGAACTATCATCTGTACGCCGATACGATGTCACCCCGCCAATATGTGGAAGAGGTGATGGCGCATAACATCTACGATCCGGTGCTGACGTTTCAGCTGATGAACGGCTTTGCGGTCAAGCGGATCAACACGCACTATCTCGATGATGATCTGCAGTCGATGCAATATGCGACCCTGATGGAGTGGAACAACGTCGACTTCTTGCCGCAGACGCGCAAACAGTTCAAGACGTCATTTCCGGTGCGAGTGTGTGTGATTCAGTATATGATGAAGAAGATCGAGAGCTTTGACGACTTCGCCCAGCAGTGCGAATACTATGTCGATGTGGCATCCAACTACGGGTCAGACTTTGCGGTCTTTCCCGAGATCTTTACGATGCAGCTCCTCTCCTTCTTGGATGAGAAGACGCCGAGTGTCGCGGTGCGCAAGCTTGCCGAGTACACGGAGGATTACCTGCATCTGTTCACCAACCTCGCCGTCAAGTACAATGTGAACATCGTCGGCGGTTCACACTTCGTCGAGGAGGATCACCACATTCACAACATCGCCTACCTGTTTCGCCGTGACGGGACGATCGACAGACAGCACAAGATCCACATCACCCCGAACGAGACGAAATGGTGGGGCGTTCAGCATGGGGATGAACTCCGCGTGTTTGACACCGACTGCGGCAAAGTTGCGATACTGCTCTGCTATGATATCGAGTTCCCCGAGCTCGGGCGCCTTGTGACGCAAAAAGGTGCCAACATCATCTTCACGCCGTTTAACACGGAGGATCGCCAAGGCTATATGCGAGTGCGGACGTGCGCCCAAGCGCGAGCGATCGAAAATCAGGTCTACACGGTGATCGCCGGAACGGTCGGCAACCTGTCCCATGTGGAAAATATGGACATCCAGTATGCTCAATCGGGCATTTTCACCCCGTCCGACTACTCGTTTCCGCTCGACGGCATCGTCGGCGTGTGCAGCGAGAACATCGAGACGGTGGTGGTCGGGGATATCGACTTGGAGCTGCTGCGGCGAACGAGAAAATCGGGCAGTGTGACGCAACTCAAAGACAGGCGGCTCGACCTGTATGAAGTGAAGTTGAGGAACTGAACAAAAATTCCTCCTCCGAAGCATGTCGCGACGGAGGATTTTTTGTATAATGAAAAGAGAATATCTGTTCGCATGTTCGTGAAAGGAGGTTGGATGGATGAACGGTTTCGTCCACCTGAATGTACAGACAGAATACAGTTTGCTGCGCGGAATCTGCCGCATTCAGGAGCTGGTGTCCCGCGCTGCTGAGCTGGGCATGGATGCGATCGCGATGACCGACCTCGGCGTGATGTACGGGGCGGTGGAATTTTACCAGCAGGCGAGAGCGCAGGGGATCAAGCCGATCCTCGGCTGTCTTGTGCTGGTGTCGCGGGGGAACTTGCGCGACCGTCCGCCGCGGGGAGAAGAGCCGTATCGGCTGTTGTTGCTGGCGGAGTCGGTGGCGGGATATCACAATTTGCTGAAGATCGTATCGGAGGCGCAGCTGGAGAGCGGTGGGTCGCTGCCCTGCACGGATAAGCATTCGCTCAAGAAGCACCGCGAAGGCCTGATCGCCCTGTCGGCAGGTCTTGAGGGCGAGGTCGCGCAAAAGCTGTTGCAAGGTGACGCCCTCGCAGCAGAGCAGGCGGCAGCAGAGTATGCGGCGATCTTTGGCAAGGGGAACTTCTATCTGGAATTGCAGGACCATGGGATCTTAGAGGAAAAGCAGATGATCCAACAGCTGGTGCAGCTGTCGGCAAAGCTCGCTCTGCCGCTCGTGGTCACCAATGCGGTGCACTATCTTCGCCGCGAGGAGGCGTCGGTGCAGGACGTGCTCGCCTGCATTCGCGAAGGGCGGACGATCGGGGAGGACGGCCGCCCACGGCTGTTGACCGATCAGTACGACCTCAAGTCGGCGGAGGAGATGGCGGCGCTGTTCTCCCATTTTCCGGAGGCGCTGCAAAACGCGAGGCGGATTGCAGATCGCTGTCAGGTCGAGCTCAACCTGAACGAGACGCACTTGCCCGCCTTCGATCTGCCAGCCGGCTTTACCGAGCAGACCTATCTGGCACACCTCTGTGAGCAGGGCGTGCGCATGCGCTATGAGCACCCTGACCAGCAGGTGTGGGAACGGCTGCGCTATGAGCTCGATGTGATCGGTGAGATGGGGTTTTCCGGCTACTTTTTGATCGTTTGGGACTTTATGAAATATGCGCACGAAAACGGAATTTCGACCGGGCCGGGGCGCGGATCGGCAGCTGGGAGCTTAGTCTCCTATGCGCTTCGCATCACCGATGTCGATCCGATTCGCTATAAGCTGCTCTTCCAACGCTTTTTAAACCCGGAGCGAATCTCTTGGCCCGATATTGATATCGACTTTGAATATGAACGGCGGGGAGAGGTGATCGACTATGTGACCCGCAAATACGGATCGGATCGCGTGGCGCAGATCGTCACGTTCGGCACGATGGCGGCGAGGGCGGCGATTCGCGATGTCGGGCGGGTTCTCGATCTCCCGCAGGCGGTGGTCGATCGCACGGCGAAGATGGTGCCGTTTCATCCGGGCATCACGATCGAGCGAGCGCTCCAAGAGGAGGAGTTTCAAAAGTCGTACCGAACGGACGAGGCGGTGCGAAAGCTGGTCGACACGGCGCGCAAGATCGAGGGGTTGCCCCGTCACACCTCCTTGCACGCGGCGGGCGTGGTGATCTCCAAAGCGCCGCTGACCGAGTACGTCCCCTTGCAGCGGGGTGCGGAAGGCGGGGTCGTCACCCAGTATTCGATGGAAGTGTTAGAAGCGGTAGGCTTGTTGAAGATGGATTTTCTCGGGCTGCGCTATCTGAGCCTGATCGATCAGACGATCGAACTGGTCGAGCAGGCGGGCGGCGGACGAATCCGCTTTGCTGAGATGGGGATGGATGATCGGTTGACGTTCGATCTCCTCGCGCGCGGGGACACGGACGGCTGTTTTCAGCTGGAGTCGAGCGGGGTGAAGCATATGCTCCGCGAGCTGCGCCCCACTTCGTTTGAGGACATCATCGCCGTCATCTCCTTGTATCGCCCAGGTCCGATGGAGAACATCCCGACATTTATCCGCGCCAAGCATGGCGAGGCGGCGGTGCGCTATCCGCATCCCGACCTGAAGGACATCTTGGAGGATACGTACGGGGTGATCGTCTATCAGGAGCAGATCATGCAGATCGCCTCACAGATGGCCGGTTTCTCGCTTGGGCAGGCCGATCTTCTGCGCCGCGCAGTCGGGAAGAAGAAGCGCGAAGTGCTGGATGAACAAAGGGCGATCTTTGTGGCGGGCTGTCTGCAAAAAGGGTATGAGGAGCGCTTGGCGCACGAAGTGTACGACCTGATCGTGCGCTTTGCCAACTACGGGTTTAACCGCGCCCATGCGGCGGCCTATGCGGTGCTCGCCTATCAGACCTGCTACCTGAAGGCGAACCATCCGGCCGCCTATATGGCGGCGCTGCTCAGCGGGGTGATGGCGTCACACCGCAAAGTGGCCCAATATGTGGACGACTGTCGCCGGATGAACATCGAGGTTTTGCCGCCAGATGTGAACCGCAGCGAATATCGATTTACTGTCGAGGATGGGAAGATACGTTTTGGCCTGCTCACGATCAAACATGTGGGCGTCGCTGCCATTCAGAATCTGGTGCAGATGCGGCGCAAGCGGCCGTTTCTCAGCCTGATCGACTTTCTGGAGCGCGTGGATGCGCGAGCTTGCAACAAGAAGGCGATCGAATCGCTGATTCGCGCAGGCTGTTTCGACGAGATGCACGGCAATCGCCGCGCGATGTTGCTCGCGCTGGAGGAGACGGCGGAGCAGGGGCGGTTGCGACAGCGGGATCATGATGACAGCCAGATGAGCCTGTTTGGCATGATCGAGGAGCAGGGGCAGGCGAGCGAAGAGCCGTTCACCCTGCCGAAGACGGGCGATTTTTCGGAGCGCGAACGGCTGGAGATGGAAAAGGAGTACCTCGGCCTCTACGTGTCGGGCTCTCCGCTGACCCCCTACCGCCACCAGCTGGAACGACTGGCTGACAAGCGCGTCATCGAGCTGTTGGAGACGGACGACGGAGCGCAGGTGACGATCTGCGGCCTGCTCCGCTCAGCGAAGAAGATTCAAACGAAAAAAGGGGCGCGCATGGCGTTCTTAGAGGTGGAGGACTCGACCGGCATCGTGGAAGTGGTGCTGTTTCCGGAGGTGTACAAGCGAAGCGAACCGCAGTTGCAGGCGGAGGCGATCGCCGTTCGCGGGCGATTGCAGCAGCGCGGAGATGAGCTGAAAGTGATCGCCGACCGCTTGAAAGCGCTCGAACCTGATCGCGAAGAGTTCGAGCCTGCGCAGCAGATCGATCGTCCCGATCCGAGCGATGACAGAGCAGCTCAGGGCGGTCCGCCAGATGCGGGCAGCGATGCGCCTGAGCGCGAAGGGGAGCAGGAGGTGGTCTACCTCCGCATCCGCCCGGAGGATGAACAGCGACTGATGCGGTTGGAGCGGGTGATCCAACAGCATCCTGGCGAGCTCCCCGTCCTGCTCTTCTACACGGCGACGCGAAAGGCGAGAGCGCTGTCCGCTCGCTACGCGGTGGCGATGACTCCCGAGTTTGTGCGCGAGGTCGAACAGCTGCTGGATCGCGGCTCGGTGGTCAAAAAAATGCTTCGCGGCGAAGCAACCTTGCGCAACCCTGCACATAGGATGTAATTATCTTTTCTCATCTGCAGGGAGGTTGTACCAACATGTCACATGAGGTTATCAAAATGTTGAACCGCCGCGGGGTCACGCTCGACGATATCGTCGATATCGTCTATGAGCTGCAAAAGCCGTATCACCCCGATTTGGAGCGCGATCCTTGCGTCACCAGCGTCTTGCGCGTGCTGGCCAAGCGAGAGGTGCAGTATGCGCTGTACACAGGGATCGCCCTGGATGAGCTGGCGGAGAAGAAGGCGCTGCCCGAACCGTTGCAGCGAATCATGGAGGTGGATGAACCGCTGTACGGGGTCGATGAGATCCTCGCGCTGGCGATCACCAACGTGTACGGTTCGATCGGCCTGACGTCGTTCGGCTTTTTGGACAAGGAAAAGGTCGGGATCATCGCCAAGCTGAACAACAAGAGCAACGGCATTCACGTCTTCCTCGACGATCTGGTCGCAGGTGTTGCAGCTGCAGCGTCCGCTCGCATCGCGCATCGGTCGGCGAAGCCTTAACTCGACTTGAATCGTAAATGACCGATCGGTAGAAAGACAGCGCAGTGACATGATATAATGGAAGGTGACGCTTTATCTCCCGATGATTGTCAGAGGGGAGATTGGGAAAAGGAGTGAGAGTCTGTGTCGCTGCGTGAAGATGCACTTGAATTACACCGGGTTTATCGTGGGAAGCTTGCTGTCACGACCAAGGTGCCGGTGAACAATGCTCGGGACCTGAGCTTGGCATACAGCCCCGGCGTGGCAGAGCCATGCAAGGAGATTCACAAGACGCCTGAGCGCGTTTATGACTATACAGCTAAAGGCAACTTTGTTGCCGTCGTCAGCGATGGGACGGCGGTGCTTGGCTTGGGCAACATCGGTCCGCATGCTGCTGTGCCCGTGATGGAAGGAAAAGCGGTCCTGTTCAAATGCTTTGCAGGAGTCGATGCGGTGCCGATCTGCCTGAACACGACAGATGTCGAGGAGATCATTCGCACCGTCAAGCTGCTCGAACCGACCTTTGGCGGCATCAACTTGGAAGACATCGCTGCACCCGCCTGTTTTGAGATCGAACAGCGGCTGAAGGAAGAGCTGAACATCCCAGTCTTCCACGACGATCAGCACGGCACGGCGATCGTCACGCTCGCCGGCCTGATCAACGCTTTAAAAGTGGTCGACAAGCGGATGCAGGACATCAAAGTTGTCGCCAACGGCGCGGGCGCGGCAGGGATCGCGATCATCAAGCTCCTGCTGTCGATGGGCGTGAAGAACGTGATCATGTGCGACACGAAGGGCGCGATCTACGAAGGGCGCGTCGAAGGCATGAACCCCGTCAAAGAGCTGATCGCGAAAAACACCAACCACGAGCGCATCGCAGGCTCGTTGGAGGAAGTGCTCGACGGCGCTGACGTCTTTATCGGCGTCTCGGTCGCAAACGCGGTCACGCAGGACATGGTGCGCTCGATGAACCGCGACCCGATCATCTTCGCCATGGCGAACCCCGATCCGGAGATCACGCCAGACGAAGCGATCGAGGCGGGCGCAATGGTCGTTGGGACAGGCCGTTCCGACTATCCGAACCAAGTGAACAACGTCTTGGCGTTTCCGGGCATCTTCCGCGGTGCGCTCGACGTGCGGGCTTCGATGATCAACGAGGAGATGAAGATCGCTGCCGCCCATGCGATTGCCGAGCTGATCCTGCCACACGAGCTGTCTGCCGACTATGTCATTCCGAAGCCGTTCGATCCGCGAGTGGCGCCAAACGTGGCAAAAGCGGTGGCAAAAGCGGCGATCGACACCGGAGTCGCCCAGCTTTTTGTCTCGCCTGACGAGGTGGCAGAGCGCACCCTTTCCTTGACAAAAGTCGAGTAAAAACGCCAAAATAAGCTCTGTTGCTATGCTCCCTGCCGTGTGATATGATGAGTCCAAAATTGCGGACATAGCCGAGGGAGGTTCTCTCGAATGTGGACTGTCATCTATATTGCTCCTAATGTGAAGACAGCCGAGCGGATTCAAGACAAGCTTTCGGAAGAAGGCTTTTTGGTCAAGCTCCGCCAGACCAATGCAGCCAAGCAGCAATTTGAGATTTTAGTTCCGGAAACGGAACTGGACGAAGTGCAGGAAGTCCTCAAAGACGTTCTTCACTCCTCACATCGCCATTTATAAAATGAGGTGAAAATGTGCTGAAGGACATTTTTAATAAAAGGAAGCAACGATATGCGACCTTGACCTCCGCCGATGTTGCGGAGCGATTGGGCCGGACGAAGCAGCCGGAAGTATCCGTTCCAGAAGGTTTGATGGCGAAATGCAAGCGCTGCGGTGAGATGACCTTCACCAAGGAGCTGGAGAAAAATCTCAAGACCTGTCCGAGATGTGACTACCATTACACGCTCAACGCGGAAGAGCGAATCAAGATGACGCTCGATGACGGTCGCTTCTTTGAGTATGACGCCGGCATGACGGCTGTCGATCCGCTTCACTTTCCCGACTATCCGGCCAAGGTAGAGCGGGAGCAGACGAAGACGGGTCTCAAGGAAGCGGTCGTGACCGGGGAAGGCACGATCGGTGGCTATCCGGTCGTGATCGCCGTCATGGATTCGACCTACTTCATGGGTTCGATGGGCTCTGTCGTCGGGGAGAAGATCACCCGGGCGATCGAAGCGGCGCTCGCCAAGCGCTATCCGCTGATCATCTTTACCGCATCGGGCGGAGCGCGGATGCAGGAAGGGATCTACTCGCTGATGCAGATGGCGAAAACTTCGGTGGCGCTGAACAAGCTCTCCGATGCGAAGGGCTTGTACATCGCAGTCAATACATATCCGACGACGGGCGGAGTCACCGCCTCGTTTGCGATGCTCGGCGATATCAACATCGCAGAGCCTGGTGCGCTGATCGGCTTTGCCGGACGCCGCATCATCGAGCAGACGATCAGACAAAAGCTACCGGACGATTTTCAAACGGCAGAGTTTCTGCTCAAGCACGGCATGCTCGACATGGTGGTGCCGCGCAAAGACATGCGTCAGACATTGGCGACCCTGTTAGAACTGCATGGAGGTGTCACAGGTGGCGAATGAGCTGATGTTTGAGAAGCCGCTGGTAGAACTGCAGACGAAGATCAAGGAACTTCGCGCTTTTTCCGAGCAGAGCGGCTTAGATTTTTCGGAGGAGATCGCCAAGCTGGAAGCGAAAGCAGCCCAGCTTGCGGGCAACATCTACACCGAGCTCTCCCCGTGGCAGCGAACTCAGCTCGCTCGCCACGGGGAGCGTCCGACCACGCTCGACTACATCCGCGGCATGTGCACTCACTTTCTGGAGCTGCATGGGGATCGCTCCTTTGGCGACGATCCGGCGCTCGTCGGAGGTGTCGCCAAGCTCGACGGCATCCCGGTCACGCTGATCGGGCATCAGCGCGGCAAGGATACGAAGGAGAACATCTGGCGCCGCTGGGCGATGCCGCAACCGGAAGGGTATCGCAAGGCGCTTCGCCTGATGAAGCAAGCGGAGAAGTTTCGCCGCCCTGTCATCTGCTTTATCGACACGATGGGCGCCTACCCGGGCATCGAGTCGGAAGAGCGCGGCGTAGCCGAAGCGATCGCGAAAAACTTGATCGAGATGGCCGGCCTGCGCACTCCGATCATCTGCATCGTCACCGGTGAAGGCGGTTCGGGCGGTGCGCTGGGGCTCGGCGTCGGCGACCGTTTGTACATGCTGGAAAACTCGATCTTCTCGGTCATCTCGCCAGAAGCGGCAGCTGCGCTGCTGTGGAAGGATGCAGGGCAAGCGCAACGCGCAGCGGAGGCGATGAAGAGCACCGCCGAGTATGTGCATGAATTTGGGATCTCCGACGGAGTGATCAAGGAACCGCAAGGCGGTGCTCATAAAAATCATGAGGCGACGATCCAAGCGGTGAAAGAGCAGATCGTGGCCGCTCTGCACGAATTGCTGAAGATCCCGACCGATGTGCTGATCGAACAGCGCTATCAAAAGTACAAGCAGATGGGACGTTACGCAGAATAATTGCATAGGGCAAGTAACGAGGGCGAACACTGTATCGTATCTGGAACGGTGTTTACCTCATCGAGGTGTGCTCGTTCCTGAACGGGCACTCCTTTTGCGCACCTATGGGACTATTTTTGTCCCGTGGGACGTTAATTGTCTAGGTTGATAGATCATAACGAGAATCTTGACAGGCGGGAGAGTGAAACGGGTGCGAAAAATCGGGGTGTTGACAAGCGGTGGCGATGCGCCGGGCATGAACGCTGCCATTCGTGCTGTGGTGCGAAAAGCGATCTATCACGGTCTGCAGGTGGCGGGCATCAAGCGCGGCTACCAGGGGTTGATCCAGGGCGATATCGTCGCGATGGACCTCGGCTCGGTGGGGGATATCATCCATCGGGGGGGTACGATGCTGTTCACAGCAAGATCGGAAGAGTTCAAGACGGAGGCTGGTCGTGAGAGAGCTTGCCAGCAGATCGCAGAACATGAGATCGACGGGCTGATCGTCATCGGCGGCGACGGATCGTTTCGCGGCGCGAAGCTGCTGTCCGACTTGGGGATTCCGACGATCGGGATTCCCGGTACGATCGACAACGACATTTCGTGCACCGATTTCACGATCGGTTTTGACACGGCGATCAACACGGTCATCGATGCGGTGGACAAGATCCGCGATACGGCCACATCGCATGAGCGCACCTATGTGATCGAGGTGATGGGCCGCAACGCGGGCGACATCGCGCTGGTCGCCGGCGTTGCGGTCGGGGCGGAGACGGTGTTGATCCCGGAGGAGAAGCACGACATGATCAAGGTTGTCGACAAGCTGCTGCGCGGGGCGGCACGCGGCAAAAAGCACTCGATCATCCTCGTTGCTGAAGGAGCGGGACGAGGCTTTTCGATCGGTGAAGTGATCCGCGAACTGACCGGCTGGGAGACGCGGGTCACCGTTCTCGGCCACATTCAGCGAGGCGGCTCTCCTACAGCATTCGATCGGACGCTTGCGAGCAAGATGGGAGCTCGCGCGGTCGATCTGCTGATCGCAGGAGACAGAGCGAAGATGATCGGGACGATCGGCGGACAGATCGTGGCGACCGATATTGCAGAGGCGTTGGCAACTCCGCGCAAGCCTGACCTCACGCTGTACGATTTGGCAGATGTGCTGTCGATTTAACGATAGCTTTACTCAGCGTTGTGGTAAAGTGTGGTAGAGTGAAGATATCTAGGAGCAATCAAGGGGGAACACCCATGCGAAGAACGAAGATCGTATGTACGATTGGACCGGCGAGCGAGTCGGTCGACATGTTAAAAACGCTGATCGAAAGCGGTTTGGATGTTGCGCGCCTCAACTTTTCCCACGGCACGTACGAAGAGCATGCAGCCCGCATTCAAAACATACGCCAAGCGGCGAAAGAGACGAACAAGCACGTCGCGATCATGCTGGACATCAAAGGGCCGAAAATTCGCACCGGACTGGTGCGAGATGGGGCTGTCGAACTGCATAAGGACGCAGCGATCATCCTGACCACCGAGCAGATCGCAGAGGGCGATGAGCACCGCATTTCGATCTCCTATGATGGGCTGCCAGAAGATGTGCAGCCAGGCTCGATCTTGCGCATCGACGACGGCCTGATCGGTCTGGTCGTCGAAAAGGTGGAAGGCACGGAGATCTGCTGCCGGGTCACCAATGGCGGGATGCTGAAAAATCGAAAAGGCATCAACGCGCCCGGTGTGAAGCTGCGCATCCCGAGCGTCACCGAGAAGGATATTGCAGACATCAAGTTTGGGATCGAACAGGGCGTTGATATCATCGCAGCCTCCTTTGTTCGCAAAGCGTCAGATGTGCTCGACGTGCGCCGCATCTTAGAAGAGGCGAACGTACATAAGGACATCATCTCCAAGATCGAAGCGCAGGAAGCGCTGGACATGATCGATGAGATCTTAGAGGTGACAGACGGTGTGATGGTCGCCCGCGGCGACCTCGGCGTCGAGATTCCGACAGAGGAAGTGCCCCTCGTTCAAAAGATGTTGATTCAGAAGTGCAACCGGTTGGGCAAGCCGGTGATCACGGCGACGCAGATGCTCGATTCGATGGAGCGCAACCCGCGCCCGACTCGCGCCGAGGCGAGCGATGTGGCCAACGCGATCTTTGACGGCACCGATGCGATCATGCTGTCTGGCGAGACGGCTGCGGGCAAATATCCGGCAGAGGCGGTCGCTACGATGGCGCAGATCGCCAAGCGTGCAGAAGAGGCGCTGTTCAACAACTTGGTGCCTTCTCGCCGAAGCGGGATCGAGGCGGAAGCTAACGTGACGGACGCGATGTCGCTGGCCGTCTCGACGATCGCCGACGATCTGAACGCCAAGGCGATCGTGACGGCGACTTCCAGCGGTCACACAGGTCGCAAAGTATCGAAGCACCGCCCGACGACGCCGATCATCGCGGTCACCGACAGCGAGGAGGTAGCGCGCCGCCTGATGCTGTCGTGGGGCGTTCATCCGGTCGTCTTGAGCACGGCGAAGACGACAGACGAGATTTTGGCGATCTCGATCCAAGGGGCGCTCGACTCCGGCTTTGTCGAGCATGGTGACCTGATCGTGATCACGGCGGGCGTTCCGGTTGGACAACCAGGCACGACCAACCTGTTAAAAGTGCACACGATCGGCGAGATTCTCGCCCGCGGACAAGGGATCGGCCACAAAGGGGTCAGCGGTCGCGTCCTCTCTTCGAACCGAGTGGAGGAGATCCTGGCGATCAAAGAGGGAGACATCCTCGTCACCCACTCGACCGATCGCGATGTCGTTCCGGCGATGGAGAAGGCGGCAGCGGTGGTGACGGTCGAAGGCGGTTTGACCTCCCACGCGGCGGTCGTAGCGCTTCACCTCGGGAAACCGGTCATCGTCGGTGTAGAAAATGGCACCAAGCTGTTGACCACCGGCATGGTGGTGACGGTCGATCCAAAATCAGGCCTGATCTACGAAGGCGTCGCCCACGTGATCTGAGCGACAACTTGAGACAGAAGCTCCTTTGCCATCTGGCAGAGGAGCTTTTTTTGCTATAATAGGAGCATCGTGCAGAGGAGGGAAAACGAGTGGCAGAATTTTTTGAAGTGGAGTTGCGCGTCCGCTATCAGGAGACCGATCAGATGGGTGTCGTCTACCATGCGAACTATCTGAACTGGTTTGAGGTGGGCCGCACCGAATGGTTGCGCGAGTACGGAGTGAGCTATCGTGGACTTGAGGAGCAGGGATGGCTGTTGCCGGTGACAGAAGCGCAGTGCAAATATCATGCGCCAGCCAAATATGATGACCTCGTGCGGGTCAAGACGTGGGTGGAAGCGTTTAACAAAGTCCGCATCATCTTTGGCTATGAGGTCGCTCGCGTGTCGAATGGCGAACGGCTGGTCTCCGGCAAGACGGAACACGTCTTCATCAACCGCGAGGGCCAAGTACAGCGCGTCGACCGCATCCTGCCAGATCTGTACGAACTGATCAAACGAAAGACGGGTGATGTTTGATGAAGCGCATTCTGCTGATCCTGCTGATCGTCGTGCCGGCGCTTGAGATCTTGACGATGATTCAAGTGGGGAAGATCATCGGCGGCTGGCTCACATTTTTCCTGATCATCGGCCTCTCCGCATTGGGCGTCTACCTGTTGAGCGTGCAAGGCAGATACACCTTGCAGCAGATTCGCAACCAGATGGAGATGGGCATGCTTCCTGGCGAAGCGCTGCTCGATGGAGCTTGCATTCTCGTCGGCGGAATTTTGCTGGTGCTGCCTGGCTTTTTAAGCGACGCGCTCGGGCTGCTGCTGCTGATTCCGTTTGCGCGGGCCATCCCCAAGCTGTTGATCAAAGCATGGCTGTTGCGACTGATACAAAGAGGAAATGTCACGCTCTATCGAAGGTGGTAGAGCGATTACGATTGTAGAAAGAGAAGAATCATCATGGATGAAACGAAAAAATTGCCCGTTCCACCGCTCGTTTTTCTGATCGTAGGCGTGCTTGCCGTCTCCTTTTCTGCCATCCTCATCAAGTGGTCGCAAGCTCCGGCAGCCGTGTTGGGACTCTATCGCCTCGTCTTTACATTTTTGTTGCTCGGGCCGTTTTTGTTGACCAAGGAGGCGCGCCGCGAGATGCGCGCTCTTCGCCTGCGAACATGGGGAGCGATCGCGCTCTCCGGCCTGTTCTTGGGGCTTCATTTCATCTTTTGGATCGGTTCCTTACAATACACGACGGTCGCATCGTCGACGATTCTGATCACGCTGCAGCCGATCTTCGTGATGGTGATCGCCTATTTCACCCTCAACGAGCGCACCGCTTGGCAAGCGTGGGTCGGGGCGAGCATCGCGCTGATCGGGAGCGCGTTGATCGGCATCGGCGATTTTCAGATCAGCGGCGGAGCGCTCTGGGGCGATCTGCTGTCGCTTTTGGGCACGCTGGTCGTAAGCGGCTACCTGGTGATCGGACAGCACTTGCGGGGCGAGATGTCATCGATGGTCTACTCGTTGCTCGTCTATATTTTTGCGATCGTCGTCATGTTTTTTTACTGCCTTTGGGAAGGCTATTCATTGGTGGGCTATAGCGGCAAGGAATGGTTCCTCTTCGTGTTGCTCGCCATCGTTCCCACCATCTTCGGTCACACGCTGTTCAACTGGCTCTTAAAATATGTCAATGCGGCGACGATCTCGATGGCGATTCTCGGCGAGCCGATCGGTGCTTCGCTCCTCGCCTACCTGCTGCTCGGCGAGAGCATCAGCAGCGCCCAATGGGTGGGAGGCGCGATCATCCTCAGCGGAATCTGGCTGTTTTTGCGCACGCAAAAGCGGGCGGCAACTGCTGTACCTGACAATTGATAGTTTCACAGTATGAAACAAAGGTTCGGAGTACGAAAAATTACCTTGTTGCAATCCCGAATCCTATGGTATGATTTACATAGCTAATACTTAACTCACACGTTCACATCGGGTAAGGAGACTTAGCGTCGCCTTACCCACTCATATATCTATACATAGCCAGGAGGTCAAAAGCATGTTTGAAAAGTATACTGCTCCAACGTCTGGTAACAAGATCACCATCGAAAACGGTAAGCTGAACGTTCCGAACAACCCGATCATCCCTTTCATCGAAGGTGATGGCACCGGTCCTGACATCTGGAACGCATCTGTTCGCGTGTTTGAAGCGGCAGTTGAAAAAGCGTACAAAGGCGAGAAGAAGATCGAGTGGTTCGAAGTGCTCGCAGGTGAAAAGGCATACAACCAGACTGGCGAATGGCTGCCGAACGACACCCTGACCGCATTCCGCGAGTACCTCGTCGGCATCAAAGGCCCGCTGACCACTCCGGTAGGCGGTGGGATTCGCTCGCTGAACGTCGCGCTGCGCCAAGAGCTCGACCTCTTCGCATGCGTGCGTCCAGTTCGCTACTTCAACGGCGTACCGTCCCCGGTCAAGCACCCGGAGCTTGTGGATATGACTATCTTCCGCGAAAACTCGGAGGACATCTACGCAGGTATCGAGTATTCGGAAGGCACCGATGAAGTGAAGAAGCTGATCAGCTTCCTGCGCGAAGAGATGGGCGCGAAGAAGATCCGTTTCCCGGAGACTTCCGGCATCGGCATCAAGCCGGTCTCCAAAGAGGGCACCGAGCGCCTCGTTCGCTCTGCGATCGACTTTGCGATCGCGCAAAAGCGCAAGTCTGTCACGCTGGTGCACAAGGGCAACATCATGAAGTTCACCGAAGGCGCGTTCAAAAACTGGGGTTACGAAGTGGCGGAGCGCGAGTATGCAGATCAGGTGTTCACCTGGGCGCAATATGATCGCATCAAGGCGGAGCAGGGCACAGACGCTGCGAACAAAGCTCAATCGGATGCGGAAGCTGCTGGCAAGATCATCGTCAAAGATGTGATCGCAGACGCATTCTTGCAACAGATCCTCACCCGTCCGGCCGAATACGATGTGATCGCAACGCTCAACCTGAACGGCGACTACATCTCCGACGCGCTGGCTGCACAAGTTGGCGGTATCGGGATCGCTCCGGGTGCGAATATTAACTACGTGACCGGCCATGCAGTGTTCGAAGCAACGCACGGCACCGCTCCGAAATATGCAGGTCTCGACAAAGTAAACCCAGGTTCTGTCATCCTCTCCGGCGTGATGATGTTCGAGTTCCTCGGCTGGCAAGAAGCGGCAGACATGATCATCAAGGCGCTGGAAAAAGCGATCGATCAGAAGACTGTCACCTATGACTTCGCACGCCTGATGGAAGGCGCGACCGAAGTGAAGTGCTCCGAGTTTGCGGATGCGCTGATCAAAAACCTGTAAGACGCGCAATCACGATCAGATAACCAATCGATTTGAGTGGAGGCGATCTTCATGACCATCAAGCGTAACAAGATCACCATTGTCGGTGCAGGCTTTACCGGTGCGACCGCCGCGCTGTTCTTGGCACAAAAAGAACTGGGCGATATCGTCCTGCTCGACATCCCGCAGCTTGAGAACCCCACAAAAGGCAAGGCGCTCGACATGTTCGAGGCGACTCCTGTACTGGGCGTTGATGTGAACATCATCGGCACTTCGAACTATGAAGACACAGCAGATTCCGATGTCGTGATCATCACCGCGGGCATTGCACGCAAGCCTGGCATGAGCCGCGATGACCTCGTGAACACCAACGCGGGCATCGTGAAATCCGTTACGGAGCAAGTGGTTAAACACTCTCCGAACTCCACTTTGATCATCCTGTCCAACCCGGTTGACGCGATGACGTACGTCGCGTACAAAGCTTCCGGGTTCCCGAAAAGCCGCGTGATCGGACAATCGGGCGTGCTCGATACGGCTCGCTTCCGCTCGTTCATCGCGATGGAGCTGGGCGTCTCGGTCGAAGATATCCAAGGCTTCGTGCTCGGCGGACACGGCGACGATATGGTTCCGCTCGTGCGCTACTCCTATGCGGGCGGCATCCCGCTTGAGAAGCTGATTCCGGCAGAGCGCTTGGAAGAGATCGTGCAGCGCGCCCGCGTGGGCGGCGGTGAGATCGTCCAGCTGCTGGGCAACGGCTCTGCCTACTATGCCCCGGCAGCATCGCTGGCGCAGATGACCGAAGCGATCCTCAAGGACAAGAAGCGCATTCTGCCTTCGATCGTCCTGCTGGAGGGCGAATACGGCTATGATCAACTGTTCATGGGCGTACCGACCCTGCTCGGCAAAGGCGGCGTTGAAAAAGTGTTTGAATTGGATTTGACCGATGCGGAAAAAGCGGCGCTTGAGAAGTCGGCAGACTCTGTTCGCAAAGTGATCGCAGTCGTAGAAGGCAAATAGTTTCATTGCAAAAGGATTACAGCTAGATTACATTTTACAAAAAATTCCCCGGAGTTAGAAAATTCTGGGGAATTTTTTTTGTGTCTGTAGTACAATATGATTAAGCTAGTTCCTAAGCGAAATCCTTATCAACTAGCTAAAAATGATTGAATCATGTAGAAAAATGTCGAATCTACCTAGAAATATTCTAGAATCTTGACGTTTTTTCGCCACAAATCACTCGCATGTATAAGATCTTTATGATATTGTATAACTTGTGGCTGATTCATAGAATCTACACCAAAGATTCTGAATCTAAAAGTTA
The DNA here is from genome assembly GCF_042682745.1 of Tumebacillus lipolyticus. Taxonomy (NCBI): domain Bacteria; kingdom Bacillati; phylum Bacillota; class Bacilli; order Caryophanales; family Alicyclobacillaceae; genus Tumebacillus; species Tumebacillus lipolyticus. The sequence goes on along the minus strand of NZ_JBHUIO010000005.1, from coordinate 79,595 downwards.
TTTCAATACACCCCGTCAATCATTTGCATAATTGTTTTGGATCGTTCGTAATTTTACTAGTGGACGAGAAGGGGCAGATTCGACTATAATTTTTTATGAATAATCTGTCTTTTACAAAAATGTTGAATCATTCTTTTCTGGGTATTAGGCTCGTGCCTTACCATACACATTATGCTGACTTAATTTACTTGATCAAAGGGGGGAGACGGGGGGACTGGAGGAGTTGTTGGGCCGAAGCGGACCGGTGTCGCGATCATCTTGTGCGAAACCGCTTCCTTGAGCCAAACTCTAAGGGCCACAGAATGAGTAGCAAGGTTCTCTGTCAGGCATTGAAGATCGGTGATGGGGGTTGCCGACTCTCGCAATTGCCAGCAAAACGCACTAGCGAAAAGAAAGAGATGCGAGTAGACTAGTAGCTGTATCTCAAACAAAACCACAAATAACAAAAAAATTCTTTGGGAGGTGTGGTTGTGCTTCGTTTTATCCTCCGTCGTGTAGTATACGGTTTGGTAACCCTCTGGGTAATCGTTTCTTTGACCTTTGTCTTGATGCATAACCTTCCGGGCGATCCGTTCGCCAATTCGGAGCGTTTGAGCGAATCTGCAAGAGCAATCTTGATTAAGCACTATGGACTTGATGATCCGATATGGGTTCAATATGGACGCTACGTCGGGAACATCGCAACTGGTGACTTCGGTGTATCTTTCTTCTATCCAACACGTTCTGTTAATGAGATTATCGGGCAGACGTTCCCAACGTCTGCAGAACTCGGTCTGTATGCGATCGTTCTCGCGGTTGTCTCAGGCTTAACCCTCGGTATCATCGCAGCTTTGAACCACAACAAAGGTTTGGACTATTTTGCAATGTTAACCGCGATCATCGGCGTTTCAGTTCCAGCGTTCGTAATCGGTCCGCTGCTGTCATATTACGTCGGTGTTCAACTCGGCTGGTTGCCGCCAGCTCTGTGGAAAGGTCCGGAATATGTCATCCTTCCGACCATCACGCTGGCATTCGGTACACTGGCTACCATGGCTCGTATGATGCGTACCTCGATGCTTGATGTTGTCAACCAAGACTACATTAAGACGGCTCGCTCGAAAGGTCTTTCCAAGATCGCGATCGTCATCAAGCACACCATCCGAAACGCGATTCTGCCGATCATCACGATCTTGGGCCCGCTCACTGTCGGCATCATGACCGGTACCCTCGTCGTCGAGCAGATCTTCGCAGTTCCTGGTATGGGTAAACACTTCGTACAGTCGATCACAACGAATGATTACACGATGATCATGGGTATGACGATCTTCTATTCCGGGTTGCTCATCCTGGCAATCATCGTGACAGATATCTTATACGGGGTCGTCGATCCGCGTATTCGTCTGGCGAAAGGTGGGAAGTAAACGATGCAAACTGTTCCGCAAGATAAGTTTAAGTTAGCGCAAAAGCAAACGGACGCAGAGCGCGTCGTTCGCCCTTCCATTTCCTACTGGGCAGATGCGTGGCGCCGACTGAAGAAGAACAAAGCGGCGATGGTCGGTCTGGTCCTTCTCGTCACGCTGTCCATCTTGGCGATCATCGGCCCGTTCATTCAGCCGTATGATTATCAAGAGCAAGACTTGGCATCTCGTAACCAATCGCTGTCTGCAGATCACTGGTTCGGTACTGACGACTTCGGTCGCGACCAGTGGGTTCGTATCTGGTGGGGCGTTCGTATCTCCCTATTCATCGGGATAACGGCCGCATTCCTCGACTGTGTAATCGGTGTTCTCTACGGTGGGATCTCCGCTTACTTTGGCGGTCGAATCGACGACATCATGCAGCGTTTTGTTGAAATCGTCTACGGCATTCCGTACCTGATCTTGATCATCTTGCTGATCATGGTCATGGGGCCAGGCGTCTTTACGATCATCCTCGCCATGGCGTCTGTCGGCTGGGTTGGTATGGCCCGCTTGGTGCGCGGTCAGATCCTCTCTTTGAAAGAGCAAGAGTATGTGCTCGCAGCTCGCACCCTCGGTGCTAGCCCGTGGCGGATCATCCTTCGCCACCTGATCCCGAACGCATTGGGGATCATCATCGTACAAATCACGTTTACCGTTCCGGGCGCGATCTTCTCGGAAGCGTTCCTCTCCTTCATCGGTCTGGGGATCAAAGTTCCGCTCGCATCCCTCGGCTCCTTGGTAAACGATGGCGTTCAATCGATGCGTAACTTCCCGTTCCGTCTGATTTGCCCATCCGTCGTCTTTGCGTGCATCATGCTGTCCTTCAACCTTCTGGGTGATGGTCTGCGCGACGCGCTCGACCCGAGACTTCGTAAATAAGGAGGGTAATGCCAATGAACAATATCTTAGAAGTCAAAGACTTGAAAGTTTCGTTCCACACCTATGCGGGTGAAGTTCAAGCGGTTCGCGGCGTTACCTTCAGCCTGAAAAAAGGTGAATGTCTTGCGATCGTCGGTGAGTCCGGTTGCGGAAAATCTGTCACCTCGCAAGCGATCATGCGCCTGATTCAAACTCCTCCAGGCGAGATCAAAGCTGGTTCGCAGATCGTTTTCGACGGAAAGACTGACATCGTCAAGCTGTCCGATAAACAGATGGAGAGCGTTCGCGGTTCCGAGATGGGCATGATCTTCCAAGACCCGATGACCTCGCTCAACCCGACCATGAAGGTCGGCACGCAGATCGCAGAAGGTCTGATCAAGCACCAAGGTCTGTCCCGTCAGGCAGCTCGTGAGCGCGCGATCGAAATGCTTCGCCTCGTTGGGATTCCGAACCCGGAAACTCGCGTAGAGCAATATCCGCACCAATTTTCCGGCGGTATGCGTCAGCGCGTCATGATCGCGATCGCGCTGGCTTGTAACCCGAAACTTCTGATCGCCGACGAGCCGACCACCGCGCTCGACGTGACGATTCAGGCACAGATCCTCGACCTGATGCGTGACCTGCAGGAGAAGACTGGCGCTTCGATCATCATCATCACCCACGACTTGGGCGTTGTTGCTGACGTCGCACAAAAAGTTGTCGTCATGTACGCGGGCAAAGTTGTCGAGAACGGCACGATCGACGATGTGTTCTACAACCCGCAACATCCGTACACTTGGGGTCTTCTGCGCTCCGTTCCGCGTCTGGACAGCAACAAGAACGAAGATCTGATTCCGATCGACGGTACGCCTCCAGACCTGATCGCACCGCCGAAAGGTTGCGCGTTCGCAGCGCGTTGCCCGTATGCGATGGAGATCTGCATGGAGCAAGATCCGGAAATGACGAAGCTGAACTCGAACCATGCGGCAGCCTGCTGGCTGCTCCACCCGAACTCTCCGAAAGTTGAACGTCCAGTAGAAGTAGGGGGGGCTCATCACAATGGCTAATGCTACGACAACTGTTGAAAAGCAAGCTCAAACGGGTGTGGATAACATCCTTGAGGTCAAAAACCTCTCCAAGCATTTCGACTTGGGTCGCGGTACGATTCTGAAAGCTGTTGACAACGTCTCTTTCTCGATCAAACGCGGTGAAACGTTCGGTTTGGTCGGTGAGTCCGGTTGCGGTAAATCGACCACTGGCCGTACGATCATCCGTCTGTACGATGCCACAGAAGGTCAAGTTACTTTCAACGGCAAGGACGTACACAAAATCCAAGGTCGCGATCTGAAGCAGTTCAACCGTGAAATGCAGATGATCTTCCAAGACCCGTATGCGTCGCTCAACCCGCGGATGACCGTAGGCGACATCATCGGTGAAGGGATCGACATTCACAAGTTGCTCTCTGGCCGTGAGCGCCTCGATCGCATCTACGAACTGTTGCGCACCGTCGGTCTGAACGAAGAGCACGCTTCTCGCTTCCCGCATGAGTTTTCCGGCGGTCAGCGTCAGCGTATCGGCATCGCCCGCTCCTTGGCGATCGAGCCGGAGTTTATCATTGCGGATGAGCCGATCTCCGCTCTCGACGTATCGATCCAGGCGCAGGTTGTCAACCTGATGAAGAAATTGCAACAGGAGCGCGGTCTGACCTACCTGTTCATCGCGCATGACTTGGCGATGGTAAAACATATCTCCGACCGTATCGGCGTTATGTACCTCGGCGCACTTGTCGAAGTGACAGAAGCGACCGAACTGTACCGCAAGCCGATGCATCCGTACACGGAAGCACTCTTGTCTGCAATTCCGATTCCAGACCCGGAAATCGAGCGCACTCGTGAGCGCATCATTCTGGAAGGCGATGTTCCGTCTCCGGTCAACCCGCCGTCCGGTTGCCGCTTCCGCACTCGCTGCCCGAAAGCGATGCCAGAATGTGCACAGATCATTCCGGAGCTGAAAGAGGTTGAGCCGGGCCACCATGTGGCATGCCTGCTCTACCAATAATTCAACCGCAGAAGAAGCACACCTTCGGGTGTGCTTTTTTACTTTTCATTGTGCTACAATAAACGAAGCACATCCCTTTCTAAGAGGTGGAAACATGTCGGACAAGACGAAATTAGTTCTCATCGATGGGAACTCCATTACATACCGAGCTTTCTTTGCACTGCCTCCGCTTTCGAACAGCAAAGGGCAGTACACCAACGCCGCATACGGCTTCACCACGATGTTGCTTCGCCTGCTGCAGGACGAGCAACCGACCCATCTGGTCGTCGCTTTTGACAAAGGGAAAGCGACGATCCGCCAAGAGATCTATGCAGACTACAAAGGCACCCGCGAAAAAACGCCAAGTGAACTGCGGGAGCAGTTTCCAATCGTCCGCGAGATCTTAAATTCGTTCGATATTCCTTATGTCGAACTGGAAGGACATGAGGCGGACGACCTGATCGGCACGATCACCAAACAGGCAGAAGCTGCTGGGTACGACTCGTTGGTCGTGACTGGGGATAAGGACTTGTTGCAGCTCGTCTCCGATCGGGTCACCACCATGCTGACGCGAAAAGGTCTTTCCGAGACGGAAAAGTATACAGCTGGAGAAATCAACGAGCGCTACGGTTTGACGCCGCTACAGATCATCGACCTAAAAGGGTTGATGGGGGATACGTCTGACAACATCCCCGGCATCCCCGGCGTTGGCGAGAAGACGGCGCTCAAGCTGTTGGCGCAATTTCCTTCGGTGGAGGAAGTGCTTCAGCATGCGGATGAGGCACCGGGGAAAAAATTACAAGAAAAGCTGCGCGAGCATGCAGAATCGGCGCTGCTCTCCAAGCGATTGGCGACGATCAATCGCGATGTTCCGATCGACGTCAATTTGGAAGCTTTGCGTTTCGAATCCTATGATGCGGGGAAAGTGCGCGACATGTTCAAATCGCTCGAATTCAAATCCCTGCTCGATCGGTTGCCAGAAGGCGGCACCGAATCGGAAGCTGTAGCGGATGCCCCGACCCATCAGCAGATCGAAACGTTGATGATCAATGTGGGGGAACTGCCGGAGATCATCGACTCGTTGCCACAGGCGGTCGGTCTCCATCTCGATCTGGAGGGCAACTATCAGCTTGGCGAGATGCATGGGCTGGCGATCGCCACCGGAGAGAGCGCTTGGTATCTCCCGCTGGATGGCGCTTTGCCCGAACAAGTGGTCGCGCTGATGCAAAACGCGGACAAGATGAAAGTGTTCTACGATGTCAAAGCGGTCTGCACCGCTTTGAAAACGAGAGGGATCGCGCTTGATCACAACGCATTTTGCACCTTGCTCGGCTCGTATCTGTTAGCGCCCTCCGACGGGGCTCCCGATCTGTTCGACGTGATCGACCGCCAGATCGGTTGGAAGATCGATCCGCTCCCGAAAGGAACGCCGAAGAAAAAGGTAGAGGTCAGCCTGCAAGATCGCGCTCGCGTTGCTGGTGCGATCGCAGCGGCCAACGTGTTGCTCAAAGAGCAGGTGGAGCAGGCTCTGCTCGAAGCGAACCTGATGCCCTTATATCGCGATCTGGAACTGCCGCTGTCGTTTGTGCTCGCCGATATGGAGCACTCAGGGGTGCGGATCGATACGGATGAACTGAAAGAGATCGGCGAGAACTTGCGCGGCCGGATCGAACACCTGCAGGCTGAGATTCACGAGCTGGCAGGAGTGGAGTTCAACCTGAACTCCCCGAAACAGCTCGGCGAGATTCTGTTCGATAAACTTGGCTTGCCCGCTTCGAAGAAGACGAAGACAGGCTATTCAACCTCGGCAGATGTGCTGGAGAAACTGGCGCCGCATGCGCCGATCGTCCAAAAAATCCTCGACTTCCGCCATCTGGGCAAATTGCTTTCCACCTATGTGGAAGGCTTGCTGAACGCCGCTCGCAAACAGGGGGATATGTTCCGTGTCCACACGCAGTTCAACCAGGCGCTGACGGCGACCGGACGTCTGTCTTCTACCGAGCCGAACTTGCAGAACATCCCGATTCGCACCGAAGAAGGTCGCCGACTGCGACATGTGTTCGTGCCGACCGATGCGAGCTGGAAGATTCTCGCCGCCGACTACTCACAGATCGAATTGCGCGTCCTCGCGCACATTTCGGCAGATGAGAGCATGATCGATGCGTTTGTTCACGATGAGGACATCCACACGCGCACTGCGACGCAGGTGTTCGAAGTATCGCCAGCAGAGGTCGATTCGAACATGCGTCGAGCGGCCAAAGCGGTCAACTTTGGGATCGTCTACGGAATCTCCGATTTTGGACTGTCCCAGAACCTGAACATTCCGCGCAAGCAGGCTGCGCAGTTTATCGAGAGCTACTTTGCTAAATTCCCCGGCGTGAAGCGCTATATGGAAGATGTGGTCGAGCAGGCGCGCAAGGACGAGTCTGTTTCGACATTGCTCGGACGCAAGCGGCACCTGCCCGATATCAAAGCGTCAAACTTCAACATCAGGAGCTTTGCGGAGCGCACGGCGATGAACACGCCGATTCAAGGCACGGCGGCAGACATCATCAAAAAAGCGATGGTCAACATTCAGGGTGTGATCAAGCGGCAGAACCTGCGGGCGAGGATGCTCTTGCAGGTGCATGACGAGCTGATCTTCGAATGCCCGCCTGAAGAGATCGAAGCGCTGACCGAGCTGGTGCGCCGTGAGATGGAGCAGGTGATCGAGCTGTCCGTTCCGCTGAAGGCAGACATTAACGTTGGTGACACTTGGTACGAAGCGAAATAGTGAGCTTGTCATAGAGAGGATGAGACCTCATGCCGGAATTGCCGGAGGTCGAGACGGTTCGTCGCGGACTTGCCGCGCTGGTGATCGGAAAGACGATCGAAAAGATTACAGTCAGCCTGCCGAGGATCATCCGCACGCCTGATGATGTGAGGCAGTTTTGCATGATGTTAGAAGGGTATGCGATCGATGCGGTGGAGCGCAGAGGCAAATATCTGCTGCTCAGCATCGGCCCACACCTTTTGGTTTCACATCTGCGCATGGAAGGTCGCTATGGCTTCTATCACCGCGAGGACCCGGTGGAGAAGCACACGCATGTGATCTTCCATTTCACAGACGGAACGGAACTTCGCTATAAAGATGTGCGTCAGTTTGGCACGATGGACATCTTGCCACAAGGAAGGCATCAAGAGCTTCCCGGCTTGGCGACGCTCGGCCCGGAACCGCTCGATCGATCCTTTACGCCTGAGGTGTTCATCAGAGCGCTCAGGGCGAGAAGAAGCGGCAAGATCAAAGCGTTGTTGCTCGACCAGTCATTAGTGGCTGGACTTGGCAATATCTATGTAGATGAGGTGCTCTTTCAATCGGGCATCCATCCGGAAGCGAGCGGCCCTGAGCTGTCAGATCGGCAGATCGTCGCCCTGCATCGGGCGATCGTCGCTGTGCTCACCCAATCGGTAGAGCTCGGCGGCTCCTCTGTCAAATCGTACGTGAACGGCTACGGACAAGAAGGTGGCATGCAGCACCAGCTCAACGTGTATGGGCGGGAAGATCAACCCTGTCCGAACTGCGGTACCTTGATCGTCAAAACGCGCCTTGGCGGGCGCGGCACGCACTTCTGCCCAACCTGTCAACCGTTGCACGACTAGGCGCACACCCTTTCCCCCTCATGCGCATAACATGATGGCAATATGAGGGAAGGAGGGGGCAGCTGTGCTACACTTTTTGTCCCTGCTCGTGCTTTCGTTTGCCGTTTCGCTCGACGGTTTTGGCGTGGGCTTAACGTATGGCTTGCGCAAAATCCGTTTTCCACTGTGGTCTCTGCTCGTCGTCACCCTCTGTTCGGCGACGATGATCCTGATCGCGATGCAGGTAGGCGACGCGCTCTCCCTTTTCCTGACCCCAACTTTTGCGAAGATGATCGGTGCGGTGTTGCTGATCGGGGTCGGGAGCTTTGCGATCTACAACATCTTGACGCAGAAGGAAAAAGAGCCGATCGGCGGGGGCTCTTTCGAAAGAGAATCGCTTGCCAAACGGGAGGAAGAGGGGCACAAGACCGTCTTTCACGTCGAGCTGAAAAAGGTCGGGTTGGTGATTCAAATTCTGCGCACGCCGTCATCTGCAGATGTGGATCGCTCGGGGGACATCTCGGTCAAGGAGAGTCTGATCCTCGGGTTTGCGCTGTCGATGGACGGCTTTGGAGCTGGTGTCGGGGCATCGCTGATCGGTTTCCACTCCGTATCGACAGCTTTGACGATCGCTCTGATGAACTTGATTTTCATCTATTCCGGTCTGCAAGTTGGAATGCGATATGCGGATGCGCGACTGATGCGCAAGATGGTGTATATCCCGGGCCTGATGTTGATCGTGATCGGTATTTCTAAATTTTTTTAAACAGAGAGATGGGGAAGAATGGGGACAGGAGGCTCATTATGATCGTAGGTCTGACCGGCTCGATAGCAACAGGAAAAAGCACCGTTTCGAAGATGCTTGCCGACTTAGGGGCAGTCATCATCGATGCAGACAAGATCGTGCGCGAGGTGCAACAGCCCGGCGAGCGGGCGTGGCGGGAGATTGTCGACTTTTTTGGTGAAGAGATTTTGCAGCCGAATGGAGAGCTCGATCGCGCGAAACTTGGCGCGCGAGTCTTTGACAACCCGGAGAGCCGTGAAAAGCTCAACCAGATTGTGCATCCTCGCGTGCGAGAGGAGCGCGACCTGCAGACGCAAGAGGCCCTTGCCCATAACCCGAATCGGATCGTGATCTGGGATATCCCGCTCTTGATCGAAACGGGAATCCACCGAGAGGTTGAGCGGACGATCGTCGTCTATGTCGACCAGGAGACGCAGTATGCGCGTCTTCTGAAACGGGACGAGCTGTCAGCGGAGGCGGCACGAAAGCGCATCGCGGCTCAAATGCCGGTCGAGGAGAAAAAGCGATATGCTGATTTCCTGATCGACAACGGGGGCACGATCGAAGAGACGTTCCAGCAGGTACAGGATGTGTGGGCGAAGCTTTTGCGGTTGCAGGAAGAGGGGGCCAGTCTGTGATCTGGCCGCGGATCTCCTGGGTGCTCACGCCCCGTGCTAAGCGAAAGATCGCACTGATCCTCGGCCTGATCTTGATGATCGTGCTCGTGGTGGGCAGCAATTGGTTCTGGCGTTTGCTCTACCCGATTCATCATGAAGATATCATTCGGGAGGCGGCCGCCAGAAATGGCGTTGACCCATTGCTGGTCGCAGCGATCATCCGTGTGGAGAGCAAGTTTCGCTCGGAAAACGTGTCGAAGGTGGGGGCGGTCGGCCTGATGCAGGTGATGCCGGAGACGGCCGAATGGATCGCGCGAGAGAGCGAGATCCCCTACAGCGGCCTGGAAGACCTTGCCGACCCGGAGACCAACATTCAGATGGGAACCTGGTATTTGGCCTTTTTGAAAAAGCAGTATGAAGGCAATCAGGCAGCGGCGGTTGCCGCCTACAACGCAGGCCCTGGCCGCGTGTCCGGCTGGATGAACGAAGGCGTCTGGGATGGCAGGCTGGAGACTTCTGAAAAGATCCCAGTCGGTGAGACGAGGCATTACATCTCGCGCGTGTTTTTCTCCTATGAGAAGTATCAGGGGCTCTATCCGGACTTCTG
>NZ_JBHUIO010000005.1:0-69589 GCF_042682745.1 Tumebacillus lipolyticus | reverse complement strand
TAAGGAAGATTATTCTTCTACAGTTTCGCGCACAAATACGTAAGGGAGATTGCGTGCATAGTCACCGAGGTTGAGCCCGTATCCGGCGACAAATAGATCTTCGATCGTATGGCCGGTGTAGTCGAGCTGCACCTCAACTTGACGGCGCGAAGGTTTGTCGAGGAAGGTGCAGGTCTTGATGCTTTTCGGGTTCTTTTTCGCCAGATGCTCGACCACGCCGCGCATGGTGATGCCGGTATCGAGAATGTCGTCACAGATCAAAACGTCTTTGCCTGCGATGTCGGTGCGGATGTCGTGGACGATCTCGACGCGACCGGTGCTATGTTCACCATGACCGTAGCTGGATGTGGTCAGGAAGTCTACATTGACCGGAACGGTTATTTCACGAACGAGGTCTGCTGTAAACACGAAACTGCCGCGCAAGAGCGAGATGACGACGACCTCGCCGTCCTGATAATCTTGTGATAATTGTGCGCCGAGCTCTGCGACACGGGATTGGATCGCTTCACGGCTAAAGAGGATTCGATCACGGGTCTTTGCCATCAGGGTTAGGCCTCCTACTTCCGATAGATACTGTTTTTGGGGTAATTGTACCGCAGTGAAAACTAAGTGGCAACACTTGTCCCCATTTCTACAGTCAGCGTTCCACAAGAAAAGCTCTGTCACACATCGAATGTGGTGAGCAGAGCTTCTATGAGAACAGTGTGAAGATAAAGGCGAGCAGGATCAGTGCGAAGCTACCGAGCACCCAGGGGAGCAGCTTGTTGCCCTTCTGCGACACCGCCCGCTCTTCTGCCGGAGACAGCGCCCCTTCCTGTGCTTCCAACGAATGGATCGGCGTGTTGACCAACGCTAGATCATGCTCATCAGCCAACTCTTCGAACGGAGGCTCATCGACGAGAAAGCCAAAATCGGCAACGTCGATCACGGTGATCCCGATCCTCGCTTCCACGATGCGCTGTTGGAGCTGAAGCTGATCGGTGATCAGCGGCAGCGAGTCGCGCCGTGCGAGGAGGATCAGCTCCGTCTCGACCGGGTCGAATCCTTCGCCAAATTCGGCGTTGTCAAGCGCATTGACGACGGTGAACGTCACGTTTTCGCTGTAGAGGATCGGACGGCTGCGCTGCCACGGAACGCGCAACGACTTGTCGAGCTTCTTGGCGACGAAAGGCTGTTCGAAAAAGAGGATCAGCTTTTCGACATTCGCTTTCACCCGCTCATTTTCTGCCGGATCATGAATGATCTCTTCGCTATCTCGCAGCTCATACAATTCCATCACCGTCGAGTAGGGGATGATATATTCGATTGGCTCGTTGGGAAATAACAGTTCGCCAAACATTGCAAACAGGATCGGTTCAACTACAAAACGTTGCATCTATTGCCAACTCCTTTAATAAAAAAGCATATCGGACGATGCGACGAAGCGCAACCATTTTTCTAAGGAAATGGTACCATGTAGTTTGCTATACTGAGAAGGTTATAAAAATGACGTACATATGTGGAGGATTGCATGACATCATCTCGCTTTATCGGTTCATCCAACTTTGGATTTGCACAATATGCACAAGAGGAGATCAGGAGGCTGTTTCCGGGCACCAAATTTAAATATCTTGAGCCGGGGGAACTGTTCTTGATCGATGTGCCGGCACCGGCAGAAGAGGTGACAGCCGCCTTGCTCGAAGCGGAGCCGATCTTCCTTCGCCACATCCAGCCGGTACAGCACGAACTCCTCCTCGACAAGACGGGCGACGACCTGCTGAAGTTGATCCGGTTGATTCAGGAACTGCGCCCGTTTGCAGCTGGTGAGAAAGTCGCGGTGCAGGCGCGCAAAACGAAAGAGGTCAAGTTCGCCTATACGCCTTATGGGGTAAAGGACGCGCTCGACCCGATCTTGCAACAAGAGCAAGGCGTGGAGAGTGTAGTTCGTGGCGCCGACAAGATCATCTCCGTGTACTTGGCGGACGGCACGTGCTACCTGGGGATCTCCACGCCGCGAGAAAATCTATCCGATTGGAATGGGGGGATGGTGCGCTACCGCAAGGAAGAGGAGCATGTCTCACGGGCCAAGTTCAAGCTGATGGAAGCGGAGGAGAGATTCGATCTCGACCTCACCCAGTTCCAGAGCGCGCTTGATGTCGGAGCAGCGCCAGGCGGATGGACTTCGCTCCTGCTGGAGCGCGGTCTGAACGTGACAGCTGTCGATCCGGGCCACTTGCACCCCTCATTGCTCGACCACCCGCAGTTGACCTACCTGCAAAAGAACGCGGGGGACGTCACCTTTGCGGAAGGATCGTTCGATCTGCTCGTCTGTGACATGAGCTGGAGCCCCAAACAGATGAGCAAGCTGGTGGCAGAGCTGTTACCCGCCTTGCAGCCGGGCGGCATCTTGGTGATCACCGTTAAGCTGATGCACAAGAAGCCCTTTCAGACGGTGAAGGAAACGTTGCAAAACCTAGAGCCGGATGTGATGTTGCTCAAAGCGAAACAGCTGTTCCACAACCGAGAGGAACTGACGCTGTACGGAATGAAAGAGGGCTTCTAAGCGCTAAGAAAAAAGCCCGCTCCCGGCAGAACAGGCCTTCTCCAATAGGCGAGCTGTGCTCGATCAACGGGCAGTCTGTCTACGATGCCAGGATGACAGAGACGGAAAGACCTCGCGCTTGGACCTCTTTGGACAGCAGTTCAAGAAACTGCCTGTCCAACTTCTGTTGCACTGCATTCGTGTACGCTTCAATCAAATACTCATCACTCAGCAAATGCATGGCGATTCCCTCACTGTTCTGATCTTTGAAACGCAAGCAAACTCAGACGAGTTGGCTTGGTTCGACTATAACATGGAAGCAGGAAGCGAACAAGCGTTCCGATTATCCACAAAACCTGTGGGCATTTTGTGGGTAAGCTGTGGATGGATTGTGGAAAAGGTCAATTTTGCTTTATAGTAGAATGTGAATAATGGGGATAATAGTTATCCACAACTCTTGTGAATCGACATGATTCCACAGGAAATAAATTTTTCGACAAGATTTACAAAGTGAATCGGGGTCGATCGAGCATATCTGGGATCGCTCGGGGTAACCTAAGACTGGCAAAATGGTTGAAAGTAAACGCTTTCGGGCGTTGAATTGCTGTTGCTGTCGGAAATATGAATGAAAGCCCATTCATCAAGTTCGACCGATGAGACTAAATCCTGTATAATTAGTAGCATCGAATAATACTCGGTATGTACCGTTACAATGGTAGTTCTGTTATTTATCAGGAGGTGTTTCGTCAATGTCTGAAGCAAAAACGAAAGCGGGTCTGCAAGATGTTGTTGCGGGTGAGTCTTCCATCTGCCTCGTAGACGGAAAAGAAGGTCGTCTCGTCTACCAAGGTTTCGATATTAACGATCTGGTTGGAAAAGCTTCGTTTGAAGAAGTCATCTATTTGCTTTGGTACGGAAAGCTGCCGAACGCGAGCGAGCTGTCCGCCCTCGATGCAGAGCTGAAGAAAAATCGCGAAATTCCGACCGATGTGTTGGAACTGGTGAAATCGCTGTGCAATTCGAGCGCGAACCCGACGGGGATGGAAGTGCTGCGCACCGTTGCGTCGTACCTCGGGGCGGTCGATGAAGACAAGTCGATGGAGCGCGAGACGCACATCAAGCAAGCGACGAAGCTCGTGGCGATGTTAGCATCGGTCACCGCAGCTGTCGGTCGCTTCAAACAAGGTTTGGACTATGTCGCACCGCGCAACGACCTCGGTCACGCGGCGAACTTCCTCTACATGCTGAACGGAAAAGAAGCGGATGAACTGTCTGTCGAGGCGTTCGATGTGGCGCTGATCCTGCATGCTGACCATGAGTTTAATGCCTCCACGTTCACCGCGCGCTGCACGGTGGCGACCATGTCCGATATGTACTCGGGCGTGACCTCGGCGATCGGCGCGCTGAAGGGCCCGTTGCACGGCGGTGCGAACGAAGATGTGCTGCGCATGATGATGGAGATCGACTCGGTGGAAAATGCGGCGTCCGAAGTGCGCGCGCGACTGGACAACGGCGTGAAAGTGCCGGGCTTCGGTCATCGCGTCTATCGTTCCTATGACCCGCGCGGCTTGGTGCTGAAGCGCTATGCGAAGCAGTTGACCGAGCAGGTGGGCCAGACCAAGTGGTTTGCGATGACGGAGATCACCGAAGGCGTGGTGCTGGAGCATTTTGCGAAGAAGGGCAAAGACCTCAAGTACAACGTTGACCTGTACTCCGGCTCGCTCTACAATGCGATGGGCATTCAGGTAGAACTGTTCACTCCGCTGTTCGTCATCTCCCGCGTATCCGGGTGGACGGCGCACATCCTCGAACAGTACGCGCACAATCGCATCATTCGTCCGGTAGCCGACTATGTTGGTCCGATCGATCAACAGTTCGTTCCGATCGCTGAGCGAAAATAAGCTTGATTGAAGGAAGGGCTCCTCGTCTGCGGGAGCCCTTTTTTTCACTACTTTAACTGAAAAGGGGCGTAGGAGATTCCTGTGGACTTCTATGAGATTCTTCAAAATGATGCTGCATTTGCACTGTTCTTTCTGATTTATTACGCGCTGTTGCCATTGCTGGCACAGCTGCTGATCGTGCGCTTTTTTCGCAAGCAAGTCTCGATGCAACGCTACATGTTCGGCGTTCCGACCTTTTTGATCGGACATGCCTATCTGGCCAATCTGCTGCTCGGCCTGATGATGTACGATCGAAATGGGGACTACATCGTGCGCGGTGCGAACGAGTCGCTCGGGCTGATCCTGTTCGCCGTGTCGTTTACGGCGATGGTCTTGTCTGCGATCATCTTGCGCATCTTCTACAAGCTCGAAGGAAAAGAGTATATCCGCGGGCTGCTCGCCTATTTTGTTTCGCTCCTGCTGTTTGCAGGCTGTTTTTGGATCATCCGCATCTTCTTTGGCTATTGATTGCACACCGGGAGAACGATCGTCTAAATATCTTCCGATTCTCTTCCAAAAGAAGAGGAAAGTTTGCAGAATTGCCGAATAGATAATGAAGAGAGACCGAAGGGGGTTGTATGGATGATTGTACAACAGTTAAAGTTAGAAGCGCATAAAGTGGTTACGATTGAACCGCAAGCATCGTTGAAAGATTTGCTCGCGGCTCTTGATCACTGCGGATTTCAACATATTCCAGTTGTAGCTGACGGTGTGTTCTGTGGCATGGTCGGCTATGCTGATGTGCACAAAGCATTTTTTGAAAGCGATGTTGCGAAAGATCAATTTTTGACCGAAACCAAGGTTGAAGCGATCACCGTCAACAAACATGCGACCGTTCATGAAGAGGGCAACATCGAAGACATCCTGAAAGCGATCGACCGAGTTCCGTTCATCGCTGTGCTCGACGGGGAAGGCGCTTTCACGAGCATCGTGACCCGCAACAGCCTCTATGAGATGCTTCGCGATGCGCTGGGCATGCATCAGCCGGGCATCCGCTTGACCGTCTCGATGCCGGAGATGCAAGGCTCCTTGCTCAAGTTTGCCGAAGTGGTTCGCAAGCACTCGAACATCTTCGGAATGCTCGTCCTCGACGACAATGCTGATTTCGGATACCGCCGCGTTTCCTTCAAGGTGGCACCGGAGGCGAACGTCGATGCGATCACAGAAGATCTGCGCAGCGTCGGTGTGCGCGTCTTCCACGTAACAACTCGATAGGAATGATTCGGTTGGCGTCTGCATACATAGTATGCGGGCGCTTTTTTTCACCTTGGAGCGAAACTTTACATATCATGAGCTAGAAATGTCCTTGAGAGGAGTGGAGACAGTGCCGCTAGTTGTGATCGATCCAGGACATGGGGGAACGGACCCGGGCGCGACAGCCAATGGGTTTCAAGAGAAAAATCTGGTTTTGCAGGCTTCGCTCGTTCTTCGCGATGCGCTACAGCGCTGCGGCATTCGCGTGGTCATGACGCGAACCACCGACACATTGCCATATCCGGACGGGACGATCGGACAGGATCTGGCCTATCGCGCGCGCGTGGCAAACGATGCGAAAGCGGATCTTTTCCTTTCCTGGCACACCGATTCGGCATCATCTCCAGCGGTAAACGGTGTGGCCGCATGGATTCATCCGGCTGCCCGCGGGACGCGCACTCAGCAGTGGGCGGATCGCATCGCCGCATCGATCGCCGCATCGACAGGGCAGACCAACCGCGGGGTGTACTATGGGGATTTTCAGGTGCTCCGCGATACGGCGATGGATGCGGTGCTGATCGAATCTGGATTTATCACCAACCTGTCAGAAGCGACCCGCATGGCCAGCCGTGCCCATCTGTCGGCAGCAGCCGAAGGGGCGACAAAAGGGATCTGCACCCTTTTTAATCTGCCCTACAACGCGCCTGCACAGGAGCCAACACCCGGACAGCAACCGCAGGAGGAGTGGCCGGCCTGGGCCAAAGATGCGATCGCAAAAGTGATCGAGTGGGATGTGATGACCGGATACCAAGATGGCACTTGGCGTCCGAATCAACCGGTGACGCGGGCGGAGCTCGCATCGGTGCTCGTACGTTTTTACAACCTGATTCGAAGCGGGAGGTAAGCGACATGACGGAACAGATCTTGTCGATGCTGAAAGATGGCGCCAGCATCTTGCTGGAGGTGGCCATCCTCGCAGGTCTGCTCCTGTTTCGAGACATAAAGCAACGCATCCAGCAGTATTATGACACGCACACAACCTTGCAACAACGGAACCTGTTAGCACAGCTCGGACGGGAAGCGTTCTCATACGCAGAGACGGTGTACGCGAAGGAAGACGGTCCTTCGAAGATGAATGAAGCGATCAAGTACATGCTCGACAAATGCGCGTCCTGCGGGATGAAGGATGTGGAAGTGAAAGATCTGCGCGCGGTGATCGAATCGGCATGGTTGCAGGATCGCCGGAGTGCAGATCTTGCCAAAGCTGCCGAACAAGCAGGCATCAGCCAAGCGAAATGAACCGGCAAAAAACTCTCTCACTTTGCTGTGGAGAGAGTTTTTTGTTTGGTCAACAGCACGATCAGCACGGCGAGCAAGACGCCGATGCTGTCCACATATACGTCGATCGCGTGTCCGGTGCGACCAGGTACGAACGATTGATGGAACTCGTCAGACGCTGCATAGAGGATCGCGAGCAGCGCGGAGAGTGGGAGCGCAATGCGCCGCCGCATCGCCGTGGCAGCAAACGTGCGCCAGTACAGCAGGGTGAGGATCAAAAACTCGGTCACGTGCGAAGCTTTGCGGATGAAAAATTCGAACATCGAATAGGGAGATTTGTAGCTGACCAGTCCGCCATCATAGTAAAATTCGATGTTTGGGAGCAGGGAAAGCAAGAGATCCTCATCGATCCATTGCCGCAGCACGGGGCGAATGTCCTGATCGCCATACGATTCTCCCGACTTATAAAAGATCAGGGCCATCCAGGCGAGGCTTAGGATCAACCAGATCCAGAACGATTTGCGAGTTGTGGTCATCGACACGCCTCCTTTTGTAAGAGTGTATCGCTCCACATACAAATGGACAAGACCCGCTGAGGGTCTTGTCCATTTGTATTTCCAGACGGACGAAAGCGATCAGTGGATACCAGGCTCGGAGATCTCACTGAGCGCAAAGCCTGCTTCGTTCTCGTGAATGCCTACGACCGCCAAGTCACCGAGCGCGACGATGCCGACCAGACGACCGTTCTCGACGACCGGCAGTCGGCGGATCTGATGGTCTGCCATCAGGTTGGACGCTTCCTGTGCGGTCTGCTCAGGAGAGCAGGAGACCATCGCGCTGGACATGCATTCGCCGACGCGCGTCGTATTGACATCCATCCCTTTGGCCACCGCGCGAATCACGATGTCACGGTCGGTGACACACCCTTCCAATCGATCGTTTGCCGAGCAGATCGGCACGATCCCGACATCGATGTCAGCCATGATCTGCGCTGCCTGTTGCAAAGAGGCGTCAGGTGCACAGCATTGCACATCGGTCGTCATCAGTTCACGAATTTTCATGAAAGCCCCTCCTTGTGAATGCGGTAGGTGAATGTAAAAAGGCTGTCGGAGCTGTCTCCCAACAGCCTTAGTATGCCGAGGACGGGATGGCTTATGCGGCTAGAGTTGGGGGCGCGATGGCGTGGAGATCTCTCCGAGCGCATAGCCCGCTTCATTCTCATGAATGTCGACCACCGAAAGGTCGCCGATGGAGAGGATACCGACCATCTGACCTTCCTCGACGACAGGCAGGCGGCGCAGCTGGTGTTCGGCCATCAGCTTTGCCGCTTCGGCTGCCGTTTCCTGCGGGTTGATCGAGACCAGCTTCGGGCTCATATAATCGTTGATCTTCGCTCTCGTGATGTCCACGCCTTTGGCGACAGCTCGCACGACGATGTCGCGGTCGGTCAGGATGCCGCGCAGCTTGTCCCCTTCCTCAGCGATCGGAATCACGCCGACGTTCAGCGATGCCATCAGTTCGGCCGCTTCTCGCAACGTGTGATTGGTCTTCAAGGTGCGAACGTCCTTCGTCATCAGATCGCGAACCTTCATGCAACCGCCTCCTCGAACATGGGATGGAAACAAAAAAAGACTGCCGGAATGTGCCGGACAGCCTTAGTATGCGTATTCCTGCTTCTGCTATTCCCGAGCTCTGTCCTTTTCGCCAAGTGCGGCGTAAAGACCCCAGGCACCGAGGATGACGTGGATCAAGTTTTCGGTGAGCTCCAGATGCAGTCCGAGGAAATCGGGGACGAAGAAGCCGATGATGCCGACCAGCAGATAGATCGTCCCGAACACTTGGGCGAACAATCTCGCCCATTTTACACTTTGACCGGCTGCGATCCCGAGCACCCCGAGGACCAGATGGACGATGTTGTGAGGGGTATCAAATTCGATAAGTTCGAAGAGGTCTGACATGAAGAAACCGATGATCCCGAGCAGCAGCATGACCCAGCCAGCAACGCGAGCAAACACTTTCGCCATTATCGATCATCCTCCTTACTGTGCAGTCGCGCGAATTTTTCCTGCGCGCTCACTTCACCATATGGAGCTTCGCAGGTAGATATGACGTTCTTTTTACCTGTGTTCGCTCATAAAAAATAGGGATTCATGCGTCCGATCAACAGCGATGGGAGGGAGGGTGGTCGATGGAGCTCGGTCGGTACCTTCGAGTCGATCGATACGGAGATGATCGGTTGCAGGCGCTTGCGATCGACAAAACTCGCATCTGGGTGCATTGGGCAGAGGGAGGGGCGGTGGAGCAGATCGCGTCTCGCTATTTTTTACAGGAGTGGGAGCGATCGACACGCATGCTTCGGATATCAGGAGCTGCTGAACAAACGCAGTTCGTCGAGTGCCAGGCAAGGTGGGGGGTTCGCTATGTGGACGGCCTATCGCCGGGCGCGCTCTACCGTGTGGAGTATGGATGGGAGCGATCTGATGGTTTCCTCTCCCTGTACGAAACGAGCGTGCGACTGCCGGGCGCAGAACGGTTTGACCTGCTGCCCAGAAAGCGAACAGATCGCATCAGCACCTATACGCTCTATGCTGAATCTTAAAGGAGGTTGCGGATGAAGAAAGGCTGCTTGGCGCTGGTTCTGCACGCCCATCTGCCCTATGTGCGCCATGAGCGAGCAGCGTGGGCGCTGGAGGAGCGGTGGTTATATGAAGCGCTGTCCGAGACTTATTTGCCATTGCTTCAAGTCTTTGAGCGCCTGCGGAAGGAGCGAGTGCCCTATTCGCTTACGCTTTCGATCTCGCCGACGCTGTTGACCATGCTGCGCGATGAGGAGTTGGGCGAGCGCTATGTGAAGCACCTGCAGAAGACGATCGAGCTGACGGAGAAGGAGCGGGGGCGCACTGCAAACGAGCCGATCGTGCGCGCGCTCGCCGACATGTATGCGGATCATTATGGTGGTCTGCTCAAGTCCTATGAGTCGAGCGGTCGCGACGTTGTCGCCCGCTTTGCCGACCTGCAGAGCAGCGGGCATCTGGAGCTGATCACCTGCGGGGCCACACATGGATTCCTGCCGACGATCGGCAGCGAGGAGCTGCGCAGAGCGCAGATCGGCATCGCCTGCGATACGCATGAAGCGATGATCGGCAGCCGGCCGCGCGGCATCTGGTTGCCAGAGTGCGGCTATCTGCCTGGCGTGGAAAGATTGCTCGCGGAGCAGAGCTTGCAATATTTTGTTCTCGATTCGCACTCATTCGGATCGAAGAGCGTCTATCATCCGCTGCTTATCAACGGGACGAACGTGTATGCGCTCGGGCGCGATCCAGAATCGACAGAGCAGGTGTGGAGCTCACAGATCGGCTATCCTGGCGATCCGCACTACCGCGAGTATTACCGAGACATCGGCTTCGATCTGGAAGAATCCTACATTGGCAACTACGTTCATCCGTCCGGAATCAGGGTCAACACCGGGCTTAAATATTTTCGCGTGACCGGACAGGGGGCGCACAAAGAGCTGTATGACCCGCAGATGGCAAGGCAAAGAGTTGAGGTGCACGCCGAACACTTTGTCAGGTCGAGAGTAGAAAAGATCGATGCGCTCGCTCAGATCGCGGGTGGGGGAGAGCGACCGCCGCTGATCACCGCACCGTTCGATGCGGAGCTGTTCGGACATTGGTGGTATGAAGGGCCGAGCTGGGTGGAGCGAGTGGCGCGCAAGCTTGCCGGGTCGGAGCTTGCGATGGTCACGCCGAGCGGCTATCTTCGTCAGCATCCACAGGCGGAGCGCGCGGCGCTCTCGATGTCCTCTTGGGGGCGCGGTGGCTATGCGGACGTTTGGTTAAACGAGCGGAACGGCTGGATCTATCCACATCTGCATCGGCTGGAGGAGCGGCTGGTCAACGCTGTGCGCAGAGCGGAGCGGCAAAGCCAACCGGCGAGGAAAGCGCTGACCGAAAGAGCGCTCCGCCAACTGGCGCGGGAGGTGATGCTTGCAGAGGCGAGCGACTGGGCGTTTATGATCACGATGGAGACGACAGAAGCATATGGGGTCGGTAGGCTGTCAGAACACTTGATGAACGCAGAGCGACTCGCCGAGCAGATCGAGGCCGAACGGGTGTCTGCAGAGTGGCTTGCCGAGTTGGAACGGTCGACTCCGATCTTCCCCGATCTTCGGCTCGATCACCTTTTGCCTGCAACCTGTACGCCCGATCGTCAGCAGCCACCGCTTCGCGTGCTGATGCTGTCCTGGGAGTTTCCACCGCGCACGATCGGCGGTCTTGCCCGCCACGTGTACGACCTGTCTCGCGAGTTGGCACGAGCGGGGGTGGAAGTGCATGTGATCACCTGCCAGGGGGAAGGGACGGAGGCGTATGCGCACCTCGCTGGGGTACATGTGCACCGGGTGGAGGTACCAGAGCTGCAGGAAGGCCGGTTTGTAGAATGGAGCGCTTTGCTCAACATTCGCCTGAGCGCGATGGGGCGCAGAGCGATCGAATCGTTTGGGCCGTTCCAGCTGATCCACGCGCATGACTGGCTGGTCGCAGAATCTGCACACTGGCTGTCTGCGCAATTCGGCCTTCCGGTGATCTCGACGATCCATGCGACGGAGCACGGGCGAAATCATGGCATCCACAGCGAACTGCAAAGGCAGATCTATCAGATCGAGCGCCGCTTGGCGGAGCGTTCGCACGAGGTGATCGTCTGCTCCGCCTCGATGCGACAGGAGCTGCAAGAACTGTATGGAGTCGCAGCGCAAAAACTGCACGTGCTGAACAATGCTGTCGATCGGAAAGCGCTGACAGAAGGAGTCGAGGGACGGTCAAGGCGGGCGAGTGAGCGCGAGAAGGTGGTGTTCTATGTCGGAAGGCTCGTTCCAGAGAAGGGGGTGCAGGTGTTGCTCGCCAGCGCACCGAGCTGGATGAACCGCTATCCGCAGGCGCGAATCATCATCGCGGGGATTGGGCCGATGCTTGCTGCGCTTCAAGATCAGGCGCGCGAGCTTGGCATTGAGGGCCGGGTGGAGTTTGCCGGGTTTGTCACCGATCAAGAGCGCAATCGACTGCTGCGAGTCGCAGATGTGGCCGTCTTTCCCAGCTTGTATGAGCCGTTTGGCATCGTGGCATTGGAAGCGATGGCAGCAGGAGCGCCGACCGTCGTGTCACGCACGGGCGGACTTGCGGAGATCGTGGAGCACGGCGAGGACGGTTGGCTGGTCGAGCCGGGGGATTCGAACTCCTTGTCTGAGACGATCCTGCAGCTGTTCGCCGATCCGATCACCTGTCAGCAGGTGGCGGAGCGAGGGCAGCAGAAGGTGATCGAACGCTACTCGTGGCCGGCGATCGCCGAAGGGACGATCGCCGTCTATCGGAGAGCGCTGCAGCAGCGAGAACAAGAAGTGGGGGGATCGAGATGAAAGCTGTCATCCTCGCAGGCGGGAAGGGGAGCAGGCTGCGGCCGCTGACCTGCAACAAACCGAAGCCGATGGTTCCACTGCTCGGACAGCCATGCATGGGGTATGCGATCGATCTGTTGCGATCGGCAGGGGTCGAGGAGATCGCCGTCACCCTGCAATACCTGCCCGATGTGATCCGCGACTATTTTGGCGATGGGGCGGAGCACGGTGTGTCGATGTGCTATTACGAAGAATCGACACCGCTCGGCACGGCTGGCTCAGTCAAGCATGCACAGGAGTTTCTCGATGAGACGTTTCTCGTCATGTCTGGTGACGCGCTGACCGATTTCGATCTGCTTCAAGCGTTGCAAGATCACAAGGAAAAAGGTGCGGCAGCCACGATCCTTTTGACCCGAGTCGACTCCCCGCTCGAATTTGGTGTGGTGATCACCGAAACGGATGGGCGGATCGTTCGGTTTTTAGAGAAGCCATCTTGGGGTGAAGTGTTTTCCGACATGGTGAACACAGGCATCTACATCTTGGAGCGAGACGTGCTGGAGCTGATCCCAGCAGGGCGGGAGTTCGATTTTTCCAAAGATCTGTTCCCGATCCTGATGCAGAGGGGCTATCATCTGAACGGCTATGTGGCAGCAGGGTATTGGTCAGATATCGGCAACTTGGCTCAATATCGTCAGACGCAGTTTGACATGCTCGACGGCAAAGCGAACTGCCAGATTCGCGGATTTCGCATCTCGCCACAGGTGTGGCTTTCCCCCGATGTGCAGATCGCCGAAGGTGTGCAGCTGGAAGGTCCCTGTTATATCGGACGCGAGTCGGTGATCGAAGCGGGTGCACAGATCGGGCCGTACAGCGTGATCGGCGAATGCAATGTGATCAAGGCGGGCGCTTCGATTCGCCGTTCGGTGCTCTGGAATCGAAACTATCTGGGAGCTGGGGTCGAGCTGCGCGGCGCCTCGCTCTGTTCGCATGTCAGCTTGGAAAGCCACAGCTCCTGTTTTGAAGGCGCCGTGATCGGGGATCGCTGTTCGCTCGGTGCGAAGGCGGTCGTCAAGCAACAGGTAAAATTGTGGCCGGGCAAGCGAGTGCAAGAGGGGACGACGGTGCACACCTCGCTCGTCTGGGGCGAAAAGCTGGAGAGAACGCTGTTCGGGTTAAGCGGCGTGCAAGGGATCGGAAACGTCGAAATCACGCCCGATTTTGCCGGACGGTTGGCTGCCGCATACGGGGCGACGCTTCCCTTCGGCGCGAAGATTGCGCTCGCCTCCGACAGCGATCCGTTTGCCGCGCTGATCAAGAGCGCGCTGGCGACAGGGTTGCGCGCAGCGGGCGTGCACACTGTCGACTGCCAGCTGGCGACCACCCCGATGATGCGGTATGCGGTGCGCGCTGCCCGGGCGGACGGCGGGATCTATGTCAGACGCAAAGGGGCCTCGGCGGAGGGGCGCATCCTGATCCAGTTTGTCGATCAAAGCGGAATCAACATCGACAAGGGCTGGGAGCGCAAGATTGAGAGCGCCTATTGGCAAGAAGATTTTCGACGCGCCAATCTGACCCAGATCGGAACTGGCAACAGATTTTCGCAGCTGCAAGCGGCGTACGTAGCCGACATGATCCGCGAGGTCGATCCTGAGCAGATCAAGCGCGGGCAGTTTCATCTGGCGCTGCAATATCGGCCTGACCTCTATGGCAGCTTCGTGCTCGATCTGCTGGAGCGGCTCGGCTGCGCGGTATCGGTGATCGACAGCCGAGAAGCGGCGCAGGGCGAACTGCAGCATCTGGTCTTTACGGGGGCGTTCGATCTTGGCGTCTGTCTGGATGATGACGGCGAGGGAATCGTCTTGGTTTCCGACCGCAGTGAAGTGATCGAAAAGGATCGCCTGCTCACCTTGCAGACGTTGATCTATCTGGTCGCCGGTGGAGAGCGGGTGGCGGTGCCGGTGACCGCGCCGAGCATCATCGAGACGATGGCAGCCAAGTTTGGAGCGGTGACAGTCAGAACCAAAGCGAACCCGCGCGCCCTGATGGAAGCGCAGCAAGATGTGCCGTTTTCGCTGATGTTCGACGCTCTGTACACCCTGCTCAAACTGATCGACACGCTGGCGAGCGGCCGGAAGAAGCTGTCCGAACTGGTTGAGAGCATTCCGAACTACTTCCTGCTGCGCCGCGATGTTCCCTGTCCGCGCGAGGAAAAGGGGCGGGTGATGCGCCGGCTCCTCGAAGAGAGCAAAGGGGATTCGCTGGAGATGGTCGATGGGATCAAAGTGTTTCAAGCGGACGGCTGGGCGCTGATCCTGCCCGACTCGGAAGAACCGCTGTTTCAGGTGTTTGCTCAAGGGGTGACCGAGCGGCGAGCGGAGGAGATGGCAGACCGCTATGTTGAAAAGATTCTCAGCTATCAAAACGAGAGCATAAGGGGGAGGGATCGTGCCGCGCTCACTGGTGATCGGTAATGGGCACATGTTTATCGGCTTTGACGCAATGACGAACATGCGAGATCTTTACTATCCTTATGTCGGGCAGCTCAACCATATCGGCGGCAACCGCAACTCGCTCGGCGTCTATGTGGATGACACGTTTTCTTGGTGCGATGATCCTGATTGGACTGTGGACAACGGCTATCGCAAAGGTACCCTTGTGACAGATGTCACAGCGCGGAACGATCGGCTCGGGCTGAAGCTTTGCATCGAGGATGCGGTACACGTGCGGGAAAATGTGTATGTAAAAAAAGTCCGCGTCTGCAACAGCTCCGCTCAAGAGCGCGAGATCCGCCTGTTTTTCACACACGATTTTAGCATCGACGAAACGGAGATCGGCGATACGGCGGTGTACGATCCTGTGCAAAACGTCGTCTACCATTACAAGCGCAACCGCTACCTGCTGATCAACGGCTGTTCACAACGCGGCGGTCTGTTCGAATACTCGACAGGCATCAAGCGGTTTCACTCCTTGCAGGGGACGTGGAAAGATGCGGAGGACGGGACGCTGGCGGGGAATCCGATCGCGCAGGGATCGGTCGACAGCACGATCTCCTTTCAAATGTTCATCAAAGGCGGCGAGGAGGAGACGCTCTACTACTGGATCTGTGTCGGTCGCACATTTCCCGAGGTCAAAGAGTTGAACCGCCATGTGCTAAAGAGCCGACCTGAGCAGCTTTTCTCCGAGATCGACGCCTATTGGCGGCAATGGTTGAAACAGTCGGAGCAAACGTTTGGCGATCTGCCCGAAGAGGTGATCGAGCAGTATTACCTCTCGCTGATGCTGGTGCAGACGTTTGCAGATGCGAACGGTGCGATCATCGCAGCAAACGATACGGACATCCTGCAGTACAACCGCGACCATTATTCGTACATGTGGCCCCGCGATGGCGCACTGATCGCGCATGCGATGAGCGAAGCAGGGTATGAGCGCATCGCCAACCGCTTCTTTCGATTCTGTGAAGACTCGCTGACCGCAGGCGGCTTTTTGCTGCACAAATACAATCCGGACGGATCGGTCGGCTCCTCCTGGCATCCCTACTTGCAGGCGGGGGAATTGCAGCTCCCGATACAGGAGGATGAGACCGGGCTTGTGATCTGGGCGCTGTGGGAGCATTATCAGCGCTACGGCGATGTGGAGCTCGTCCAATCTCTGTACACCACCTTGATCGCTCCGGCAGGTGAGTTTTTGGTCGAATATATGTATGAGCATTTGGGATTGCCGATCGAGAGCTACGATCTGTGGGAAGAGCGGCGGGGGATCTTCACGTTTACCGTCTCCACCGTCATCGCGGGGGTGCGTGCCGCAGGAAGATTTGCTGAGGTGATGGGCGATGCGTCGCTTGCGGGGCGCATGCGGTCAGCAGAAGCGAAGCTGTGCGCAGGGCTTGAAAGGCATCTGTATGACGAGGAGCTGGGAAGGTTTCTGCGCGGGATCTATCTCGGGGCTGACGGGGAGATCATCAAAGATCGCACGATGGAGTCCAGCCTGGTCGGACTCTTTCAATTCGGCATCCTGTCGGCCGACGATCCGCGACTTTTGGCGACGATGGAACACGTGTGGGAGGGGCTGACTGTGCGTACAGCTGTCGGCGGTGTCGCTCGCTACACAGATGACCACTATTTTAAAAAGTCGGACTCGCTGGAGACGGTGCCAGGAAATCCTTGGATGATCTGCTCGCTGTGGAAGGCTGGCTGGGAGATCGTACGAGCGAAGGGGATCGAGGAGCTTCAGCAGGCGAAAGAGGTCTTTCAATGGGTGCTCCGCCATCGGATGAGCAGCGGCGTACTTCCCGAGCAGCTCCATCCCGATCGGGGCACACCGCTTTCGGTCGCGCCGCTCACCTGGTCGCATGCGACGTTTGTGCGCGAGGTGTTGCGCTATGGACGGCGCTATCAGGAATTGGTGACCGCACGCGATCACAGCGGCGGGTGAGCCAGTTCGGACAATGCAAAAAGTGCCAGCCTCAGGGTCGGCACTTTTTGTATGCAAACGAACGGCTGCGCTTACAGGATGATCCCACGCTCTTTCAAGTTTTCGTTGAGCGTCTGTTTCATGCTGTGCAGGCATTGGTTCGCCTTTCGATAGTCCCCGTCCGCCTGATAAAGATCGGCGAGCAGAGAATACGTTTCGGCCAGATCGCTGAGCAGCCTGTTCTGCTCGAAGATGTCGATCGCGCGCTCCATCATCTGAATCGCCCGTGCGCGGTTGCCAAACTGCTCCTCGGCGATCGCCAGCGTCCGCAGGATCGGCGCGGCTTCGATCGTCGTGGCGGGCATCGTCGCAAGCGCCTTTTGGCAGACCAGCTTGCATTCGTCGAAGCGATTTTCCTTCAGGTGCAAGCGGGCAATCTCGCCGAGCACCGAGCCCGCTTCGAGGTTGTAATTGTGCTTTTCATACTCCTCAACGCACAGCTGAAACAGCTTGAGCGCCTCTTCGCTCTGCCCTTCCTCGCTTTTTAAGATGCCATAGTTTTTCTTGACATCGATCGACAGTTTAATATTTTTCAGCGATTCGAATATAGCGATGGCATATTGTGAATATTCGGATGCTTTTTCGAATTCTTGCATCCGCTTGTAAGAGAGTCCGAGACCGATATAGGTAAACCCGATCTGCTCAAAGTGGCTGCTCTTCGCCAAAAATTGATAGGCGGCCTCATAATAGGTCAGTGCTTCTTGAAATTCCCCCAACTGATAATGGATCGTGCCTAGATTGGTCAGGATCTGCGACTGCAAGAAAGGTTCCGGCTGTTGAAGCAGTTCGAACTGCTCGTACGCTTTGCGCCATTGATAGATCGCCAAATGGTGCTTTTGTCTGCGCTGTTCAATCACCCCAAGTTTGTTCAGCGCTTGCAAGACCGAAGTTGGATTCTCTTTGGTCTTGGCGATCTCCAACACCTTCTCAAACTGCGTGACCGCCTCATCATACCGACCGAGTTGCAGATAGCATTCGCCGAGGTCGGAGATCACCTCTGCCAGGTTGAGGCTGGAAGAAGGCTTTTGGAGCAGCGATTCCAGCAACCCCACTGCGCGGTCGTAGTTGGAAGAGGACAGGAGCGCCTTTGCCACTTTGTGTGCGCTCGTCTGCTCAAGCTGTGTCTGAATGTCTGTCAAAAAGAATTCGAGCGGAGTCTCCAACTTCTCTGCGATCGCTTCCAACACTTTATAGGATGGATTTGCTTTATCCGACTCGATCTGAGAAATCATACTAGGTGTGACCAGCCCCGAACCGAGATCGCTTTGCGTCAGTCCCTTCATGATGCGAAGCTCGCGAATTTTCCGTCCCAAAGACATGAAAAATACCCCCATCTGTGCTGTTATCTAGTCACATTTTACTACTTTAGGGGTGGCAAATAAAGAGGAAAGTAAACATTGTATCAATTTGTCTTATTATTTAAGTCGTATGTTTCCTCCTATAAGTATTGGTTTTGTGGGTTAGTAGTAAGTGTATAAATATGGAAATCTAAAATTTCCGTTTTACAGGTCTTATCAGCTGAAATCCTATAAATACAGGCGTTTCCACGCGGTATCATCGACCGACTTTCCGTTTCGCACTTCTGTTTGCATCATGATGATTCGCGCATTTCGAAACGAATCGCGAGGCAGTGAGAGTCGAAAAAACCGATCCTTCAGCTCGTGTTCGATATGACTTTCAATCCGACTTACTAAATCGGGATAAGTGCTTGTTTTTACATTATTCTGATCTAATTTAAGGGAGAGTTGAGAGATCGTTCCCTCCGTTGCATCAGGCAAGCGGAGGCGGATGGTGATCTGGTGTTGCTTGGAGAACGGTCGAGCGAGCTCCAGACAAAGGTGCAACCGCTCGGCGGTCTGATAGACGGCCAGTCGCCTGATGTCTGCCGATCGATTGCCGCGCTGGTCGTCGATCGGGTCGATCTGTTGAGCGAAGCGCAGACCAGTTGCTGACAGCGGCTGCTCACATGCGCTCAGGCTGGGGATGCGCTGAATTTCTGAACTGCCGATCAGATCGTTTTTGCGGACGAAGGAGGTCAACAGGCTTTTCATCACATGCACTTGTGTTTGATGGGCCATGATCGCCGAGCGCTTTTTGGCGATCTGCTCATGATCCAGCGGGATGTAGTGCCACCGTGTCCCGACTTCGCTCAATCGTTTTGGCTGACAGAGCTTGTGGTAGGGATGGTAACTTCGCGGAGTCGGGAATTTCGGATAGTGGATCAGATAGGTCCATTCCTTTGGCACCAATCCTAAACTGGACAGCGCATATTGGGTAAACGCCGAAGTTCCCCAGTGATCGCCATGCACATCGTGTGGGTCAGGGTAGAGCACATCGGTCGGGTTGTATTCGCGAAACAGGCGCTGTAAATCGGCGACCACCGACTCGCCAGAATAGGGGCTGCCCGTTCGATAGGCGAGCTGATAAGGCACGCTGCGGTGGCCGTTGAGCGCACGATACGGATGGTGCACGCTCCAATTCTGATTCCACAGATGCTTCAGGCCGGCATCCGGATAGCCGAGAAAACGGATGTCCTGCTCGTTCAAACCAAGCTTGCCGATTGCGGTCAGCGCTTCCTGTTGCCGCACCAATCCGAGATGATAGAAATCATCCGCTTGCGGTCGCTTCACCCGAAAGCGTTCGGAGGTGGCGCGACGAAACCCATCTCCGTTCGTCATCACCGCGACGCGAACCGAGCCGCCAGCACGAAGCGTCTGTTGAATCAGCGCGCTTCCTGCTAGCGCTTCATCATCCGGGTGTGGCGCGATGACCAGCAGGCGAGCTCTTTTGTCCGATCGCACATCTTGAGGAGCGGGGGAGGCGACCGTTTGCCCGGGCAGGCAGAAGAGCAGCAACGCTCCCGTTGAGAGGAGAATTTTTGTCAGCCTGCGCTTCCTTTTCTCCTGGCTCATCGATTGCTCCCCCTCTCCATGAACAATAGTACCCTCAGTGTTTGAGCAACGGGCGCTTCTTATGCGGAGTAACCGCATCGAAGGTGGGGGAGACTATGCGGCAGGAGGTGAGCATTGATGACAAGCGAACACCAACATCGGAGTGTGGAGGAGAAAGGTCAACGCCTGCGAAACGATGACTCGCTCGATGCACCGTGGCGGAACACGCCGCTGGACAACTGGAGCCGCGATGTCGACCCCTTCATCATGGCGGGGGATCAATATGTGGATAACGACCATGACTTGGGAACGACCCGCCGTGAAAATGTCGAGATCATGAACGGGGAGATCAACCCGGTGATGGCTCCCTTTATGCATCCGACGCACGATGCTTCGATGCGAAACGGCGATGAGGAGATCTAGTGCGCTGATCGATCGAGCTCACCGGAGAACAGCATCCTAGCAAAAACAGCCACCGCTTTGGGTGGCTGTTTTTGCTTACCGCTTTTTCGCTCTCATCTCGCGCTCCCATTTTCGCAGGTGCGGGGTCGGATCGAACGCCCACTCGCGCGTTCCCGTCTCTCGGTACATCCCATAATGAAGGTGCGGTGGAAATTTTCCAGATGTGCCCGGCTTGCCATATCCGCTGGAGCCCACATAGCCGATCACCTGTCCTGGCTTGACGATTGAGCCGCGCTTCACTCCTTTTGCGAACCCGGCGAGGTGCGCGTAGTAGTGATAGATATTGTTCAGGTCGCGCACGCCGATGCGCCAGCCGCCAAAGCGATTCCAGCCGATCACTTCCACCACGCCGTGCGCGGTCGACATCACCGGTGTTCCATGTCCGGCAAAGATGTCGCATCCTTCATGCATGCGGCGCCCGCCCCAGCCGCGCGCATCCCCCCAGGTGGAGCGGTAGGAATATTGAAATCGCTTGGGGATCGGAAAGGAGTTTCCCTTCAGCTCTGTCGTCCCCGCCTCTTTGAACAGGCGAGCAAACCCGCTGATGCGATCGACGACAGTTCCATCCTGATAATAGTCCCAAAGCTTGCTGCGGATCGCATCCTCGTTCGTGCCGCTTGCGCTGAGCCATTTGGCCATCGAGAACAGCGCATCCTCAGGGTTGAGGCGATCGGCCACCTTGTCTTTGTTCCCGTCCAGCCCGATCCCGCCAAAAATCTTGATCGTGACCGGATTGCTGTCCTCCCGTTGCGGATTGACCGGCCCGCTCCATTTTTCGGTGGGGAACTCGATCTGGATCGGGGAGAGCGCTTTCTTGCTCTCCCTGTTTTTCTTCCAATGGATGCCCATCTCATACTGGTTGACAGCCGCTAGGTAATACCAGGGCACTTTCGTCTTTTTGGCTGCCAGCTTTAAGACGGGTAGCTCTTCTTTTAAAAGAGATGCGGATGCCACCTCTAAAGTTTCGTCTGCATCCGCTTCTCGTTCTGCGCTGGCTCCCGACACTGGGAGCAGAGTGAGAGCGAGAAGCAATGTTGCGAACGGTCGGATTTGCAGTTTTATCACGATGCGCTCACCTCAGATTTGTGGGTGTTCATGCACAGCTTTCTGTTGTTGAGCGTAGTGTTCCCTAGAAGGCTGTGTACCAACACAGGGAACTCTTTCCCGCAGGCGGATCACTTTTCGACAGAAAGGTGAACGCGAATGTTAAGATTGTGTAAAGGTGATCGATTTTTCGAATCTGCTATCTTGTCAAACATGGTGGACAAGAACATAATGAGAAAGGTTTACGATTTCCTTACATACTCTTTGCGATTTTTGCCGAAACTAACTTGACCTTTTTACAAGGAGGCATCTTTGTATGTTGCGTTTAGGGCCGAAAAACGATATCTTTTTCGATCTGCTCGAACAGGAAGCGAACAACTTGTACAACGGAGCAAAAGCGTTCTTGGAGCTGATGGAGAACTATACGGATGTTGAGAAAAAGTTCGATGCGATCCAAGACATCGAGCACAAGGGTGATGCGATCACTCGCCAGATCATGGAGAAGCTCAACTCGTCGTTCATCACACCGATCGAGCGGGATGACATCTCCGCGCTGGCTTTTACGATCGACGAAGTGCTCGACATCATCACCGGTGTTGCAGATCGCTGTGTGCTGTACCGCATCGGCTCGGTGACCCCAGAGATGCTCGCGCTCTCCAAAGCGATGGAAGGTGCGACCTCAGTGATCGTCAAGTTGATTCATGCTCTTCGCGAGTTGAGATATGAGCGCATCACCGAACTGACCCGCAGGATGAAGCAGTGGGAGTTGGAATCTGACCAGATCTATCGCCGCGCGGTCGCCAAGCTGCTCAACGATGAAAATGTCAATCCGATCCAAGTGATCAAATGGAAAGAGATCTATGAAAAGCTGGAAGACGGTGTGGACTTCTGTGAAGACGTGTCCAACCTGGTGGAAGGGGTCGTCCTGAAAAATGCTTGACGGGGGATTGCTACTGATCATCACAGTCGTGATCCTGGCCCTCGCGTTCGACTACATCAACGGGTTTCACGATACGGCCAACGCGATCGCCACTTCGATTTCGACCAAAGCCCTATCGCCGCGGTTGGCGATCGTCCTCGCTGCGTCGATGAACCTGATTGGTGCCCTGACCTTTACAGGAGTTGCGAAGACGATCGGGAAAGGGATTGCCGATCCGTTTGAGCTCTCCAACGGGATGTGGATCGTCGTGGCGGCGATGCTGTCTGCGATCATCTGGAACCTGATCACCTGGTGGTATGCAATCCCATCTTCTTCCTCCCATGCGCTGATCGGTTCGCTCGTCGGTGCGGTCGTCGCATCGGCCGGTTTTTCGGCGGTCAACTATTCTGGTTTTGTTCAGATTTTGTATTCGCTGATCTTATCGCCGATCATCGCGCTGTTGCTCGGTTTTGGGATCATGCTCTCCATGCTGTGGATCTTCCGCAATTTTGCCCCGGCGAAGATGACGCGAAACTTCCGTATCTTCCAGATCTTTTCGGCCGCTTTCCAAGCGTTTATGCATGGAACCAACGATGCGCAAAAGGCGATGGGGGTCATCACGTTCGCCTTGATCGCGGGCAATTTTCACGACTCTACCGATATTCCGCTCTGGGTCAAATTTGCGGCGGCGATCGCGATGGCGCTGGGGACCGCATCTGGCGGCTGGCGGATCATCCGCACGGTCGGTCGCGGCATCATCAAGATCCAGCCGGTCAACGGCTTTGCTGCAGACTTTACCTCTTCGATCGTCATCCTGATTGCGACGCTGTTTAAGCTTCCCGTCTCCACCACGCATGTCATCTCCTCTGCGATCATGGGGGTAGGTTCTGCGAAAGGGTTCAACAAGGTGAAGTGGGATGTGGCGGGCAAGATCGTCACGACATGGATCATCACCTTGCCGATCACGGCGGTGCTGTCAGCTGTCGTCTACTGGGTATTAGGTCTGTTCTTCTTTTAAGCGAAACACCTCAGCATCCATGCTGAGGTGTTTTTTTGTATAGCGAAGATCGGTTTGCACATACTGAAGGAGGAGAGCATCGACAAGTGCTACATAATTTGAAACAGGACTTGGAGGGAACCGAATGTACGGCAACCAGTATCGCAATCAATTGGGACGCATCCATCAAAATTCGCTGTATCATGGACAATCGAGCCAGTATGAGAACGCACAGCATCAACAGATTCAGAACAGCGCTTCCCATCAGTTGGGGATGGGCATGGGAGGGTATGGTGGACAGCAAAGTTACAACCAAGGCGGCTATCAGCAGGGAGTGAGCCAAGGACAGCTGAACCAAATCCACCAAAACTCGCTGTTCAACGGACAATCGTCTCAATCTGGCAATCCACAAGCGCAACGCATTCAACAGAACACGATCCAAGGTGGAGGACAGAGCATGCTGTCTTCAGGCTTTGGCATGAGCGCAGGCGGCTCGTTTGGTGGCGGTCAACAAAATTACAACCAGGGATATCAACAGGGAGTGAGCCAGGCGCAGTTGAATCAGATTCACCAAAACTCGTTGTTCAACGGACAATCCTCCCAATCTGACTACCCCCAAGTTCAGCGCATTCAGCAGAACACGATCCAAGGTGGAGGAGGACAGAGCATGCTGTCCTCAGGCTTTGGCATGAGCGCAGGCGGCTCGTTTGGTGGCGGTCAACAAAATTACAACCAGGGATACCAACAGGGAGTCAGCCAAGGACAGTTGAACCAGATCCACCAAAACTCGTTGTTTAACGGTTCTTCCCAGTATGACAATCCTCAAGTTCAGCGCATTCAACAAAGCACGATTCACGGGGAAGAGCAGAACCCGCTGCGCTCAGGTTTTGGCATGAGCATCGGCGGTTCGTTTGGTGGCGGTCAACAAAATTACAGCCAGGGATACCAACAGGGAGTGAGCCAAGGACAGTTGAACCAGATCCATCAAAACTCGCTGTTCAACGGTTCTTCCCAGTATGACAATCCTCAAGTTCAGCGCATTCAACAAAGCACGATTCACGGGGAAGAGCAGAACCCGCTGCGCTCAGGTTTTGGCATGAGCATGGGCGGTTCGTTTGGTGGCGGTCAACAAAATTACAGCCAGGGATACCAACAGGGAGTGAGCCAAGGACAGTTGAACCAGATCCACCAAAACTCGCTGTTCAACGGTTCTTCCCAGTATGACAATCCTCAAGTTCAGCGCATTCAACAAAGCACGATGCAAGCTGCGCAAGGGATGGGTGGCGGCGGTCTGAGCGGAGGAAGCATGAGCAGCGCCGGCATGGGCATGAGCGGAGGAAGCATGAGCAACGCTGGCATGGGCATGAGCGGAGAAAGCATGAGCAGCGCTGGCATGGGCATGGGCGGAGGAAGCATGAGCAACGCCGGCATGGGCATGAGCGGAGGAAGCATGAGCAGCGCCGGAATGGGCATGAGCGGTGCTGGCATGGGCATGGGCGGAGGAAGCATGAGCAACGCCGGCATGGGCGGTATGTACCAGGGCGGATATCCGCAAGGCGGGGCGTATCGATCGGTGATGAGCGCCGATGCGGGCATTCAGGATGCGGAGGGGCCAGATCGCTATCCGGCTTCGATGTATCGAGGCAATCAATATGATGCGGTGAACCAATCGGTGATCAACCAGCTGAGCAACATGGGCGGCTCCGCACTCCGCTCTTACTGATCGAATCGAGAGCGAGACCTGCAAGTCAAATCGCATAGAATTCCACCCGAAGAGGCGCGTCTGATGACGTGCCTTTTTCGATGGAAGAGCGCTTCGATGCGCCTTGACGTCCATTTGGACGAGGAGTACGATTGGGAGGAAGAGGGGGGAGCGACCATGGAGGAAAGGCTGTTGCGGGTGGACGGCATCGCTCTCAGCGATCCGGTAGCGTATCAGAGCGTGGAAGATGTGGCTGAAGCATATTTGGTCAAATTGGAGCTGAACGCTCCACTTCAGGTCGGAGATGAAGAGCTGACCGAGATTTTTCTCCACCTCGGCGAAACGACACGCGATGTGTCCTGTGGAGATCGCCTCGCCGTCACCGGCTATCTCGTCCAGCGTCGAGTCATCACGCGCTCAGGAAAACTTCGCCAAAGTGGTGTCTATCAGCTCCTTGTACAGGATGTAGAGAGATAAGTTGTGGTACACTGGAGAGGAATCAATTTGGTAGGAGGAGTTCCGTTTGAATTACACAGATCAATCGAAAGCATTGCTCGAAGAGCTGTTGAGCCCGATCCCGTTTTTTGCTCGCCCGATGGCGAAGAAGATGATTGAAAAGCAGATCTTCGCTGAAGCACAGCAAGCTGGCCGCGAAACGGCGACCGATGAGGACGTTTTGCGTGGATACATCATCGCGGGTGCGAAGAAAGAAGCGGATCGCGATCGAATCAAAAAGTTTTTGACCGAAAAAGGATATGACCTCTCGAAATATGCGGATCTGCTGGCCTAAGCTCGCAAAGTAGCAAAAGAGCACCTGACCGGAGTGTACAGGTGCTCTTTTCTGTCGTTCATCTCGTATCGATCTCCCAGTAGGGCGTGCCGTTTGTCGAGTAGCCGCGGACCTGAACGAAGCGTGGGTCGAACGCTTTTCGAACTGCGATAAAACCTCGGTTGTGCGAGACATCGATGCGATCGGTGCGACCATCGCGATAGTTGATCTCCACGTATTCGATAAACGGGTTAAAAACGCGGCCAGCCAATACGCCGTATGGTGGGTTGATCCCGTTGTTTGGCGGGATCGCGCGGACGACGATCAGATCTTTGTTCGGATCGGTCGATGCGAGCGGCCAGCGCGCCTGATGGATGGCGATGCGGCCGTCTGCAAGGCGGGAAGCGTACGCCAGCCCGTCATTGTTCGGCAACGAGTAGAGCACATATGTACCGGTCCCCGCGTTTTTCGTCTCCAGGATGCGAAACTGGGCGCGAGTATCGGGCGGCAAGGAGACCTTCCGAAACAGTTCAGCAGTAAACGCGGGGTAATCGTTCGGTGCGAGCGGTGAGGTTGCGCCTTGCGTCACCTGTTGAATGCCTGCGCGTCCGCTTTTTGCATCTTCTTTTGTCCCGCATCCGCTCAGCCAGGAAGTTGCGACGAGCAGCGCGGAGAGCATGAAGACAGACGTTCGAGAAACTGCCATCAAAACTTCCTCCTTTTGCAACAGTAGCCATCGAATATGCCTAGTGTGCCCGCGAAGGGGAAAACCACTCCCTCAAGCGATGGGCAGATCACCTCTTCTGCTGTGGACAGATTGGAGAGCAAAAGGATGATGTATGCGATCTCGTTCGTCGATCGCTCTGCTGTTCTGCGCGGTTTCAGGAATGGGCGACCCATTTTGTTTCTATGCTATACTTGAAGGAAAACACCACATCGTATAGGCGAGCAGGAGGAGAACGATGCATAACTTTCAGTTGAGTATGCCGACGCGCATCATCTTCGGGCGCGGCGAGGTTGAGAATGCAGGTGCGGAGGCGGCCAAGCTGGCAGGCAAGGTCATGCTGGTCACAGGGCGCACTTCGACGCGCAAGACTGGCGTTTTACAGCGGGTGATGCATTCGCTCGAAGCGGCTGGAGTGGAAGTGGTGCTCTATGACAAGATCGAGCCGAACCCGCGCACACACACGGTTGACCAAGGTGGGCGCATCGCGCGAGAAGCAGGCTGTGAGCTGATCATCGGGCTGGGCGGCGGTTCGCCGATGGATGCAGCAAAAGCGATCGCGACGGTGGCGAAGAGCGGTCATCCGAGCCATGAATACATAACGGGTAACAAGACGGGGCGGTGGCGTGAGCTGCTCCCCATACAGGAAGCGCTGCCGATCATGACGATTCCGACGCTTGCGGCGACCGGATCGGAAGCGAACAACGGCGGTGTGCTCACACATGAAGCGACCAAGGAGAAGGGTGCGTTCTCCGGGCCTGCGCTGTTTCCGAAAGTGACGATCATCGACCCGGAGCTGACCTACACCGTTTCGCCCGAGTATACGGCTGATGGGGCGGTCGATGTGTTCACACATCTTTACGAAGCCTATCTGACCGGCGCTGAAGAGGCGCGCGTGCAAGATCATCTGACAGAAGGGCTGATCCGCGCAGCGGTCGAAAACGGGCCGATCGCCGTCGCAGAGCCGGAGAACTATGAGGCGCGGGCGGCGCTGATGTGGGCATCTACGCTGGCGCTGATCGGCATCGCAGGCGCAGGGCGCGGCGGGTCGTTCCCCGTGCACCAGATGGAGCATACGCTCTCCGCCTACTATGACATCTCTCACGGCCGCGGCTTGGCGATCTTGACGCCCGCCTATTTTAAGCGCGTAGCAGAAGATCGACCGCATCGGTTGGCGCGAATGGGACGTCATTGCTTCGGCGTGAAAGCAACGGATGATCAGCTGGCGGCGGCGGAGACGATCGAACGGGTGATCGAATGGTTCCGCTCGATGAACGTGCATCTGAAGATGAGCGATCTGGGCATCGCTCGGGACTCGTTGCTTCCGATGGCAGAAGAAGCGGTGCGCGTCGGGGGGCGGGGACAAGGATTTATCCCGGCGACGCGTCAATTGGATGTGCGGGAAGTCGTAGCGATTTACGAAGAGAGCTATTGAGCTGAGCTTCGGTGGCCGCCGTGTGCATCGGCGGTCTTTTTTCGTTGGCGGAGTGAGACAACTTGCAATGCTTCATCTGGACAGAGGGGGAAAGGCGATGCGAGCGACCAAAGAGATCGCAGCAGTCTGGGAACGATTTGACCGAATGCCGATGGAGACGCTGACAAAAGCGTGGTACGCGAGCCGTTCGGCGGGTGGCGGGCAGCGGACGGTCAAACAGATGAGAGAACATCATGCAACGTATGGGACATCGGGCAACTGTTTCGATTTAGCGCTATGGCTGTTAGATGAGTTTCGACAGGCTGGCGTGGAAGCGTACGCGATCGGGCATGATATGCGGAACGAAAAGGCACATGTGGCGGTGATGGCTTTCGATGAGCACCGTTCGCCCTATCTGTGCGACCTCGGCGATATGTGGATTCAACCTGTGTTGCTCGATCCAAAGCGCTCATCCTTCACTGGCGAGAGGATCGCTGGCTTTTTTCCGGGGGCGCAGGTGCAGGTGTCTGTCGGCGAGTCGAGTTGTGAGATCATCTATCATCGTGCGGGTGAGAAGCGGAGCCAACAGGTGTACGATCTGCGGAAAATTCCGCAGCTTGAGCTGATGCAGGCGGCAGAAGCGTCTCAACGCTGCTTTCGAACGCAGCTGGTAGAGCGGCGCGTGCGAGTTGGGCAGGAGGTCGCTCACTGGGAGTTTTCCGACGGGGAGAGCTTCTTGAGCACGAGCGCAGGGCTGTTTCCCGAGCCGAAGCTGACATCGCTAGAAGCGTGGTGCGATCGCATCTATGAGCGCACCGGCATCGCAAAAGAGGTGTTGCGAGACGCGCTCACTTATTATGCGCAACAGAATGGCTAGCGGTTAAAGGTCGGTTTTAGGCGATCGCGCGTTTTTCTGTTGCCCATATCAGGTTCGATCATGTGAGTGAAAAAAAGCGATCAACAGAGCGGGTATCATCGATGATACCAGACTGTTGATCGCTTTTATCGTTCGTCAGTCAGACGGTGGTCAGCTTGTTCGACAGCAGACTGAGCGCATGGCGGAGCACCTCTGCGGTGGGCAGCGCTGATTGGCCGCCACCTTGGGCGACATCAGGGTTGCCGCCTCCCTTGCCCTCGATTACGGGCAGGGTTTCTTTGAGCAACTCGTTCATTTTGATCGGAACGTTCGCCCCGCGTGCGAAGACGAGCTGCGTTTTCTCGCCGGAAGCTGCCAGCAGGGCGATGCTGTTCGGCGCAAGGCTTGTGATATGCTGTCCGAGCTTTTGCAGCTCGGGGATGGTGCGCTGCTCCAGAGGGAGCACAACGATGCTCAGCTCGCCTTGAGGGATCGCGTTCTGCAGCGCTTCTTGCGCTTCGACGAGCAGCATTTTGTCCTTGATCTCCTGCAACTGCTTGTCCAGCTCTTTTTTCTCCTGCAACAGGCGTTCGACGTTGCCCGGCAGGTCGGTGAAGCTCGACGTGAGCTGGCGGGAGAGATTTTTGAGCACCAGCTGCTGCTCGGTCATCGCTTGTAACGCGCGCCAGCCTGCGACGATCTCGACGCGCGTGTTGCCTTTGTATTTGCTCCAGGACAGCACTTTGATCGGGCCGATCTCACCCGTCTGAGCGAAAT
Source organism: Tumebacillus lipolyticus (assembly GCF_042682745.1). Lineage (NCBI taxonomy): Bacteria > Bacillati > Bacillota > Bacilli > Caryophanales > Alicyclobacillaceae > Tumebacillus > Tumebacillus lipolyticus. The sequence goes on along the minus strand of NZ_JBHUIO010000005.1, from coordinate 40,242 downwards.
GAGTGCCTCCACAGGGCGAATAATCAAAATCTCGTACGGAGACGATGCGCACGTTCTCAGTCACAGTCGGCTGTTTGCGCAGCGGCATGGCTGCCAGCTCTTCCGCTGTGACGAACTTCGCTTCGACCGGGCGGTTCTCGAAGATGATCCGGTTGGCGAGCGCTTCCGCCCGCTCGACCATCTCCTGCGTCAGCTCGGACACGGTCAGATCGATCGTCGTCGTTTCCCGCCCGAGATGAAAGCCGACCGTCTCCGCTGCAAACAGGTCTTCAAAAGCGGCGGAGAGAATGTGCTGTCCGGTGTGCTGTTGCATCAGGTCGGAGCGGCGCTGCCAATCGAGCTCCGCCTGGACGATCTCTCCACCCGCAAGCGGCGCTGCGAGGCGATGCAGGATGCGACCGTCGACCTCCTCCACGTCAATCACTTCGATGCTGTCGATCTGGCCGAGGTCACAAGGCTGCCCACCTCCGACCGGATAAAAGGCGGTCTGATCGAGCACAACATACGGCGTGCCGCCCGCTTCGACCCCGCGCTCCGTGACGGTGGCGGTAAAGGTGGTCAAATAGGGGTCTTCATAATACAGCTTGCGAGACATGATAAGCCTCCCTCTTCTATCAGGCGATCGGTTTTTTGTTCAGAATACCAGATTCTGCAATGCGGCGGACCGTCTCGCGCAGGCGCTCTGCCGGCTGTACCAAGGCGATGCGCACATAGCCGTGCCCATGCTGACCGAACGCTTCGCCCGGGATGACGACGACGCCCGCCTCTTCGACCAGGCGAAGCGCAAACTCCATCGAAGGCATGTCGAAGGGCAGCTTCGCCCAGATGAACATGGTCGCCTTCGGTTTCTCGATCGCCCAGCCGAGCTCGCGCAGACCGTCGATCAGAATGTCGCGGCGCTCTTGATACACGGCAGACATCTGACGGGTGTACGACTGATCCCCTTGCAGAGCGGCGGTCGCCGCATGCTGGACGGAGCCGAACACGCCGTAGTCGATGTTCGATTTCAGGCGAGACAGCGCTTCCACCGCCTCTTGGTTACCGGCGATGAAGCCGATGCGACAGCCGGCCATCGAATAGCTTTTCGAGAGTGAATGAAACTCGACCGCAACGTCTTTCGCGCCGGGGATCTCCAAGATCGACATCGGCCGATAGTCGTCGAAGGTCAGTTCCGAATAGGCGAGGTCGTGCACGAGCACGATCTCGTTCTCGCGGCAGAAGTCGATCGCCCGCTTGTAAAACGCTTCGTCTGCGACGGCGGGAACCGGGTTGCCCGGATAGTTTAAGATCATCATCTTCGCCTTTTTGACCGTCTCGGGATCGAGGCTGTCAAAGTCGGGCAGGAAGCCGTTCTCCGCCAGCAGCGGCAGCGGTGCGACTTCGGCGGAGGCGAGGTGGATGCCAGAGGCGAACACCGGGTAGGACGGGTCGGGAACGAACGCCACATCGCCCGGGTCGAGCAGGGCGAGCGGCAGGTGGGCGAGGCCATCCTGCGAGCCCATCAAGGTCAGCACTTCGGTGACCGGATCGAGCTCTACGCCGTTGAAGCGCGCTTTGAACCAGTCGGCAAACGCTTGGCGCAGCGTCGGGAAGCCCTGCTGGTGCGCATAACCGTAGACGTTTTGCTGCATGACAGAATTTTTCAGCGCTTCCATCACGTGCGGTGGAGGCGGGAGGTCGGGAGAGCCGATCCCGAGGTCGATGATGTCACGGCCTTGAGCGATCAGTCGATGCTTATGGTTGGCCATCTCGGTGAAGATGGAGGATGTAAGATGTTGAAGTTTTTTTGCGCGGATCATAAAATTTCCCCCTGCGTATGATGTTTCGTTGCCGATTGCATTTTATGGTAGGATGAAAGAAGAACATACCTGCCATCGTTAGCGTACCGTACTGCTAGTTACAAGTAAATACCAGAGTAGTTTTTCTAGCGGCCCCGAACATCATTCCAAGATGTTTGTGAACCGTCTTTTATTTTATCATAAAGGAGTCTGTCAGCGATGAACGATGCTGTTCGTTTTGAAATGGATCTGGAGCGACACCTTGCGATCTTGCGCATCGATCGCCCCGAAGCGAGCAATGCGGTCAACACGCAGGTGATGGAAGGGCTGGCAAAAGGTCTGCAGCGGGCTAAGGATGATCGAGACGTGCGAGCGGTGATCCTGACCGGAGCGGGAGCGCGCGTGTTTGTGGCCGGCGGCGACCTGAAGGAGTTTCATTCGGAGTTGCAGACGAAAGAGCAGGTCTACGCGAAGATGTCGCAGATGCGCGAGGTGATCCAGACGATCGCCGATTTCCCGAAGCCGGTGATCGCCGCGGTCAACGGCGCTGCTCGCGGCGGCGGTGGCGAGGTGGCGGCCGCCTGCCATTTTCGGGTGGCCGCACAGTCGGCGACCGTCGGGTTTATTCAGGTGAAGCTCGGCGTCTCCCCAGGTTGGGGCGGGCTGGCGCTGCTCACGCGGATCGTCGGCAGGCAACAGGCGCTCTGGATGGCGCTGAGCGGTGAAGTGCTCGATGCGGCAGCAGCGAAGGCGATCCGATTTTTCGATGAAGTGGTGCCAGACGAGCAGCTGATCGAGCGAGCGAAGTCGATGGCCGCCACGTTTACCGCGCACTCGCCTCAGGCGGTGCAGGGGCTGCTGCGGTTGATGCAGGAGGCGGAGAGCCTGCCGCTCGCTGAGAGCATGGAGCGGGAGAGCCAATTGGTGGCCTCCCTGTGGGGATCGCCCGAGCACGAGGAATACCTGCAGGCATTTTTCGCTCGCCGCGGGCGAAAGGAGTGAGGCGCGCATGAGCGGGTTGTTCACGCTCGCCAAGGAGATTCAAGGGCTGAATGTGACCTTGCAGCAAAAGCGGGGCGAGCGCAAAGGCAAGAATGCGCTCCGAGCGGGCCTTGAGGCGTCGGTCGGGGAATTTGTCCGCGCGAAAAAGCTGTCCGACCAAGAGGTGCGAGACCTGTTCGAAGGTCGAGCGCTCGTCGGGGTCGACGGGTCGGTCAACCAATTTGGCAGCCAGTATCCGTACGCGATCCATCTGTTCAAAGCGCTGGCCAAGTCGACCGTCGCAGGCCGAGATGGGACGAGCTCCGTCGAGCGGGTGAAGATGTTTTCGGCGCTCGATGCGGACAGCCACCGCGCCGTCTTGCATTTTATGCAGCAGCGCCGCGAAGAGCTGCGGGTCGCACCGCAGGAAGATCGCCTGATCGAGCGCGATCTCGCCGAGCAGCAGGCCTACCAGATGCTGGTCGATCAGCTGATGGTCGAACTGGAACTGCAGGCGGCGATCGAGGCGGTGGAAAAGTTTCGTCCGTTTCTGCTGCTGATGGATGGCGGGTTCTCGCGGCTGAAAGGCAAGTCGGGCGAGCTGTGGGATCAGTTTGTCGAAACGGTGACCGATGCGGGCACGATCGTCGTCGGCGTGATCGAGGAGGTCGGGTCGTATCGGCTGAAGTCCCGCCTCGATGAGGTGGACGAGCGGTTGTTGGATGGGTTTGTGCGCGGACATGACCGGGAAGTGCTGTTCAACCTGTTGGAGACGGGAGAATGGCTGAAGACGAGCGTGGAACGGCCGATCAAAAACGAGTTTTACACCGTGTTCACCCGCTTTTCTGACCAACCGCAGGCGGGGGCGTGCGATCTGCTGCGCGAACAGGCTGACCGGGTGGATGATGTGGTCAACTTTCTGTACACGATCACGCCGAGCAAATCGCGCGGGATTCCGCTGTGGTTGGACATCGTCGATGAGCAGGCGCGGCTGACCAGAAAGCAGGTGGAGATGATCATGAAGGGCAATCTCGATCAGGAGATTATCGAGTCGTTTTTGCGGTCACAACGGGAGAGGAGGGACTTTTAGCGCATGATGCAGATCGTCGGACAAACGACCCAGCTCGAAGCGTGGGTTGCGTCGCGGGCGCGCAAGTTTCAGATCAACGAAATCCTGATCATCGAAGAGCGGGATCAGGGCGATCCGAAGGCGGAAGTGGTGGAGACGATGACCTTCAATCGCTACATTCCCCTCGCGTCGGAGCAAAATCAATTTGTGGACGAGGGCGTGCTGAGCGGGTTGCGCCAGGTGGGGTTCGCCATCGAGGATGAGGAGATCAATCTGGCAAAAGTGCGATTGATCGAGGAGCTGACCATTCCGATCAAAGTCGGAGCGATGGTGCGCGTGCCCAGGTTTGCCGAGGTGGAGTCGCTGTTGGTCAAGCGCCGTCCAGCTCAGGGTTTGACGCTCGGCGTGATCCAAGGCACGGCGGAGATCGCCAAGGACATGCCAGCCGATCTGCTCGGGGTGGCGCCGCTGTTCGACAAAGAGCAGGGGGTGCGGGCGCAAAACGGCGTTCCGTTCGTCTTCGATTATCGCTCGATGGACCAATATCCGCACATCGGGATCTTCGGCGGCTCCGGATCGGGGAAATCGTTCGGCACGAGGGTCCTGTTGGAAGAGATCATGATGAAACAGGTGCCGGCTGTCGTGTTCGACCCACATTTTGAGCTGTCGTTCGATCAGGAGTTTCCCGGTCTGCCCGAGGAGTTTCGCCAATCGTTTAAAAAGCGCTTTGTCGTGCTCGATGCGGGGGTGGACATCGGGATCGAGTTTACCGAGTTGCAGGGGGATGATATCGTTTCCTTGTTGCGGGCGTCTTCAGGCAGCATCACCGATGCGATGGAGACGGCGATCAAAGCGGTACATAAAAACAGGGACAGCTATCTGTCCTACTCGACGCGGCTGTCCAATCTCGCGGAGGCGCTCGACAACGAAGCGGACATCCGCAAATCGCATGGCGAGCTCGAACATCTCAATCCGGATGAAAAAGAGCGGGTCTCGACGCTGTACAACCTGCTCAAAACTTATAAGGATAAGGTGGGCGGATTCGCCGGCACGCTGCGCTCGGTGATGCGGCGAATGCACCGTCTGGAGATGGAGGGCGTGTTCACTTCGGCGGGGACGAAAAAGGTGGAAGAGGCGTTCATGAAACGCCAGCTGGTCGTCATCCGCGGCTCGATGTACTTCCTGAACGTGTTCGCTTTCTATGTCGTGCGCAAGCTATATCGGAAGCGGAGGGAATACAGAGATTCGATTCAGAAGGGAAGGCCGATCGAAGAGAAGTTTCCACCGTTTATCATCATCACCGACGAGGCGCACAATTTCGCTCCCAAAGGGGATGTACCAGCACCGGCGAAAGGCGTGCTGAAAGAGATTGCGCAAGAGGGGCGGAAGTACGGAGTGTTTCTCGTCTTCGCAACACAGCGACCCGCGCTGCTCGACGATACGATCACCGCGCAGCTGTCGACAAAGATGGTGTTTCGCACCGTGCGCTCTGTCGACATCTCGGTGATCAAAGAGGAGACTGACATCACGCCGGAAGAAGCGTCGCGCCTGCCCTATCTGCCATCGGGGACCGCATTTATTTCCTCGGCAATAACAGGCCGCACCAACTCGGTGCGCATTCGCGTCTCCAAGACCACCTCCCCGCATTTTAAAAACCCGTTCGAAGAGCTGGAAGAGGCGTTTGCAGAACAGGATGCGAAGCTGTGGGAGGCGATCGAGCCGATCTTGCCGATCGATGCGTTTAACTTGAACGCCTATCTGACAGACGTCTCGCGCAAGGCGGGGCGCACGCTCGGGCATGATGAGCTCGCGCATGCGCTGGAGGAGCTGTGTGAGCAGGGGCGTGTGGTGCAGGAGAGCACGCCGTTTGGCTCGCGCTATCGGAAAGCATGAAGCGGCTGGAGGTGAGCGGCAAATGATGAAAGGGACGCGCGTGCAGTTGCGCGCCTTGCAGGTGGAGGATGCGGAGCATGTCGTAAAGCTGGAGCAGGATTTCGAAGCGCGCTTGATGCATGCTCCAGGCGTGCCTTATCCGGTGGTTGTGCAAGAGGTGGAGCAGGAAATGCGGGCGCTCAGCCAGAAGAGTGAGAAGCACTCCTTTGCGATCGAGATGTTGGACGGGACGTTCGTCGGCGTCTGCTCTATCTTTCGCGTCGATCTGCTGCACGGAAACTGCTGGGTGAGCATCATGATCGGCGGGCCGGAACATCGCGGCAAAGGGTATGGCACAGAGGCGATGGAATTGCTGCTCGATTTCATCTTCCGCTTTATGAATGTGCACAAGGTAAAGCTCGGGGTGTTCTCGTTCAATGAACCGGCGATCCGCTCGTATGAAAAGAGCGGTTTCCAAGTGGAAGCTCGCATGCGTGAGGAACTGTTCCGAGAAGGCAAGTATCATGACATCATCTATATGGGTATCTTGCGACGCGAGCATGAGGCGCGCAAACAGACGGAAGAAGGGGGCAAGTAAGATGGCAGCACATGAGATCGATTACAGGTTGTACGGAGATGACATGCAGTTTGTGGAGATTGAACTCGACCCAGAAGAGAGCGTGATCGCCGAGGCGGGCAGCTTGATGATGATGGAAGAGTCGATCGCGATGGAGACGATCTTCGGCGATGGTTCCAATGCGGGCGGCGGGCTGATGGGCAAGCTGTTTGGCGCGGGCAAGCGCCTCTTGACCGGAGAGAGTCTGTTCATGACCGTGTTTACGAACGAAGGGCGCGGCAAGAAACATGTCTGCTTCGCAGCTCCTTACCCGGGCAAGATCATTCCGATGGACCTCAGTCGCTTAGGCGGCAAGGTGGTCTGTCAAAAAGAGGCGTTTCTCTGCGCGGCAAAAGGCGTCTCTGTCGGCATCGACTTTCAGAAGAAGCTCGGAACTGGCTTCTTCGGCGGCGAAGGGTTTATCATGCAGAAGCTCGAAGGTGACGGCCTCGCGTTTATTCACGCGGGCGGCACGATCTACGAGCGCCAACTGAATCCGGGCGAGCAGCTTCGGATCGACACAGGCTGTCTCGTGGCGATGACGCGCGAAGTCGAGTACGACATTCAGTTTGTCGGCGGGATCAAGACCGCTCTGTTCGGCGGCGAAGGCCTCTTTTTCGCAACGCTGCGCGGACCGGGGAGAGTGTGGATCCAATCCCTGCCGTTCTCACGTCTCGCATCGCGCGTCTTCGCAGCGGCGGGCGGCAAGAAAAAAGATGAGGGCAGCGTCTTAGGCGGACTGGGGAACCTGTTCGAAAGATGATCGAGTCAAAATCTGGCACGCACAAGAAAGCATCTCCTGCGAGGTGCTTTTTTGCTGTCCTCAAGGCGTTGAGATACCACATTTTTCTCTTTTTTTCGTGCAGGAACGGACTGGCCCGCGTCGAAAATGAAAGTTGACATAATGCAAATGGAGAGGGGGAGCCCCCTGTGAAACTGCTATATCTCACCGATACCCACATTCGTGCGAGCTCACCGCAGAACCGCACCGACAATTTTGTGGAGACGTTGCAAAATAAATTTCGGGAAGTCAATGAGATCGCAAGGCGTGAAGGGGTGGACGCCATCTTGCACGGCGGCGATTTTTTTGACATTCCGAGCCCTTCGCTCGCCGTCTGTGCCGACTTCATCTCGCTGATGCGGGATGCGGGCGTGCCGATCTACGGCATCGCGGGCAACCATGATATTTTTGGTCATAATCCGGATACGCTTCCGCGCACGATGCTCGGCTTCATGGATCGAATCGGCCTGGTGCGACTGATCCATCCAGGGCAGCCGCTGTATCTGGAAAAGAACGGCATCAAGGTCCAGGTGACAGGCCAGCACTACCATTACGATCTCGACCGCCGCGACCCGCGCCTCGACTATGTGATCGACTCTGTCGAAGCGGATGTCGGCATTCATCTCGTCCACGGCATGCTGATGGATCGGGCTTTTATTGAAGGGGTGGCGCACACGCGCGTCGATCAGATCCTGGAGACGAAGGCGCATCTCACCCTCTGCGGTCACAACCATATGGGCTGGCCGGAAGTGAAGCATGAGGACAAGATCTTTTACAACCCCGGTGGATTTGTGCGGCTGTCCAACCATCCGGCAGATGCGGGGCGCACGCCGCAGGTGTTGATCTTAGACACGACGAGCGGAGCGCTTCAGATCAAGAAGATCAAGCTGACCTCCGCATTGCCCGGCGAGCAGTGCCTCGACCGCTCCAAGCAGGAGGAGAGCGCATTTATGCAACAGCGCCTCGCCGACTTTGTCCAAGGCATCAAAGCGGCGGGCGACTACAAAGTGATCGACATCGGGGCGATCATCGACGAGATCGCCTCCCGCGATGGGGTGAAGGCGGAAGTGCGCGAAGAAGCGATGAACCGCATCGCGCTCGCGCAAGAGCGGCTGTCGATCGGGGAGAGCAGATCATGAACCTGAAGACGATTCGCAATCTGCGCATCGAGAATTTTCAATCGCATGAGCTGACCGAGCTGTCGTTCGATGACGGCCTCAATGTGATCGTCGGCGCGTCTGACAACGGGAAATCGGCGGTGATCCGCGCGCTGCGCTGGCTGCTGTACAACGAGCCGCGCGGCTCCGACTTCATGCGCGTCGGGGCTACGCAGTGTCGCGTGACGGTCGAGCTGGCAGACGGGTCGCGGGTCACCCGCGAGCGAACCTCGTCCAAAAATCGCTACATCGTCGTGCAGGCGAGCGGTGATCAGCAGATCTATGAAGGGTTTGGCAACACAGTTCCGCAAGAGGTGAGCGATCTGACCGGCGTGCGGAAAGTGGCGCTCGATGAGGACAACGAGACCGCGCTTCACCTCGGGACACAGCTTGAACCGCCCTTTTTGCTCTCCGAACCTGGGTCGATCAAAGCGAAGGCGATCGGACGGCTCAACGGCGTGCACATCATCGATGCGGCCTCTCGCGATACGAACCGCGATCTGACGCGCGCCAACGCGGATGAGCGCGGGTATCGCGAACAGTTAGCAGAGGTGGCGGCGGAGCTGGAACAGTTTTCCGATCTGCCCTATTTAGAAAACATCCTGTTGCTCGTCGAAGAGAAGCAGGCGAGATCGAGAATGCTTTCCGGTCGCTTGGAGCGTCTGCGCGCGTTGGCGAAAAAATATCAGGCGGTGCAAAGCGATCTGATCGAGGCGAACGAAGTGCTGGCGAAGACCGCATCGATCGATCGCGCCGCGCTGCAGACGGAGCGGGCGATCAGCTTGCAGAGCAAGTCGCTGCGCCTCAAGCAAGCGCAGGCAAAGCGTGAACAGGTGGCGACAGGCATCGTGCACGCCGATTTCGTCTTGCAGCGGACAGCAGAGCTTGCTCGTGCGGAGGCGGGGATCGCTACTGGCGAATCGCTGCGCGGTCGCTCCAAGCGGCTCAGCCAACTTTTCGCATCCAGTCAGCAGCTGCAGCAGCTGAGCGGGCGCGTGGAAGCGGTGTTGCAGCAGACGAGCGGTTTGGAGGCGGCGCAGCGAAAAGTGGCGCACCTCGAAGCGACCAAAGGGCGCCTGTCCAATTTGCATGCGCTCGCGATCAAGCGAGACGAGACGACAGTACGGCTGAACAAAGTGGATCGAGTCCTTGAGCTGACCGCACAGACCCCTGCGCTCGGCGCGAGCATGGAGCAGCTCGAACGGCAGCTGCAAAAGGTGCAGAAGCTGCGCGACTATCAGCAGCGACAGAACGCGTTGAGCGGACAGATCGATTCTCTGCACCGAGCGCTCAGCACCCTTGCTCAGACGGAGCGAGCCGAATGGGGCGTTCAGCAGCTGCTGATGCTGACAGAGCGCCATCAGCTGCTCGTCAAGCGCAACGCCGATCTGTTCGACCTGCAGGAGCGGTTGCGGCGGGCCGATGTTTGGCTCAAGGAAAATGCGCTGGAGATCACCGAGCGGCTGGGAGCGTACAGCAGAGCGTTAAAACAGTCTGGAACCTGTCCCGTCTGCTATGCGCCGATCGATGAACATACAACCGAGCGACTGCTCGAAGAATTTAAAGGAGGGCTCTCCGATGAGCACAGCGATTGATAGCAAACTGACCACCTTAAAAGATGGCCTCGCCAAAGCGAAAGACATGCGCTACAAGGCGGAACTGAAGAAGGATGCGCTGTTAAAACAGCAGGAGGAAATCTTGGAGCAGATCCGTGCTGAACAGGTCGACCCGGCGATGCTTGAGGAAGAAATCCTCAAGTTGGAGCAGGAGATCGCCCAGCTGGCAGACGAAGTGGAAGGTCTGATTCCGTGGGACCTGATCAACCCGCAGGCGTAGGTGAGCGAAGATGACAGCAGATATTGCGAACTTGGATGGGGCGATCTCTAAGCTGCGCGATCTCTACAACCGCCGCTTGGGCGAGCAGGAATTGCTGCTGCGCAAAAAGCGCCAACTGGAAGAGCGACAGGCGCAGAAGCGAGCGGAGATCGAAAAGCTGGAGCAGGTCAAAATCTTGCTGCAAGAATCGAGCGCGTTTGCACGTGAGCAGGCGCGCCGTCAGATCGAGACGATGGTCACCAACGCGCTGCAGTTTATATTTGGCGATCAGGACATCGAGTTTCGCGTGGTGATCGAAGAAGTGCGGGGGCGCGCGGACGGGGAGTTTCTGGTCGTCTCCAAATATGGCGGTGAGATACCGGTGCAGACGCGGCCGCAGGATGCGCGCGGCGGGGGTGTGGTCGATGTGATCTCCCTCGCGCTGCGAGCGGCGCTCTTGCATGCGAACCGGCCGCAGCTTGACGGCCCGATCATCCTCGATGAGCCGGCGAAGCACGTTTCCGAAGAGTACAGCCGGCAGGTGGCCGAGTTTTTGAAACAGCTGTCGACCGCGTTCGGGCGGCAGATCATCATGGTCACGCACAACCAGCATCTGGCAAACACGGGAGATACTTCGTACATCGTGGAAATGCGTTCAGGGAAAAGCTATGTTCGAGTCTATCAGAGTCTCGAAAACGCATAGTTCGCATCCCACAGCGAGGAGGCTGAACAGATGGACACGATGGGGCGACATGTCATCGCAGAGCTTTGGGAATGTGATCAGCAGATCTTGAACAGCCAAGCGGATGTGGAGAAGGTCATGGTGAACGCGGCGCTCGAATCGGGCGCGGAGGTGCGCGAAGTGGTGTTTCACAAGTTTTCACCGCAAGGGGTGAGCGGGGTGGTGGTCATCTCCGAGTCCCACCTGACGATTCACTCCTTTCCGGAACATGGCTACGCGAGCATCGACGTCTACACGTGCGGCGATCGCATCGACCCGCAGGTGGCGACCGATTATATCACCAAGCGTTTGCGCGCTGGGCGCGTGGAGACGATCTTCATCCCGCGCGGTGTCGGCTCGTTCGCAGATGTGAAGCAGAACGTCGAAATTCTGCGCTAATAGCGCGTAATTCGCACAGAAAGTCTGTCAAGTGGTGACAAAGGGAGGACTTCATCAGGAGTTCTCTTTTTTTGTTCCGATTTGGGTATTGATTTTCATCTGCTGCCCGCATATAATAGGTTTTGTCGCCGCGAGCGCGCGGCTATGTGCTTACGTCACGGGGAATTAGCTCAGTGGTAGAGCACTGCACTGGCAGTGCAGGGGTCAGGGGTTCAAGTCCCCTATTCTCCACCAATTTTCCAAAAGGTGGACTCTTGACCGGCGGTTGAGAGTGTGATACATTAGATACTGTTCTTGAAAGGACGGTCAACGGTGAGCGGATGTTTTGCCGCCATGTTGATGCTAGTGCACCTTTCAAAAGGAAGGCTGACTAAGAGTGCAGTGATCTGTCGCAACGTCAGCACTTGTACTCCTTTAAAAGGAAGGCCAACTAAGAACGCGACGTCCTGTCGCAACGTCAGCACTAGTACATCCTGTACGTCGGAGGTTTAGCTCAGCTGGGAGAGCATCTGCCTTACAAGCAGAGGGTCGGCGGTTCGATCCCGTCAACCTCCACCATCATATCTGGAGCTGTGGTGTAGAGGCCTAACATGCCTGCCTGTCACGCAGGAGACCGCGGGTTCGAATCCCGTCAGCTCCGCCATTTTCAAACTGCAAGGCTCGGTAGCTCAGTCGGTAGAGCAGAGGACTGAAAATCCTCGTGTCGGCGGTTCGATTCCGTCCCGAGCCACCATTTTCAAATACTTTTTCAATGGTAGTCCAACTAAGGGCGCGACGTCCTATATTGTGACTGATCGTGTACAACCTTAGTTTGCAAGTTGGCATTTTTTAAGGAAGTCCAACTAAAAACGCGACGTCCTGTCGCAACGTTGGACGCGGTACATCCTGTACGCGGAAGTGGCTCAGGGGTAGAGCATCGCCTTGCCAAGGCGAGGGTCGCGGGTTCGAATCCCGTCTTCCGCTCCATTGTTCTGGTGGCATAGCCAAGTGGTAAGGCATAGGTCTGCAAAACCTTGATTCCCCGGTTCAAATCCGGGTGCCACCTCCAAAACATGCGATCGTAGCTCAGAGGGAGAGCACCACCTTGACACGGTGGGGGTCGGAGGTTCGATTCCTCTCGATCGCACCATACTGTAGTAGAAAACACGTCAAACATCCGTTTGACGTGTTTTTTGTCATACGGCAATCGTTTTTATAAAGCTTCTCATAGAACCAAGATAGCTTGCATGTTATGATTTTGGAAAGCTACCTTTGAATGTGCTGGTTTCAAATTGACAAAACAAGTATCACTAGATTGGAGAAAGATTGAAGGAAAGTGCAATGGGTGGTGAATGAGATGGGGACAGTCAAAGATATAGGTGCAAAGATTCGCCATTACAGACTTCATCTTGGGCTGTCTCAAGATGAGGTGGCAGAAGGTATCTGCTCAAGACAGACAATTAGTCTGTTAGAAAACGGGCGACACATTCCATCCCCAGAGTTCTTAGTAAGAATTGCAGAAAAGCTAAGCATACCGCTTCATGAAGTAATGTTTGAAAAGGTAGAGGATTTGCGAGCGGATCTCCAAATTGGCATTATAAAGTACCATGTTGCAAATGGCGAATATTCGAAAGCAATGACTTTTGTGGATGAACTTGATAGCCGCGACGACTTGCTTGAGGGTAATCGGAGAGAACTTATTTTGATTCATGCAGATTGTTTGACACTGTTGGGACAAGCCAGTGTTGCCATCACAAAATTGGTGGAGCTACAACAATCACTTGCAGGTGAGCGATCGGTTGACGATCATTTTTTGGCAAATGTTTATAATAAGTTAGGGAACGCATATTTCCTGACTCGAGATAATCTGAACGCTTTTTCTCATTACCAGCGAGCTTATCAAATTTGTTCAAGAAACCCGTCAAGCTTGATTGCGGCTGAAGTTGCTTACAACTTAGGTCAGGTCTGTAATGTGATGAGCAAGAACGAGGAAGCTCTCGAATATTTCACTATTGCTAAGACATTTTATGATCGTGTGGCTGACCTGAAGAAGCAAGCCGATACTTTTTTCGACATCGCACTGCTTTATCAGCAGAAGAATGAAATTGAAAATTCTATCCGCTATCTTTGGAAGGCGAATTCGCTCAATGAGTCGTTGACTTTGTTTGAGAAGCGATTGAAGAGTAATCAACAATACGCTCTGTTAATGGCAGAAAAAGAACCGCAGCTAGCTTTGGAAGAATTGTTGCATTGTTCGAGAGAATTTGAACGGGCGAACGATGCCTGTTTTCTCGCACACACTTATGCAGGAATCGCATCGATCAAAATAGGGCAAGGTGAATTGGTGAAGGCGGGGCACTATTTACATATGGCTTTAGAGCTGTTCGATGAAGACATGGCGAGAGAGGAGCCGAAGCTCGCTCATGTCTATTATGTGTTCTCTATTTTCTTACAAAAGATGGACAGATATTCCGAAAGTATAGAGTACGGGGCTAAAGCAGCAAATATTTTTGAGAAAATAGGCCTTTTTGTAGAGGCAACCGAATGCTTGAAAGTGTCGATGTCAAGTCTAAAAGCACGCAACAAAGCTATCGAAAAGAGAACGGAAATCATTGAGGATGAGCAGTTATCGCTTTAATCGAGTTAAGCTTGTTTTTGAAGATAGGCAGTTCCTCTTTTTAGATCAATAAAGCCTTTTCACGCCAAGCCTCCTCGCAAAGGGGAGGTGATTTTATTTTCTGGTGCTGTCGATTCACTTGTGAAGCCTTTTGCCAATCGAATACTTGCCGTCGTGTACGTCTTTTTTATTTCTTGGCAGTTCTTTATCCGATATGATGATGCAAAGACAACTGGTTTTAGATTACCAATTATATTGGATGGGGGAGTTCGGCTGATGGCAACAACTACTGGAGAGCGTCTGCAAAAATCGAGATTAAGTAGAGGGATGACTTTAATTGAGCTAGCAAAAGGCCTTTGTACACCAAGCTTCCTATCTCAGATCGAAAATGGTCGTGTTCGCCCCTCTCACAAAATTCTTTCTGCATTAGCAAGTCGTCTTTCAGTTCCAATGGATCATTTTCAGTTGGAGTGCTTGGAGTTAGATCACCATAGCAGCGATGATCAACACGACTACATGAAGTATCCGTAACCAACAACATCATGCTGACTCCGCGCAACTTCCAAATAAATCGCATCGGATGCAACTTTTTCCATTATCAACCGTACTAACATATATCAATTCGTTTGGAGGTAACGAAAAATGGACTTTTTAGCAGGAACGTTCATCATCCAACTGCTCGGGTTAGCTTATTTTGTAGGAATCCTCGTTGTGATCGTGCTGATCATCGCCGCGATCTTCCAGATCAAGAGCAACACAAAGCGCATGGCCGACCGATTGGAGTCGATCGAGCGGCTGTTGGGAGAATACGTAACGAAAAAAGAGTAAGTAAGCGATCGGTTGTTCTCTACCGAAAACTATCAATAACGGATAAACGATCAATAAATGATCAATTCATGGTCGACTTTGCCGTATCGATTTCTCATTTGCAGGACAGCCCGAATTTTGATGGGCATGAATGATTCTTGAGACCTGAACATTCCATCATGCTTAGTACCGACAGTCGATTCTTTCGGATTCCGCAAAAGGAGTCACGACCGATCTATATAAAACTTTTTCAAAGACTTCATGTGACCAGAAAGCAATGTGCGCTTTCAGAAAGAGCGGGAATTGACTCCCGCTCTTTTTTTCGAAAAGATAGAGGAAAGGAGGGACGGGCATGTTTCTGCGCGACATTCAATTTCTGTGGGATCGAGTACCCAGTCGGGAGCGAAGCGGATACCCGTTTCACCTGCCCGCCTATCAAGGTCTGGAGCGGCTCGAACTTCACCAGCCGATCACATTTTTTATCGGCGAAAACGGGACGGGCAAATCGACTTTGTTAGAAGCGATCGCCTCGCTGTGCGAGTTTCCGAAAAGCGGAGGCGAAATGCAGGCGGAGGAGCACTCGGAGGCGCACGATTTTCCTCTCGATCAGGTGTTGCGCCTGTCGTGGATGCCCAAGGTGCGCAACGGATTCTTCTTGCGCTCGGAGACGTTTTACAACTTTGCAACCCTGTTGGAACGGCGGGAGCGCGACATCGATTTTATGGGAAATCCCTATGGACGTTATGGGGGGAAATCGCTGCACCAACGATCACACGGGGAATCGTTTCTCGCGCTGTTTCAAAATCGGTTTCAAGAACGGGGAAATGCCATCTACCTCCTCGACGAACCGGAGGCCGCCTTGTCACCGATGCGTCAGCTGACCTTTTTGCGCGTGATGAAAACGCTCGTCGACACGAAGCGAGCACAGTTTATCATCTGCACGCACTCGCCGATCTTGCTCGGGTATCCGGGGGCTGACATCTTCTCGTTTGACGAGGCACCGATTCGGAAGGTCGCCTATGAGGACACGCCGCATTATACGGTGACCAAATCCTTTATGAATCGGCGGGATGTGATGCTGCGCGAACTGTTTGAGGATTGCAATGGGGAATGACCCTCGATAAGATGGAAGGAGAAAATTTCCTTGAAAAGCGAGGTTGTCACATGGCAAACTACCAAGTGCCTGAACATCTGGAAGGTCTTTTGCAAACGTTCACAGAGATGATGACAGGGAAATCTTCGCAAGAGAATGTGGAGACCGTCTTGGAATGGGCGATCTACATGCATATCCGCAACACGATGCCGCCGCTGGTACAACATTGGGGCACGGCAGCACCAGAGGAGTCTGCTAAGATCAAAGCGGCGATCTTAAAAGTCAAATCGCTGAACGAGGATCTGAAGCAGAGGCGCCAGGTGCAGGCAAAGGAAGAATAGTTTGGGATTGCTACTAGATGACTCATCTAAATATGTAGGAAGAAACGGCTAAAGGAGTGTCCAATTCGGATGAACACGAAAACGCCGCCGAAACCGCTATATCTGCTGTATCCTGAGCATCGTCTGGCAACTCCACCAGAAATAAAACTCCCGCGCGGCTACAGGATGCGGACGTTTGAGGAGCGCGATCGGGTAAACTATCAAGCGCTGCTCGCAGCAGAAGGTTGGAAGTTGGATGAGGAAAAGCTTGCGAGCTTTCTCGACATCGTGTTGCCACAGGGTATTTTTTTCATCGTCGAGGAGCGTTCCGAAGAGATCGTGGCGACCGCTTGTGCGGTGCACAATCCGCAAGGTGGGCATTGGCACTTTCCGTTCGGCGGTGATCTGGGCTATGTGATCACCCGACCGGAACATCGCGGTCGTGGGCTGGCGACAGCAGCATGCGCTGCCGCCGTGTCGCGGATGCTCTCCGCTGGATACACGAGCATCCGCGTCGGCACGAACGATCACCGTCTGTCCGCGCTCAAAGTGTATCTCAACCTCGGCTTCGAACCGTTCTGCTACGCACCTGGTATGGAGGAGCGCTGGTCTGTCATCGAGCAACAGCTCAGGTTGTGCGAACGATAAGCAACAAAAAAAGCCCGAACTCGGGCCCTTTATTCACCGCCCCCTTTGCCAAAATGGGGGCTTTGTTCTGATGAAGAAAGTCGATCAATCGATCAGCGCGCCTAAAGAGCGGGCGAGCAGCAGCGCCTGTTGCAGATCGAGCCGCGCGCCTCGAACGTCCATGTTGACGAAAGACACTCCGTCCATTTCCGCTCCCCGAAAATCTGCACCCTTTAACTTCGTATGGGCAAGGTTGGCGCGGGACAGGTCGCAGTCGCGCAGATCGGCCTTTTCTAACTGAGCGCCGTACAGGTCAGCTTCCACCAGCTGCACGCCGCGCAACTTCTGGCGGTTCAGTTCTTGTGAGCGCAGGTTCACAAAGGACAGATCGCCGCCGTCGATGCTGATTCCGGTCAGGTCGGCCTCGACAAAGCTCGAACCGGTCAATTTGCACCCTTTCCAACGCGAGACGAACAGGTTCGCCCCTTGAAATTGACAGTTTACAAATGCGGAGCTGTGATGCAGGGAATCGTTGAGCGAAGCCCCGCTAAAGTTACAGCCGACAAACTGACACCCGTGCGTCTGTAGCTCTTTCATCTGAGCGTGCGTAAAGTTGCAGTTTACAAATCGACAGTCGTGAAGCGTCGCCTCTGTCCACTCCACATCGCGCAAATCCTCTCCTTCAAACTCTCTCCCGTTCCACTCGATCATCAGGTACCTTCCTCTCGGACAGACCATTTTTCCTATACTGTACCATTTTCTAAAGAGAATCTAAAGAAGCTCTCCCATACTGTGGTTGTAAGGAAAGCCCAAGACCAATCGAAAGGGTGAGAGCAACATGAACAGACGTACGAAACTTGTGTTGACCTTAGGAATTGCGGCAGTGTTGGCCGGCTCCGGGACAGCGTTGGCAGCTTCTAACCAAGGAGGGGAGCAAGCGTCTTCCGAAGCGAGTGGAGCGAGCGCACAAACGACCGACAAACAGTTTCCTTTCAAGCATGCAGGCAAAGGTGAAGGCTTTGGCGGCAAGGTGTTTATCAGCATGGCAGGAACGTCTGAGTTGCCCAACTTCCTCGGGATGACCGAAGCGGAGCTCCGCAGCGCGCAGGAATCGGGCAAGACGCTGGCGCAGATCGCAGCAGACAAAGGGATCAGCGAGGAGAAGCTGATCGAGTTTATGCTGACCGAACATAAGAAACAGATCGACCAACTGCTCGCCGATGGAAAAATCGAGCAAGAGCAGGCGGACAAGATGAAAGAACATATGACGGAAGAGCAGATCAAAGCGATGGTCGAAGGAAAAGGGCCACAGGGGATTGGGCACATACGAGCGGACAAAGTGATGATCATGCCGATGAACGGCGAACTGCCAAAATTCCTCGGGATGACCGAAGAGGAGCTTCGCAGCGCACAGGAGTCGGGCAAGACGCTGGCGCAGATCGCGGAGGGCAAAGGGATCAGCGAGGAGAAGCTGATCGAGTTTATGCTGACCGAACATCAGAAGCAGATCGACCAACTGCTCGCCGATGGCAAGATCGAGCAAGAGCAGGCGGACAAGATGAAAGAACATATGACGGCAGAGCAGATCAAAGCGATGGTCGAAGGCAAAGGGCCGCAAGTGTTCGGGCACAAGCAAGCGGGCAAAGTGATGATGATGCCGATGCAGAGCGGACTGCCGAACTTCCTCGGCCTGACCGAAGAGGAATTCAGCAGCGCGCTTAAGTCGGGCAAGACGCTGGCGCAGGTCGCGGCAGACAAAGGGATCAGCGAAGAGAAGCTGATCGAGTTCATGCAAGCGGAGCATCAGAAGCAGATCGATCAACTGCTCGCAGATGGCAAGATCACCCAAGAGCAAGCGGACAGCATGAAAGAGCGCATGACAGCCGAGCAGATCAAGGAGATGATCAACGGAGCGGGTCATCTGAAGGTCGAGCGCGGAGTGCGTGCGGAAAAAGGAGTTGGCGTTGAACTGAAACAGCAGCGCGCACCGTTCGCTGGAACTGCGACGAGCGGAAAAAGCTTCGCAACCACGACGAGAATCGATTGATGAGCACCGCGAAGAGGACAGGCAGGAATGCCTGTTCTTTTCGAGTATTTACTACAGATCCACACAAACTATGAAAAAGAAAAAGGGGAGGATGTCATGCGAGTGCTGATCGTGGAAGATGATCGCTCTCTTTTGCAGGCTATCGCAGATGTTTTTGAAGAGGAGGGCTATCAGATCGACCAGGCGAGCAACGGTCTTGACGGGCTGTATTTTGCTGAGCAGGGCATTTACGACCTGATGATCTTCGACATCATGCTTCCCGGAAAAAGTGGGCTTGAGATGATCAAAGCGCTGCGGAGAGCAGGGACTCAGACGCCGATCTTGCTCCTCACCGCCCGCGACTCGGTAGAAGATCGCGTGACCGGGTTGGATGTTGGCGCGGACGACTATCTGACCAAACCGTTCGCCTTTCAAGAGCTGTTGGCACGTGCTCGCGCGCTGCTGCGGCGCAAGAGCGGAGTGAACGATGGGGAGATCACCTGCGGCCCGCTCACCTTGCGTCCGAAGGATTATGACGGGCAGGTGGACGGTGTCATGCTCAAGCTGACAGCAAAAGAGTACAAACTGCTCGAATTTTTGTTGCTCAATCGAGGGCAGATCCTGACGCGCGAGCAAATTTTCGATCGCGTGTGGGGCTTTGAAGTGGATACGAACATCGGGGTTGTCGATGTATATTTGCACTACGTCCGCAAAAAGCTGGCGGCGCACAGCTGCGATCATCTGATCCAGACGATTCGCGGCGTGGGCTATCTGCTAAAGGAGCAATAGGATGTTTGCGAAGATCAGATCCAAGCTGGTGCTTCTCTATACGTTGGTCTTTTTTATCATCTTGTTTATCGGCAGCGTCGCTCTGTATCTCTATATGCAAGATCGGCTGGTCGATCAGGTGGACGATGCGCTGATGCAACTGTCCAGCCGTTTGCAAGATCCGAGAAAAGTCACGATCCCGCATCCGATCGGCAAGACGGTCGACCGCCCGCCGGTGGTGTTAGCTTGGACCAAGCAGGGCAGGCTGATCAACGTGTCGCCCGAACAGCAGGAAGTGGTCGAAGCGGATGTGCTGAGCTTTCAAAAGCTGACACCAGATGGGGTTCCCAAGACGGTGAAATTTGGCGAGCACAGCTACCGGGTGCTGACGATGAGCGCACCTGATAACACGATCGTCACCAATGGCGACCTGGGCATCCTGATCTCGACCGTGCAGTTTGTCCGCAATGTCGATTCGGAGCAGGCGATTCTCGACCGTCTGCAGATGGTGTTGATCGCCGGAACGCTGATCGGGGGTGTGCTGATCATCATCGCCGGCTTCTTTCTGGCAGGGCGGACGCTGGTGCCGATCCGCATCGCGTGGGAGAAACAGCAGCAGTTTGTCGCCGACGCCTCCCATGAGCTGCGCACGCCGCTGGCGGTAATCCAATCGCAGGCGGAGCTGCTGTTCAGACATCCTTACGCCACGATTGAGCAGGAGAGCGAGAAGATCTCCGCCGTGCTCAAAGAGACGCGGCGGATGAACAAGCTGGTCGCCGACCTGTTGACGCTTGCTCGCTCCGACTCAAACCAGCTGGAGATCGAGCGCAAACCGCTATTGCTCGACCGCCTGCTGACCGAGATCTGCTGGCAGTTTGCGCAGATGGCGGAGATCAAAGGGGTTGCCCTCACCACCGATCTCCATCCGGGCATTCAATTGGAAGCGGACGAGGCGCGCCTGCGACAACTGCTGGTGATTCTGCTCGATAACGCCTTGAAATATACGGCGGAGCAAGGCAAAGTGCACGTGATCTGCCGCCGCACCTCACACGGAGTGGAGATCGTGGTCGAAGATACGGGGGCGGGCATCCCAGCGGAAGATCTCCCCTTTGTGTTCGACCGCTTTTACCGAGGTGACAAAGTGCGCACCTCTTCCGATGGAGGCACCGGGCTTGGGCTTTCGATCGCCAAGTGGATCGTCGAAGCGCATCAAGGCACGATTCGCGCCGAGAGCAAGATCGGCAAAGGGACGACCTTCACCGTGCAGCTGCCGGGGAAAAAATAGAGCGGTTCCGCGCAGGAATCGCTTTATTTATAGGCCCGTGCGAATAGAATCCTCACCAACTGCATACACTTATCCATAACATCTTAGGACAGACAGGAGCGATCAGGTAGGGGGGAAGCTATGAAAAAGCTGACCGTTGGGGTGGAAAAACACCCAGGCGAGCTCTGTGCGCGACTTGAGGGTGCGCGTGAAGAACTGGAGCGAAAGTCGGGCATCCGGTTGAGCGGTGAGCAACATCGGTGCGGAAAGTATACGTTTTTTACATATCGAATCATCGGGACCAGCGAAGGAAGAGCGGACAACTTCACACGGAGAGCCATCGAGGCACTTGCCGAAGGGATTGCAGACTACATCACCGATGTGTGGGAGCGACATGAGCTGCAGAGGATCGTGGCAAGTGATTTTTATTATTATGGGGAAGATGAGATCGAATATCTGTCCGCTTCGGCAGTCGAGATGCTCGCAGGGCTGCTCGACGAGGATGGCAATCCGCTTCGAGCAAGCCACATCGCCCAATCGGCAGCGGAGGTCTGGCACGAGGGAGGCGAGCTGCTGATCGATGGGCTGTTGCGCTTTCGCTTGCAAGCTTTTCATGAAGATCTACATCGCGTCGCCTTGCAGGCGATCGACGAATATCTGATGGATCTCGAATATCAGGAGTTCGTCAAGCTGATGCGGTATTTTTTGAACGCGCAGGAACCGCAACTTCCCCTGCTGCACATGATCTGCACAGATGAGCGCACCGTCAAGCTGTTCAATGCGGAAGGCAAGCTGGTCGAGCTCGATCAGAGCGGGGATTCGTCCGCGCCGGGGAGCGACATCGCCCTTTCTGCGGAGGATCGGTTGATGAGCACGCTGATCTCGCTCGCGCCGGAGAAGCTGTACATTCACCTCGGCGAATCGAGCGATGCGGTTTCCTCTTTGGTCGAGACGGTCGAGCACCTCTTCGCCGACCGGTCGGTCGTCTGTCGCGGCTGTCTGCTCTGCCAGTCGGTGCAGCGGTGGGAAGAGTTGCTGAACAAACAGGCAAAAGATAGTTGACAGCGATCGGGCGATCAGTTATATTACATAGAGAAGTTTAATGGCATATCGGCTAGGAGAAAGAAGAAGCACCCCGCTTCTCACCCGCAGAGCGTCCACAGGAGACTGCGACCGGGTTATGTGATCGTTTCAGCGCGAGTTTTATATTCGTCTGTAACCATGCGGGATGTATTTTCACCAATACATCGCGCATTTTCTTTTTTCTTCACCAGCAAGGTTGGGCCATTCACACTGGAGGTGACAGGTTATTAGCAAAGACGATGTTCAAATCAATGAGGGCATCCGCGCGCGTGAAGTGCGGGTGATCGACGTCAATGGTGATCAGCTGGGGATTAAATCCCTTCGCGATGCGCTTCAGATCGCGGCTGACAAGAACCTCGACTTGGTAAACGTGGCACCCACGGCCAAGCCTCCCGTATGCCGGATCATGGACTACGGCAAGTTCAAGTACGAGCAGAGCAAAAAGGAAAAAGAAGCTCGTAAGAACCAAAAGATCGTTTCCATCAAAGAGATTCGCATGACCCCGAACATTGAAGAGCACGACTTCCAAACGAAATTGCGCAACACGGTCAAATTCTTAAACGAAGGCGACAAGGTGAAGGCGAGCGTTCGTTTCCGCGGTCGTGAGATCACGCACCAAGAGATCGGGATCAAAGTTCTCACCCGTCTGGCGAAGGAATGCGAAGAGATCGCAGTCCTCGAGCGCGCACCGAAATTGGAAGGCCGCTCGATGATGATCATCCTTTCGCCAAAAGTCACCAACAACTAAATTCAAGCAATTGGAGGTTCGCACCATGTCCAAAATGAAAACTCATCGCGGCGCGGCGAAGCGTTTCAAGCGTACCGGTTCTGGCAAGCTCTCCCGCAGCCATGCATACACCAGCCACATGTTCTCCAACAAAGAGCAAAAGGTGAAGCGCAAACTGCGCAAGCGTGGCACCGTTCACAAATCGGACCAAAAACGCATCGAGCAAATGCTCACCTACCTGTAATATTATTTTCTGCTTGAACACAGCATAGGAGGTTTATTAGAATGCCGAGAGTAAAAGGTGGTATTGTTACCCGCCGTCGCCATAAGAAAATCCTGAAGCTTGCACGCGGTTTCCGCGGTTCCAAGCATCGTCTGTTTAAAACTGCAAACGCACAGGTCATGAAGTCCCTGCTGTACGCATACCGTGACCGCCGCCAGAAGAAGCGCGACTTCCGCAAACTGTGGATCGCTCGTATCAACGCGGCAGCTCGCCTCAACGGTCTGTCCTACTCCAAGCTGGTACACGGCTTGAAAGTTGCAGGCGTAGAAGTGAACCGCAAAATGCTGGCTGACCTCGCTGTAAACGATGCAAACGCGTTTGCAGAGCTGGCAACGCTGGCAAAATCGAAAGTGAACGCGTAACATGACGCGATGAAAGACCTGCATCTGCAGGTCTTTTCTTTTTCGCTCTTGTGAGCGAGGAAAGTTCAGGGTATGCTACAGAGAGTAACTTCCAGAACGTGGCTGACTCTGGCAAGGAGGAAGAGAGAATGGCAAAGCAGTTTGCGGTGGTGGGCTTAGGCCGCTTCGGAACTTCTGTGGCGCGGACGCTCTATGAGATGGGCAACGATGTGCTCGGGATCGACTCGGATGATGACCGCATTCAGGACATCGCCGACCTGGTCACACATGCGGTCACAGCCGACTCGACAGACGAGAACGCGCTCAAGTCGATCGGGATTCGCAACTTCGACGTGGTGATCGTGGCGATCGGCAACGATGTGAAAAATAGCATCTTGACCACCTTGATCTTGAAGGAGCTCGGGGTGAAGTTTATCGTCGTCAAAGCGCAAGACGAACTGCATGGCAAGGTGTTGGAGAAGATCGGAGCGGACAAGGTGGTCTATCCGGAGCGCGATATGGGCTATCGGGTGGCGCACAATCTGATCTCGCCAAACATCCTCGATTATATCGAGCTTGCCCCAGACTACTCGATCTATGAAATACAGGTGCCGAGCAAGTTTGTCGGCAAGTCGCTGGAGCAGCTCGACCTGCGCCGTCGCTATGGCTGTAACGTCATGGCGATCAAGCATGGCAAGGATATCAACATCTCGCCGATCGCGACAGATCTTCTGCACAACGGGGATGTTCTGGTCGTGGTTGGGAAGAATGAAGATTTGGATGAGCTTGATGAAAACAGATAAAAGGGTGGCATTTGTCGGATGAGGTTTGAACAGATCACGTCGGTGAAAAACAACCGTGTCAAAGATTGGGCTTCGCTGAAGCAAAAAAAATATCGTACACAGCTGGGGATGTATCTCGCAGAGGGCATTCGTCTGGTCGAAGAGGCGGTCGCCTCAGGAGCGCCGATCGAAGCGATTTTGATCAGCGGTGACTTGCAGTCCGGCCGCTATGACAAGATCGTCAACGGGGTCGCATCCCTGGGCACCAATCTGTATGAAGTGACCGAGCAGGTGCTCGAACATGTGGCAGATACGAAAACCCCACAGGGCGTGGTGGCGATCATCAAGCAGACGGTGGGCGACCCGCGCCAGTTTTTGCAAAACAAGACCAACCCGCTGTATCTGGTCTTGGACAGCATTCAAGATCCGGGCAACCTCGGGACGATGATTCGCACAGCAGACGCTGTCGGCGCGTCCGGCGTCTTTCTCGGCAAGACGTGCGTCGATCTCTACAACCCGAAAGTGGTGCGGGCGACGATGGGCTCCCTCTATCATCTGCCGCTGTTCGAGGTGGATCTGGAAACGTTCTTGCCGCTGATGAAAGAGCAGGGCGTGACGATCGTCGGCACTGCGACCGAAGCGGACAAGACCGTTTTTCAGCACGACTTCACGCAAGGGACGGTGCTCGTCATCGGTTCGGAAGCGCACGGTCTGAGCGAAGGTGTCGCGGCGCTTGTCGATCACAACATTTCGCTGCCGATGCCCGGACAGGCGGAGTCGCTCAACGCGGCGATCGCATCGTCCGTCATGATGTATGAGGCACTGCGCCAGCGGACTCAATAACACACAGCGTTGAAAACATCGAAGACACCTGTACAGGTGTCTTTTTTCATGCTGTGAGCAGTTAGGGGCGGATCAGCATCGGGCGGTAGCGTGCGCAGGAGCGGGGAGGGCGGGTGCATGTTCAAAGCGAGCGCAGGGCAAACTTTGCATAAGGAGGTGTGCACAATGAACAGTCATCTGCTTGCCTTTGCGGTCAAACTGGTATCGACGGTGGCAGCCATCGCTTTTATCGCACTGTTCTTCCCGCTCTGGGGGACGATGAACTTTTTTCATTCGCTCATCCTCGGCTTGATCGTCGCGGTGATCGGATATGTTTCAGACCTGATCATTCCTCGTGTGATCAACCAGATCGTCGCGGTCGCCTTCGACTTGGTGGTGACCACGCTGGTGATCTATGCGGGCAACTATTTCTTGCCAGGCATGAGCGTTTCTTGGACGTTCGCTTGGTTTGTCGGGATTCTTGTCGCCGGCATCGAAATCTTTTACCACTTTCAGTTTGTCAAAAAGGCAAATGAGCCGATCGGCTAGCGAGAACAGTTGCAAAGCGCTATGCTCTGTACTATACTATGTTACAAATAGCACAATCTAACAGCATTTGAACAGCGATGAAGGAGAGAGTAAGCATCTGGGCGCGTACAGGGAGAGGATGTCATAGACTGGGAGCATCCTCACGCAGACACGGATGGCTGAAGTTCACTCCGAAGCTGCTTGCCTGAAGGGAATCTACAGTTCCTGCGTAGGGCAAGCCGGCAGCAGACTGCCGTTATCGAACAGTGAAGTGGAGCGAGGTGTTTTTGCCTTGCTCAAATAGGGTGGTACCGCGAAGACTTTTCGTCCCTTGTTGGATGAAGGTCTTTTTTTATTTTTCCGAATGAATGAAAGCAGGGGGGACCCATGATGAAAGAACAGCTGATGGCGCTGAAAGAACAGGCGTTAGAAAAGTTGACGCAGCAGTCGTCGTTGCACCAGTTGAACGAATGGAAAGCGACCTATCTCGGGAAGAAAGGTGAGCTGACGGCAGCGCTTCGCGGCATGAAAGATTTGAGCGCAGAAGAGCGCCCGATCGTTGGCGCACTGGTCAACGAAGTGCGCGAGAGCTTGGAGAGCGCGTTCGACGGGCAGGAGGCGGAGTTGAAACGGGCGGAGCGGGAAAAGCGACTGCGCGAAGAGACGATCGATGTCACGTTGCCGGGCCGCTCGATTCCGCTCGGCAGCGAGCATCCGCTGACCCGCTTGATTCGCGAGGTGGAGGAGATTTTCCTGGGCCTCGGCTTTCAGGTGGCAGAAGGGCCAGAGGTGGAGACAGACTACAACAACTTTGAAGCGCTGAACGTGCCGCGCAATCATCCGGCTCGCGATATGCAGGATACGTTTTACATCACCGAAGACATGCTGCTGCGCACGCACACCTCGCCGGTGCAAGGGCGGGTGCTGCGCGCCAACGTGGAGGCGGCCAAGCAGCGCGGGGAAACTTCGCCGCAACCTGTGCGCATCATCGCTCCAGGGCGCGTCTATCGCCGCGACGATGATGATGCGACACATTCGCACGCTTTCATGCAGATCGAGGGTCTGGTCGTCGACCGTCACATTCGGATGAGCGATCTGAAAGGCATTCTGACCACGTTTGCCCAGCAGATGTTCGGCCATGATGTGGCGATTCGGATGCGCCCGTCCTACTTCCCGTTCACCGAGCCGTCGACAGAGGTCGATGCGACCTGTTATTCCTGTGGCGGAGATGGATGCCGCGTCTGCAAGCAGACCGGCTGGATCGAAATCCTCGGCGCGGGCATGGTGCACCCGAACGTGCTGGAGATGGCAGGCTATGATCCGGAAGAGTTCACCGGATTCGCATTCGGCATGGGTGTTGAGCGAATCGCGATGCGCCGTTACGGCATCGAAGACATCCGCCATTTCTATACGAACGATGTTCGCTTGATGTCGCAGTTCAAGTCTCGGGTGTAGCAGGAGGGAAAAACGATGAAAATCAGCTATCAATGGCTTCGTGACTATGTGGAGATCGACGATCTGACTCCTGAGCAACTCGGGGGGTTGCTGACCGACGCAGGGGTGCCGGTCGAGGTGTTCACCCCGCTCAATCTTGGTGTGAAAGGTGTTGTCATCGGCCACGTGCTGGAGACGAGACCGCATGAAAATGCTGACAAGCTCCGCGTCTGCACGGTGGACGCAGGCACTGGCGAGCACCTGCAGATCGTCTGCGGTGCGCCGAACGTCGCGCCCGGTCAGAAAGTTCCGGTCGCGGTGATCGGAGCGGAACTGCCGAATGACTTCAAGATCAAAAAAGCAAAGCTGCGCGGCATTGAATCGCAAGGGATGCTCTGCTCAGCAAAAGAGATCGGCATGGACATCAAGCTGCTGCCGAAAGATCAGACGGAAGGTCTGTACATCCTCCCGAGCGATGCTCCGATCGGAGCGGACGTGACCGACTACCTCTACCTGAACGATGTGGTGTTGGAGCTTGAGCTGACTCCGAACCGCTCCGACCTGCTCAACTACCGCGGTGTTGCCTACGAAGTGGCCGCACTGCTCGGGCGCGAGGTCAAGCTGAACGAAGCGCAGCGCGCAGAGGCGAGCGGCGACTCGCCGGTCAGCGTGAAGATCGAGTCGGAGAACTGCTCCAAATATGCGGCGCAGGTGATCCAAGGCGTGAAGGTCGGCCAATCGCCGCTGTGGTTGCAAGCCAAGCTGCTCGCAGTCGGCGTGCGTCCGATCAACAACGTGGTGGACGTGACCAACTTCGTGATGTTTGAGCTGGGGCAACCGCTGCATGCGTTCGATTTGTCGAAAGTGGCGGAGCGGACGATCATCGTGCGCCAAGCGCAAGCAGGGGAAAAGCATGTCACGCTCGATGGCGTGGAGCGGACGCTCGACGCGAGCATGCTCGTGATCGCAGACCCGGAAAAGGTGATCGGCTTAGCCGGCGTCATGGGCGGTGAGAACTCTGAGGTGGACGACAACACTACGACGATCGTCTTGGAGTCGGCATACTTCGACGCGTCGACCACCCGCAAGACCGGCAAGGCGCTCGGCCTCTACTCGGAGGCGCAAAAGCGCTTTGAAAAAGGGATGATCGATCAGGCGATGGTTGTGAACGCGATGCTGCGGGCTGCCGAGCTGATCGTCGAGCTGGCAGGTGGCGAGATCGCAGGCAAGCCGGTGGAAGTGGTGGCGAAAGAGATCGAGCCGTCCGTGCTGCCGCTGCGCGCGGAGCGCGTCAACCGCTTGCTCGGCACCGAGATCGCCGAAGCGGAAATGATCGCGATCTTAAAGCGTCTGGGCTTTGCAGTATCCGATCAAAAAGTGGATGGCGCCCATCTGGTCACAGCGCCGACCCGTCGACCGGACATGGCTAAAGAGGCGGATCTGATCGAAGAGATCGCCCGCGTCTATGGATATGATCAGATCCCGGTGACGCTGCCGGAAGGGCCGCTGGTGCAAGGTCAGCTCACACCGATCCAAAAGCTGCGCGGCACCGCGCGCGAACTGCTGATCCACATGGGCTTGACCGAAGTGGTGACCTATTCGTTCATCAACATCGCAAACTACGAAAAGCTCGGCCTCGCTACCGCCGGCTACGAAAACCAACTGAAGCTGATGCATCCGCTCTCCGAAGAGCGCAACGCGCTGCGCACGCACATGTTGCCATCGCTGGTCGAAGTGGTGCAATACAACCGCAACCGCCGCGTGCAAGATCTCGCCATCTTCGAGGTCGGCAAAGTGTTCACCCCGGCGCACGATCAGACGGAGCTTCCGCAGGAGCATCTGCGGGCGGCAGGCGTGATCACCGGCAGCTTCGCACCGGTCGGAGTGGGGGAAAAAGAGCGTGCGGTCGACTTCTTCGCCGTAAAAGGGATTGTGGAAAACCTGTTGATCGGCCTCGGGATCACCGGGGTGAGCTATGAGCGCACCGAGTTGCCGGGGATGCATCCTGGGCGCACCGCTCGCATCTTCCAAGGGGAGTTGACGCTCGGCTATGTAGGCGGTCTGCACCCAGAGGCGGAAGAGGCGGCAGAGCTTGCACCGACCTATTACTTTGAGCTCGACATGGAGAAGCTGCTCGCAGCGAAACATGGGGCGACCACCGTCACCGCATCGCTGCCGAAGTTCCCGAGCATGGAGCGCGACATCGCCGTGTTGGTCGATGTGGACGTTCCGGCAGGACAGCTGCTCGACACGATCGCCGAGGCGGGAGGCGAACTGCTGGAAAGCGCGCGCATCTTCGACCTCTATCAAGGCTCCCAAGTGCCGGCGGGCAAAAAATCGATCGCCTACGGGCTTGTCTATCGCTCAGGCGAGCGCACTTTGACAGATGAAGAAGTGACGCTTGTGCATGAGAAAGTGCTTCTCGCGCTGAAGGAACGCCATAGCGCTGAACTTCGTGCGTAATCGAGAAGGATTTTTCGGATCGGAAAGCGAAGAGTTTGGGGAACACAGAAAGGGGAGGTTCCCTTGCCTAAGTATCCCAACGGCATTCAGACTCATGAGATGAACAAGATCAAAGCTGTGATCTACGGCCAAGACTATCAGATAAAGGGAAAAGCCCCGATTGAACACCTGCGGCTTGTTTCCATGCTCGTCGACCACAAGATGAAGGAGATCGGCGAAGGCAACCCGCGGCTCGACTTAAATCGAGTCGCGGTGCTTGCTGCCGTCAACGTGGCGGACGAATATTTGAAGTTGCGTCAGGAGTATGAGGAACTCTTGCGCATTTTGGAACCGCAAGAGATGAAGCAAGCGGAGGACTTGGAAGAGTGACAGATATTATCATCGGTTGTGGCATCCTGCTCACCGCGCTCAACGGATTGCGGCAAGGATTGGTCAAGCAGCTCGTGTCGCTGGTTGGCGTTTTTTTGGCGTTTTTCCTCGCCCGAAGCTTTTATGATGATCTGGCGCCGCTGTTCGCCTTGATCGTACCGATGCCGGAGCTGATTCCTGACAATCCATTGCTGCAACAGATCCCCGGCCTCAACTTGGAGGAGCAGTTGCACGGCGGCATGGCATTCATCCTAGTGTTTATCGTCATCTTTCTCCTGATCCAGATGGCCGGCTCGCTGATCGATCTGATCGCCAAGCTGCCAGGTCTCTCGCTGCTCAACCGCGTGTTGGGCTTGGTGCTCGGCGCGATCTTAGGCGTCATCTTCGCCGCCGTGCTGGTCAACGTGCTCGCCTTGTTGCCCTATGATCAACTGCAACAGGCGCTGACAGGGTCGCAATTGGCGCAGGAGCTGTTGGCAAAGTTTCCTTTTTTCAAACTGTATGTGCCCGCTGTATAAAAAAGCCCTGGAGCGATCTCCAGGGCTTTTTTGCAATCTATCGGTCATCACGACGTTCGCTTCGCCTGTTGCCACCCATCATGTTCCCTGATAGGTCGCCCGGGATGAAGAGATCGATCAACCCGATGACCAGCGAGGCGAGGATCGCCCCGAGGATGGTCACATGCATGCCTGGCACGAACCATTGCGCCACATAGATGACGACAACGCTGGTGAGAAAGCCGACGATGCCTCTCCCGAAAGGTGAGATGTTGCGACCGAACATCGCTTCGATCGCCCAGCCGATCACGGCGATCACAACGGCAGCCAGCAGCGCTGATGTAAACGACAGGCGGCTAAACCCTGGCACAAGCATCCCGACTACCATCAACACCAAGGCGGAAACGACAAAGCGGACAAGAGCTCTGATGATGGTCATTGCGAGTTCCTCCTCCTTCTCCAATCAGGTGTTATCACACGGGGCCGTACGTGTAGAGTGTCCTATTTCGCAAAGGATATGCTATAATAGATGAAATTTTGGGGGTGACCACTCATGAATGAACGAGTGCTTCGAGTGCTCGAATATCATAAAGTCCGCGATCATGTCGTGCGGTTGGCCAGCTCTTCACTGGGGAAAGCGAGAGCGCAGGAGCTCGTGCCGTCCTCCGATCTCGCCGAAGTCGAAGCGTGGCAGCGATCGACCGCAGAAGGGGTCACCGTCTACCGCCTTCGCGGGTTGATTCCGCTCGGCGGCATTCATGACAATCGCTCCGCGATACGTCGCGCAGCTCTCGGCGGCATCCTTGCTGCTGCGGAGATGCTCGACATGGCAGACACGATCATGGCCGGGCGGCGGCTGAAAAAGTTTTTGCAGGACACGAACGATGAGGAAAGCATTCCGGAGCTGATGAAGCTTGCCGAATCGGTTCCTGAGCTGAAGCAGTTAGAAGATGAGATTCGCGCGGTTGTCGACGATAACGGCGCGGTCCGCGATACGGCATCTGCTGAACTGCGCCGCATCCGTGTCGAGATGCGAACCCAGCAGGCGCGCGTCAAGGAGAAGTTAGAATCGATCATTCGCCAGCCAACCTATCAGAAGATGCTCCAAGACCCGATCATCACGCAGCGCAATGACCGGTATTGCGTGCCGGTCAAGGTGGAATATCGCGGCTCGTTCGATGGGATCGTCCACGACCAGTCCGCCTCGGGCAGCACGCTGTTTATCGAACCGGCAGCTGTCGTCCGCCTCGCCAACGCGCTGCGGGAGTTGGAGATCAAAGAGGAGCGGGAGATTCAAAAAATTCTCCAGCAGTTGTCCGCACAGGTCGGACAGCATGCGAATGAGCTGCAAGATGGGCAGGAGGCGCTGGCCGAACTCGATTTTATCTTTGCGAAGACAGCTTATGCGCGTAAGCTGCGCGCAGTTCGTCCGCTCTTTAACGACCAAGGGATTGTCAACGTAAAGCGCGCCCGCCATCCGCTGATCGATCCGAATGTGGTCGTTCCCTCCGATCTGCGGCTTGGAGAAGACTTCATTCTGCTCGTGATCACCGGGCCGAACACGGGCGGGAAGACTGTCACGCTGAAGACGCTCGGTCTCCTGACCCTGATGGGAATGTCCGGTCTGCACATTCCGGCAGATGAGGAGAGCATGTTGTCCACATTTGATGAAGTGTATGCGGACATCGGCGATGAGCAGTCGATCGAGCAGTCGCTCTCCACCTTTTCCTCGCATATGACCAACATCGTGACCATTTTGGAGCAGGTTGATTTTCGCAGTCTCGTCCTGTTTGACGAGCTGGGAGCGGGCACCGACCCGACCGAAGGGGCGGCGCTGGCGATGTCGATCCTCGACTTTCTCAAAGAGCGCGGGGTGCGCACCGTCGCGACCACGCACTATTCGGAGCTGAAAGCGTACGCGTATAATGAACCGGACGCGATCAACGCGTCTGTCGAGTTTGATGTCCAGAGCTTGCGTCCGACCTACCGTCTGTTGATCGGCGTCCCCGGGCGTTCCAACGCGTTTGCCATCTCGGAGCGCCTCGGCCTGCGTCGCGCGATCATCGATCATGCGAAGTCGCGCCTGACCACAGAAGAGGTGGCGGTCGATGAGCTGATTCGCAAATTGGAGCAAAATCAGCATGTCGCCGCCCAAGAGCGGGAAAAAGCGGAGACGCTGCGCCGCGAGCTGGAAATGCTGATGGATGAGTTTGAGCAGGAAAAACAACAGTATTACAGCCAGAAGGATCGGATGATGGAGCGCGCCGAAGAGGAAGCGAGAAAGGCGGTGCGCAAGGCGGAGCAGGAAGCGGCAGAGATCGTCGAAGAGCTGCGCCGGATCGCCGCTCAAGAGCGGGGTCAGATCAAAGAGCACCGCCTGATCGAACTGCGCAAAGAGCTGGAGAGCAAAACGCCGAAGCTCAAGCGGGAAGCGAAGCAGCCGAAAGCGAAGCCGGCAGATCGTCCGCTACAGGCGGGCGATCATGTGGCGATCGTCCATCTGGGGCAGAAAGGTCACATTCTGGAGATCAAAGGCAATCAGGTGATGGTGCAGATCGGCATGATCAAAACGAAGCTCAAAAAGGAGCAACTTGAGCTGTTGCCACCTGAGCAGGAGCCGACGCGCACGATCGCGTCGCGCAAGAAGATCGAAACGAAACAGGTCAGTTTGGAACTCGATCTGCGCGGGGCGAATGTGGAAGAGGGGATCTTGGCGATCGACAAGCGAATCGATGATTCGCTGTTGGCTGGCCTGAGCACGATTCATGTCATCCACGGCAAAGGAACTGGGGCGCTGCGTGCCGGCGTTCAGGAATATTTGCGCACGCACCGGCAAGTGAAATCGTACCGCTACGGAGTCGAGGGTGAAGGTGGCAACGGCGTGACGGTCGTCACGCTGCGCTAGGGATGAAGTGAAACGAGTGGAACAATTAAAAGCCTCCTGTCCTTTTCTAAAAGGGCAGGAGGCTTTTTGTGCGAACAGCTGGGGCGATCGTCAGGTCGCCTCAGCTGTTCAGATCTGCGAAACCGGTGTGGTTAGGTGTGGTTACGATTGAGTTGGCGTACCGTTGGCCACCGCAGATGGTGAAGATCGGTTGCCTTTCGCATCGATGGCGCGGATGCGATAGAAATACTTTTGGCCTGTGGAAAGACCGCTGTCAAAAAATCCGTTGTCGTTCGTGGTGCCAAGCGTAGACCAAGTCGCCCCGTCTGTGCTGCGCTCGATCAAGTAGGAAGTCGCATCTTTTGACGGATTCCAGCCGATGACCAAGGAATTGCCCGATTTGGGATCGGTCACCTGCAGGCCGGTCGGCGCTTGAATCGGTTGACCAGGCTCGCCACCACCGCCAGATGCTGTACCTGGCACTGGTGCCGATTGCCCCGATTCTTTGTCCCCTTGCAAGGAGCTGATCTTGTAGAAGTACGTCATGCCAGGCATCGCGCCGACATCATCAAATGCGGTTCCGGCAGTCGTGCCGATCCGCTGATAAGCGCCGGACGGATCGGTGCTGCGGTAGACCGCGTAGCTCGTTGCCCCTGGTACCTGTTGCCACGAGATAGTCAATCCCACCGCGCCCGCTTGTGCTTTGATGCCACTCGGCGGTGTGAGCTGTGCGAGACCTGGGGTGACGGTGACCGTCTGGCTCGGATCAGATTGCAGACCTTCGCCATCGATGGCGACGATGCGATAGGCGTACTCTTTTCCTTTTTGAACGGATGTATCGGTAAAAGTGGTGGTCTTCACTTCGCTGACGATCTGGAACGGGCCCGCTTCGCTGTCTGCGCGGAGCACGAGGTAGCTCTTCGCCTTTGAAACTGCATTCCAAGACAAGGAGACGGAGCTATCGGAAGCGTTGGTGATCTTCACGCCGGTCGGAACGAGCGTGGTGCCCAGCTCTTCGTTTCCATTGCGCGGGTCTTTGTCGCTCGGCAATTCCTTCTCGTGGTCGAGCGGGAGCCAGCGCTTGTCATTGTTGGGCAGCGTGTATTTTTCACGCTTGATGAAGATGCCCTCTTTGACCAAATAGGAAGGCGTCGAGTCGTTCGCAAGATACTTTTTGTCGCCTACCTCGTAGTATTTCGCCTTGACGTGTACGTCGCACTGTTCGGTCGGTTCGGTTCCGGCGATGAACATCTCGGTCACGATCGTATGCTCTTCTTTGCAAAGCTCTGTCGGGATCTTGCCCGACAATCTGCAGACTGAAACATTGCGCACACCGCCCGGATTGCCTGGGAACGAGCGGGTGCGGTTTTCGATCAACGGAAAAACATCGGTCATGATCGAATTCCACAAAGTCTTCGGCAAGTTTTTCTGCTGCGAGCTCTCCAAGGTGTAAGGGATGTTGTATCCAGCCCAGACGCCGAGCGTCACATCGGGTGTGTAGCCGACAAACCACGAATCCTTGTCCACATCGGTCGTCCCCGTCTTGCCTGCGATCTCATAGCCGGGGAACTTTGATCCGACATCTGTAGCGGTGCCTTTGCGCACGACGTCCTTCAGCATGTCGGTCAGAATGAAGGATGTGTTCGGGTTGAACACTTGCGTCTCAACCGACTTATGTTGGTAGAGGTTCGATCCGTCGCGACCTTTGATCGTTTCGATCATATAGGCATCGCGGGACACTCCCATGTTGGGCAGGGTCGCAAACGCGTTGGTCGCTTCGGTCACGGTCAGGCCGTGCGAGAGACCACCGATCGCAGCTGCCAGGTTCACATCGGTGTCTGAAAGGGTCGTCACGCCCATCTTCTTGAGGAAATCAAGCCCGACAGTCGGGGTCAGTTGATGAAATACTTTAAGAGCGGGGATGTTGTACGACTGCTCAAGCGCATGTCGAACGGTCATCAGCCCGTGGAATTTGTTGTCCCAGTTCTTTGGAAAATACTTGCCGTCCGCTGCGTTCTGATCGGGCCAAACCATCGGCACATCGTCGATCGCACTGCCAGAGCCGATCAATTTGTTTTCCAGCGCGGGCCCGTAGACGGCGATCGGCTTCATCGTCGAACCTGGCTGACGCGGCTGCGTGGCATGGTTGACTTGGTCGATCTCATATTTTCGTCCGCCAGCCATGCTGAGGATCTTGCCCGTCTTGTTGTCGATCAATGTTGCACCAGCCTGCATCATCGCGTTGTCCACTTTGATCTGCTTGCCGGAGTTGTCGGTGATCGTGTACGAGATGTTTTCCGGATAAAACTTGTCTTGGTCGATCACTTCGTCCAGCTTGTTTTGCATCTTGCGGTTGATCGTGGTGTGGATTTCATAGCCACCGCGGAAGAGCGCTTCTCGTGCCTTGTCCAGCGATTCGTACTTGCCAGTCTCATAGAGGCGCTCCGCCGAGCGCGTCTCCACCTCGGCGACCAGGTGAGCGAACTCGCCGCCTTTCACCTGTGTCTTTTCCTTTTGCTCTTGAATGTCTTTGGCTACATCATACGCTTTTGCTTCCGCATACTCTGCTTGGGTGATAAATTGAGCTTCCAGCATCTCTTGGAGGATATATTCTTGTCGCTGTGCGGTGCGCTCAAAATTCGTATAAGGATTGAATAAGCTCGGATTGTTCGGCAAAGCTGCTAAGATTGTCGCCTGTGCCAAGTTCAGATCCTTGGAGGGAACGCCAAAGATCGCTTTCGATGCGCGCTCAACTCCGTAGAGGTTGGATGAACCGGACTTGCCAAAATAGATCCAATTCATATAGGTGAGCAATATTTCTTCCTTGGTCAATTTCTGCTCAAGTTGGATCGCGAGCGCCGCCTCTTGAACTTTGCGTTCGAGAGAGCGCTCCTGTTCAGGGAACATCGCATTCTTGATCGTCTGCTGGGTGATCGTCGACGCGCCGCTGACGATGTCGCCGCCGATCAAGTTTTGCACGCCTGCGCGGGCGATCGCGTACGGGTTGATCCCAAAGTGCGTATAGAAATTTTTGTCCTCCGCTGCCACGAAAGCGTCAGCGAGAAAAGGTGATGTATCTTGAAGCGAGTTGATCAGCTCGCGCTCGCCGTCACCTTGCAACTCAAACATAAATTGACCATCGCTATCAAACACTTTCGTCTTGGATGCCATGTCGGTGATCGCATTCAGATCGAGGTTTGGCGCTTTTTTGACCATCGAGGCGATAAAGCCGGCCGCGGCTCCTCCGCCGATGATCGTCACAGCGAGGAACAAGAACAAGAAGATTTTGACAAACTTACCCCAGCGTCGTTTCTTCTTCGTCTTGGGCTTTTTTTCTTTTCGATCAGATCGGGTGTTGTTCTCTTCCATATATGACGTCCTCCCCCTTATCCTTCTCATTATAACATAGCTTAAAATGTGGACAAGAAATGACAGAATAAGAGGTTATTCTTGTGCGTGTTCGACTTGACAAGCGATCTTCGCCACTGCTATGATTTCTCCAGATGCTGTGCAGTGATTTACAATTGCAGATCGAAGAAGCGATGATGAAGAGAGTAGCGTTTTGTTGGATTGTCCAGAGAGCCGGTGGTCGCTGCGAACCGGTCGATCCCTTTGCGTGAAGTACACTTCGGAGCAGCTTGGAGGCAATGCCAAGCCGGTCACAAGGTGGCCGTTATTCCCAACGAAGGAAGCTTTCGACTGGAAAGCTACTTAGGGTGGTACCGCGAGTTCGAAGCTCGTCCCTATCGGGGCGAGCTTTTTTTGTTTTACCAGACTTTTGATAAAGGTAGGGAGTAGAGGATGACGAAAGAAGAGCAAGTTCTCGATCCGAGCATTCAAGCGGAGATCGACCGCCAGTTGGCAACAATTCGCCGCGGAGCGGTGGAGATCATTCCGGAAGAGGAACTGGTGGCGAAGCTGAAGAAATCGCTGCTGAAAAACAAACCGCTGCACATCAAATTGGGTCTTGACCCGTCGGCGCCCGACATCCATCTCGGGCACACGGTCGTCTTGCAGAAGATGCGCCAGTTTCAAGATCTTGGCCATCATGTGACGATCATCATCGGCGATTACACCGGGATGATCGGCGATCCGACAGGCAAGTCGGAAACGCGCAAGCAGTTGACGGTGGAACAGGTGAAAGAGAATGCGCAGACGTATGTCAAACAGCTGTTCAAAGTGCTTGACCAGACGAAGACGAGCATTCGCTACAATTCGGAATGGTTGGCTCCGATGAATTTTGCCGACGTGATCGCGCTGGCTGCCAAGACGACGGTGGCGCGGATGTTGGAGCGAGACGATTTTGAGAAGCGCTACAACTCCCAGCAGGCGATTTCGTTGCACGAGTTTTTCTACCCGCTGATGCAGGGCTATGATTCGGTCGCTTTGGAGTGCGATGTGGAGCTTGGCGGCACCGATCAGAAGTTCAATCTGCTGATGGGTCGCATGCTGCAAAAAGAGTATGGCAAAGAGCAGCAGATCATCTTGACGATGCCGCTGATCGAAGGCTTGGACGGCGTGCAGAAGATGTCGAAGTCGCTCGGCAACTACATCGGCATCGACGAGGCGCCCAACGAGATGTACGGCAAGACGATGTCGATCCCAGATGAGCTGATGATGAAATACTACGAGCTGGTCACCGATCTGCCGACCGCAGAGGTGGAAGCGATCAAAGCGGAATTTGATGGCGGACAGCTGCACCCGCGCGATCTGAAAATGCGCCTCGGCCGTGAGATCGTGCGCATGTACCACGGTGAAGATGCTGCTCTGGCGGCAGAGGATAATTTTAAAACGATCTTCCAAAAGCGTGCGCTGCCAACCGACATTCCTGTCGTCGAGATGGAAGCGGGCACCGTCTGGATTGTCAAACTGCTCGTCGATCTCGGCATGGCCCCTTCGAACGGCGAGGCGAGACGACTCGTTCAGCAGGGTGGTGTGAAGATCGACGAAGTGAAAGTGGACGCGGCTGACGCGCAAATCGAGCTGGTCGATGGCATGGTCGTACAGGCTGGCAAGCGCAAATTTGCAAAGATCAAATTGGGATAACAACTCGTGGAGACCTCCGGCAGACGGAGGTCTCTTTCTTCCTATTTAATAAGGATCAGGTTCAGAAATCGACCAATTCGGTCAATCGATCGCTGCGAAAGAATGATGTAGGAGCAGGAGAAACTAGAAGAGCGAATCAGGTTGATTTTCTCGTTCTTTCGAGAATTGTTGGGCAGAAGATAAACTGTGCTACCATATGTGCGTTAAATTGGCAAACTGGGGAGGAAGGCAATGGAGAACCAGGCACTATTCGCAATCGGCATCTTCCTGGTCACTTACGCCTTGATCGTTTCGGAGAAGATCCACCGGACGATCGTGGCGATGGCTGGCGGTATCCTGATGGTGGCATTTGGCATCCTCGATCAAGAGACGGCCATTCATCATATCGATCTGAACACGATCGGCTTGCTCGTCGGGATGATGATTCTCGTCTCGATCACCGGGCAGACGGGCGTGTTCAAATACCTTGCGATCAAAGCGGCGAAGCAGGCAGGGGGGCACCCGGTAAAAATATTGGTCTATCTGTCGGTGATCACCGCTTTGCTCTCTGCGCTGCTCGACAACGTGACGACGGTGATGCTGATCGTTCCGGTCACTTTCTCGATCGCGCGACAGCTGAAAGTATCGCCGATCCCCTACCTGATCTCTGAAATCATCGCATCGAACGTCGGGGGCACGGCGACTCTGATCGGTGACCCGCCGAACATCATGATCGGAAGTGCGGTGCCAGAGCTGACGTTTATGGAGTTTATCTATAACTTGGCTCCAGTCGTGGGCGTGATCATCGTGGTGACGGTCGCCTTGCTCGTCCTGATCTATCGCAAACAGCTGGTCGCCGATCAGGAGCGCCAACAGCTGATCATGTCGCTCAACGAGAATGACGAACTGCAGGATATGCGATTGCTCAAAAAATCGCTGGCCGTCTTGGCGCTGACGATCATCGGGTTTGGCCTGCATCAGGTGCTGCACCTCGAATCGGCGACCGTCGCGCTTTCCGGAGCGTTTTTGCTCCTGTTGTTGACGGGCGAACGATATTTGGAGCAGGCGTTGGAGCGCGTGGAGTGGACGACGATCTTTTTCTTCATCGGGCTGTTCGTGCTGGTGGCGGGGCTGATGGAGACAGGCGTGATCTCCAAACTGGCTGCTGAAGCGATCGACCTGACCGGCGGGGATTTGAGCGCGATGGCGATGCTGATCCTCTGGATGAGCTCGATCGCCTCCGCCTTTGTGGACAACATTCCCTTTGTGGCGACGATGATCCCGATGATCAAAGAGATGGGGGCGCTCGGCATCACCAACCTTGAGCCGCTGTGGTGGAGTTTGGCGCTCGGCGCATGTCTAGGTGGGAACGGAACGGTGATCGGCGCGAGCGCAAACGTGATCGTGATCGGTTTGGCAGCGAAAGAAGGATATAAGATCTCGTTTGTAAAATACCTTTTGATCGGATTTCCACTGATGATCCTATCGATTCTGATCTCGACCGCGTATGTATATCTGCGCTATCTCTAACAAGAAGGGGGTTATGCTATGGTCTGTTATGAGTATGACAAGTCAGAGCTGACGATCCTGGAGACGAAGACGGAGAGCGACTATGAGTTCTGCTTTCAAATCTTCGATGAGCAGGTGTTGCGACGCTTGAAGCAACTGCGCGCCGAAGTGGAGAACAATGACGATCTGACAGATGTGCACTTCGTCACGAAGCTCGATCATCAATATTTGGCCGGTGTTCGCCACAATTTTCGACTCGAATTTATCCTGTTGCTATTCAAATATGGCATCATCAACGCAATCTCGCGCAATCAAGAATGAGAAAAGCGCTCAGCTGGATCAAGCTGAGCGCTTTACTTTGAATCTCATAGCATTTGATAGAGCGAGCTAGTTGATCGCACATATCGATAGTTTTTGTTCGTATTTCAGGGTGAAGTGTGATTGATCGAAACGGGTGAAGCATGATAAGATACATTTCGTTGCCGCGAGAACGCGAGCGACATCATCAGGAAATGACAGCGTCGGAATGTAGCGCAGCTTGGTAGCGCGCACGCTTCGGGAGCGTGAGGTCCAGGGTTCGAATCCCTGCATTCCGACCATTTATCTCATTGATCCTTGAAAACTAAACGAGTGTTACGAAGAGAGATGCGAGTCAAGATACAAACTTTTATTGAGAGTTTGATCCTGGCTCAGGACGAACGCTGGCGGCGTGCCTAATACATGCAAGTCGAGCGGACAGAAACGGAGCTTGCTCCGAGGAAGTCAGCGGCGGACGGGTGAGTAACACGTGGGCAACCTGCCCGAC
>NZ_JBHUIO010000004.1:0-4534 GCF_042682745.1 Tumebacillus lipolyticus | reverse complement strand
CGCAGAGCCGATGGTACTTGGACCGCAGGGTCCTGGGAGAGTAGGTCGCCGCTAGGCGTGATGAGACTCAGATCTGAGAGATCTGGGTCTTTTTCTATTTGTATGTGAAAAGGGAATAGAAGAGGTGCCGCGTTCGAAGCGGAAGCGAAGGTATGGTACTTGGACCGCAGGGTCCTGGGAGAGTAGGTCGCCGCTAGGCGTGATGAGACCCGATCTGAAGGATCTGGGTCTTTTTCTTTTTTGTATGTGAAAAGGAAATAGAAGAGGTACAGTGTTTGAAACGGAGCGGAGAGTCACCGGAGCGAAAGTGGAGAGGTGGTATTTGAATCGTGGCGTTTTGGAAGAGTAAGACGTTGTGAGGCAAGATGAGACCCGATCTGGAGATCTGGGTCTTTAGCGGCGCGAAGAACCACTAGAGTGAAAGTGGAGGTCTGATACTTGGGAGTGTGGCGGTTTGGGAGAGGAAGATGCTGCGGGCGAAATGAGACTTGATCTGAGATTGGGTCTTTTTTTATATACATGGTAAGAAGCTGATGAGGACGTATAAAAGCAGGTGGAGAATTGTCAGGGGAGCGGTTGTGGACTTTGAGGGATGGTAGCCATCCTGCGGATGAAGACTTGTCTAATTGATTTTAAAGGGGAAGTGGGAGCATGGCGAGTGAGTAGAGAGGAAGCAACAAGGAGCTGAGACAAAAATGTGATAAAGTCGCTAGGCGAAATACGAGCTAAACTGATCTTGTGTCCAAGAGATAGAGAAAGGCTGCTCTAATTGAATGAGAAAAGAGTGGTTGAGGACTTACCTGGCACAGTTCAAAAGTTGCAGGTTCAAAAGAGCTACAGCTAGAGAAGCGTAGATCAGAGCATAAAATTGGCGCATCACGCGTCGTGTCGAGGTAGACGCTATGATCGCCCTGAGACAGAATGATCTGATCAAGTCGAAGGGCAAAATAGTTGAGTAGAAGAGCTAGGGTGTAGCTGATGAACTTGAAGTAACGACGGACTTTGACTGCCGGTAAGAAATATTGAATCTTACGTGAGAGAAAGGAATCTGCCCAACAAGACCAGAGCTGCAAACTGATTTGAGGGTCGCTTTGCCGATCAAGTGCTTTTCTATACTAGGGAAAAGGGGATGAGCGCGTAGAAGACGGGACGAGGAATCCCACCGAGCTGGTCATTGAATATGATCTGATTGGCGGCGTGCATCATACATAGTTCGTATACTCGCTCGACATGTCTGATCGAAGGCAGCGCAAAATCAGTAGCTGTTGTTGCGGGATAGAGCAATGACTGGATGGGTGAAGAGAGGCTGATGGTCGGTCTTAAAAGCCCTAGAGTGGTTGTCTAGGCTCCGATTCGCAACAGATCGGTGAGGTGAGCTAGCGCAGGGAATTCAAGAGGAGAAAGCGGGCATAGGACAGTTGGTGAAGTAGGGGCGAAGAGTCTATCTGCTCACAGAGAATGGATCCATGTAATGCAAAGAAAACGGACTTATGGACAGGAAACGATGGTAAAGCGGACAAGTAGAATACAGAGAAAAACAGCTATTTTAATAAAAAGAAACCGCTCTGGGAATCATAAATCGCTAGAATCGGATTTTTTGTAGCAAAAAGGTATTGATATTGTTGTCGAAGCGTGATATTATAGCATCTGTCGCCGTTGATGGACGACATGAAAACGCGGAGAGATGTCCGAGTCCGGTCGAAGGAGCACGATTGGAAATCGTGTAGGCGGGAAACCGTCTCGGGGGTTCGAATCCCCCTCTCTCCGCCATTACTGTGGCGGTGTAGCTCAGCTGGCTAGAGCATTCGGTTCATACCCGGGGGGTCGGGGGTTCAAGTCCCTCCGCCGCTACCAGTTTCGGAGAGATACCAAAGTGGCCAAATGGGGCGGACTGTAAATCCGTTGCGAAAGCTTCGAAGGTTCGAATCCTTCTCTCTCCACCATTTCTGTTTGAAACAAATGAATGTAGGGGCATAGTTCAGTTGGTAGAACGTCGGTCTCCAAAACCGAATGTCGTGGGTTCAAGTCCTGCTGCCCCTGCCAAATAATATTGCAAGTAATGGCGGCCGTGGCGAAGTGGTTAACGCACCAGATTGTGGCTCTGGCACTCGTGGGTTCGATTCCCATCGGTCGCCCCAAGATTGGGGAGTCGCCAAGCGGTAAGGCAACGGACTTTGACTCCGTCATGCGA
Organism: Tumebacillus lipolyticus; assembly: GCF_042682745.1. NCBI lineage: Bacteria > Bacillati > Bacillota > Bacilli > Caryophanales > Alicyclobacillaceae > Tumebacillus > Tumebacillus lipolyticus. Next base: position 2,343 of record NZ_JBHUIO010000004.1, on the reverse strand, counting down.
AGGTTCGATCCCTTCCTCCCCAGCCAGTTTTCATGAGCCATTAGCTCAGTTGGTAGAGCAACTGACTTTTAATCAGTGGGTCGAAGGTTCAAGTCCTTCATGGCTCACCACTTTTGGGGGTATAGCTCAGTTGGTAGAGCACCTGCCTTGCAAGCAGGGGGTCAGCGGTTCGAATCCGCTTATCTCCACCAAGATTCCTCGATAGCTCAGTTGGTAGAGCGCCCGACTGTTAATCGGATGGTCACAGGTTCGAGTCCTGTTCGGGGAGCCAGCAAGGCCCGTTGGAGAAGCGGCTTAACTCACCGCCCTTTCAAGGCGGCATTCACGGGTTCGAATCCCGTACGGGTCACCATGTTTTTTAAGGAAGGCTGACAAAAAGCGAGAGGTCCTCTCGCAACGTTAGCACTAGCACTTTGGAGGTTTAGCTCAGCTGGGAGAGCATCTGCCTTACAAGCAGAGGGTCGGCGGTTCGATCCCGTCAACCTCCACCATTTTTCAACCTTAATATTGTCGCGGGGTGGAGCAGTTGGCAGCTCGTCGGGCTCATAACCCGAAGGTCGCAGGTTCGAGTCCTGTCCCCGCAACCAACCTGGAGCTGTGGTGTAGAGGCCTAACATGCCTGCCTGTCACGCAGGAGACCGCGGGTTCGAATCCCGTCAGCTCCGCCATTTTTTGCGGGTGTAGTTCAATGGTAGAACTCCAGCCTTCCAAGCTGGTCGCGTGGGTTCGATTCCCATCACCCGCTCCATATTTGGGCCCATAGCTCAGTTGGCTAGAGCGCACGACTGATAATCGTGAGGTCGGAAGTTCGAATCTTCTTGGGCCCACCAGATATGTCTAGTGATAATGTCGTGGAGGTCACACCTGTTCCCATCCCGAACACAGAAGTTAAGCTCCACAGAGCCGATGGTACTTGGACCGCAGGGTCCTGGGAGAGTAGGTCGTCGCTAGGCGACAAAGACCCGATCAATCAGATCGGGTCTTTTTGTATGTAAAAAAAGTAGAACAGATGTCGCGTTCTAGGTGGTGTGGAGGACCCCCGGAGTGGAGTGGAAGGGAAGGTCAGGTACTTGAGCCGCAGTGTTTTGGAAGAGGACATCCCTGATAAGGATGATGAGACCTGATTCGTTGAATCAAGTCTTTGGCACGCAAAGAAGGTGAAAATGAGGACGCGTTCGAAGCGGAGCGATGAATCGCTGGAGCGAAAGGGAGGGGGCCACAGTGTTTTGGGGGGAGTGTGCCGCTGCTGGGCAGGATGAGATCCGAATTAATGAATCGGTTTTTTGTGTAAAAAGAAATTAGAAGAAACGCTGTGCTCGAAAAGGAGTGGGGAGCCAACGTCACGGCAGAAATCCCTAACTCAGTAGTTGCGGTGACGAGCTGTGCATGTGTACTGAAGTAAGGGTGCGATCGAAGCGTAAATGTGGTCAGGCGAAAGCAATCAGAGAGGAATGGCCCATTGGCGGAAGTAATCGCGATCCGGTTCGATGGGGCAAGGGGCTTTCGTGTGAAAGACACGTGCTATCAACTGAATCGAATTCAGGGGAAGGAACAACTTCTTATCTATGGGCCTGCAATAAAATCTGGTGTGCCAGAATGGCGATATTTCGGGTTTCTGAACAGACGCTGATGATCCTGAACATAACTTACAACAAGTGTGATATGAAAGATCTGTGTGACTACCAAAATAACGCCTATGCGATCTGCCAATAGTGCTGTAGTGGAAGTCGGAAACGTACAACCATGTGTGACCACTTTAACTACATGCGGGGTAGCTAGGAATGGATCTAAACATACTCCCGATGCAGCAGTCTGTAGAACACAGTGCAAAGCCGCAGGAAAATGATTCTCCAAAGTGACGATGGAATCGGAAATGAGAATTAGGGCTCCCACCCAAAAACGATTAGTGGTTGTTGTGCGCAACTACTGTGACCAACAGAATTTTTGTTCATCCATTTTTGTTTGAATTACTATCTCGTGGCAGATGTGAAGTGCGCTGTGATTGACAAATTGCGATCCGCTTCATGAAATAGGGTGAGCAGAATCGTTCAAGAGTATAAATGTGAAGGTCAGGAGCTTGGTTTGGTGAAAGATGCAATCCACATGTGGATTTTGGGTAGAATATGAGAGTAAGAGAACAAGAAAATGAGATTGGATGCGGCAATATCACGCAATGACTATTTTTGTTCTGGAATTTGGAAATATGCCAGAAAGCAAGGTTGTGACAAGCTGCTGAACCGTGATAAGATAGCTCTTGTCGCCGCGAGAGAGCGGCAGACGCGAAAGAGCAAAACGATTGATCCTTGAAAACTAAACGAGTGTTACGAAGAGAGATGCGAGTCA
>NZ_JBHUIO010000003.1:0-4915 GCF_042682745.1 Tumebacillus lipolyticus | reverse complement strand
CTCAGTTGGTAGAGCAACTGACTTGTAATCAGTAGGTCGAGGGTTCGACTCCTTTCGCCGGCACCATTTTTTCTTCAAGATGTTCTCCCTTTTCAAAAATGCGGTCGTGGCGGAATGGCAGACGCGCACGCTTGAGGGGCGTGTGGGGTTACCCGTGGAAGTTCGAGTCTTCTCGACCGCACCAAACGAAATGACGATCCGGCGATGCCGGGTCGTTTTTTTTATTTTTCATCGGCAAAGAGAATCGCGATGGGGGTAGATCGACGAAACCGCATCAACGGACTGGAGAAGGCGAACTGAGCCGATCGGAATGGCCGACCAAGAGGCTACCAAGAGGTTATAGAAAGTGTTTTACCGCAAACGATGAGACTCGATCCATCCCGATCGAGTCTTTTTGGCGTGCACAGGAAACTGTAGACAACCGGATCAAATCATGAGAATTGAACTCGACGCCCGGAAACCGGAAAATAGAGCAAAATATGATCAGCAGAAAAATCGAATATGTGTGATGAGGAAAATTCTGTTTTGAAAAATACAGATTATTGCTTGACTTGGTGTGTATGACGTGTATACTGTGTATATAGATATACATGGTATGAACAGTGAGAGGGGGTGTTACTGTTGCGAATCCCAATTCAGATTTCCACAGACAGTGCAGACCCGATCTATCATCAGATCGAAACGCAGTTTCGTGAGCTGATCCTCAGCGGTCAACTATCGACAGGCACGGCACTTCCCTCCATTCGGGCCCTAGCCCAAGAGTTAGGATGCAGCGTGATCACGACCAGACGAGTTTATCAGGATCTGGAGAACGAAGGATTGATCCGAACGCGCAAAGGAATCGGGACGTTTGTCTCGGAGGTTGAGGGCAATGAGCGAGAGCGCTTCCGAGAAGAGGCTGTGATCACAGCCTTTCGGGAAGCGGTGGAGATCGGCGTCCGCATGGGTTGTTCACCTCAGGTGTTGCGCGAACTGTTTGAAAGCGTGTTGGGCGAAACGAGGAATCAGGAAGGGGAGTGACGGGGCAATGAGGGAAGAGGTGGCGCTATCACTTAGCGGCGTAAAGAAGAAGGCGGGTGCTTTTACATTCGGGCCGATCGATCTGGAGATCGAAAAGGGGTACTGCGTTGCGGTGGTCGGTCCGAACGGTTCGGGTAAGTCCACGCTGTTTCGACTGGTGCAAAATCTGACTCGCCCAGATGCAGGGAGTATAAACGTGCTTGGCTTGCAGCAACCGGAGCAAGAGGTCAAGATCAAGCAATCGATCGGGTATATGCCCGATACGGTATTCGGATTTGAAGAGATGACGGCGGTGCAAGCGGGAAATTTTTCGCAGCAGTGGTATCCGAGCTGGAATGAGGATCGCTTTGAAGAGCTGATCAGAAAGATGGAGATCGACCGGTATCAAGCCATCGAGAAAATGTCGAAAGGAACACAGCAACGCGTGCTGTTCGCCCTGGCGCTGGCCCGCGATCCACAGCTACTGCTGCTCGATGAGCCGACAGCCAACCTCGACCCGTTCGTCTCGCGCGTGATGATGGAGGAGATCGCCCGCGAATTGGAAGATGGTGAGAAGACGGTGGTCATCGCGACACACTCGATGGAGGAGGTTCGAAAGTTTGCCGATTATGTCCTCTTTCTCCACCGGGGGAAATTGCTCGGATACTATGAGAAAGATGAGATTTTAGATAGCTGGAAAGAGCTCTGGGTCGAGGGGACGGCTGCAGAAATCGCCCGAACGCCTGGTGTGGTGAGCGCCGAAGGGAAAGGGCCGGTGCGAGTGGTTACCTGCTCGCTGGAGGAGACGGAACAGTCGCTTCGAGAGCGCGGTCATACGGTGCTCAGAGTGCACAGCTTGGAGCTCGATGAGATTTTCGCAGAGTTGTTGAAAGAGCACGATCGGGGAGGGAATCATCATGTGGCAAGCAGCGTGGAAACTGGTCGGTCATGATCTGAGCCGAGCGTGGGGGAACTACCTGTTGATGCTGGTCATCTCGTTCATCTTCGGGGTATGGACCGGGCTGATGGTTCTGCGCACACTGATCAGCCAAGAGTTTACGCTCGACCCTTATCTGATCGACTTTTACTTCATGGCAGTCATACCGATCATCGGATGCCCGTGGTACACGAGGAAGCACACGGAGCGGACGTACTCGCAGTTGAAATATTATCGCACGCTGCCGATCTCGACGGGAAGTGTGATCCTCAGTCGGATGATCCTCGTGTTCCTGCGCGCGATACCGAATGCGATCCTGCTGTTCGCCGGAATGTACCTCGTATCGCCGGCGCTGCGTGAAGTGTTGCCGCCGAGCAGCTACCTGTGGTTTATCGCCATCTGTTTTGGCTATGGGCTGGGCATGTCCTGCTGGTACCCCTACTGGGAGATCCACTCGCGCAGCAAGGTGAAGCTGTGGCTGTACACTGGCGGATATGTGGTGGCGTGGCTCGCGGTGTGCGCGATCGTCTGGTTTGTATTCGATGAGCACATCGTGCGGAATGTGATCGATTGGTCGAAAACGAGCGGTTGGATCTTCGCGCTCTTGTCCGCTCTGTTCGGCGGGGTGTCCGCCTGGATCTGGTGGCGAATCACGAAGAAAAATGTGGATGATGGCGTCCTCTTTTAGGCGAGGAACGAATCTGGGAGGGAAAGAGAAATGATCGAAGTCAAAGGTATTACCAAAACGTTTGGAGATTTTAAAGCGGTAAATGAGCTTTCGTTCTCCGCCCAACAGGGCGAAGTGATCGGAATGCTCGGTGAAAACGGAGCGGGGAAGACGACGACGCTACGGATGATCGCAACGGTGTTAAAGCCAACCAAAGGCGAGATCCTTGTCGGCGGCAAAAATGTGGTGCACAACCCAGAAGCGGTGCGCAAGCAGATCGGCATCCTCTTCGGTGGGGAGACGGGGCTCTACGATCGGCTTACCGCACGAGAGAACATCGCCTATTTCGGAAAGCTGTACGGGTTGGATAACGCGTTGATCAAGCAGCGCACAGAAAGCTTGGCGAATCGCTTCGATATGACCCGGTATCTCGACAAGCGGGTCGGCGGCTTTTCCAAAGGGATGAAGCAAAAGACAGCGATCGCGCGCTCCTTGGTGCACGACCCGAGCGTGGTGCTGTTCGACGAACCGACATCGGGGCTGGACATCACCTCAGCCAATGTGATCCGCCAGCTGATCGGCGAGTTTAAAGAGGAGGGTCGGACGGTGATCTTCTCTTCCCACATCATGAGTGAAGTGGAGCGGCTGTGCGATCGCGTGGTCATCATCCACCGCGGGACGCTGCAGTACAACGGAACGCTGGAGACGCTGTATCAACAAAATCAGACTAAAGATCTCGACCGTATTTTTATGGAAATGGTAGGTGCAGGACGATGAACTTCAGACAGGTATGGATTGTATTGCAAAAAGAATTGACCGATCTCCTGCGGGATCGCAAGACGTGGATCGCATCGGTGCTGCTGCCGCTGTTGGTGATTCCGGCGCTGATGATCCTCGTCGTCAAAATGCAGGCGGGAACGATGGAAGAAGCGCACAAGCACATTCCGATCGCAGTCGTCGGGCAACAGGCAGATGTAGAAAAGGCGATCAACTCCTACGAAGGGATCGAAGTGGTCAAGGTGGACGATCCTGAGCAGGCGCTTGCAGACAGCGAAATCCGTGCGGTCGTGGAGATCGATCCGCAGTTTTCTCAGAAGGTTCAGGCGCATCAGCCGGCGGCGCTCAAGATTTTATACAACCCGTCCGAACAGAAATCTCAGATCGCAGAAGATGTGTTGAAAGGTTTGTTTGCTGAGATTGAAAAACAGATGCTGACCGATCGTTTGGCAGAGCTGAACGTTTCCTCCGAAGCGGTCAAACCGCTCGATGTACAGTCGGTCGACATGTCGACCGAAGACCAAAAGATGGGCTCTTTTCTCGGATTTATCGTACCGCTCTTGCTGATCGTCTCCTGCGTGACAGGCGCATTGCCGGCCGCGACCGATCTGATGGCAGGCGAGAAGGAGCGCGGCACGCTGGAAGCGCTTCTGACCACCCCGGTCAACGGCACGGCGATTTTGACCGGTAAGTTGATCACCACTTCGCTGATGGGCTTTGTGTCTGCGATCGCGTCGACGATCGCAATGGTGTTGATCGCCAAAAACATGCCGCTCATCATGGGCGCAGAAGATGCGGGCGGGTTGGAACTCTCGATGACGTTCCTCACCCCGACCAACGTGGTGTTGATGCTGGTGATGCTCTTGGGACTCGCTGTGATGTTCGCTTCGCTGATGCTCTGCGTGTCTTCGCTGGCAAAAAGCTTTAAAGAAGCACAGACATACCTTGCGCCGTTTATGATCGTGGCGATGGTACCCGTCTACATGACGATGTTCCTCTCACCGCAAGATGCGCCGCTGCAATACTTCCTCCTGCCAGTCATCAACGCGACTGTGCTGATCAAGGAACTGCTGTACGGGATTGCCGACTACACGCATATCGCTTACGTGCTCGGCAGCACGTTCGTGTATGCAGCGATCGCGGTCGTCGTCGCAGCGAAGCTATTCAGACGTGAAGGCTTGATCGTGAAAGGATAAACAGGATATTCTGCGCAACGAAAGGGTCTGGTGGACTCAGCAAGGCGGCAGCGCTTTGCGGAGCAACCAGATCCTTTTTGCTAGCAGAAAGAATCGTTCTCAAGCGAGTTGGGCAGAATGATCGAGAACGAAAACAGGATCTGGAGAATATCGGGGAAGGTTCAATGAAACTCGGATTTTTGTTTGATACAGGGGATAATTGGGCGATTCTTTAAGTTGTGGAAGCGCATAGACCATGATAAGATAGCTCTTGTCGCCGCGAAACGGCGGACGACGCGAAAGAGCAAAACGATTGATCCTTGAAAACTAAACGAGTGTTACGAAGAGAGATGCGAGTCA